>JAGWBI010000073.1:7933-8864 GCA_021295965.1 Dehalococcoidia bacterium | reverse complement strand
GGAAGCCTACCGCAGCGACCGGGTTGATTTCCCCTACACCTATTCGTTGGGCGGGCTGCAGGACGCCGCCGGATTGACGACGCTGGTGCAGTTCAAGTAAATGCCAACACGCCTATCGTCCTGAATGGGGATGCCGCGCCCAACAGGCAAGGAACCCCATCAGTGCGCCCACCGCGCCTTTCAGCAACCAATCGAGGGCATCGAGTATTTCCCGTTGGGCGGGGGACAGGTCAGGCGACGCCACCCAAGCTTGCCACACAAAGCCGCTGGCGCCCAATAAAATCAGCCCGAATAATACGCCAGCGATAAAGTAGTTGTTCACGCCTCAGCCTCGACGCTCGTGGAATCGTCGTGGTCTGCTGACGATTGTGAGCGACGCATTGAACGATAGCCATTGATCGCGAGTCCAGCCAGTCCCCCGAAGAACAACACCATCCCAGCGGTCACCATGACCACCAACAGTATCAAAACCAAAATGTCTTCCATCGGATGCCCCCTACGGCGTGCGTGTATATTGTACCAACCTGCGTTCTGCTTCCGCAAAGACGATGACCGGATACCTCGTCAAACGCGCCGGGCAGATGGTCCTGACCCTGTTCCTGATCATCTCCCTGACGTTCTTCCTGGTGCAGGCCCAGCCGGGTGATTACGCCACCTTCTACGCGCTGAACCCCGACCTGCCGGCCGAGGTGCGGGAGCAGATCAAGGCGTCCTTCGGCCTGGACAAGCCGCTGTGGGAACAGTACCTCATCCACATGAAGAACACCGTCACGGGGAACTTCGGCGTCTCCTTCGGACACTTCCCCCGTCCGGTGATTGAGGTGCTGGCGGAGCGGATACCACGGACGGCGGTGCTGTTCCTCACCGCCACGGCGACGTCTTTTTACATCGGGTTCTTCCTGGGCAAGGCGATCGCGTGGCGGCGGGGCGG
>JAGWBI010000073.1:4885-7746 GCA_021295965.1 Dehalococcoidia bacterium | reverse complement strand
TCGTGTTCACTTTCCTGGCGATGTTCTTTTTCAGGCGGTCGGGACGCATCGGGCCGGCGCCGCTGGTGGCGCCGGTCATTGCGGTGGCGGCGTTGGCCATCCCGCTGGCGTGGGCCTTCTCCGGCATCGGTTATCTGGCGCTGGACATCCTGCGGCACATGATCCTGCCCATCGTCACCCTCACTCTCATATCCTTCGCCGGCACGATGCTGCTGACGCGAAACAGTATGCTGGAGACGATGCGGGAGGACTACGTGATGGCGGCGCGGGCCAAGGGGTTGCCCGAGAAACTGGTGCGGGACCGGCACGCCGCCCGCAACGCGCTGCTGCCGGTGGTCACCAGCCTGGTGTACAGCCTGATTTTCGCCATTGACGGCAGCGTGATCATCGAGGGCGTGTTCTCCTGGCCCGGCACCGGCCTGACCCTGCTGGAGGCGGTGCGTTCCGAAGACCTGCCGCTGGTGATGGGATCAATGGTGTTCATCGGCCTGTTCTCCCTGCTGGCCCACGTGATTGTAGATGTTCTCTACGTGTACCTTGACCCACGGATACGCTACCAGTGATTGCGCCCCAGCCAAACCGTCCCATTTTCGATGCGCCGGAGGTGGAAATCGGCCGGGGCCGGATGCAGATTGCCGTGGCGAGGACGCGGCTGGCGCTGCGGTCCTTCCGGAACGGCTGGGCCATATTCCTGGAGAGCCGTATCGGGGTGCTGTCCCTGTCCACTATCGTCCTGTTCGCCCTCATGGCGATTTCTCACCCCATCCTCATGGCGACCGTGTGGGACGCCGAGACCTACGACCCGGTGACCGGCTATGCCTTTGACAGTTTTGACCATCCGGCGCCGCCCAACTGGAGACACCCGCTGGGCACCGACCCGCTGGGCAGGGACGTCCTGAGCCAGCTGCTCTCCAGCACCCGCTCCGAGTTCGTGCTGGGGATAACCGCCGCCCTGGTCACGGTGGGCATCGCCACCACCGTCGGCGCGGTGGCCGCCTACTACGGCGGGCTGGTGGACGTGCTGTTCATGCGTCTGGCGGACCTGATCATCGCGCTGCCCGGCATCTCCCTGCTCATTGTGCTGAGCGCACTGTTCCACCTGAACCTCTTTTACCTGGCGTTGATCATCGGCGTGCTGGGCGGTTTCGGCGGCACCGCCATCATCCTGAAATCCCAGGCGTTGAGCATCCGGGTGAAGCCCTACATCGAGGCGGCGCGGGCGGCCGGCGGCGGCCATTTCCACATCATCTTCGTGCATATCATCCCCAACCTGCTGCCCCTGTCGCTGCTGTACATGATGTTCACCGTCACAGGGGCCATCTTCGCGGAGGCGGTGCTATCCTTCCTGGGCCTGCTGGACCTTCGCATGAGCTGGGGTATCATGATCCACACCGCCAACACCGGCGGCTACCTGCTGGGCGGCACCAAGTACTGGTGGTTGATCGTCCCCGCCGGCGCATCCATAACCTTCCTGTGCAGCGCGTTCTACCTGGTGGGAAGGGCGCTGGACGAGGTGGTGAACCCCCGCCTGCGGCGGCAGGATGGGTGATGCCGCCGGCGTACCCTCGCTAAGCGGTTTGTCGGGCGTCGGATTCGTTGGGACGTGGTCTTGATTCCCAATCTTGGAGTTCCTCTCGGAGCTCCTGCAGGATGCTTCGCGCAGCGTTCACTTTGGCTTGGCGTATAGCCGGATCCTCGTCAGGGATATTTTGCGCCTCGCCGCTTTCCATACGATCCACTAATCGAGAGAATGTCCGCACTCGTTCTTGAGTTACCCGGTATTGTTTTTCGTTTTCAATCATGGCAGTGTCCCCAAGTCGATGGCGATTATCCCTTTGGGAATGGCTTGCTGGTCGGTTTGGAAGAATTCCAGGAAGGTTCTACCGTGCTCGTCAGCCTCCCAGTCGGCGGGGAAAAGTTCGCCGCCGAAAGCTTGCTTCTGCGCTTGACGGCGATTGCTGAAGTCCAGCAGTGTCGTGTTTAACAGTCGAGGATCCACATTTGCCGTTTCCCATGCAACGTCGAAGTCGCCGGGGCGTTCCTTATCGGTGGCGAAGCTCCCGTCAAGGTAGATTTTTCGGCATCCGGATTGCCTCAGGCTATGCAAGGCTTGAAGCAAGCCTAGTAGTAGTGCGCGTCGATGTGAGTTGATTCCCAAGCGTTCGGCAGCTTGTTGCCAGGTGGCTTCGTGAATTCCCGGCGGCAGATAGCCGTTGGGCTGAAATGGCGGGATCATCGGTTTCAGCTCAGCGTCGGCACCTTGACAAGATTCTATGTCGTTTGTCGGCGCTACGCAATGTGTGGCGCGGCCTCACGCGTACCTTCTTTCTCCAAACTGTCATTGCGAGAATGCCGTCAGGCATTCGTGGCAATCTCGTTGCGGTACTGACGACTACTTGCGACAAGCCTCTGCCACGCCGACGAGATTGCCATCCGCCAGAGGCGGACTCGCAATGACAAGTGGGTACGCATGAGGTAGCGCGGCCAGTCTAGATTTCGCGCAAGTTAAGAAGCCGTTGCTTTTTTGTGGAACATACCGTTAACCGGGTATCAGTGGTACTTTGTCTGCACGCCTTAAATCCGATAAATCCTGCTTCTGACAACTTCCCGGCGGATAACGACGTTGAATAATACTCCGGTTCTCAAAGTGATTGACCTCGCCCTGCGCTACCAGACGCGGCAGGGGGCGGTGCAGGCCGTGCGGGGCGTCAGCTTTGACCTGGCGCAGGGGCAGTCGTTGGGGCTGGTGGGGGAGTCGGGTTGCGGGAAGACATCGGTGGCCAACTGCCTGATGCGGCTGCTGCCCGACAACGCCCGGTTGACGGGGGGACAGGTGCTGCTGGATGGCGTGGACCTGCTGG
>JAGWBI010000073.1:0-4788 GCA_021295965.1 Dehalococcoidia bacterium | reverse complement strand
GAGGCCCACGAGGTGGAGACCACCGTTGACGCCGCCCGGGAGCGGGTGGCCCGGCTGTTCCGCATGGTGGGGCTGGACCCGCAGCTGATGGAGCGGTATCCCCACGAGTTCAGCGGCGGAATGCGCCAGCGGGCGGTGATCGCCATGGCCCTGTCCTGCGATCCCGCCGTGATCATCGCCGACGAACCGACCACCGCCCTGGACGTGATCGTGCAGGACCGCATCCTGCGGGAGCTGAAGGACGTCCAGCAGGAACTGCGGATGGCAATGATCTACATCAGCCACGACATCGGCGTGGTGGCCGAGGTCACCGACCGCATGGGGGTGATGTACGCCGGCAACCTGGTGGAACTGGGCGACACCGACGACGTGTTCGGCGCGCCCCTGCATCCCTACACGGCGGCGCTGATGTCGTCGTTCCCCAGCGTCAGCGGCGAGAAGACGGCCCTGGCCACCCTGCCGGGGGAGCCGCCCAACCTGATCGACCCGCCGACGGGATGCCCCTTCCATCCGCGCTGCGCCTACGCGACCGACGAGTGCCGGCGAGAGTATCCGCCCCAGGTGAGCCGGGGGACGCAGTGGGCCGCGTGCTGGCATCCTTTGGACAAAAACGATGCAGGAGGATAACCACATTGCCACACACTCCAATTCAACCGAGCAATTTGTCATTGCGAGTCCGCCTCTGGCGGATGGCAATCGCGCGGGCGTAGCAATGGCGGTTGCGGGTGGCCACGAATGTCTGACGACATTCTGGCAATGACAAACGGCATATGGTGAATACGCCAACGAATACTACCGTGAACCACACGGGCCGAGCGCCACTCCTCGCCGTGGACGGGTTGACCAAACGGTTCCCGGTGGGCGGGGGACTGTTCCGCAAGGCGTCCAGCTTCATTCACGCCGTGGATGATGTGTCATTCCTGCTGGAACCGAGCGGCAGCCTGGGCCTGGTGGGCGAGTCGTGGGCAAGCTGCTGGTCAAGCTGCTGGAGCCCACCGAGGGCGAGATCCGGTTCCGCTTTCCCGATTCTCCGGCGGGCGACGGCTCCGATGATCCCGTCGATGCGTCCACCATCAGGGGGCGGCAGCTGCGGGCCTTCCGCCGGCAGGCCCAGATGATCTTCCAAGACCCCTACGAGTCGATGAACCCCCGGCGGACCATCTACGACACCATCGCCGAACCGTTGGCGGTGCAGGGCATCGGCCACCTGATCGACCGGGTGGATCGCGTCTCCGAGATACTGACGATGGTGGGCCTCACGCCGGCGTCGTCCTTTCTGTTCCGGCATCCCCACGAGCTGTCGGGCGGGCAGCGGCAGCGGGTGGCCATCGCCCGCGCTCTGGTGATCGGGCCGTCCTTCGTGGTGGCCGACGAGCCGACCTCCATGCTGGACGTGTCCAGTCGCACCGGCATCATGGCGCTGATGCAGGACCTGGCGCAGCGATTGGGCATCGCCTACCTGTACATCACCCACGACCTGGCGGTGGCCCGCTATATGTGCGACCGCATCGCCGTGATGTACCTGGGCAAGATAGTGGAGCTGGCCGAAACCGAGGAGCTGCTGCGGAACCCGCTGCACCCGTACACCCGCGCCCTGCTGTCGGCGGTGCCGGTGCCGGATCCGACGCACCGCCGGGAACGGCCGGACATCCTGGGCGACCTGACCCTGCCCATAGACCCGCCGCCCCGGTGCCGCTTCTACGACCGCTGCCCAATCGCCACCGACTTCTGCCGGGACAACCCCCACCCGCCGGCGGAGGAGAAGGCGCCAGATCATTGGGTGGCCTGCTACGAGGTGTGAAGCCGCCGGGATGTTATTGTCAGAATCAGGATTTCCAAGATTAGAGGATTGGTAGGATTAGTAGATCTTCATTGGCAGACGGCTCCAGTCCTGCCAATCCCAAAATCCCGAAAATCCTGATCCTGACGAACCCTGTGAAACGGAACATGCGACGTACAGGTCTTGTGCAAAGTAACCGGCCTATTTGGTTTCCGCTCATCCTGAGCCTGTCGAAGGATGCCCAGCGTTGCCGGAGTCATGGTTCGACAGGCTCACCATGAGCGGTTAGAGAGACTTTGCACAAGCCCTGCGCGACGTCAGGGCCTGTGCAAAGTAATTGAGCCTGTCGAAGGATGCCACCGTTGCTGGAGTCATGGTTCGACCGGCTCACCATGAGCGGCTAAAGGGACTTTGCACCAGCCCTGCGCGACGTAAGGCGTCCTTGCCGGCGTCCGGCCCCGCCGTTACAATCTGGCCCACCGCATTCCCCGCCAGCGAGGAGGGCCCTTGCAAGCAGCCACGCCGGTCGCGCCCGGTACCCCGGGCATGAAGCAGAACCGGGTATTCGTCCTGAGCAGCCTCTCCGTGGGACACGGCCTGTCCCATATGTTCGACCAGGGCTTTCCCCTGCTGGTAACCGAGATTGCCAAGGCCATGGGCCTGAGCACATTTCATACCGCGACGCTGTTCGCGGTTCGGCAGGGCGGCTCCAGCGCCACCAGCCTGGGCGGCGGCCCCCTCATCGACCACCTGAAGTCCTACTGGGGCCTGATCCTTACGGCGTGCATGCTGGGCCACGCCGTCACCTTCGCGGCCATCGGCGGCGCGCCGACATTTACCCTGGTACTGGTGGTGGTGCTGTTCCTATCGATCCCCGGATCGTTGTGGCATCTGCCCTCGGCGGCGGCCATATCCCAACGATTCCCGGACCGTCGCGGG
Source organism: Dehalococcoidia bacterium (assembly GCA_021295965.1). Classification (GTDB taxonomy): domain Bacteria; phylum Chloroflexota; class Dehalococcoidia; order Lucifugimonadales; family UBA3495; genus Bin87. The sequence goes on along the minus strand of JAGWBI010000073.1, from coordinate 2,069 downwards.
TTCGCAATATCCATGCACGGGTTTGGCTCCAACCTGGGCAACGTCAGCGGGCCGGTGGTGGCCGGCGCGCTGCTGGGCGCGGGGTTCCTCATCTGGCGGCACATTTTCTTCATCTACGCCGGGCTTGCTGTGATCATGACCGTGTTCGTGTGGTGGTCGCTGCGCGGCGTGGGCCAGGATGACTCTCCCGAGGGAGTGCGGAACCTAGCCGGCCAGTTCCAGAGCGCGCTGCGGATGTTGAAGAACCCCATCGTCATGGCGCTGATATTCGCCGCGCTGCTGCGGGGCATCGGCCTCAGCGCGCTGTTCAACTGGACGCCCTTCTACCTCCGGGAGACCCTGGAGATGAGCACGCTACACGCCGGCGTGTACTACGCCCTGCTCACGGGCATGGGGATAATCTCGGCGCCGGTGCTGGGCTGGCTGTCCGACGCATGGGGCCGGAAGGCGGTGCTGGTGCCCGGGTTCATCATCGCCGCGTTGCTCTCCCTGGCGGTGGAGAGCGTGGGATCCAGCCTGCTGCTCATCCCCATCATGGCCGGGTTGGGCCTGTTCAGCTTCGCGCTGCACCAGATAATCCAGGCGTCGGTGCTGGATTACGTGGGCCAGGGCACCGAAGCCACGGCCATCGGGCTGCTCTTCGGCATCAACGGCGTCATCGGCATCGGCTCCCCGTTCCTGGCCTCAGCCATCATCGAATACTTCGACAGCTACGGCGCGGTGTTCTACTACGCCGGCGTCCTGACGCTGATCACCGCCATCATCGTGGTGGCGATACCCCTGCGCAACCCCGACAGCACGGGCGCGATCCAAGCCGGACGATGACAACATCCCGCCTTTCTGATGCGGCGGCGGCGGCCGGACTCCAGGAACTGCCGCGCGGCTACCACATCGCCCTGAGCCGCATCATCGTCCTGTCGGTGCTCAGCTACGGCCTCTACTGGCTTTACTGGATGTACCGAACCTGGCGGCAGTACCGGGACCACACCGGCAAGGAAGCCTATCCGGTGTGTCACGCATTGACCCAGTTCGTGCCGATCTATGGCCTCTTTCGTCTGCATCGCCACGCCACCGCCTACCGGACGCTGATGGAAGAGCGGGGGATGACGACCAGCATCAAGATGGCGCCGATCATTATTCTTGCGGCGCTGGGCGGCATCATAGCGGCCATCAACATCAGCCCCGGAGTGGCCATCACCGGCCTGAGCCACCCCGGTCTGGCGCTGACGCTGGACGTGTCGGCATGGGTTGGGGTCGGCTTTGCGGTCGGCGTAATGTGCTGGATCCAGTCCAACGTCAACCGCTACTGGGCGGAGTTTGAGAGTGGCCCAACACCGCCGGCCCGGTTCGGCAGGGGCGAAAAGATCGTCACCACCCTGGGCGTGTTGCTCTGGATACTGAACATCGCCGGCTACGCGATTCCTCCTGCGGCCAGCTAAACGGCCGGGGCGCAATCCTTGCGCTCACCAGCTTTGTCATTGCGAGGAGCGTAGTCCGCCTGCGGCGGATGGCGATCTCGTCGGCGTAGCAGAAGCTTGTTGCAAGTAGTTGTCAGTACCCCGACGAGATTGCCACGAATGCCTGACGGCATTCTCGCAATGACATAGGAGTTACGCGGTTGGAAGCCCTTACACCCGCTCACGCGTACCCAGTTTGGTCGTATGAACTACTCCATTGTGTCATAGGACGGAAATGTTAACGCAAAGGAGCGAAGACGCAGAGACGCAAAGGAACCATTGTGGCCGGTGTGGAGCGTGTCCGATGATGAATTTCGGTGGATTGGGGATAAGTCCCGTCACGGTTTGATCAAACCGGGTACGCGCGAGCTTACACCCGTCATTCCCGCTTACGCGGGAATCCAGTAAACGAAATCGTAAAGGGCCATGAATGTTCATCCACTTTTCGGCTCCTGGACTCCCGCTTTCGCAGGAGTGACGGTACTCCAGTCTCAACGGCATAAGTCCCATGACAGTTCCAGCGAAAGCGGGTACCTCACACGTACCCACTTTCCCCAAACTGTCATTGCGAGAATGCCGCCGGGCATTCGTGGCAATCTCGTTGCGGTATTG
>JAGWBI010000072.1 GCA_021295965.1 Dehalococcoidia bacterium | reverse complement strand
CCGATTCGGAGCGCCGGTATTGCACCGCCGGATGCGGGGGGCGCAGCCGCGCCTGTCCGGCCCCGTAGAGTTTTTCGCGCAGGGTGCCGCCCTGATACTCCGTTTGCATCATTCCCCGTTTCTGGAGAACCGGCACGACGCCGTCAACAAACTCTTCAAACGTTCCCGGCGTCACGGCGTAGGCGATGTTGAACCCATCGACTCCGGCCTCGATCCATTCCTGAAATTCGTCGACGATCTGTTCCGGTGTCCCCGCCACCACTGGGCCACCGCCACCAAGGCCGACATATTTGGCCAGGTCGCGCACCCGCCACTTGCGCTCCGGGTCGGCTCGGGAGAAATTATTCCAGAGCGTGCGAATGGCGTTTGTTTCAACATATTCGAGCGGTTCGTCCGGGTCGAGCTCACCGAAATCGTAGCCGGCCCAGCCACACCACAAGGCCATCGATCCGTCATAGCTCGTATGTTCCAGGTAATCGTCATACTTCTGCTTGACTTCCGCCTCCGTGCTGCCGGTGACCGTTTTGAGATAGGCAAAGAAGAGAATATCCTCCGGGTTGCGTCCGTTCTGCTCTGCCTGTTTGCGGGTCGCCTGGATGGTCTGCCGCGCAATCTCAGGTGTCGGGGAAGCGATAAACACGCACTCGGCGTGGCGGGCGGCAAAGGCCTGTCCACGGGATGAGGAGCCGGCCTGGTATAACACCGGAGTCCGTTGCGGGGACGGTTCGGACAGATGGCAGCCGTCCATCTTGTAATACTTGCCCTCGTGGACAACATTCCACACCTTGCTCGGGTCGGCGTAGATACCGCGCTGCTTGTCTTTGACCACCGCGCCGTCCTCCCAGCTCGATTCCCACAGCTTGTAGCACACCTCGCAATACTCATCCGCCATGTCGTAGCGTTCGTCGTGCTCGGGCAAACCGGACCGGCCATAGCTGCGCCCGGTGCTTTCCAGATACGAAGTCACGATATTCCAGGCCACCCGGCCCTGGGTAAGATGGTCGAGCGTCGAGATGAGTCGGGCAAAAGTGAAGGGATGGTACTGGAGGATCGAACTGGTAAAGGCGAAGCCTAGGTGTTCGGTTGCTGCGGCCATAGCCGGGACCAGCAGCATGGGGTCGTTCACCGGTGTTTGCGCGGCCTGGGTCAGGGCGGCCTCCCGGTTGCCCCGGAACACATCGTACACACCAACGACATCGGCCAGAAACAGGGCATCGAACTTGCCCCGTTCCAACAGCCGAGCAAGCTCAATCCAGGTATTGAGGTCGGTATAGTTCTCCATGTGGTCTTCCGGCAGGACCCACAGGCCGGGGGATTGGTGCACCACACAGTTCATATGAAAGGCGTTGAAATAGATGCGTTTTTTCACTGTCTTCTCCTTGGTTAGTCCATTCCTATAGAAAAGGGAATGGTCCCTCAACCGCTGCTGCACCGGGCGGGGTCGACGCGGTTGTCAGGGGACGCGCCGCTCAGCCGCCCTACTCCCATACCTGAGTGAGGGGCGGTTGAATCTGCTGAGGGTCAAGCTGGAGTTCATGGACACTCAAGGACGACAGACAAAAATCGCTGGGGGGGTGCTGCATGGTCGCGGTCGCGCCATCGCGAAACAGACGCTCCAGCGCCGAGGGCTTAAAGATGGCGTGACCGCCCCCCATTTCGAGCGCCGAGCGGGTCGCGGCCGTGACGGCCTCACCCACAATGTATTTGGCTTTGAAGTAGGTGGCCAGAACCTCGGCCGCTTGTCCCTCGACGGTCGTGCCGTACTGCTTGGGCCGGTCGGTATAGCGCTGGCGTTCATAGGTTTCGTCGGCCAGCCAGGCCACGTAGCGCAGCAGCCAGCGGGCGGCTTCCAGTTGGGCGCTCATCATGGCAACCCGGCGCCGAATATCCGGGTGATAGGCCAAGGGCTGCCCGTAGCCTTTGGGCTGGCGCTGCGTCACATTGTCTTTGATCGCCTGGAGAGCCGCAAAGCCAACACCGAGATACACGGCGGTATACGGAATATTGAAACTCGGCTCATTGGTGGCCAGCCATTCACCAATCTTGGGAATGGGTTCGCCCAGGATGGCCTCGTCCGGCACAAAGCAGTCTTCGAGAATCAGATTGTCGCTGCGAGTCGCCCGCATGCCGAGCGTGTCCCACACATGCTCGAAGCGCACGCCGGGCGAGTCGGTCGGCAGTACCGCAACGAGGGCCGTTTGTGGATTGGCAATCTCCTCGGGATGGGCAAACAGACACAGATAGTCGGACGATTCGCCCATGGAGCAGAACGATTTCTTGCCCGAAAGCCGATAGCCCCCGGACACCCGGCGAGCCCGCGTTGAACAGGCAAACGTCATGGGTACAATGCTGGTGGTACTCGGTTCGGAGAGAATAGCGGCAATCAGCTTGCCCTGTTTGGTCGCCAGTTCGGCCACCCATTTTTTTATGTCATCCGGCAGGGCGGAATGCATCAGAGAGGCCAGCGTTGCAGCGTGCATATTGAACGAGAGCGCGGTCGACGCACAGCCTTGGGCGATTTCCTCGGCGGCAATGGTATAGCCAAGGAGCCCGGCCTCTTGGCCGCCGTACTCCTTGGGCACGACCAGACCGTAGAAGCCGGCGTCCCGGAGGGCCGCATAATTCTCCTGGGGGGGCGAGCCGTCCCGGTCGTGCTCGGCCGCCCGGGTCGCAAAGTCGGCGGCGAGCTGACGGGCAACTGTCTGGATGCGAATATGGTCCGCAGTCAGTCCGAATTCCATGCGACCCTCCTTTGTGTTGCGGCGCGCGTGGCGGAAAAGGGCAACCACAGGGGGTTGCCCCTACATCTATGCCGCCTCCAGCACATCGGGCTGAATTCTTCGCGCAGGGCGGGCATCACGTCGGCGGCAAACAGGTCCATGTTTTTAATGACCCGATGGTGTGGCATATCGCCCGCGTGCAGGAGGGGCAGCAGCAGGCCAAAACCAAGTTCCTTGACCAGATGGGCGAGGCGCTCGCGCACGGTCTTGGCGCTCCCTACGACACAGTAGCCGCGCTCGTTGAGTTCCTTAAAATCCATGCTTTCCCAGTCAAAGTCGGCCGCACGGGCCAGGATGCGTCTCATGGACGCCGCGGACGTATAACCCGGCGGGAAGAACATTTGCCATTTATGACGCAGGCCGTAGTGGTAGAGCCACAGGATATGGGCCGCGGCTTCTTCTTCCGCTCGACTGTCGGTCTCGGCCACGTAGACCGGCAGGAGGTGGCCCATTTGGTAGGGCGAGGCTTCGTAGCCGTACCCGTCC
>JAGWBI010000071.1:5250-6563 GCA_021295965.1 Dehalococcoidia bacterium | reverse complement strand
CACCCGCCGCCCAGAGCGGCCCCACGCCCAGGAGCCAGGGGCCGTAGCGACCGCGAGAACAACGACAACTAACGGCGCGGCATCGACCCGCGCCATCCGCCCCGGGAGGTGGAGCCATGTGCCAGTAGAGACACGGGACTGACCCGCAACCAACAACGACCAAGTAAAGCGAGAGACATTTAACCGAAAAGGAGAACGACCTTATGGACGACCTGACACAGACCATATCGAACCTGGTGGTGGGCGTCGTAGGCGTCGGTTACTTCATCTACGGCGCCTACATGTACCTCACCGCCAGCGGCGCGCCCAACCAGATGGAACGGGGCAAGGCGGCCATGATGACCGCCCTGGCCGGCATCGTCCTGGCCCTGGTGGCCTACGGAGTGGTCGAGCTGGTGATGAACGCTGTCGTCGGCAACCCGGTGGACCCCACCGTGCCCGATCCTACCAGCAGCATCGGCCCGGACAGCAACACCGGCAGCGTGTAGGAGGGACGGAATGAGAGAGCATGAAGTCCCGACTCACGTGCAGGCCGAGGACAAGGTGCTGTTGTGGTTCACCTTCCCCCAGATCGTGGCGGTGGTGGCGGTCTGCGCCATAGCCTACGGCGCCTACCGCTACTTCCCCTTCGGCCCGATGGAGTTCCGGCTGGGCATCGCCATCCTGCTGGGTATCGCGGGCATCGCCCTGACGGTGGGGAAGGTGGGAGGACGGGGGCTGCCCCTGGTGGCCGCCGACCTGCTGAAGTTCAACCTGGGGGCCAGGCGCTACGCCGGCGCCCCCGTCCATCTGGCCCGAAGCGAAGCCCCGCCCATGCCGGAGGCCAAACCTGACCCCCTGCGGTTGCTGGCCAAGAAAGCGGCAGCCGGTTTCGCCAAGGGAGTCAAGGCAGCACGGAAGAAGGGCCGTCCTCCCTTCCGGCCCCACAGCTGGTTCGGAAAACGGCGGCCCAAGGGACCGGAGAACGCCAACGGCGGCAAGCCTCCCAAGCAGGACACCCAGGGCAGCAAGCCCTGGAGCCGGTTCCTGCCGGTGGCGGCCGGGCTGCTGGCCTTGGCCCTGGTGACCCTGCCCTCAACGGCATTGGCCGACGACCCCGACGACGAGGGCCCGGGCTGGCGGCTGGACGAGATCTACTTCCAGCCGCCCGACCCGGTGCCGGGACGCCGCGTCTTCATCGAGGGTCTGGCCGTCACCGGCAACACCGCCCGGGTTTCGCTGCGGGCGGCCCACGACCTGGACCTGAAGGTGCGGGTCTTCGGCGGACGGACCGGCAGGACCCTCAAGATGGGCGCCAACGCCATCGTCCACTC
>JAGWBI010000071.1:0-5096 GCA_021295965.1 Dehalococcoidia bacterium | reverse complement strand
CGCCGGGCGCCATCAGCGGCGTCATCGCCTCGGAGTGCATCACCGGCACCAGGCAGGAGGTGGACCTGCCGGTCTACGGCGGCCACTTCAGCCAGTCGGTGCCAGCCCTGCTGGACGCCTCGGTGACGAGCATCGCCGGAACGGTCAACGTAGAGGCGGGAGCGCACCGCACCAGCGTGGCATTCGTCTCCGGCGGCCAGACCCGCTTCCGGCTGCCCGTCGCCAAGGAGAAGGCAATTCATGACTTGGAAATCACCGCCGAGCTTACGGCAACGCTGAACGTGCCGCTGCCGCCGATGCTCCAGACCACCCATCACCCGGCCCGCACCGACGTGTACACCCGGCGGGTTACCTGTCGTTGCGGCCAGAGCTCAACGATTAAGACCGTCCGGATATACGTCCACCACCCGGAGCACGTGCGGGCGGTGGAGGGACAGCGCGCCCCGGTCACCCGCACCAGGACGGAGACCCTGCCCCTGGCCCCGGCAGCGAACACAGCACAGGTCTCGCCCCTGGGCATGGGGGCCGACAACCCCTTCCAGTATCTCTTCGTGCCCCCGCCCACACCTCCGCCGCCCTCGGCGGAACAGACCGAGGAGGGCGATTCCTCCTGGTGGCACTGGCCGTGGTAGGGCGCATCGCAGGAATCCTGTTCGCCTCCGGCGCGGCCCTGGCGTCAATCGCCGCCGTGCCGTGGGGCGAGCGGGAAGAGATGTTGAACGCCTTCGACACCGTGGTCACCGGCATGGCCTACGCCGGGGTGGGACTGTGCCTCTTCGCCATCGTCTGGGCCGGGTTCGTGCTGATGGCCGAGGGCGCCGAGGGAGAGGGGCGACGGGGCCGTGCCAGGAACGCCGTCATCATGGCAATCGTCGGACTGGTGGTGGTCCTGCTGGCCAAGGCCATCGCCCTGGTGATCAGCAGCGGCCTGGCCCCCATCCTGCCCGGCCCATAACAGATACAAGGAGAAAAGAGATATGAGACCACCATTACCCGACATCAAGAGGCTGGCCTTACGGGGCAAGCACACCGATACCCAAGGCCGGGAGGCCACTGAGCCGGACCCCGAACCGCCCAAGCCGCCGCCGGAATTGGCCCTGTTTTTCATGCTGTCCCACCTGGAAAACGATGGGCCCGTCCGCTTGGACGGGGTGAAGCTGTCGGTCAGCGAGGTCATGGGGCTGGAGCTGGACGAACCCAAGCTGGGGGCCTTCGCCGGTTCCCTGAACGCCCTGGACTTCCCGGTGCAACTGCTGGTGCGCCAGCACCCGCCGGTGCTGGCCGCATTGAGGGGCACGCTGGCCGAGGCCCAGCCCGAGGACCTGCCCCAACAGACCAAGGACGCGGCTGACTCCCTGGGTCGGCTCCTGGGCAACCTGGAGACCCGTGAGGGCATCCTGGACCGCAGGTTCTACGCCGTCTGCGAGCACAACCGCATGGACGAGCTGCACGGGCTGCTGGTCCGGGCCGGCCTGGGGGTGTTCCCCCTGGCGGGAGAGCCTTTGCGGCTGCTGTGGCTGTCCGCCGCCCTGGGCGGGTCGCCGATAGAGCGCGACGAGGATGCGGAACTTGAGGTGGAGGTCAACCGCCGCGACATCCGCATCGGGGAGCGTTTGACCCGTTCCCTGCACCTGGGCAAATGGCCCCGTTCCCTGGCGCCCGGCTTCCTGCAGGCGCTGATGGCCACGGGGGCGCCCATGGACCTCTCCGTACACCTGGGCGCCATACCGTCGGAGCAGGCGGCCCGCACCCTGGAGTGGCAGAAGGTCAGGTTCGAGTCAGCGCAAAGCCTGTCCTTCAAGCGGGGCCGTTCCATGTCCCCCGAGGCGGAGATCGCCCTGGAGGACGTGAGCCGTCTCCGGGACGAAGTGCAGCGGGGACGTGAGCGGCTTTTTCACGCGTCGTTGTCGGTAACCCTCCACGCAGAAGACGCCGAAACATTGAAAGACCTGACCCAGAAGGCCCGCGCTCACTTCGCAGCCACCCTGGGCAAGCTGGACAACCTGGCCTTCCGCCAAAGGGAGGGATTGCTTTCCACGCTGCCCCTGGCCCTGAACGCCGTGGCAGTGTGGCGCACTCTCGATACATCGTCACTGGCGCGGCTGTTCCCCTTCTCGCCGCCTGACCTGGACACCAGGAGCGGCACCCTCTACGGCATCGACCTGCGGGCCTGCGCCCCGGTGGTCTATGACCCCTTCGATGGGACCCACCTGAACGCCAACACCGCCGTGTTGGCCCGCTCCGGTTCGGGCAAATCCTTTGCCACCAAGCTGGGGGTGCTTCGCGGCCTGTGCCGTGGCGTTCGGGCCTACGTGATCGACCCCGAGGGCGAGTACGCCGACATGGCCCGCGCAGCTGGCGGCCGCGTCCTGTCGCCGGGGGTCCCAGGCCAGGGCATGAACCCCTTCGTCATCGATCGGGGCGACAGCGAGGAGCTGCTCCAGCGAATCGGCAGCCTGCGCCGGTTGATCGAGGTGATGGTGGGGGAGAGACTTTCCGCCGAGCGCAGGTCGTCTCTCGACCACGCCCTCGCCGCCTACTACGCCGAGCACCGGGAACGAACTGGCTTTAGAGACTTCTACGGCTTCCTGGAACAGGAGGGCGACGGCGACATCGCCCACCTGCTACGGCCCTTCGCCACCGGCAGCCTGCGGCACCTGCTCTCCGACGAGGGCGACGACCTGTTGACCCACGAGGCCCTGGTCACCGTCTTCGACCTGCACTTGCTGGAGCCGGAGCTTCGGCCCGCCGCCGCCATGGTCTGCACCGAGACGGTGTGGGCCGCCGCCGCCCAGGACCCCCGGCCACGCCTGCTGGTGGTGGACGAGGTGTGGAGCATCATGCAGCACCCCGAGGGCGCGGCCTTCATGGTCAGCATGGCCAAGCGCGCCCGTAAGCACCGGCTGGGGTTGCAATTCGACCTGCTCTCCGAGGACTCCTCCCGCACCATCACCGGCCATTCCGGTCGGGCGCTGCTCCAGAACGCGGCTTTCAAGCTGCTGCTCCAGCAGGACGCCGCCGCCGTCGCCACCGTGGGCGAAGCCTTCGACCTGCCGGTGGAACTGCAACGCTGGCTGCTTTCCTGTCCCCGGGGCGACGGGCTGCTGCTGGCCCGGGGTAACCGCTTCCCCATCCGAATCGAGGCCACCCCCGAGGAGACCGAAGTCATCGAGTGGCGGCCCGGACCCAGGCATTAGCCCGTAACTGACAACCCAACGAAAGGAAGGCAACCGGTATGAATATCAACATGAAGAAAATCCTTTTCGGCGATGGCAGGAAACGGCGCGCACCAGCGCTGCTGGCGGTGACGCCGCCCCGCACCGTGGGCGTGGAGAACCTGCTCCAGTCCATCGCCGTCCCCGAACCCTTCTCCCTGGAGCTGGCCGGGGACGCCAACGGCGTCACCCTGATGGCCCGCTGCCTGGACCGCCAGGTGGTCCAGGGACAGCTGGCCGCCCACTACCCCCAGGCCCGCATCCGGGAGGTGCCGCCCCAAGAGGACCCGTTGCGGCTGGATACTGGAGAGCAGGCCTGGGGCCTGACCCTCCGCTCCGGCGGGCCGGAGTTCGTGCCCCTGCGCACCTTCCGCGACGACGACCTGTTGGACACCGGCTCCGATCCCCTGATCGCCCTGCTGGGGGCGCTGTCCGACCTGCGCCCCGGCGAGCGGCTGGTCTCCCGCCTGCTGCTGCGCTCCCTAGGACCCGACTGGTCCCAGGCCCACCAGGCCCGCGCCCACAAGCGGGCCGTCCCCGACAACCGCGAGCCCTCCTACACCTACCAGACCAAGCCCCTGCAACTGGACGGCGTCACCATGGCCGTCCTGGGCGCGGGGGCGCTGCTGGCCCTGCGGGGCTACCTCTGGGTGCAGGACGGCGAAATCCTCAAGGCGTCCCTGCTGGGCTTGGGTTCGGCGCTGGGCATCACCATGGCCGGCTGGGGCTGGTGGCGCTGGAAGCAGGCCCGGAGCCGGGTCTACGACCCCATCCTGATAGGGGAGAAGGTCTCCCGCATCGCCTTCGACGCCGAGTTGCAGGTGGTCGCCGTTCTGCCGGAACGGGGCCGCATACAGCGGGCCGAGGAGCTGCTGGAGGGCGTGGCCTCCGCCTATCGCCACTACGACCACCCCGCCGGGGCCAGGTTCAAGGTGGGCGACGTGAGCCCTCTGCTACCCACCGGGAACCTGCATCCCGCCGGGCCGGGGCTGTTCGGCAGACGCAGCGTCCTGGGCGTGCGCGAGGTGGCCTCCCTGTGGCACCCGCCCGGTGAAAGGGATGAGACTCCGTTGGTGGAGCGCTCCGGCTCCAGGTCATTGCTGCCCCCGGCCCGCGGGACCGCCGAGGGCGCTCTCGTCGGCGACACCACCGGCGGGCAGACCCGCGAGATCCGCTTCCCCGAGGACCTGCTCCGCCGCCACCATCTCTACGTGGCCCGCACCCGAATGGGCAAGTCCACCCTGATGCACCACCTGGTGACCCACAAGCTCAGGGAGAAGGCGGCGGGCCGGGACGGCGACGCCATTATCGTCGTCGATCCCCACGCCGACCTGGTGGCCGGGTTGCTGGAGCACATCCCCGAATCCCTGGTAAACCGTGTAAAACTGATCGACCTGGCCGACGAACAGGGCGCGCCCGGCATCAACCTGCTGGACACCCGCATCTTCGCCGATAGGGACCGCACCGCCGACTCGGTGGTGAGGGTGGCCCGGGGCCTCTGGGAACAGTGGGGTCCCCGGATGCAGTCCATCCTGGAGCACACCGTCAAGACCCTCCACGAAGCCAACTCCCACCCCTCCACCGATGCCGGCGACCAGCACACCATCCTGGACGGACTGAAGTTGCTCTCTGACGGCAAGTTCCGGGGCGAGGTGCTGGCCAAGGTCTCCGACCCCTACATCATGGAGTGGTGGGAGAGGGACTTCGGCAGCTGGCACCGCCAGTACCGGGCCGAGGCCCTGGCCCCGGTGCAGACCCGCCTGGCCTACTACGCATCCTCCAAGCGGGCCCGCTCCATCCTGGGCCAGTCCCGCTCCACCATCGACCTGCGGGAGACCATCCTGGAGGGCGGCGTCCTCCTGGTGTCCACCGCCCAGGGCA
>JAGWBI010000070.1 GCA_021295965.1 Dehalococcoidia bacterium | reverse complement strand
GCTTTCGGATTTCAGGCCCAAATGCTTTTTCAGGTCGGCCGCGATGACTTCCGGCGGCATGGTCATGCCTCCGCACACGTGAGGACCGGCATACACGCGATCCGCATCAGGAATCGTGGCACGAATTTCTTTGGCAAGCCACCCCGTGACGTTGAACTCCGGCACGATGATGTGCTTGGCATTTTTGGTGGCTTCCCGAATTTCGTCTCCTGGCCACGGTCGCAGGGATTTGATTTTGACGATGCCCACGTCAATGCCGTCCTCCTCCAGAAGGGCTTGGGCTTCACGACCCTGGGATACCGCGGTGCCGGATGAGACGATCAATATCTCGGCATCGGGCCGGTCCACTTCAATCAGGCCGTCCAACCACCGAATGGTGTGCTTTCTGGACCGCTCTATCGCCGCCCACACTTCCTGCTGCCAGCTCGCATGCGTGGCATAACTGATATAGTTACTCTTCATGACAAACGGGTCACGCATCATCCGAACCGGCGGGCATTCCATATCCATGCACGGCACGGGCGACCGGTACGGGTCATAGGGCGGCAGGCACATGTCGGCGGGCGTCAGGTTCACCACGTCTTTGGTATGGGTCACGAAGAACCCGTCACAACACAGCGCCAGCGGCAAATGCACGTCCGGCTCTTCCGACACCATGTATCCTTTTAGAATCCAGTCATAAAAATCCTGCGCCGTCTCGGCATGCCAGACCAGCATCCCCGTGTTCAAGAGATACGAGATTTCCAACGTATCCGGCTGAATGGAGAGGGGAGAGTTGATGCCCCGGCAGGTCACGATCATCTGAATGGGCAGCCTCGCTCCGGCCCACATCGGAAAGTTCTCCATTGCGCGCATGGTGCCCGGGCCCGCGGTCGTGGTGAACACCCGCGCGCCGCCGAAGGCCGCCCCGGCACATTGGGACATCACCGCGAACTCGCTTTCCCCACGGAAGTAGTCGCCGATAAATCCTTCGGCAAACAATTCTCCGATCAACGCCGCGGCTTCACTTTGCGGGGTAATCGGATACGCAATCATCACGTCGCAGTTCGCACGACGGACCGCTTCTTTAATGACTTCACTGCCCGTATAAAAACAGGGAGTTCGCTCGGCTTCATGCAACAGCTTCCAGGCATCAGTCACCACCTGCCCGGCTCTGTTTTTTGTCCCGACTAACGATTGCGTTGCCATGACTGCGCCTCCTTCTGTATTAGGCCTACCGGCTTTGTCTCACAGGGCGTTTCATCTGAACAGCATATGTCTATAGTATTGTAGCGTCTCACGAATGGTAAATAAATGAAAAAATGCCGTCGTTTCAGTCTTTCGGCGGCTCGACCGACCCTTTGAGTTTTTTCACCCAATCGGCCAATTTCCTGATCTTGTCGGCCGTGGCATCCCGGAAAGACACCATGGCATCTTCATGACCCGCCTGGGCGCACATGGCGATGGTATAACAATAGGTGCCGCCCCGGATAATCTTGAGGGACAGGTTCGCCTGGTGGCAGTGAACGCCGACGAACATGCAGGTGTCGATCTTGTTATGCCAAATGGTGAGATTGGGATGGTTGGGATTGATTTCGATTTCAGGGTTGATTTTCGGATACTTGGGCCGGTAATCGGGCATGGGAATGAGCATCGCCTGCTGGGACGGCGTGACGCATTCCTTCAGCGTCTCATACAGATGCCTGATCGCCGTGGCCTTTCCGGCCGCTTTTTCGTTCCAGGCCCAGAGGACGAGCGGACCGGGGAAAATCGTCGGCACTTTGGCCGACAAAAACTGGCGGGCCGCGACTTCCATGGCCTCATCCTCATTGACGATTTTCCCATGAATATGCGCCTGCCCCGGGTCCGGCAGACAAACGCCCATGCTGGCCGCCGCCGGGGGGAGAAAATGTTCCGGACCTCGTAAAACCTGATACATTGTCGACATAGGCTTCTTTCCCTACTCCATGCAGAATATAAATGTGTCCCGCTGACGCGATCGTTCAGGTACTGTATGCCGGTCCACGAAATTTCGCAACCTGGAAAAAGCCCCAACAGGCCGGATATTTAGGCCATTTCCGAGCTCGGCTGCATGAGGCTTTTGACCCAGCATTCCCCCGTGCTGCGCCGGAGCCTCACCATAGGAATTTCCGAACGATCCTGTCAATTCGCAGCCGTGGAGGAAACCGGACGATCCACGGCTTTCGTTCCCCCGAACTGAACGCGACAATCAGTACCTGTAGGTTTCCGGCTTGAACGGGCCTTCGACCGGCACGTTGATGTAGTCGGCTTGCTCCTTGGTGAGTTTGGTCAGCGTCCCGCCGAACCCTCGCACCATGTGGCCGGCCACTTCCTCATCGAGCTTCTTCGGCAGCACTTCAACGGTGACGGGCGCTCCCGGGGTGTCGGCGAATTTCTTCCCGAACAAATAAATCTGCGCGAGAACCTGATTCGAAAAGGACCCGTCCATAATCCGGGAGGGATGACCGGTCGCATTGCCCAGGTTCACCAGGCGCCCTTCGGACAGGAGGATCAGGTGGTCGTTGGCGAGCGCGCTACGATAGACTTTATGAACCTGCGGCTTCACCTCTTCCCATTCCCAATGTTTCCGCATATAGGCCGTATCGATCTCATTGTCGAAATGGCCGATATTGCAAACCACGGCTCCCGGTTTGAGGGCTTGCAACATGGCGGCGTCACAGACGTTGTAATTGCCGGTCGCCGTCACGATCAGGTCCGTATTGGCCAGGAGCGCCTTGTTCAGATCTTCGACTTTCCCCGTATTGATGCCGTCGTTGTAAGACGACACCACTTCGAAGCCGTCCATGCAGGCCTGCATCGCGCAAATGGGGTCGATTTCCGACACCCTCACGATCATGCCTTCCTGGCGCAGGGATTGCGCCGACCCTTTGCCGACGTCGCCATACCCGACCACCAGGGCCTTCTTCCCGGACAACAAATGGTCCGTGCCGCGCTTGATCGCATCGTTCAAACTGTGCCGGCACCCGTA
>JAGWBI010000040.1:25827-32054 GCA_021295965.1 Dehalococcoidia bacterium | reverse complement strand
CAGGAACTGCTGGCTGGATTGCTGATACTTCTGGGTGGCCATTGTCAGGCTCCGGATGTTGTTTCAGGTTAGCGTGTCCGGCGTACCGGCGCAATGCTTACCTGCAAACCGGCAGGGCCTTTCCAAAGTCACGAATAGCGGTCTTCCGCCCCAAACCGTCATTCCCGCGAAAGTGGGAATCCAGAAGGCCGTTGTGCTCAGGATGTCCTGGATTCCGGCTTTCGCCGGAATGACGGATTAACTTTGGAAATGCCCTGGCAAACCGGAGCTTCTGCAACGCCGACAGGCTCACGCGCCCCCCAGGTTCGGGCAAAATACGGATGCAGGTCACGATGGCCGCGGTGGATAACGTAATCCGTATGCATAATAATTAATGGCTACGATAATCATAGATATATCTCTGTACCAGTCCATAAACTCGCGATATAGTAAGCCGACGAAGTCGAAAGCCGCTGGATCGATGGGGCCGAATGCAGTAACGAGTTAATTTCTCGGGAGGAGGGTTATGTTTCGTTATGACGTTTTCAAGGGAAACCGCTGGGCGATGGTTCCGGCGACATTTGCTCTGGCGGTTATCGTAGCCTGCGGAGGCGCCGCCACTCCGGCGGCGGAACCGGAGCAGGCGGCGCCGACAGCGCCCCAGGCAATGACCGGCCAGCAGGCCGCTCCCACGGAAGCCGCCGCACAGTCGGCGGGGTCTGCGGCAGCGACGGCTCCGCCCCAGCAGGCCCAGGTTGCGCCCACCGCTGTGCCCGCCGTTACCGAGGCCGCACCGCAGTCGATGACCATCGAACCGGCGGGCAAGATAACCATGGGCCAGGAGGAGATCAACATCTTCAGCGGGCACCCGGCGCATTCGGTCAACCCGCAATTGTTCGTCATATCCACGGCCCCCGTGGTGGAGGGCCTGATGCAGTGGAACAGCAACCTGGAGGCGGAACCGCTGCTGACCGAGTCCTGGAGCATCTCCGACGATTTCGCGACGTGGACTTTCAACATCCGCAAGGGAGTGCAGTTCCACAAGGGATACGGTGAAATGACCGCGGAAGACGTGGTGTATTCCTATTCCCATTGGATTACCAACACCAAGCACGCCCGGGCCAGCGCCCTCCAGCGGTTCTGGGACCATCCCGAGGGCAGCGTCCAGATTGTGGACAGCCACACCCTGATGGTCAACACCGGTGATCCCATGCCCGACGTGATCATGTCCGAGTTCCACCGCGTCCCCTCGGGGATCGCCTCCTGGGTCGTCAGCAAGAAGCAGTCGGATGAAATTGGCATCGATGCTGCGGACAAGGACATTGCCGCCACCGGTCCGTGGGAAATCGTCGAGCATCGTCCAGCCCAATACTGGCGGATGAAGGCGGTCCAGGACCACTGGCGTAAGACTCCCTACTTCGCCGAGCTTGAATTCCAGGAAATCCCCGAACAGTCCACCCGGCTGGCGGGATTCCAGACGGGTAATCTGGACACCTTCGTGATGGCTTTCGACTCCATCCCCCTGGTTCAAGAGATGGAGGGGGCCAAGCTGATGCAGGTGCCCGACCAGGCCGCCGGAGAGATGCTGCTCCACTTCCATGGCGGGCTGTATTTCAACGTAGGCACCCCCGACCAGGAAGCCGCCTATGACCCGGATCTGCCCTGGGTTTCCTCCAATACCGAAATTGGCTCGCCGGAGTGGGAACAGGCCAAGAAAGTGCGGCAGGCCATGGTGAAGGCAATCGACGTACAGACCATCGTGGAGACCCTTCTGCAGGGCTATGCGCGGCGATCACCGGTGGGCGTGGGCGGCTACAGCTACTCATCCCACCGGTTCCCGGACATCCCGCCGCTGGAATACGACCTGGAGGGAGCCAAGGCATTGATGGCCGAGACTGGCTATGGGGACGAAGGATTCAACATCACGCTGATCCCGGCCCTGCGGGGCGCGCCGGCCGAAGTGGAGGTGGCCGAGGCCATCGCGGTCATGTGGGAAGACATCGGAATCGACGTGAAGTTACAGAATTTGCCCTATGGCACCTACCGGCCCACGGTCATCGGACGGACCTTCAACGGGGCCACGAACCACGCCACTTCACCTTCCAACACCCCGGCCCGGCTGTACAACGCTCTACAGAATAGGGGCAGTTTCGTCCGGCACACCCACCCCTTCCTGGACGACATCACCATCCGGGCCCAGAGCGCCGTCACCCTGGAAGACCGCACCAGGCTGGAGACCGAGGTGGGCAAGTTCATGTACGATGAGTCCATCTACGCTTCCCTGTATATGTGGAATGCGGTTTGGGCGGTGGGACCCAACATAGATGACAAGTCGTGGAGCGAAAACCTGTTCTACGGCGATATTCGCAACATCAACGGCTACGAGTGGATCGAGCCGCGACGGTAAGCGATCCGCCGGAGGCGGACTGCGCAGCGGGGCGGAGGGCAGCACTGCAACGGCGCCCCTCCGCCCCGCTTGCTATTTGATCCAGGCAGCGGCCGCACCCACAGGGCCTTTCGATTATCCTGACCAAAGATAATTGCTGTCGCGGTAACGTTTCCTCACTCACCGTCCGCTCGTCCTTCGACAGGCTCAGGATGAGCGGACTACGGCGCCGCCGGGAAATAATCGAAAGGCCCGGCGATCCCACCCGGCTGTTGCGGTTCGTCACCCGGCCTTTGGTAAGATACCCGCAGACCATTCTCCCCTGCGAGGTGTCCCGTGCTTTTTCCTGACCCATCGACCGACCGGCTGCTGGCCAATCTTGATTCTGGCCAGCCTTCCCTGTGCGCGTATGTGTTCAGCCACCCGAACATGGTGGAGGTGGCTGGGCTGGCCGGCATGGACTGTTTCATGGCTGATATGATGTTCACCGCTCACGATTGGGACAACATTGCCCACCTGATACGGGCGGCTCGCGGCACTGGGATCTCGCCCATGATCCGGGTGCAGGCATTTCCCTGGGCCACCGGCACCGACCGGCGCACCGTTTCCGATGCGGCCCGCGCCCTGGCCCTGGGAGCCACCGCCGTCACGGTTTCGGTGGGTTCCAAGGAGGAGGTGCAGGAACTGATGGGCCTGCGGGACGACTGGCACCGCCTCATACATCTGCGCCGGTTCGACACCGCCGAGGACTTCCCCGAGTTCAACCGCAAGACCCGGGAGGGGACCCTGATCGTGCCAACGGTGGAGAGCGAGGGCGGGCTGCGCGACCTGGATGAAATCCTGGCCATCGACGGTATCCGGCTGGTGTGGCTGGCCGCCGGGGACGTCACCAAGATCCTGGGGGTGCCCTTCAAGTACGAAGACCCCAAGGTAATGCGGCTGTTGGAGAGCGCAGTTAAGACGGCCGAGAGCCACGGCGCGGCGATCATGTACAACATGGGGTTGGACTCGCCGGACTTCGACGCCATGGCGGCGTCGGCCAAACGGTACTTTGAGGTCGGGGTGCGAGTGGTCGGCCTGGGGGCGATGGAGTGGCACATGCAGATGGCGCTGCAGCAAATCCGACGCGGGGCCATCGGGTAGATCCCGAGGATTCAGGAAGTCGCCAACCACGTGGCGCCCCTTGGATCCTTGCTGCCTCCCCGCAAGTAGCGTGAAAACCCTTGACACTCAACACGGATACTTTGTCATCGCGAGGAGCGAAGTCCGCCGCAGGCGGACGGCGATCCCGTTGCTAGAACGACGACTCCTCCGTCAGCGAGATTGCCACGCTTCGCTCGCAATGACAAAAGCGACTTTGGAAAGGCCCTGATGAGGGATACACGTTCATTGACGGAGACTGTTGATTGTGATCTACTGGAGCTAACCTACAAATGAGGTATTGTTATGGCGACAAAAAAGAGGCTGACATCAGCCCAACAAACCACTTGGAACGGATTGGAAAATATGGGACTATACCCGGAAGATTACTACGACTTTGACGCTGATAAGATCAAAGACTTTCCCCCTATGTCGAACGATCTGGAAAGGAAGTTGAAAGAAATTCGTCGTCATACGCGTCAAGCACTGGAAAGGTTGGAACAACGATTGATTGAATGATTGAACGGTTTAGTGAACAGTTCGGCACTGATGTTGGTGAAGAATATAAAAATGTGTATGATGGTTTGATGGCAAGTTTGATAGCCATCCGCGATTTCTTTGCCGATAGCAATTTACCTCTGTATGTTGATTTTTTCGATTCTACATTGATACCACATTTGCAAGTCCATGACTGTGCAGCTTTGCTGGGTGATCTGGACACCTTCGAGCAGCGTTACAATTCATTTCAACAATATAGGGCGCTTATCAGGGAAGAAGTAGAGCGTCTATCGCGTATTCAACAAAGACTGGACGCCTGAACAGACTTCGAGGATCCTGCGGAGACGCGACTGCCGAGATGAGCGCCGATTTCAGACGCTATCTCAGTTTAAACCCATCATTTGCACCAGCGTCGCCAGGTCGGGCACGGTGAGGTCGGGCACGGCGTCGGTGTGGCGCGTGCCGCCGCCCCGGTCGGCACGGCTGACCCAGACGGACGCGATGCCCAGCCGGTTGGCCGGGCCGATGTCGTGGTGCAGGCTCTCCGCGATGTGCAGCCATTCCGCCTTTTCTACCGCCATCCGCTCGGCGGCGAGGTCGAAATTGCGGAGGTTTGGTTTATAGCTCCGGGCCTGCTGCGAGGTGATCACCGCGTCAAAGTTGATGCCCATGGCATCGGCAGTCCGGGCGAACAGGTCGTCGTCCACGTTGGAGATGATCGCCAGCCGGTAGCGTCGCTGCATTGCGTTCAGGGCGTCGGCCGCGTCGGGAAACACGGGCCAATTAGGCAGCGTATCCGCGAGGCAGCCCAGCTCGGAATCGGTCAACTGCAAGCCCAGGCCGCTGCCAATCAGCGCCATGACTTCGCGCAGGACGCGGTGGTATTCCAGGTAGGACGGGGAGCTTTGCACCATCGGCTCGGCGTCGGCGAAGAGTTGCAGGATTTCGGTCTGGGATTTGCTGACGCCGTGGGATGCCAGCGCCTCGGCTACGGCGTCGGAGATGCCGGTTTCCCAGTCAACCAGGGTGCCGTAGCAATCGAAGCTGAGCCATTGATAACGGTTGAAGTCAAGCATGGTCACTACCGGTGGAGGAGCGCCGATCGGCCTCCGGTATGCGTAAGTTCGGGAAGGCCCTGAAGGGCCGGAGCGTTAAGGCTGCCAATGGGAGTAGCGGACTGCGGACTTTTAGCCTGATAGCGCGTATTCTCGGACCATGGCGGCGAAGCCGTCCTGAGCCAGCGTGGGGCCGACGCGGATGCCCTCGCCCGGCACGGACTCCTGAACCGGCGTCCTGGCGTTGCCCATGAGCACGCCGATACCGGCGGCGCGCAGCATGGGAAGGTCGTTATCGCCGTCGCCGATGGCCAGAACCCGCTCCAGGGGAACGCCCATCTGCCGGGCCAGCAGGCGCAGCGCCTTGCCTTTGTCCACGCCGCGCCGCGTCACCTGCACCCGGTCGGGCACCGCCCAGCTAACGGTGATCTGATCGCCGCCCAGAGCCTTCAAAGCGGCGATATGATCAGAGCGCTCGCCCGGATCAACAACCATTCCAACCAAAGGTGGAGGGTTGTAACAGCCGTTCAGACAACGGGAGTAGAGATCTGGGTCAAGCACAAACCCCGGCCCACCGAATGCCTCCAGGCCATCGACCGACCGGGCGTGCCGGTATTCCTCAACGAGCTGACCGCCAGAGTGATCGAACCGGGCGTAGATGAGGTTCAGGTCGGCATCCTGCGCGTAGCGGGTCAATTTCACGAAGGTGTCTGCATCCAGGCGTTCCTCGTGCATCACGGGACGACCGGAACTGGCATCAGGGCCGACGATCACGGCTCCGTTGTAGCCGGCCAGGTGCAAGCCCGAAACCAATTGGGGACGCTCCGCAAAGGGTTCCAGGGTGCGCCTGATGCTGCGGCCGCTGATGCTGACGGCGTTGATGCCGCGCTGGGCCAGGTCGGCGATGGTCTCGGCGGCCGTGTTGGTAAGGCGGCTCTGCGGGTCTAGCACCGTGCCGTCGAGATCGAAAGCCACCAGGTCGATCATGGAAACACCTCACCCGATGGCGAACCCGGGCCGCTGGGGGCATGAGTAGCCCCGGACGCGGGTTTGGGGGAATGATTGCGCCATGGCTGCGAAGGGAGCAATCATGGTGGGCCTGGATGGACTCGAACCAACGACCTCAGTCTTATCAGGACTGCGCTCTAACCGCCTGAGCTACAGGCCCA
>JAGWBI010000040.1:23923-25548 GCA_021295965.1 Dehalococcoidia bacterium | reverse complement strand
CGGAGCGTGTCTGGCGATGAACTTCGGTTTTCTGGCGCGTGAGCCCATGACGGTTTGATCAAACTGGGTACGCGTGAGGGCGGACCGGCTTACGCGGGCCTTTTCAAAGTCGCTGTGGCGGTCATTGCACCACCAAACCGTCATTCCGGAGAAAGCGGGAATCCAGGGTCCGTCGTGAACAGAGGCGTTCTGGGTTCTGGGTTCCCGCTTCCGCGAGAACGACGTGTGGACTTTGAAAAAGTCCTGCGAGGGCGAGCGGGTCTCATGCGTACCCAGTTTGTCATCGCGAGGAGCGCAGTCCGCCTGTGGCGGATGGCGATCACGCTTCCTGAACGATCATCCCCCGGCAACGGGATTGCGCCCCCGTACTTGATACGGGGGCGCAATGACAGTTTGATCGAAACTGGGTACGCGAGAGCGAGTGGGCGGATTGTCCCCGAGGGGATTGGGGAATATCATCGGGCTACACACAGGATTGGACGGAGAAATGTGATGGACTATCGACCCCTGGGCAGCACTGGGATCAACGTGTCCGAGATCGGGTTCGGCTGCGGCAACGTGGGCGGTTTGATGATCAGGGGCGAGCACGGCGAGCAGGTGCAGGCGGTGGCCCGCGCCATGGAGCTGGGCATCAACTACTTTGACACCGCCTCTTCCTACGGCGACGGCGTTTCGGAGACCAACCTGGGAAGGGTGCTGAAGGAGTTAGCGGCGGACGTTTACGTTGGCACGAAGTTCAGGGTCACGACCCACGAGCCGGGGCGCATCAAAGGCAACGTCATCGCCTCGGTGGAGGAGAGCCTGACCCGGATGCAGCGGGAACAGGTTGACCTGATCCAGATGCACAACCACGTCACGTCGGCGTCGGGAGGTGGGTCAGTCTCTCCCGAGGAAACGCTGGGTGAGGTGGTGGACGCGCTGCGGGAACTGCGGGACCAGGGCAAGGTGAGGTTCTGGGGAATGACCGCCGTGGGAGAGACCGCCGCCCTGCGCCGGGTGATCGAATCGGGGACGCTGAACACCATCCAGTCGGTGTACAACCTGGTCAATCCCAGCGCCGGAGCCGTAGTATTGCCGGGGTTTGATATGCCCGACTACGGCAACCAGATTGAGCGGGCGGCCGCCAACAGCATGGGAGTGCTGGTGATACGGGTCCTGGCGGCGGGCGCGTTGAGCGGGGAGCCAACGCGGCATCCCGTGGCGGTGCCGACGGTCGCGCCCATTGGTTCAGGCCGGGACTACGACCAGGACCGTTCCCGGGGCGAGGGTTTTCGGTTCCTGGTGCAGGAGGGGCACGCCGGCAGCCTGGTGGAGGCCTCGCTACGATTTGCCCTGGGCAACCCGGGCGTGAGCAGCGTGCTGGTGGGTTATTCGAGCCTGGAACACCTGGAACAGTCTGTTGAATATGCTGCCAGGGGACCGCTTCCACCGGAAGCCACCGCCCGGTTGCCCGAGGTGTGGGCCGGGTTCACGGGGTGAAATGGAAGTTCGATGCCTTCGTTAGCGTTCATATTTGATGTGGGGCTTTCACCGGTGGAGCGTAGTTACGGTCCCGCAGCAATCTCGTAGCAGGAATTGAAGCGGAATCCGGTAAACACTTCAAACTCTGGGATTGCTTGTGCTGG
>JAGWBI010000040.1:5697-23880 GCA_021295965.1 Dehalococcoidia bacterium | reverse complement strand
CGGAATCCGGTAAACACTTCAAACTCTGGGATTGCTTGTGCTGGGACATCTGGGTTCCCGCTTTCGCGGGAACGACGGATTGGTGTCCAGAACGCGTCTCCAGATTTGGACGGTTACATGCCGTCGCCCAGGCTGGCGTTGGGTCGAGAAATCAGGACGATTTGGGCATTGACCCATAGCCCGCGTCATGGCCCAAAACGACCAGGAGTATGACGGCGATCAAGGATACGACGGATATAGCCAGGGTTACGCGGGACGATGTCCCCAAGCGGGTTATTACTGTCACGGCGGTGTCTCCCGATCGGCCCGCGCGCCGAACGTCCGCGGGCCTTTGGATGGCTATGTCCGGCGGCGACAGTAGCAGTTATCGAGGCCCCTGCCGCGCTGCCGGAGAAAGTGAGTATTGGAATGAACCGAGGAACCGTTGCGGCAAATTTATGAGTCGTACGATCCCAAGACATCATTCGTTAACACACATGTTACATTACCGATGTGAAATCGACGTAAAAAAGCGGCGTGATTTCGTGAAGATTTTGTGAATCACGCCGCGTGCTTTGCCCGGTCATCCCCGACACGCCGCCGTGGGGTCACCACGAATGCCTGACGGCATTCTCGCGTTGACACATCGTAGAAAGTGGATACCGCGAAACGGCGGTAGATTCATTCCGTCGGTACCCGCGTCCTGAAGATCCGGCCGTACTGTACGAAGGCGACGATGGCGACCACCGTCAGGGCCAGGCACAGGATGTCCACAACCGTCAGCGCCGCCGCGATGACGCCGCCGAGGTCGGCCGGTTCACGGCCAAACAGGCTGAACGCCGCGGCGATTGCGATGCGGACCGCCACCAGGGCGACGGTAGCTCCAGCAATCCACCAGCGGCGGACGGCTAACGCGCGTTTCATGGATGGCTATTGATGATAGGGAGATTGCCTTACATCGGCGGGCGGGTGTTGTACCAGCCGGCGTGCTGCTGGTAGGTGTAGGCGGCCTGGATGACCCCCGGCTCGTCGAAGGGCTTGCCGGCGATCTGCATCCCGATGGGCAGGCCGTTTTCGGTGAACCCGCAGGGCACCGAGATGGCGGGCAGGCCGGTGACGTTGAAGGGCGCGGTGAAGCTGCGGCCTCGCACCGTGCTGGTAGGGTCGTAGTCCTCGAAAGAGGCGGCGGGTTGGGTCATGGTGGGCGTCACCAGGAAGTCCACCGTCTGCATGACCTCGGCGAACTCGCGTCGGGCCAGCGTCCGCACCCGCTGGGCCTGCAGGTAGTCGGCGGCGGACATCAGCGCGCCGATGCGGAAGCGGCCCCGGGTGATTTCGCCGAAGTCCTGGGGACGGGCCTTCAGGTTGGGTTCGTGGTAGGCATACGCCTCGCTGACCATGATGACCGAGTTGGCGGCGCGGACGTGGTCCAGGCTGGGCAGGGAGACCTCCTCGACAATGGCGCCCAGGCTCTCCAATTCGCCGATGGCCTTCTCCACGGTGGCTACCACCTCGGCGTTGACGCTGGGATCAGGGTCGAAGAAGTAGTGCCGGGGCAGGCCCAGCCTGACGCCGCGAATGTCCTCGCGCAGCGACAGGGAGTAGTCGGGCACCGGGGCGCGGCTCGACGTGGGATCCTTGGGGTCGTGGCCGGCGATGGCCTGGAGCATGTAGGCGGTGTCTTCCACCGTCCACGTCATCGGCCCGGCGTGGTCCTGGGACCAGCTGAGGGTGACGACGCCGGCGCGGCTGACGCGGCCGTAAGTGGGCTTGAGGCCCACGATGCCGCACAGGGACGCTGGGCCGCGTATGGAGCCGCCGGTGCAGGAGCCCAGCGCGCCCAGGGCCTGTCCCGAGGCCACCGACGAGCCGGAGCCGCTGCTGGAGCCGCCGGTGATGTGGGCCAAGTTCCAGGGGTTGCAGGCCGGCTCGAAGGGAGTGGTCCAGTCGGGGCCGCCCAGGGCGAACTCGTGCATGGCCAGCTTGCCGAGCAGGATGCCGCCGGCGGCCTTGAGCCGTGCCGTGGTGGTGGCGTCCTCAGCGGGCACCCGGTCGATGTCAACGCGGGAGCCGGAGGTGGTGCGGACGCCGGCCGTGTCGTAGAGGTCCTTCAGGGCGAAGGGGATGCCGTGCATGTGGCCGCGATAATCACCGCGCAGGATTTCCGCCTCGGCGACGCGGGCCTGCTCCAGGGCGTCGTCGGCCAGCAGCAGGATAAAGGAATGGAGGAGGTCGTCGGTGTCGGCGATGCGGTCCAGGCAGGCGCGGGTCAGTTCCACGGGCGAGAGCTCGCCCTTCCGCATCAGCTCCCCGGCCTGGTGGATGGTCAGAAAATGCAATTGGGTGTCGGTTGTAGCCATGCGGGTAACAACTCCTTTCAGGATCTGTCATTGCGAGCGTCCGCCTGTGGCGGACGGCAATCTCGGCAGGACAACGGTCATCGCTACGGGAGCGGGATTGCCATCCGCCTGCGGCGGACTACGCTCCTCGCAATGACAGGTAAAAGCGACCTAATCTTCGGGCCAGTCGGGATGGTACTCCACGATCATCTCGGTTGCGCCGAAGTCGATGTCATGGAGCTGCCGGGCGTAGGCAGCGTAGAGGTCGTAGATGGGTTTGAGTTCTTCGACCTCCTGCCGGCTCATGCCGAGGCCGGCGCGGTCGGCGAGCTGCTGGAATTCGTCAATGGACATCTCGGCCGGGTCAGGCATATTCGCACCTCCGGGGTTGTCACGGTGATTGGGACGGGCTGATTATACATTGCGGAAGCGCATTGTATTCACCACCGATGCTCGCATTGGCATGGGTCATCCCCGGCTGCGGACCACGAGCAAATGGGTAGCGAGCATCCGGCGTGGCCGCGCCGGGCTCATGCGTACCCACTTTGTCATTGCGAGCGAAGCGCGGCAATCTCGTCGGCGTAGCAGATACCGCAACGAGATTGCCACGAATGCCCGGCGGCATTCTCGCAATGACAGTTTGGGGAAAGTGGGTACGTGTGAGCGCGCCGGGAGGTTGACGAAAGCCTGCGTTACCGCTTCGGCGCGGTCGATCAGGTTAACGACCTCCTGCCGTGTGAACGTACTGCGGGGGTTATAGTCGGCTTCGAGACGGTCCGCTTGCAGACGCCCGAATACACTTGCGAAGTCGTGGATTTCAGGTAAATGAACCCGTGCCAAACGCTCCCGTGCTGCTCTATGGTCCAGAGCGCGGTAGGTCTGTATCCAAAGATCGAGGTCCTGCCTTGATGGCGACGGTCCTACGAGGGCGTCAGCGTTGCTCTCGCAAAGGGCATGGAACATCGCGTAGTAAGCTGTGCTTACTGCCCGCTTGAGCATGGCTTGACGTGGTCGGCCCGGCGTAGTTTCGCCCCCGGACACTCCGGCCAGAATCCTCGCCGCGTCGATGAGGTGCTGCCAGTCCAAGGCTATTCCAGTTCCCAGGGTCTGGGGTGGTTGGACATCCACAGCCACTCGGGGTATTCGTCCTTGGGGATGTAGGACTCCGACGGAAAATTGCGGAATCCCAAGTCGTACAGGATGTCATCCAGTTGCGAGGATATTCTGTTGATCTTGTTGGGGTCGAGCAGCGCGTAATCGCCGTCATAGACGACGATGATTTTAATTGTGTCCTCACCGTAGAAATCGACGATGGGCTCAACCGTAATCGGGTCAAAGGTTATCGTCCCCTGGAAAGCCTCTTCCAGGAGCCTGCTGATATTGTCTTTGGCAGCTTGAACTATGGTGGCAGGGACGGTCATGATGTCTCATACCTCTTGCGATCGAATGACCCGGCGGCTTTCAGACAATTCGAATGAGGATCAGTTTATCAATGGTTCCAGTAGGTCGATAAACTGCTCTACGTCGTTCAACGCGTCGCCGACGTCGTCCGCTGCGTCAAGATCTTCGCAAAAGTTGGAATGCAAGTGGTTGGCGGACCTGAACAGGACGCTTAAGGCAATTTCCCTGTTTTCGTCGTTCAGACGGCGCACAGCCTGCCAGATTTGGCGGTGGGTTTTATGCTCCCACCCGCGCTGTTCCGCGATGGCTTTCACCATCTGCGCCGCCGCTCCCCAGCCTTTTTCGGACGCCTGGCGGGTGTCGCCTTCCCACAGTTCGGTCCGCGCCTGCGTCAACAACTGACGGCTGGCCAGTTGATAGGTTTGGATGACCATCCTGCTCTTCTTGCACTCCGGATAGTCGGATTATAAGCCCTCCGCTGGGCGTTCGGTCGGCTACTCCCGGAATATTTCCTCGCCGCGGTGCAGGCGCAGGGCGATCTGGTAGGTCTGGCCGACGGCGCGGGAGGTTGGGGCGTGGGCGGCCAGGTAGCGGGCCATGCCGATGAGGACGTGGCGGCCCGATTCGGTTCCGCGCCGTTGCCGGTATTGGCTGAAGCCGGCGTCAACGATCTGGAAGGAGTGGAAGCCGGCGTCCTCGTTGAGCATGGCCCGGCCCAGGGCGGCCACCAGCGCGTCGGGTTCGCAGGAGCCAGTGAGGTAGCGGGACACCAGGTGCGACACTTCCTCCACCTGCTGGCGCACGTCCATGCGCTCACGGATTTCAGCCAGCAGTTGGGTACCGTCGGCCGGCTCGCCGCCGGTCTCCGGGATGCGCTGGGCCGGCATATTGAGGAAACGGTCCAGGTAGATGCTCATGGCCACATCCAACACGCCGCGCAGCAGTTCCGGTGAGGGGGCGCGCTGCAAGGCTCGGTGCAGGGCGTTGGCGGCGGTCAGGGTGTTATGCACCGTGTCCCAGTCGCCGAACTCGTTGGAGATGTGGAAGTGGGCCATGCGCAGGAAGGCGGCATAGGCCACGGCGGAGCCCAGCTGTTCGGCGGTCGCGCCGGCTTTTATCGCTGCCTTGATGGCGTCCAGGATGTCGGACGGCGATTCGCCGAGCATCTCCCGGGCCAGCGCGTCCTCGCCGTTCCAGCCGGTGGCCTGGCGGCCCTGCTCCAGCAAAGCGGGCAGTTCCTCGCGGGCCTGCCACACCAGGGATGCCAGGTCGATGGGGTGCCGCCACGCGCTGAGTTCGTGGCTGCGCCGGGCGCGGGCCATGCCGTGGACGAGGCTGGTCAGCGTCTGGCTGGCGTGCTCCCAACCGATGTGATCCAGCAGCTCGAAAGCCTTGTTGGCGAAGTCCAGCGTGTGGCCGGCGTCCAGGTAGATATGGTCGGTGGACGCGGCGAAAATCATGTCGGCGATGTGGCCGGGCGGCAGGCCCAGCTCGACGGCCGTCCGCAGGCACCGCTCGGCGGCGTCCTCGGCGCGCACGTCGATGAAGTCGCGGAACCACTGCTTGAAGACCTCCGGGCGGGTCTCGCCGGTGGGCAGGGGTTCGACCACGAACCGGGGCGGCCGGCCGGCGCACTCGCGGGCCACGTGGAGCAGCCCCTGGTACAGGGCCACCGCACGGTCGTCCGCGTCCAGATGGGGCAGGATGTTGGCCGTGGCGGTGAGGATGGTCATGGCCGCGCCCCAGCCGGCGGCGGTGTAGGTGGCGCCGAAGTCCGCGCCGATGCGCAGCGGCACGCGATAGTCGGCGCCGGCGGCGTGGAGGCCCAGCACCGACTTGGCGGTTACCAGGCGGATGTTGTGCTCCATGCCGTCCCGCAGGCGGCCGGACCAGTGCTGCGTTTCGTCGCGCTGGGCGGGCTGCGGGTCCACCCACACTTCGCCGTCCACGACGGTTACGGGGAAGCTGCGCACGTCGTCAGCGAAGGGGTTGAAGGTGCCGCCACTGGCCAGGTCGAAGCGGGCGTTGTGCCAGTGGCAGGTGAGGATGCCGTCCTTGACGCTGCCCCGGTCCAGGGGGAACCCCATGTGGGGACAGCGGTTGTCCACGGCGTACACCCGCCCGTCGTGGTGGAAGACGGCGATGGCGTGGCCGCCGCCGGTGACCACCCGGCAGCCGCCGGTTTTCAGCTCGTCGATGCTCCCGACCCGGATCTGTTCTGCAATCTGCGTTGCCATGATGCCACATCCTCTCCTGGTCTGTGTCGAGATGTAATTGCAGCCCCGACTGGCCTTATGCGCCGCCGTTTTGGTCCAGCCGTCCCGCCCAGCCACGTCTTCCCATGCGGACGTGAACCAATTTTTCGTTGGGCATATCCACGACGAGTCTCAGATATTGAAGAGTCGTCGCGCCGATGCACTGTGCGCTCTCGTCCGGCCAGAAGGCCACCGGGGCTACGCCGCTCACGCTTTGGGCGTCGTCCAGGGCGATGGTAAATCTGGCGTATCCGTACTCGCACTCTACTTCCGAGCCGTCAGCCGTAACGTAAGTGGCTGGCTGGTCTGGTTGAATGCCCAGCTCCGACAACAGGGCGGCGGGAAACGCCGAATCCGTTGCTCCGGTATCAACCAGTGCATCCGTTTCGTGAGCGCTGCTTCCATCCAGGCTGCCGACGCTGACCCTTGCGTAAAAGATGCCCATGCTTGTCTCCATCGCGTCAATTAGGAGCCCATAGTCAGTGATAATGTCGCTCAACACGTTGCTGGCCATTCCGGGTTCCCAGGACTGTGGCTTGTGTCTATTGGTGGATGAGTCGGAATATACGACTTACCACCAGGGTGAACTCTTCCTGCGCCATAGTTCCGATGTAATCCGCCATGCGCTCCGCTGACAGAGTCCTGATCTGATCCACCAAAACCCAGGACGGTTGAGCCGGCATTTTGAACCGATTGGACTTGCATTGGTTGCGGACGGTTGACGTTGGCTTGCGACGCGCTGATCAATGCCACAATGACGAGGCTTGATGTAGCGTTGAACCTATCGTTGCTGAGGATCAGAGCAGGCCGGCGATTTCCCGGCTCGCGACCTGGGACCTGCCTAACGGGGTCTATGTCTGCCCATCGTATTTCGCATCTCAGTAACGGGGCCATGTTTGGCGTCCTCACCGAGACCTGTTTCCGCCAGGGCTATCCCTTCCGCCACCTGCTCCGGGGTCATGGACCAATCTGCTGCCGACTGCAACCGTGCTTCACGCTGCGTCTTCTCAAATTCTATCGCTCCGCCGATGATGTGCGCGAGCTGGCCTGGCGCGTAGCAAACAGCCCCAAACTTGCTCGGAAATTCAGCACGGGCAACTATGGTGGGAATGCCGTCTCGCGGCACACGTTCCAGCCAATCCCCAACGGTGTGTTCAAGCTCAGCAGCATCGGATATGTCCTCGACAGCCGCGAGCTGTTCCGACAGGTCGTCAACGTCAATTTGACCGGTCCATGCTTCGACCAGAGCATCCAGCGTTTGGACATGGGCGTCAGTGAAACCGTTATCCGCGAACCGCTGCAGCCATCCCGAATAGTCCAAGTTGACCAACTCGGATACGATGGGCCTAAGTCGGGGTTCAAAGCCCCACTTTTCTTTTGCCTCCGGCGAGTCGACGAGGTGAACCATGATGGGTCGTTCCATTGTCACCATGAGGCTCTCCTCAGCTGGGTTGGGATGGGTTTTTGGAGGTTGACATGGCAGAGGATTTGAGGCTTGCGGGCTGCTTTGTTTTCAGCTTTGGTCCAGTCTCCCCGCCCAGCCGCGCCGGCCCATCTGCACTTCGACCAACCTTTCGTCAGGAGTATCTACCGCCAGTTTTAACATTTGGAGCGTCGTCGCTCCGATGCACTGTCCACTCTCATCCGGCCAAAAGGCCACCGGACAAACATCGCTCACGCTTTGGCCGTCATCCAGGGTGATAGTCAACAGGGCAGAGCCGTACCCGCACTCCACCGTCGAGCCGTCGGCCGTAACGTATGTGAACCGTCTTCTTGGCTGGATACCCAAATCCTCCAGTAACTCAGCAGGGAATGCTGAATCGGTGGCCCCGGTATCGACTAATGCTTCGGTTTCGTGAGCGTCGCCTCCGGCGAGGTTGGCGATGCTGACTTTCGCGTAAAAGATGCCCATGCTTGGTCTCCATGTGGCAAGCCGCGCTACTCGGTGGGCTGGCTTGCGGCTGAAGTGGCCGCGTCGCTCCCGGAGTAACGGGTGATGAAGTCACGGATTGCGGTGAAGTACTGCTGGTAGCCGACGTACATGAGGTCGTTGTGGCCGGCGCTGGGGATGATTTCCAGGTGCTTGTCCGGGGTCTTGAACTGGTCGTGCATATCGACAGCGTCGGCCACGGGGGCCAATTCGTCCCATTCGCCGTGGATGACCAGCGCGGGGATGTCGATGGAGTAGAATTTGGCGTGGTAGTCGTCCTCCAGCGCCTTGATCACGTCGGGGGCGAGGCCGTCGGCGAACCGGCCCAGGTTGGGCCGGCCGCTCTCGATGATCACGCCGTTGATCTTGTCGGACTCGGTGACGGCCAGCTCGCCGGCGGCGTGGCGGCCCATGGAGCGTCCCATGACGTACACCGGGCCGGCGCACTGAAGCTCCGCCATGGCCTCCTTCACACCGTCCAGCACCACGTGGGCATCGGCCAGCATGGTGTTGAAGGTGGGAGTGCCGCCGGATGCGCCGTAGCCCCGGTAGTCGGCGACGAAGAAGTTTGCGCCGATCTCGTTGTAATGCGGCGCGATTTGGTCGTAACCGGCGGCGGTCTCGCCGTTGCCGTAGAAGAACAGCACGGTGGGATAGGCTCGATCCACCGCGTGGAACCGGCACGAAAGCTGCACGCCGTCGGCCACGTTGACCGCGTAGTCCACCGCGCTCTCCGGGGTCTTGGTCCAGTGGCGCTGGGGGTAGAAGGAGCGGCCCGAACCCGCGGCGCTCTCCAGCACGGAATAGTCAACAGCAGTCATAACAAGGCCCTCCCCGGCGAATAATTGGGATTATACTACGGGATAATAACCGGCCCCTGCTCCGACCAACTTGTCATTGCGAGCGCAGCATGGCAACCTCGCATGGGCAGCAGGGCAGGTCACGCGAAACCGTCAGTCCCTCGACGAGATTGCCACGAATGCCTGGCGGCATTCTCGCAATGACAGGTTGTAGGTAGGCGCCCACCAGGGAGGAAAATCGGCATGGCAAGAATGGAAATCGGGCTTTACGACGTGCTGGATCAGGCGCAGATGGAGTCCCATGCAGTGGCTGCGGACGTGTACGACGAGCACATTCGCGGGGCGCAGGAAGCGGAGCAGATGGGGTACAAGTACTACTTCTCCATCGAGCACCAGAGCTCGGACGTGAGCTTTCTCAGCTCGCCCAGCGTGTACCTGACGGCGTTGGCCCGGGCCACCAGCGCGATGCGGTTTGGCGTGATGATCTACCAGCTGCCCTTTCACCATCCGGTCCGGCTGGCTGAGGAGGTGGCGATGCTGGACCATCTCTCCCGAGGGCGGGTCGAGTTCGGCGCCGGCACCGGCGTCACGTACCACGAATTCCTGCGGTGGAACGTGGACTTTGACCACCGGCGAGCCATCAGCCAGGAAGCCCTGGACATCATCCTGATGGCGTGGAAAGACGGCAGCGTGACCTATGAAGGGGAGTATTTCCAGTTCGACGAGGCGCTGAGCACGCCGGAGCCTTATCAGAAGCCCCACCCGCCGGTGTGGTTCGGCGCCCACAGCGCGGCCAGCTTTGAGTACGCCGCCAAAAAGAACTTCAACGTTTCGCAGAACATCGACACGGACCCGGTGATCGCCGACAAGTTCGAGACGTGGCGCGGTCTGTGGCGCGAGGCCGGCCACGACACTTCCATGCCCAAGACCTTCCTGACCCGCCACGTCCACGTGGCCGAGACGGATGAAAAGGCCCGGGAGCAGGCAGAACCGCACCTTGCCACCGCCGCCTTCCCGTCAGCCGTGCCGGCCGGCAAGGGGCAGGACTACATCGGTTCCACCCGCGTTGGCTACGGGCCTTTCGGGATGCGGGGCGAAGACCCGGGGACACCGGAGCGGGCGGAGTTGCGGCGCACCTTCCGCGAGCGGGCCCAGTCCTACGACTTCTGGATTGACAACGGCATCGCGCTGGTGGGCAGTCCGGAGACGGTGGCGAAGCGGTTGCAAGAGCAGCACGATCTCATCGGCCACGACATCTTCTGCGCCCGGCACCTGTTCGGCTACATCGACCCGGATCACGCCAAACAGTCCATACGGCTGTTCGCGGAAGAGGTTATGCCGGCTTTGAGTTAGATCTTGTTGACGAATGCCGTCATTCTTGCGAAAGCGGGAATCCAGTGAGCGTAAAAATCCCGCCAACGTGTCTGTCACAGAGACTTTCTGGGTTCCCGCTTTCGCGGGAACGACGAGGGAGGTATCGTCATAGCACTGGCGATGGGATTTACGAACGGAGTTGCATCCCATGTGCGGAAGAATCAGCCTGTTTTCCGAGCTGGGCGATTTGGCATCCCAGTTCCGGTTCATCCCGGACGATATTGGCGACGCCTACCAGATTTCATGGAACATCGCGCCCACCGCTGCGGTGCTGACCATCACCGCCGAGGGCGATACGCGCCGGGCCGGCGTCATGCGTTGGGGGTTCACGTTCAACCGTCCGCAGGGGAAGTCCGGGTCGTCGCGGCCTCTGTTCAACGCCCGCAGCGAGACGCTGGCGGAGCGTCCCGCCTTCCGCTCGGCCTTTGCCCAACGCCGCTGCCTGGTGCCCATCAACGGGTTTTACGAATGGCGGGCCAATCCCGGCGGAGGCAAAACACCCCTGTGGATACACCGGGAGGATGAGCGTCCCTTCGCCCTGGCCGGCATCTACAACACCAGGCCGGACCCGGCGGCTTCCGTCATCACCTGCGCTCCCAACTCGCTGATGACGCCCATCCACAACCGGATGCCGGTCATGCTGGTCGATGATGATTATGACGACTGGCTGGATCCGGAGGCCGACCCGGTGGTTCTCCACGCCCTGCTGCAGCCGCGCGAGTGGCCGGAGATGACCGCGTGGCCGGTGTCCACGGCGGTGAACCGGGCCGGCTCGGACGGGCCGCATCTCATTGCGCCGGCGGACGGCGGGACCGCCCTGCTGTTGTGATCCCTCGCCGACGGAGAGACGATCCTTCCGGGGACGAGATTGTCATCCGCCAGAGGCGGACTCGCAATGACAGATCGTGCAAACTGGGTGCGCGTGAGGGTGAAATCTTGCCTTCCGCACCGAAATCAACGGCCACTCCCGAGGAGGAGACATCGCCACTGGAACAATTGCCCAGTGCCGGGAACCCAGCCCTCCCCACCTCAACCGAAACCTACGGGACCAGAGGGTGGCCCACCAGGCCCCAGTAGGGGATGATAGCCAGCAGCAACACGGCGATGACCAGGATGGTCATGGTGATGCCGAAGCGGAAGATCTCCGGGTTGCCGATGCCGGCCTGCTGGAACACGAACACCGCCGAAGTCCCGCCTGCGCCGTAATAGACCGCCGAATCGCCCACCACGACGGCGGCCATGCCGCACACCAGCGGGTCCAGCCCCAATGACTCGGCGGCGGCCATGGTGACCGGGATCACCAGCGCCAGGTAGCCGGCGATGTTGGGCAGCAGCATCCGAAGCACGGCAAAGCATACGCACAGGGCCAGCAGCACCAGCAGCGGATTGGACGCCACCTGGGATACGCCGCCGACCAGGGTTTCCGAGAACCAGGCTGCCGCGCCGGTGGTCACCAGCGCGTGGGAAAGTGACAGTGACGTGGCGATGACGAAGAAGTTGGACCAGCCCACGTTGCGCTCGAACTCGCCCCATCCCAGTATGCCCACCCGGGGCAGCAGGATGAGACACATCGCCAGCAGGGCCGGCGCCGCCGGATGCAGCCCGTGGGCAAAGTCGGTGAACCACAGCATGGCGGTCAACATGACGATGGCGCCGGCGCGCCACTCCACCGCCTTCATGGGTTCCAGGGGCATGGGGGCCGCCACCGCGTCCTGGATGCGGAAACCGGCCCGGTAGAACAGGAACAGGGCGCTGCCTCCGACCACCAGGTTGGCGTAGAAGGGAACGCTCATCAGGATGAACCACTGGGTCCACGAAAAATCGCCCAGTAGGCCCGATGCCACTACCGGCGTGATGCCCCCGGCCAGCAGCGCAGTGGAGCCCAGGCGGTTGAGGCTGCCCATGGCCATCATCGTCGCTTTGTAGAAGGGATGCCCCTGGGGTATGTTCCAATGCGACAGCACCTGCTCGTACACGTGTACCATGATCGCCCCGCGGGTGCTGGCGGACGGCAGGGCGAAGGTGAGGGCGGCGAAGGAAAAGAGCATCTGGACATAGAGGAGGCGCGGGCTGCCGGCCGCACCGCGCATCAGAAAAGTCGCCAAACGCTCCGCCAGCCCGGAGTGCTGCACCGCCAGGCCCAGGGTCAGGATGCCAATGAGGAAGTAGGCGACGGGCTGGGAGAACCCATAGACCGCCACGCCAACGTCCGGCACGGCTCCCACCAGCACCAGCAACACCACGCCGCTGATGCCGGCCACGGCGACGGGTATCACCTCGGTGGCCCACAGCGCCACCGCGAACACCATCACCGCCAGGGCCCGCTGCCCCGTCTCGGTCAGCCCTTCGGGGGTGGGCATCAGCAGGATGCCCAGGAACAGCGCCACCGAGACCAGGACCTTGATGGCGGTCGGGACGGAGACGGCCTGCCCGAATGCAGAGGGTGTGGGTAAACTGTGATTGGCCATAACAGACGGGGCGAATAAACATTCGCCCCTACACGGTTGGAGGTGGGCGCGAGGCAACCACATGGGTTGCCCTCACGTGGCGCGGTCGTGTGGCGTGTCGGACCGCTCTCCTAGAGCGTGTTGACAAATTCAGCATATACCCCGGAAATTGGGTTTGCGACCGATGTGGTGGAAGTTGTGGAGAGTGTTTGTCTGGGCAAACATCTTTCCAGACACTTGGGACAAGTCGCCGTCTTTGGGGACAGGACGGCTAATTTTGGGACAACCCCGCTCGGACGCTATCCGATCTCTACCAGAACGCGACAATGATCGCTGGGACCCCATTCGTCGACTTCGTTCAGCGCACGCGTTCCGACGGTCTCGTGAAAACCTCGGGATGCAAACACATGGTCCACCTGCACATGAGCGCTCGCCGGCGTTCTGCTCCTGGTGTAATAAGTGGGGACGTTTCGCGTACCCTCAGGTAGATGCGCCGGCCTGGGTTCAGCAAGACGACCGTCGGGATACTGCGGCCCCATGTACTCCAGGCCGAGAGCATCCATCCGGTCGACGATGGTCTGGGCCCGGGCATCAAATCCATCCTCACCAAAAAATGCCACATTGAGATCGCCGCCGGCCAGGATCCTGTGGGTGTTGCTGTCGTAGGAGGCAATGAACAGCGACAGGTCCGAAATGATGCGGTGCGCCGACGCGTCGGGATAAATCCAGTTTTGGTTTCCCGCCGTCGGGTGGGGTCGCGACCAACGGGCGTACATTGAAGCTGCAATGAACGGTTGTACATCATCCTCCGGCATCACCCGGGCAACGGCAATGGTGCCGATTCCGCTGGTCGGGAGGTCATCGGCAGTGGGCCAATGAATGGGACTTGTGGGCCTGAACCAATCGATCTGAACTCGGTCGGACAGTTTCACCACCAGAGGCCAGCGGTCATAGTGAGATTGGGGCCAAGGCAGCCACGGCGCATGCGGGGTCACTTCAACCCCGTTCCTGACGCCGGCCAACCATTCCCATCCGCCGGGATGCACCTCTTGCAGCAAGGCCAAGTCTGCGCCCATGGTCATCAGTTCCTGCAAGGCCCGCTGTTTCCGGTTGATGTTCCAAACGATTACCTTGGTCATTTGTACCCCAGTTGGTTCCTTTCTCTTGCGCTCCGAGCGGCGGGACCGATCTCCTCTGTATGTCCTGCTGTAAGTTACGGGGCAGGATCAAATCCTGCCCCGTTGGATTTATTGGCTTGGGTTTTGCGGTTGCGAAGTTGATTGATCGGTTCCTGGCGTAGTTACCGTCTCTTCATCGTCGTCGTAATCGTCGTCTTCAGGGCGTCCGTCGAACCCGCGCGACTGCCAGTAGGCATCGTTGTTCGGGTTCATTTGGTTCGCTCGGTTGTCGTCGTTTCCACCTCGTGGCATGGTCGTCTCCTTCTGGTTTAGAGGATGATTGTTGCGCTGACGGCGGGGAACATTGCCAAACTGAGGCCGAATGAAATTTGGCTGTCAATGGCTTTGTCTCATAATAGCCATTTTGAGACAACTTTTGGGACAAGCATCTCATTTTGGGATAGAGCCGGTCGTGCCCATTTTACGTGGCTCAATCTTGGATGGAGAAAACCGTGCGGAGAAAATCAGCGCCTGATTCTTGTATGTGAAGAGCGATTTCTGGGGAGAGGTCGGTGTATGGAGGTTGTTGTGTTTGGTCAATCAGGAGTTGAGTGTAGATTCTGTAAAGTTCATCTTGATTTGGCGTCTCCATGAATAAGAATTTGAGGATTGCGCGCACCATCATCAGATGGGCTGAATGTTGCGCCAAGAGTAGTGTCTCGTAGGATGATGATGAGAGTGGGGCAGGAGGTACACGGCCATCGATGAGGTCGAAAACACGAGAGAAGATTCTATCGGAGTGATCGGTATATCCTCGTTGGTCGATGGCTTCTTTAATGCGCCACGGTGCGATAGTAGTGTCGATATTTGCACCTAATTCAGCGATGGCGATTTCCATGGCAATCAGACGGAGGTCAAGATCATTGGGGTCAGTAGACAGGAGAAGCTCCTGGTTGAGCGGGGATTCAGGATAGGGCGAACAGGATAAGACAGACGCCCGGTATGAGGAACAAGATGCCGACGATGGCTAGTCAGATGAAGGCAAGAGCTTGTTGTATGTCAAGATCACCGCTAAGCTCGCTCGACACATAGTTGAACATGGTAACGGCGAAGAATTGCCAGTCCGATGGTACATAGGGTGTAGGAGATGATGCGGAGCATATTGCTTCACAGGGCTTTGTACCAAGCCAGTCGCGCTGATTGTCAACAGGCTCTAGCGTTCGGTTTGGCGCAGCGGGCTGCTGGTGACCCGGTTGACGGAGGTTACGCCGCGTATCCCCTCGATGCGGGAGAACACCCGGTTCAGCTCTTCCAGGTCCTTGACGTGGATGGTGAGTTCCATGCTCACCGTGGCATCGTCGTTCTCCCGCGTCACCACCCAGGCGATGTTGATCTTGTCGTCCGATACCTTGGTGGTCACGTCCCGCAGCAGGCCGACGCGGTCCATGGCCTCGATGCGGATACGCACCGGATACAGCTCCCGCTTCTGTCCCCAGGACACCGGCACCAGACGCTCCTTCTCGTCCTCGTTCAGCACGTTGATGCAGCCCACCTTGTGGACGCTGACGCCTCGGGAGCGGGTCACGAAGCCGATGATGGGATCGCCCTGGATGGGGTTGCAGCACCGGGCGATGCTGGTGAGCAGGTCACCCACGCCGAGGACGGAGATGCCCGACGATGGGCTGGAAAGGGGCAGGTTGCTCCTGATCCTGGGCATCCACTCCGCTTCTTCCGTATCCTCCCGGCGATGCTGGGTCAGTCGCGCGGCCAGGGCCGAGTCGCTCAGCTCGCCGGAGCCGATGGCGGCCAGAAGGTCTTCCATCGTGTCGTAGCGACAGGCTTCCAGCACCTCCCGGTCGGACATCCTGACGCCCATGCGGTGCATTTCGCGGCGGAGCAGGTCGCGCCCCCGGGCGATGTTGGCGCTGCGGGCCTGGCGGTTGAACCAGGAGCGTATCTTCTGGCGCGCGCTGTTGGTGGCGACGTAACCTCGCGCCTGGTTCAGCCAGTCGGGCGACGGGCCCCGGCCGGTCTTGCCGGCGACGACCTCAACGGTGTCGCCATTCTCCAGCGGGGTGTCCAGGGATACCAACCGGCCGTTGACCTTGGCGCCGGAGATGCGATGGCCCAGGTCAGTATGGATCTTGTAGGCGAAGTCGATGGGGGTGGAGCCGGCGGCCAGTTCCATGATGTCGCCCTTGGGCGTATAGACGAAGACCTGGTCGTGGAACAGGTCTTCCCGCACGCGATCCAGGAACTCGTCGGTGTCCGGCGTTTCCCGCTGCAGTTCCAGCAGTCGCCGCAAGCCCGTCATGCGCTCCTCGAAGCTGGCGCTGCTTCCGTTGGACCCGGCGCGCTCCTTGTAGCGCCAGTGGGCGGCCACGCCGTACTCGGCAACCTGGTGCATATCATGGGTCTTGATCTGCACTTCCAGGGGATGCCCGCCGTCACACAACACGGTGGTATGCAGGGCCTGGTACATATTCTGTTTCGGCGTGGCGACGTAATCGTCGAACTGACCGGGCATCGGGCTCCACAGCCGATGGGTGATCCCCAGGGCGGCGTAGCAGTCGGCGATCTCGTCAACGATGACCCGCAGGGCGTACAGGTCAAAGATGTCGCTGAGTTCTTTCCCCTCGGCGGCGTATTTCTCCATCTTGCGGTGAATGGAGTAGATGCCCTTGGGTCGCCCGTTCACGTCGGCGCGCAGGCCATTTTCGGACAACTCGTGGCGCAGGCTCTCGGCGACATCGGCCACGTAGGCTTCGCGCTGGGAGCGGCGGGCGGCCAGCATCCGGGAGATTTCCCGGTACTTGGCCTCGTTGAGGTGGCGGAAAGCCAGGTCGTCCAGCTGCCACTTCAGTTCCCAGATGCCCAGGCGGTGGGCCAGCGGGGAGTACACGTCCAGGGTTTCCTGGGCGATGCGCTGGCGCTTGTGTTCGGGCAGCGGGTCCAGCGTCCGCATATTGTGGAGGCGGTCGGCCAGCTTGATGAGGACCACGCGGATGTCCTCGGCCATGGCGACCAGCATCTTGCGCAGGCTTTCGGCGTAAAGGTTTTCCGTGGGAGCCGCGCCGTTGGCCTCGGCATCGGGGGGCCGGTAATCGACGCGGGTCAGCTTGGTAACGCCGTCCACCAGTCGGGCCACGTCCCGGCCGAATCTTCCCTCCAGGTCCGCCATGTCCACGCCACAGTCCTCCATCACGTCGTGGAGGAGCGCCGCAATTATGGTGTCGGGGTCGAGATACAGGTCGGCCAGGATGGTGGCGGCGGCCAGGGGATGCACGATGTAGGGGTCGCCGGAGAGGCGCATCTGCCCATCGTGGCACCGTACCGCGAAATCATAAGCGGAGCTGATGCGGTCAAGTTGGGCCGCGTCGTCCACGTATTCGGACACGCGGGCGATGAGATCGGTGGACTCGCTGGCAACCGCGACCATAGGCGCCCTCCTGATCCGACGGGATGCGGGCGTGGCCGGCCCACATCTCAGCGCGACACCGCGCTAGAGCCTGTCCGGGAATGATACCGACCGGCGCTGGGGATGTCCAGCGCAGCAGCGGCGAAATTGTGGGCATCCCCCTGTTGACTCCCGAGTCAACTGTGTCACTATTGTTATAGATGCTACCTACGGTGGAAGACGCCATGACCACGCAAACTTATCAGGAAGCCAGCCGTCAATTGCTGAAACAAGCACACACGCAACTTGAGCGTGGCGACTTGCGCGAAGCCTCGGGAAAAGGCTGGTCTGCCGCCGCCCAGATGGTGAAGGCCGTAGCCGAGGGACGCCAGTGGGGGCATAGCGACCATGCGCAGCTGTTCACCGCTGTGCGCCGTCTTCGGGAGGAGACCGACGACCAGGAGATCAGCCGGCTGTTTCACGTAGCCAACAGTCTCAACGGAAATTATTTCGAGGATTGGTTGGAGGCAGAAACCGTCGCGGAAAGCCTCGACGACGTGGAGCGGTTCCTGGACAAAGTTGAACCGCTGCTCCAGCAATAGAGCTAACCGCATTGGTGTCGCGCAAATACCAGGTGGCCAGCCGTCAACTGCTGCGCCAAGCCCGGGAGGAACTGGAGCGCGGGGACGCTCGGCAGGCGTCCGAAAAGGGCTGGGGCGCCACCGCCCAGATGGTCAAAGCCATCGCTGAGAGGCGTGGGTGGGAACACCGGGGCCATCGTTACATCCACCGCGCCGCGCGGCGCCTGCGTTCCGAAACTGGCGACAAGGAGATGATGCAACTCTTTCAGGTCGCCAACAGCCTGCATATCAACTTCTACGAAGATGACATGGAAGCGCAGGTCGTAGATGAGGCTTTGGACGATGTGGACCGGTTACTGGAAAAGTTGGAACCACTTTTCGGGGACGACTGACGGCATTGACAGGGCTGCTCTGGGCATAGTTCAGCCGGCCGATGCGTTGCCAGGGCCTCAACAGCTGCTCGGCGCATTGAGCCTTTGGATTACTTGGCCCACACAATGGCCTATTGAAACATCTCGCCCACCGAGCGGCCTTCGTGGATCCGGCGGATGGCCTCGCCCAG
>JAGWBI010000040.1:2782-5635 GCA_021295965.1 Dehalococcoidia bacterium | reverse complement strand
TCCTTGAAGGGGCTTTCCTTGAGCAGCTTGGGCGCGGCGGGAGCGAACACCGGGTGGGTGGCGCAGCAGAATACCTCCGTTACGCCGGCGTTGAGCAGGGCGTTGGCGGCGTTGACGATGGTGCCGCCGGTGAGGATCTCGTCGTCAAAAGTCAGCGCGCGCTTGCCGCGGACGTCGCCGATGACGTTGAGGGTCTCCGAGCGG
Source organism: Dehalococcoidia bacterium (assembly GCA_021295965.1). Classification (GTDB taxonomy): domain Bacteria; phylum Chloroflexota; class Dehalococcoidia; order Lucifugimonadales; family UBA3495; genus Bin87. The sequence continues at coordinate 5,431 of JAGWBI010000040.1, read as the reverse complement.
TCGTCGTTGGCGGTCCGTCGCTTTTCGATGACGGCCACCGGAACGCCCAGGCGCTCCGCCATGTCCCGGGCCCGCTTGCTGATGCCGAAGTCAACGGCCACCAGCACCAGGTCCTCCAGTCCCTTCTCGGCGAAGTAGTTGGACAGGATTGGCTCGGCGGTGAGCTCGTCCACCGGAATGTTGAAGAATCCCTGGATCTGTCCGGCGTGGAGGTCAAGGGTCAGCAACCGGTCGGCCCCGGCGGTGGTCAGCAGGTCGGCGACCAGCCGCGCGGTGATGGGAACCCGGGGCTGGTCCTTCTTGTCGGTTCGCCCGTATCCGTAGTAGGAGACGACGGCGGTGATCCGGCCGGCCGACGCCCGCTTGCAGGCGTCGATCATGATCAGCAATTCCATCAGGTTGTCGTTGGTGGGCGCAACCGTGGGCTGAACGATGAAAACGTCGCGCTCCCGGATGTTTTCGTGGATGCGGACGAAGGTGTTGTCGTTGGCGAACTTGAACGCCTCGCTCGCACCCATTGGAATGCCCAGGTAGTTGCACACGTCCTGGGCCAGTTGGGGGTGAGCGTTGCCGGAAAATATCTTCAGTTCGTCAAGCGTGGTGGGCATAACAACACCTTTAGGATGGGCAGCAGTTGGCGCGACAAGGCCGGCCCGGAGTCGACGGATGCAACGGAGGGGTCGGTTAGGTATGTTAAATGGGCAGCCGAAAGTAGTCAACGGGCCGGGTCGCTCGCGGTAGGGTTCCGCATTAGGTGGTTTGATTTCGGTGGACGCCGCAGCTAGTGCGGGTAGGGGCGGATAATTATTCGCCCCTACGGGTAGAAACCACCTGAATTGCAACGCTAACGGTCGCCTCACGCCTACCCAGTTTGGTTCAACCCGTCATTGCGACCCCGCGCTTGAATACCGACATCCATCCGCGAGCAAGCCAAATACAATGACAAAACGCCCTCTGCGTCTTTGCGTCTTCGCGCCTTTGCGCAAATGCCCGGTGCAATGGCTCAACTGCGTGACTCCAATGACAATTCGCCGACAGTGGGCACGCATCAGCCCTATCCACGCGGGCTTTGCTAAAATAATCCTTCGGATGCGGGAAGATTCACAATGAACCAGACCAACTGGACCAGGGAACTGTTTGAGGCCGCCCTGATTGGCGTCTTCGTTTTCATCGCCATCCAGGTGGCGGTGGCCAACTTCCGCGTCGAAGGCTCCAGCATGCGGCCCACGCTGATGCCCGGACACTACCTGATGGTCAACAAGTTGGTGTACTACCAGGTCGATACCGAGCGGCTGGGGAAGATCATCCCCTTCTGGAATCCTGGAGAACCGCAGCTGATCCACGCCATCCGACCGCCGCACAGGGGCGACGTCATTGTTTTCAACTACCCCCTGGAACCGGATCGCCAGTTCGTGAAACGCATCATCGGCGAACCCGGCGACCTGGTGGCAATCGCGGATGGAAAGGTCACCGTCAACAACCGGACGCTGGACGAGCCCTACCTGGACTTCCTCGGCCATACCCATATGCACGCCGTGCAACTGGCCGGCGACGAGTATTTCGTCCTGGGAGACAACCGCACCGGCAGCCGGGATTCCCGCCATTGGGGGCCCCTGCCGGAGGATCACATCATCGGCAGGGTGTGGGCCATCTACTGGCCCCGGTCGGCCTGGGGGTTTCCGAAATAATGGTGTGGGACCAACCACTGCGCCTTCAGGATGTCATAGGAGTTACGCAGTTGAAGCGGTAGGCGTAAACCGAAGCGGGGGAGATGTTGACCAGCGGGCAGGCATCGCGCTCGGGCGCAGGCGGCTACCACAGCAATTCGCGCGCCAGCATCAGCAGCGCAACCAAAATAGCCAGAGCGATGGCGACCGCGCCCCAGATCGACGGCCGGCGCGCCCGCCGCCGTCTTCGCCGCGCCCGACGCATATTGGCGCGGTAGTCCCAGGGGCGCTGGGAACGTCGGCCGTCTTTCCATACGCCGCGCCGGCGCGTTTTGGCCTCCGCCTCCGCTTCGGGAAAACCCAACTCCCGGCCACCGTAGCGTCGATACCACCAGGCCATGCCGGAGCGCACCATCGCCACATTGACGCATTCGCGGCGGCGGGAGCCGGGATAGACCAGCCCGACGGTGCGCCCGTAGCGGTCTTTGGCCATCTCCTCCAGCCGTATGCCGCGTCCTCGCACCAGCGAGGTCAACTGATCCCGCGCTTCCGGGCCAAAGGGTTGCGCCAATTCCGGCGCGTCGATGCCGTAGAGCCGCACCTGGAAGGGGCGTCGCAGAAAGCTGAACAGCCCGGCGTATTTGACCTCTAGCGAATCGCCGTCGATTACCCGCCGTATCCTGACCTTGCGGGCCATCGGCTGCGGATGGTTCTAGCGGGGGCGACGCAACCGGCGCGTCTGGCGATGGGAGGCCAGTTCAGCGCGCAATTCGGTCAGTTCGCCGCGCAGTTGGTCCGTCGTGGCTTCGGCGGCGGCGGCGCGTCGTTCCGCCTCCCGCACCTGTCGGTACAGCAGGAAACCAATCAGCGCAAGAGCTGCGCCACCGGATATGATGGCCGCGCCGCCGGATATGTTCATGGTCGGACTGAGTATTTTCATCGCTCGGCTCTCGTCGTTCACGTGTATCCACTTCCGTTTAAA
>JAGWBI010000040.1:1442-2697 GCA_021295965.1 Dehalococcoidia bacterium | reverse complement strand
ATCAGCCTCCCGTCGCTCTTGGCTACACCGTAAGCGGCGTGTCGTCCCGGTTGGCCCATTCTCCCATGGAGGCGTCGTAGTTTTTGGCGTTCTCGAAACCGACGAGGCGGAGTACGAAGTTTCCGTGCGCCGCACGGATGCCGGCCTGTCAATAGGAGTACGCCGTCTTGTCCGGGGTGATGCCGTGTTCGGTGAGGATGCGGCGGATTTCGTCGGCCGGTTTGAACTCGTGGGTGTTGCGGTCCATCAGGTGGAACCATTCCAGATGCACCGCGCCGGGCACGTGACCCGCCCGCTTGTTGACGTAGTTCTCGGCGGTGCCGTCCCATTCCCCGTCGCTGCGCACGTCCCACACCACCACGTTGTCCCCGATCCCGCCTTCCAATGAGCAGGCGGATTTCAGCTCGTCGCCGCTGGCGATGAACGACTCGTCGGCGCGAGGGGTGAAGGTGACTGAACCCGGAGCCTTGGGCCGGCCGAAGTCGATGGGCTGGCCGGCGTTGACCCACGCCCGCCAGCCGCCGTTGAGGACCATGACGTTGCGGTGGCCATAGTAGTTGAACACCCACCAGATCCGCGCGGCGGTGAGACCCTGGGCGTGGTCGTAGGTGACGACGGTGGTATCGTCGCCGATGCCCAGGCCCTCGGCCATGGCCTTGAACTGATCGGGCGTCATCACGTGCTGACCGCGAGCGCCGGGGCCAAGGGCAGAGTCGGGGTTCTTGGCCCAGTTGTCGGCGACGTGGGCCGCGCCGGGAATATGCCCCCGCTGCCACGCGTCGGCGGTGTTGGCGCAATCCAGCACGACCACGTTGGGGTCGTCCAGATGCGCGGCCACCCACGCGGGATCGGTGAGATATTCGGGATGAGTGTAGTCGTTGGCGGAGGTGGTCATGGGAAGCTCCTGGATATGGCGAATTGGCCGGATTGTAGGTTGCGGCGCCCCGGCGGGTCAACGACCCTTGTCCTTCACGCGTACCCAGTTGGTTGGAATGAGACGCGCCGCAGACCATGGCACGGAGTTTTAACGCAAAGACGCGAAGACGCAGAGTCGCAAAGAAACAATTGGGCTTGGGTGGAACGTGTCCAATAGTGAACTTCAGTATCCTGTTGCAGGTGTCCCATGAAGGTTTGATCAAAGTAGGTACGCATCAGCCCTGTGTCCACCACTCTGTCATTGCGAGGAGCGCAGCGACGCGGCAATCTAAAATCCTTTGCGCCTCTGCGTCTTTGCGTTAAGAATCCATCACTGGCC
>JAGWBI010000040.1:449-1306 GCA_021295965.1 Dehalococcoidia bacterium | reverse complement strand
GTTGCGGCCGCGCAGCAGGACGGCGGCGATGACCTCTTTGCCCGGGTGGTGGTCATCACGACCCACCTGGACGTGGCCGCGTCGGTGCGGCACCTGCTGGGAGCGCGCAACGTGCTCAACGTCACGGCACAAACGGGCGAGCGGCTGGCGGCTGAACTGGCCCGGCCCATCCTGCGCCCGGCGGAAGGTGATGGTGGTCCGCCTTTGGCGGGCGGACCGCGCCAGGCGCTGAACCGTCTCCACGAATCCCAGGCCGTGCGCCGGGTGGTTGACCGGTGGCTGGAATCATCCCGCCTTGGCCTGTCGCCGGCCGTGTCGCCGGCTGTACACCGAACTGGCCGGCGCCTTCCGCCAGTGGGAGCAGCGGGCCGCTCTTGAGGACGTTGAGGCTACACCCGCCGTCGCCGCAGCCGGCCTGGATCTGCCCACGCTGTACGGCGAATACCGGGTGCTGTTGAACCGGGAGGGTTACTACACCCGGTACGAACTGCCGTCGCTGGCGGCACAGGCATTGACTGACCATTGGCCGCATGGCACAGAGCCGGCGGTCATCTACTATTTCCCCCGGCATCCAACCGACGGTGAGCTGGTGTTGATGCAGACGCTTTTGGAACGGGGCAAGTGCCGGGTCATTATCGGGTTGAACGGCGATGGCGACGCCGACGGGCCGGCGCTGGCCCTGTATGACCGGCTGACCGGTGGGGACGCCACGACGGATGGCGCAATGCCGTTGCGGCGGGCCGTTGCCGACAACGCCCTGTCCGTCACCGTCGCGCCCGACCCGGTGGAGGAGGTTCGGACGGTGGTGCGGCGCATCAGCGCCATCGTTGACGACGTGCCTTTCCATCGTATCGCGG
>JAGWBI010000040.1:0-422 GCA_021295965.1 Dehalococcoidia bacterium | reverse complement strand
TGGATTTTGCCGGCATACCCAGTTCCGGAGCGCCGCGACGGACGCTGGCCGACACCGGCGCCGGGCGGTTCCTGCTGGGTGCGCTGGCGTTGGTCCGCCTTTGGCGGATGGACGGCGATGCGGACGCCGATCCCACCATCGACCGGGAGCAGTTCATCGACCTGATCATGTCGTGTTCCTTGCGGTTCCCGCCGGCCACAGACGGCAACCGTCGCCGGCGTCCGGTAGAAGTCCCGGCGACGCAGTGGGCCGACCTGGCCCGGGCGGCGCGGGCCAACGGGACGGTGCGAGAGTGGACCGCCCGGCTCGCCGCCCACGTCCAGCAGCAAATACGGCGGGAGCGTGAACGCACCGGCGACGCACCGGCGGACGGGCAGACGGCAGGAATCACCGGCCGGCTTGACGCTGACCGTCTCATCGTC
>JAGWBI010000006.1:121118-149735 GCA_021295965.1 Dehalococcoidia bacterium | reverse complement strand
GGTTGGCGGCCAGCGTGGGGACGCTGATGGTGGTTATCAGCTCGTTCTCGCCGAGGACGGTGGTGAAGGCGTCCTCGATGAGGTCGGCCACGGCGATAGTGCGGCTGCCGGCCGACCCCTGCGCCGATACGGTCGCGCCCAGCGCGGTCAGCACCGTCGCCCAGTCGGAGGCCGGGTCGGCGTGGGCCAGGTTGCCGCCGATGGTGCCGCGATTGCGTACCGCCGGGTCGCCGATGCCGCCGGCCGCCTCGGCCAGCAGGCCGTTGGCCCGCTGCACGTCGGCGGAGTTGGCGATTTCGGCGTGCCGATGTTGATGGTGTCGCCGCTGACGGTGATCCCCCGCAGGTTGGCGATGCCGCCGATGTCGATGACCACCTCCGGGCGGGCCAGCCGGAACCGCATCAGCGGGATCAGGCTGTGACCGCCAGCCAGGAGCTTGGCCCCCGGGTTGTCGGCCAGCAACTGTACCGCTTCCATGATCGAACCGGCCTTCCGGTATTCAAAATCTGCTGCAAACATTGCAATCAGTCCTCCTAATTCCGGCGCCGGTTAGTGGTTGTGGCCGTGGCCATGATCATGACCGTGTCCGTGGTCATGCCCGTGGCCGTTGCCGGTGTAGCCGCTGGCCTGGATGGCCCGCCACACCTTTTCGGGAGTCAGCGGCATATCAAGGCCTGATATGCCCAGCGGCTTGAGGGCGTCCATGACCGCGCTGTAGATGGCGGCGGTGGAGGCGATGGTTCCCGTCTCGCCGATGCCCTTGACGCCCAGGGGGTTGTGCGGCGACGGCGTTACGGTGGAGTGGACCTCGATGTCCGGCACCAGGTGGGCGCGGGGGATCGCGTAGTCCATCATCGAGCCGGTGAGCAGTTGGCCGTTGTCGTCATAGACCGCGCCTTCCCAGAGGGCCTGGCCGGCTCCCTGCACTACGCCGCCGTGAACCTGTCCTTCCACAACCATCGGGTTGATCTGGGGACCGCAGTCGTCAACGGCGACGTAGCGGTCCAGCGTGATGTGGCCGTTGTCCGGGTCAATGCTGACGATGGCAGCATGAGCGCCGAAGGGGTAGCTGAAGTTGGGCGGGTCGTAGTAGGTGTTGGCCTCCATGCCCGGCTCGATGCCTTCGGGGAGGTTCCAGGCCACGTTGGCCTGCAGGGCGATGTCCTGGATGCTCTGGGAACGATCCCGAGCGCCACGGACGAAGAACTGGCCGTCTTCGTACTCGATGTCGGCCTCGTCAGCCTCCAGCAGGTGGGCGGCGATGACGCGGGCCTTGTCCCGCAGCTTGCGCATGGTCAGGGCGACGGCGGCTCCGCCGACCACGGTGGTGCGGCTGCCGTAGGTGCCCCAGCCCATGGGCGTGTTGTCGGTGTCGCCGTGGATCACCTCCACGTCGTCCACGTCAACGCCGATCTCGTCGGCGACAATCTGGGCGAAGGTGGTTTCCTCGCCCTGGCCGTGGGGCGACGTTCCAATGAACACGTTGACCTTGCCGGTGGCGTAGATGCGGACGGTTGCGGACTCCCACAGGCCGCCGCCGAAACCCACCGCGCCGGCCACCTGGGACGGACCCAGACCGCAGATCTCGCAGTAGCAGGCGATGCCGATGCCCCGGAAGGTGCCATGCTCCCGCTCGTGTTCCTGGTCGTGGCGGAACTGGCCGTAGCCGATGTGGCCCAGGAGTTGGTCCAGCGCGGCGGAGTAGTTGCCGCTGTCGTAGGTGATGCCGATGGCAACGTCGCGGTTGTTGTCGAAGGGCTCAATGAGGTTGCGGCGGCGCACTTCCACGGAGTCGATGTCCACGGCGTCACCGACCTTGTCCATCAGACGTTCCAGCAGGAACGTGGCTTCGGGACGACCGGCGCCGCGATAGGCCTCCACGGGGGTGGAGTTGGTGAACACGCCGTACACGTCGGCCTTGATGTTGGCGATGTCGTAGGGGCCGGAGTACATCAGGCCGTGCAGGATGGTCGGGATGCCCGGCGCGGCGGTGGACAGGTACGCTCCCATGCCGGCATAGACGACGCTGCGGACGCCGGTGACCTTGCCATTGGCGTCCGCGGCCATCTCCACGTATTCGACATGGTCGCGGCCGTGGGTGGTGGCGACGTAGTTCTCGGTGCGCGTCTCGGTCCACTTGACCGGCACGCCCAGCTGCATGGAGCAGAAGGCGGTGATCATTTCCCAGGGATAGACGGCGATTTTCGCGCCGAACCCGCCGCCGACCTCCGGCGCGATGACGCGGATCTTGTGCTCGGCAATGCCGGTGACCAGACAGGTCACAAAGCGGGCGATGTGGGGGTTCTGCGTGGTGTTCCACAGGGTAAGCTCGCCCATGGCCGCCGACCACGAGGCGATGGCGGAGCGGGTCTCCATGGGGGTGGGGATCAGCTTCTGCTGGTTGATGGTCTCGCTGACCGTCACGGCGGCGTCGGCAAAGGCCGCGTCGGTATCGCCGCCGGCAGCCACCCAGTGGAACGCCTGGTTGTTGGGGGCGTCCTCGTGAAGTTGGGGCGCGCCGTCGCCCAGGGCTGCTTCGGGGTTGATGATGGCCGGCAGCGGTTCGTAGTTGACTTCGATGAGTTCCAGGGCGTCTTCGGCCTGGTAGCGGTTCTCCGCCACCACCACTGCCACGGCGTCGCCCACGTAGCGGACGACATCAGTCGCGATGGCGGGGTAGGCCACGGCTTTCAGGTCGGAGTCGGGGATGGCCCAGGCGCAGGGAATGGGATTGAGCACGCCGGCCGTGTCCGCGCCGGTGTACACCGCCCGGACGCCGGGAGCGGACTTGGCCGCGTCGGTGTTGATGCCGGTGATGGGCTGCGCAGGATGGCCGCGTGGACCATGCCGGTCAGCTTGATGTCGTCGGTGTAGGCGGCCTGGCCGGTGATCAGGCGGGGGTCCTCCCTACGCCGGATGCCGGAGCCGAATATACGGGTAGTCATGGCGTCAGCCTCCTTGTCCGGCAGCAGCGGCGGCCAGAGCGGCCCTGACGATGTTGTTGTAGCCGGTGCAACGGCACATGTTGCCTTCCAAACCGGAGCGAACTTCATCGGCGGAGGGGTTCGGGTTGCGCTCCAGGATCTCGGTGACCGACATGATCATACCGGCGGTGCAGTAGCCGCACTGGAGGCCGTGCTGGTTCCAGAAGGCTTCCTGGACGGCAGTCAGGTTGCCGTCCTGGGCCAGGCCCTCGATGGTGGTGATGTCGGCGCCGTCGGCCTGCACGGCAAAGGCGGTGCAGGACTTCATGGTGGTGCCGTTCATTCGCACCACGCAGGCCCCGCACTGGCTGGTGTCGCAGCCGATCTTGGTTCCGGTGAGGTTCAGGGTTTCCCGCAGGAAGTGAACCAGCAACGTGCGCGGCTCCACGTCGGCGGAGTGGGAACGACCATTCACGGTGACCGTGATGGGTACTTTATTCGGCAAAATACACCTCCTCTGTCAGGAACATCGCCGGTCGAATCCGGCGGCAGGGATGAGGTAGTGACTGAGGCAAACCGGCAGGGAAGAGCGGCGCCGGCCACTCGGCGGGCAGTATAGACGGCAGGCCGGCGGGCGGTCAAATTGGGGGAACCTACGCAGCGGCTCAGACGCTTCGTCTGTATGTGCGACGGGGTTGTCCCTGCTCTAAACCCCCGCCACCGTGCTGCGGCGCTCGACGATAACCGTGTCACGCCAGACGCCGTTGAGCATGGCTACGCGCTTGCGACGGCCCAGGATGCGGAAGCCGCAGGCCAGATGTATGGCGATGCTGGCCCGATTTTCGGGAAAGATGCTGCTCTGCAGGGTCCAGAAGCCGGCGGTTTCGGTCTGCTGCACAAACTCGCAGAGCAGGTTTTTGCCGATCCCCAGGCCCCGGTGCGTTTCGTCCACGTAGATGCTGTGTTCGGCCACGCCGGCATAGCAGGCCCGGCTTGACACCGGCGACAGGGCGGCCCAGGCCACCACCAAACCACTGCGTCGGGCCACCACCCGGCACGTGGGAAGATGGTTGCGATCCCAGGTGTCCCAGTCCGGCGCTTGAGTCTCGAAGGTTGCGTTGCCCGTGGCTATGCCGTCGGCGTAGATACTGCGGACGGTGGGCCAATCTGCCGGGGTCATCGGTTGGATCGCGATGTCAGTTGGCGACGTCATGGTTTTCAGAATACAACACAATCATCGGCGCAGGGCCTTTGCAAAGTCATTGCGAGGAGCGTAGTCCGCCGCAGGCGGACGGCAATCTCGGGGGAGGTAGGATGGTTTCGTCTGTACGAACCCCGCTTCCGGCGCGAGATTGCCATCCGCCAGAGGCGGAATTGCAATGGCAAAAGCGACTTTGAAAAGGCCCTGCCATCGGCGGCGGAGCAGTTTGACCGTCCTGGCGGCCAAACCTACAATGTGTCGCCGCCTCTATGGGACACATTCCGGTGAAACAATCTCTCACACGCCCGAAAATCCCAGCGCCGTTGTTGCCCGCTGCAATCGCAGCCCTGGCAATTTTGCTGTCGGCTGGAGCGGCGGGCTGCTCGACGGGACAGCCGGCCGCCGACTTTGCCCTGACCACCTTCGCCGGCGAGCAGTTTCGCCTGTCGGAACAGCGGGGCAAAGTGGTCGTAATCAACTTCTGGTATCCTTCCTGCCCGCCGTGCCGTGACGAGATGCCGGCCTTCCAGGAAGTTTGGGAGGAGTACCAGGGGCGCAACGTCCGCATCATCGGGCTGTTCGTGCCACAGGGGTTCGATACCGAGGTCGAGGCGCGGCAGTTCGTTGACGAGCTGGGGCTGACCTTTGACTTCGCCACCGACGTGCGGGCGATGGTGGCCCAGGAATACGCCGTGCAGTTTTTTCCCACCACGTACTTCATCGACCAGGCGGGGCGAGTTCACATCATGGAGATCAGCCGTATGGACTACGACCGCTTGACGGACATACTGGACGACCTGCTGGGTTAGCCCAAGTCATTGCGACCCCGTACTTGATACGGGGGCGGGAATTTCGTCAAGAAAATAAAAACTGCCCGTTCCCAACCATGCCGGTTTTAGACGCTATCCTGCTCATTATACGCTGGGCGCATGCCCTGGCCGCTGTCACCTGGATCGGCGGGAGCCTGTTCATGCTGCTGGCGGCGCGACCGGCTCTGCGTTCGCTGCGTAATGAAATCGGCGACGCCAACGGGTTGGTGGGCCGCGTCCTGGCCGCCGAGTTCAGACCCATCGTCGTGACCGCCATCGCCGTCCTGATCATCACCGGCGTGATACTCACGGTGGACCGACTGACGTCGGATGCCGCCGGCATTGCCTACACCGCCGTATTGGTCGCCAAAATCGTGCTGGCGGTGTACGCTTTTGCCGTCGCCTGGTTGCTTCCCCGGCGGCGAGGCAACGACACGGCCGGTATTGGCCGCGCGCTATCCGGTCCGGCCGCTCTGACCATAGTCGGCGTCATAGTGATCGGCCTGGCCGACGTGCTGGCCTGGCTTTTCGAGCGAGGACTGATTGGACCATGAGAACCGACCTGCTGGACATCATCGCGTGCCCGGTCTGCAAAGGTCCGCTGACACTGGAGGCGGAGACCATAGCGCCCGATGACGCCCCGGACGCCGGCGAGGTGCTGACCGGCACGCTGGCCTGTGCCTTCTGTGACGAGCGCTATCCCATCGCCGACGGCATCCCCAACCTGCTGCCGCCTGATTTGCGGGACGCAGAGGCGGCGGCGGGACGCTGACGGGGAGACTCACCATGACCCCATACCGAGGCAAGTACCGGAAACTTCATACGCACCTGCGTAGCTTGGCGATCCAAGAATGGCGGGCGTCCTTCTCCGAAATCGAGGCCGTAGTCGGCTTCAAACTGCCTCCGTCTGCGCGCCGTTATCCGGCTTGGTGGGCAAACGACAGCAGTCATACCCACGGGCGCACTTGGCTTACTGCCGGATGGAAGACGGCTGAGGTGAACGTGAGCGCCGAGACATTGACGTTCCGGAGAAACCTTCCGCCGGACGCTCGCCGGCCCACGCTCGACGAAATGTGGCCCGTACACTCAGTTGGAGTTTGACCGGAGGGCCTGAGCCTCAGGCGGGAAGATCTATACGATGAAAGGATGTAACGCGCTGATGTTCGTTGACACCAACGTCCTGGTAAATACCCATGCCATCTTAGCGCCGGCTGCTGACCTCAATACCGCGGACTTTCGCCGTTTCGGGGACTGTATAGAGTTGATTAGCGCCTAGCGTCCGGCCTGCAGGGTTTCCTCATTTAGCATCCGCATTATGGACTCCGCGATGCTGTCGCCCAGCGAGTTTTGTCGGAGGTTTTCTGACACTTCCTTGAAATTGACCGCAGCCTCGTTGAGATGCACGGAAGTCTCGGCCAGGTTCTGTGCTGTCGCGTCAGAGACTGCCGCAAAGTCGGCGGCGGCTGACGCTGCCGAGACGCTGGCTGTTTCAAAGTTCTCCACAGTTCGCCGCAGGGATGGATACAGCGACACCATCAGGACGATAAGCACCACGGCGGCAGCGGTCGCGGCGGTCAGGGCGACGATTGCGGCAATGTTCCGGATGCGCCGGAGCGTCTGATCGATGTCCGTAGCGGGCTGCGTATCCGGTTGCGCGGTCATGGAGTCTTCCTCCGGGAAAGGCTTAAATTATTTGTAGGGGCGAATGATTATTCGCCCCTACGTGGTTCCGGTACGGTCAGGTAGATTCAGCCGCCGGTCAGGATGGCCACCACTTCCGTCGCCAGACCCTCGGCGCGTTCACGGAGGGCCGGGCGGGCCAGATTCTCGATGGGGTGTGCTGTGAAGATGGTCGGGTAGTCTTCCGCGCCCCACATCTTGGCCATGGCGTTGGCGGTGGGGATGAAGCGGTCGGTGCAAATGGTGGCGGAGGGGAGGCCGGCCTTCTCAACGTGGATTCCGTCGTGCACACTGCACGCGCTGCAGCTCCCTCAATCTCCGATGGCGACCACCACCGAGTCCACGTTGGCCACCAGTTCCTGCAACTCCTGCGGGTCGGCCGGCCGGGATGCGCTGGGCTTGCGGAGCCAGCGGACCTCGCGGATTTCATAGCGGTTGCGCAGCACCTCGGCCAGCTCTTCCAGCAGCACGTCGGCGTTGCGCTTGCTGTCGTCGATCAGGCCGACGCGAGTGCCGGCCAGCGAGGGCAGGCGCGGCGCCCCGTCGAAAGGCGCGATGACCGGCTCAGTGACCGGGTTGACCAGTTGGTAGGTTTGGGTTGCCATGTTCAGTTCTCCTTTATGCAGCCAATCGTTCCGCGTCGTCGATGTAGGTGGCCGTTTCCCGGATGCGACGCTCCGTATCTTCCAGGGGTTCGCAAAGGCCCAGGTAGAAGCAATCGCCATGCAATACGCCCTGCCTCGAATAATAGCGTCCGACCAGGCTCTGCACCTCGGGGTCTCGGCCCGCCAGGGCACGCAGTTCAGCAGAGGTTTCCGGCGTCCTTTCCGGTTCATTACTGGTGCGTGCCAGGATGAGAGCGTCGGTGGCCCGCTTGGTCGCGCCCCAGGCTTTTTCGGCGGCGTTCCTTATCTTGCCCAACTCCAGCATCTCCAGGGCGTCTTCCTGGAGCGCGCGAGCGTCGGCAAAAATGGCGTCTGCTCGGTGGCTGAGGGTGGTCATGGGTTCACCTGTTTTTGCGGGTTGATAATCAGACGGGACGGACTACCTTGGTAACGGCGGTGGAGCCTACCTTGGGCCCCCAGCTTGGTATCACTGAAGAGGAGTTGGACTCCTCCCCGCCCGCGAATACTAACAGAATATCGTCCGGTTCGGGAATCAGCGGCACCATCGTGGCCTCGTCGCCCGGTTCAACGTCGCCGCGCAGCACCAGGCCGCGTTTCAGGTCGGCCACGGAGCGCTGGATATTGGCGTGGAGGTACTCGCGGACCTGCTGCTTCGTCCAGTCCCGCCACAGGTTGCTGTTGCCGGCGATGGTGACCGCCACCTGTCCCTGCCGGATGCCCACCGATACATCGCCCACCGATCCCGAGGTGGACATCGACGTTCCCAACGACGACGCCACGTCAGCAATGGCGTACAGGATGGCCTCGGGTCGTCCCACCGACCGCACCTGCCGGGGGCCCTCGCTGGCAAACACGGTGACCGTGCTGTCACTTGCGTCGTAGCCGCGCTCCACGTGCAATGGTGTCCAGTGGGTCTCACCCTCCGCCTCGGCAATGCAGTAGGTGTACTTGCCGGGATGGCCGATGACGCTGCGGTCGAACAGGCCGGGGATGGCGGCGCAGGCGTTCATCAGGATGAGCCGGATGGAGCGTCCGATGGTGCCGTTGGCCCGGTTGCCAGGGCCGAATAGGTTATTGCGGCTGTTGAGTCCGATCTGCTCGCGGATCGGCCCGTTGACGATGCACAGCACCGCCGCGCCGCCCATGCTGGACGACGGGCCGACCAGGTTGAACACCGGGTCCAGCATGGCCTCGGTGGCGGCCAGCACCACTGGGAAATACTCAGGCAAGCATCCGGCCATCACCGCGTTGGCCGCCGCTTTCTCCACGGTGATGACGCGCCGCCTCTCCGGCAGTTCGCCGATAACCTCATCCGGCTCGCGTCCAACGTAGCCGATGAACTCGGCCACTCGTTCCATGGTGGGCGGAACCACGGGCAGGCCGTCGCTCCAGCCCAGTTCGTAACCTTTCTCAATGGCGGAAAGGGCGTCATCCCAGGTGGTGGTGGTGATGTCGGTTAAGGTGGTCAATTTGGTTGCCTCGAAGTGATGGTGGATGTTCGGCAGTTTCGTCAGCGTTATGCAAGTTAAGGGGCGGTCTTTTTCATGATCGCCGGAAGCCAAAGCTCCAAAGCAGCAGTGGCGTTCCTAAGAATTTATCATTCTTTCGATGCCGTTGACGAAAACTCCAAAGCTGTGAGAGCGATTGTTTTCCCGTGTCATATGTTGCGCCATGCGTCGGGCTCCTGCGTTTCTCCGAAATTCCGGAACAAGTTTTTTGAGGTCTTCGGACGGTTTGGGACGGACATCAGGATCCCTAAAGCGAGATTGGTTCTTGATTCGCCGCAATCTTTCATTGCGAAAAGCGGCGGCCAAGGCATCAGGATCGCCCAGATACCAAGCCTCCAACTCTTGGCACACTATGCGAATCACAGCATCATCTCGTCGGCCTTCGTGACAAAATCTGCGCAAACGGTTCTTCACAGTGACACAATCTGCGTTGTCATTGTCGCGAACAATGATAAACCAATCTCCTGGTACGCCCCAGTCCCGCAGTGTTTCTCGTATGCTTCCTTCCAGGTCGTCTTTGCCTTCATGGGGAATGCAAAGAAACGGTAGGCCGGGGAATAGACGCGGCAACAGGCCTTCCAGCAACGTCTGCATCGATAGCTCTTCAAGCAAAAAGATCACGCGACCCATGAAAGTCCCGCCCCTTCAAAGAGGTTGCGTTTCCAGAGAACACCCGGCATCTGGCTTTTTGCTAAATTGCGTAGTATCTCGCTGTGGGATGCGCGCTGGATGGTGCTGAAACCGTCTCGTTTGACTAGCCAAAAAATCTCGTCCAAATTTGCCCCGTTCAGAAAGTCTGGCGAATGGGTGGATACGAAAACTTGACCACCCCGCCTGGCATACTCCCGGAACTCTTCGGCGAGCGGCTGCAGCAACTCTGGATAAAGCTGGTTTTCGGGTTTTTCAATTGCAAGCAAGGGGTGCGGTTTGGGGTCGTGGAGCAACACCAGATAGGCGAACATCTTAATCGTGCCGTCGGAGACGTAGCGCGCGACGAAAGGATCTTTAAAACTGCCGTCTTGAAAACGCAGCACCAAGCGTCCGTCCTCGGTTTGCTTGGCTTCAACGTTCTGGACGCCGGGAACCTGCCAACGCATGGATCTGAGTATCTCGTCAAAGTGCTCGCGATGGTTTTCATACAGGTACTGAGCTACTTGGGCGACGTTATCACCACTCGTAGACAGGTGCTCCGCATAACCGGCGTCCACGCTGGGTCGTGCATCCGCAATATGGAAATCTGAGATATACCAGTTTTCGATTAGGCTGCGCAGCTCGGATACAACTCGGAACTCTCGAAACTGCCCAAGCCCTTTGATAGCAAGAATGCTGGGGTCGTCCAGGGCGTATTGGGCGCGTTCTTCGGCAACCCCTTCTTGGCCGTAAGCGGACTCGTTTGTGATGGCTGTGCCAACGCCTCTACTGAAGTCCAGGAAGCGCCAAGGTCTGCCCCGCTGACCTCTGCGGTAGCGCAAAGCTTCGCGCTCCACGACTGCTCGCCCACCTTCGGCAACGATCACCAATTGGTAAGTGACCAACCGGCGGCCACTCTCACGGAATTTAATAGTCAGTTCTATAGGCCCCGTAGATTCCCGGCTAACTAACTCGCGGAAGCCACCGCGTCGTGCGACTGCTGCGGCCACGTTCTGGGCTAGCGCCTCTTTGAGAAAAGTGAATACGTCGAACAGCGTGGACTTGCCCGAACCGTTGGCGCCGACGACGACTACCATCCCCGGCAGGTCGTTGATCACAGCATGATTAAAGAGACGGTAGTTTTTGATTTCTATGCTTTCAATCTGTTGCATCAGCGCAAGCCTCGCCACTATGGGCGCGTTGCTCAATTATATACTGCTTGTCTGGGGGAAATCCGTCGCTCTTCTTACCTCCAAAACGCCGCCGCCTCCACCCGTCTTATGCGGCAGAAGCGGCGGCGCAATTGCGACGCGTCGTACAGAAACTACGCCCGGGCGTACTTGGAGAAGCTGCGCAGTTCGCGAGGCGGGTCCATGTGGCTGCCGCGGATGGTGTAGGACACCTCGGATACGTACACGGCGCCGGTGCTGTCAACAGCGATGCCGTGAGGCGCGATGAACTGGCCGGGGCCTTCGCCCTCTTCTGGTGAGCCAAATACGCAGACCCGGTCACCGTTCCGGTCATAGATGGTGACCCGATGCCCCAAGCCCGGCGCGTCGTCAACGCCGCCCATGCCGTTGAGCTCGCCGACGTAGATGTGGCCGCCCCAGTACACCATGGCGTCCGGCCGGTGGATGTTGCTCCACATGGTCAGGAAGGTGCCGTCGGTGTCGAAGAGCTGGATGCGGTGACATTCCCGGTCCACCACGTACACCCGCTCGTCCTCGTCAAAGGCGATGTTGTGGGGGCGGATGAACTGGCCGGCGTCGATGCCCGGCTCACCCCAGGAGAACCTGTACTGCCCTTCGGCGGTGTACACGTGGATGCGCGAGTTGCCGTAGCCGTCGGAGATGTAGATGTCGCCGTTGCTGGGCCGGATCGCCGCCGAGGTGGGCCGGTTGAAGGGCTGCCCACTCCAGCGGGGCGCCGGGTGGTTCTTCTCGCCGATTTCCATCAGCTTCTCGCCGGTGACGCTGAACTTCTGGATGGTGTGGATTCCGTCGTCGGCGGCCAGCAGGGTGTCGTCCGCATCGCTGTAGTACAGTCCGTGGGTGCGGTTCTCGCTGAAATGGCCCTGCCCGAAGGATCGTTCAAAGTTGCCGTCTTTGTCAAAGACCATGATGGGATGCTCACCGCGCGTCAGGATGAACACACGGTCGTTTCCATCAACGGCCACGCCGGGGCACTCCAGAAGCCGCATTCCTTCCGGCAACTTCAGCCAGTCCTCAACGAAGGTGTATTGGAAATCTCCCTGGCCATAGGTCTCAGGCATAATCGTCTCCCTTGCAAATGTGCGTTGAATTAATCGCGACCGTCATTCCCGCGAAAGCGGGAATCCAGACCGCGCTTGCGGCACATAATACCGGATTCCGGCTTTCGCCGGAATGACGAGGGCTATTTCACTGGGCAATACACCCGCCGTCGATGACCAACTCCGCGCCCGTAACGAAGGACGCCTCGTCGGACGCCAGGTACAGCACGCCGTAGGCCACCTCGATGGGATGGGCGCGCCGACCCAGGGGCACCAATGCCAGCCGCTGCGCCGCCACCTCCGGGTCATCATAGGTGGACGCGCTCATGGGCGTCATGATCGGCCCGGGGTGCACCGAGTTGCAGCGGATTCCCTCGCGGGCGTACTGGATGGCGGTGGCCTTGGTGAAGAGGCGCACCGCGCCCTTGGAAGCGTTGTACGGATGGGATCGTGACCAGGCTCCCGACAGGCCGGCGATGGACGATATGTTGATGATGGAGCCGCCGCCGGCTCGGCGCATGGCGGGGATGGCCGCCCTGGTGCCCAGGAAGACGCCCTTGGAGTTCACGTCCATCACGCGATCCCATTGCTCCTCGCTGGTGTCCTCCAGCGGGATGTTGCGGGCGCCGCCTTCCACGGAGATGCTGATGCCGGCGTTGTTCACCAGCGCGTCCAGCTTGCCGTAGCGTTCCTCGGCCACGGCAACAATGGCCTGCCAGTCGGCCTCGCTGGTCACGTCCAGGTGGGCGTAGGCGACGTCCAGGCCCTCGGCCCGGCAGTCGGTCTCAACCTGCCGGCCCAGGTCGTCCAGGATGTCGCCGAACACGACTTTCGCGCCTTCCCTGGCGAACAGGTTCACTTCCTCGGCGCCCATGCCCCGGGCGCCGCCGCTGATGATGGCTACCTTGCCGTCCATTCGGCCCATGTGTGCCTCCTGTGGAAAACCGGCGGGGTTCACTTCGCCGGCAGATTTTCGTCGATGATGGCTTGCAGTTGCGGGACCAGTGGTGGGAGGTGCTCCTGAACGATACGCCACAGCGCGTCAAAATCCACCGTGTCATAGTCGTGAATTAGCACGTTACGCAAGTCGGTGGTTTGCCGCCATGGCACGTAGGGGTAACGCGCGCGAAACTCGTCTGGAACCCGCCGGGCAGCCTCGCCCAGAACCTCCATCAAACGAGTCAACGCCAGCTCAAACATCCGGTCCAGGTCCAGATCTGCCCTACTTCGGCCCTCTGAGAGTTCCAAAGCTTCTTTTCCGTGGTCTCGCATCTGCTGTACGGCCACCAACGGGTCACGGCGAGACATAGATTTCCTCCGCCTCGTCCAGCACTTCTTGGCGGAAATAAGGACTGAGAGACGCCGGAGTATGCAGATCAACCTCACGGTTGAGCAGGTCTATCAGCTCATATCTCATGTCGAAAAATTCAAAGCCCGCCGCATATCCCGGCTCGAACTCCACCAGCACGTCGACGTCGCTCTCGGGCCGGAAGTCATCCCGGATGACCGAGCCGAACAGCGCCAGCCGGTGGACGCGATAACGCCGGCAAACCTCGGCAATCTCTTCGCGGGGTATGTCGATACGGGCCGGCATACTGCTCACGCCGCGTTGTTGTCGTCCATGAACATGCCGACCACGTTCCCCTCGGTGTCGCGGAAGTTGGCGAACCAGCCCACGCCGGGAATGACGGAGCGGGGCGTTACGATTTCGCATCCCGCCGCCGTTACCTTGGCGACGTAGGCGTCCAGGTCGTCCACGTTGATGACCACCAGGGTCCCGCCGAAATTGACCGCCGATTCGCGGGCGATCAGCGCGCCGCCGATGCCGTAGGGTTCATCGTCCCCGCCGGTATCCTGCAGGTAGTAATCCTCCGGCCCGTCCCACTTGCTGGACTTCCAGCCGAACACGTCGGCGTAGAACTTGTTGGCGCGTTCGGCGTCGTCAAAGGGCAGTTCGAAATGCACGATCTTGGGCATCGTTCCTCCGTGAGCGTATTGTAACGCTCAGGCTTCGGTTTGAGTGTTTTCCAACGCGGGTCGCCATTCGTCTGACAGCAGGCCGTAAAGTAGTGTATCCCACCAATGGCCCTTGAAGTATTCGTTGTGGCGCAAACAGCCTTCGGGCTGAAAACCCAGCCGTTCCAAAACCCGGGCCGAAGCGACATTGTCGGCGATGCACCACGACGAGATGCGTTTCAGTCCCAACTCGCCGAACCCGAAATCGACGATGGCGGCAGCGGCCTCGGTGGCGTAACCGTGCCCCCAGCAGTCGGGAGCCAGTTCGTAACCGATGTCCGCCTCCCAGTCGTTGTCCCGTTTGCGGCGGATGCCGCAGTTGCCGATGAGCCGATCATCGGAATCGCGCACTATGACGAGCTGAAACCGACGCCGGGGCTGCTCGCTCTGCCATCCCAGGAACATGTTCACGAAGGTGCGAGCATCTTCCTCCGTGCGCTCAGTCCACGGATAGTAACGAAGGTAAAGAGGGTCGCGCTGGTAATCCAGCACGGCCCTCCAGTCGTCGCGAGCGAATTCACGCAGATGCAGACGTTCAGTCCTGATTTCCATGTCCGTTGTATCAGGAGATGGCTGACGATCCCTCGCCCTTCAGGTAGTCGGCGGTGCGCAGGGCCAACGCCTGGATCGTCGTGGTGGGGTTGATGCAGGCGCCGGTGGTGAAGATGCTGCCGTCGATGATGTACAGGTTGGGCACGTCATGGGCGCGGCCCCAGCGGTCCACCACGGAGCGGTCGGGATCGGTTCCCATGCGGGCGGTGCCCAGCAGGTGCCAGCCGGCGTTGCGCCGCAGCCGGGAGGAGACGACCCGCTTTGCGCCGGCGGCCTCCAGGGCCTCGGTGGCCCGCGCGATGCCGTGGTCCAGCATGGCCCAGGTGTTGTCGCTGACGGTGTAGTCAATCTTTGGCGCGGGAATGCCGTGGGCGTCGGTCAGCGTCGGGTCAAGCGTCACCCGGTTGTGCTCCTCGGGCAGGTCTTCGGTCATGATGACGATGCCCATCTGGTGCCGGAACCGTTCCGCGAAGTCGCGGTGGTGTCCCTCGCCCCATTGCACCTGCTGACCGACCAGGCCACCCAACGCGATCTGTAGCGGCGCGCCGCCCACGTTGGAGATCTGCATGTCGTAGCCGCGCACGAAGCCACGGCGCAGGTCGGTCTCGTAGAACTCCTGGCTCAGCATGGACGAACCGCGCGGGCCTTCGTCGGGTCCCAGGTCATCGTCAAACAGGCCCATGGCGTAGCCGCAGGGGTGGTGCATCAGGTTGCGTCCCACCTGCCCGCTGCTGTTTGCCAGCCCGTCAGGGAACAGGGCGCTCTTGGAGTTGAGCAGCAGCCGGGAAGTGCCGATGCCGTTGCAGGCCAGCACGACGACCCTGGCGTACTGAGCTTGCAGGTTGCCGTTGCGGTCGTAGTAGGACGCGCCGGTGGCCCGGCCGGTCTCGTCCACCAGGATCTCGCGGACGCGGGCGTGGGTGATGAGACGCGCGCCCTGTTTCAACGCGCCCGGCCAGAAGATGATGTCGCTGCTGGAAGGCGAGCGCAGGTATTCGCCAACGTCGGGCAGACGCCCGTCGTAGGTGGCGGAAGCCACGGCGTTGTCCGACGACCACCAGTGCCAACCCAGCTGGTTGAAAGCGCGGGCCAGCTTCTCGCCGCCCGGGCCGATGGGCAGCGGCGGCGTGGGCCGGGCCGGTTTGGGCGGATAGGCCGGATCGCCCTGCAATCCGCTGACGCCGTGAGCCCGGTCGTTCTGGTCGTAGTAGGGTTCCAGCTCGAAGTAGTCCATGGGCCAGTCGTCGGCCACGCCGTCCAGCGACTTCAGGCGGAAGTCCGACGGATGGAACCGGGGGAAGTGGGAACCCCAGTGGATGGTGCTGCCGCCCACGGCGTTGTACATGTAGGGAGCGATGGGCGTGTCATCCTCGTTAACCGGATAGTCCTCCGCCAGCCCCCGGAAGTTGGGGTTGGGATGGAAGTCGGTCTGCCAGTGCAACTGCGCCTGCGGCTCGCTGACCGGAAAGGCGTTCAGCTGCACCCAGCCGCCCTGCTCCAAGCACACCACCTTGACCCCGGCCTGGGTCAGGCTCCAGGTGAACGCCCCGCCGGAAGCGCCGGCCCCGATGACCAGGACGTCGGCGATATTGTGCTTGCTGCCCATGGGTTGTTGCTCCTAATCGGTAGTTTAATGACCGCATTAGTTGACGGTACGAACAGATAATAGGATAACCCCATCATCGCGATCGACGTTCAGCCTCAAACAATATCTTGCGGATTTCGTCCAAGCGTGCGCGAATGTCACGTGTATCTTCCACCGTAAAGCTTGACTGGTACTCTCGGATGGTTCGAGCAGTCCGGCGCGCGTTTTGACGGAACTGTCTGGAACGTTCTTGAAACCGAATTTTGCTCCGCTTTCGCGCACTCTGCGTAGGATCCATCGTTTCCAGCGGCGGCATCATAAGCACCGGCAGCGAATTCGGCATTTCGTTTCTGCGTTCGGCAACATCTCGCAGCACTTGGTGGAGGGCTTGCAAATGGTTTCTGAGTGCTTCGCGTTCCGGTGGAATAAGCGATGCGTAAATACGATACAGTTTGTTCAAGACTTTCCAGGCGAGTAATCCCAATTGGACAATCACGCCTACTCTCGGCGGCACTACGGTTTCTCCTCCGTGCCCAACTGGGCTTCCAGTTGGCGAATTCGTTCCAAAGCGGCGTCTCGTTGACCTTCCGCTTCGGCCAGTGCCGATTGCATCTCCCCGGAATCCATCAGAAACTCGTCGGTTTTAGGGTCGTAGAAACGTAGTTTGCCGTTGTCCCAGCATAAGTACAGGTCAAGTTTTTCGCTGTAGCCCGAAAGCATACCGAACATCTTGCCAGGGTGGTCGTCGGCTAGCGGTATGGGTTCGTATTGGCCGTTGACCAGCCGGTCGCCGGCCAATGGCGCGTCGTGATACCGGCCGCCGGTATGGTCGAACCGCCAGTATTCCCCAACGCCATATTGGGCATACCCGAACCGCTTGCGGGTGTAATCGGCCTGTCCAGTCCGCCTGGAAGCTACCTCCAGCACGAAATCGGGAGGTTTTCCCACCTCGCTGATTACGTAACCGTTGCGCTCGGTTATGGAGTCCGGGTCAACGTCAAAAGCTACAACGCAATCGGGCACCAGCCAGCCGTCGTGACTGCGCGTGTCATAACACAGAAAACCCTCGCCGTTCACTAAAGTACCCGGCCGCGACGCGAAATGCGCAACGAGTGTCATCGCCGCGCGGGCGATGTGGATGTGCTGTTGCATATCGGGCGCTCTCGGCGGGTCAGGCAATTCCACCGGAGGATCCAGTTTGCCGGTCACACGCGGTGTGGCGGCGGGCTTGGCAGTAGTCATCTTGACCTCGCAGCGGAGATAATCATGCTGTGGTAGGGGCGAATAATCATTCGCCCCTACCATGGACGCTGTAACCGATCCCCTACCGCCGCTCGAACACTGCCGCCACGCCCTGACCGCCGCCGACGCACATGGTCTCCAGGCCCCACTGGGCGTCCTGGCGTTCCATCTCGTGGAGCATGGTAGTCAGGATGCGGGCGCCGGTGGCCGCGATGGGATGGCCCAGGGAGATGCCGGAGCCGTTGACGTTCAGGTTGTCCTCGTGGGGCAATTGCCACTCGCGAAGCACGGCCAGCACCTGGGCGGCGAAGGCTTCGTTCAGCTCGATGATGTCCATGTCGCCCAGGGTCATGCCAATCTTGTCCATCACCTTGTTGACGGCCGGCACCGGGCCGATGCCCATGGTGGCGGGATGGCAGCCGGTGACCGCCCAACCGCGCAGGTAGGCCATGGGGGTCAGGCCCAGTTCCTCCAGCTTGTCCTCGGCCACCACCAGGCACACGGAGGCGGCGTCGTTCTGGCTGCTGGCGTTGCCGGCCGTGACGACGCCGTCGCGCATGACCGGGCGTAGACGGCCCAGCACTTCCATGGTGGTGTCGGCGCGGGGGCCTTCGTCGGCGTCGAAGATCTTGGGGTCGCCGCGACGCTGGGGAATGCTCACGGGGACGATCTCGGTGTCGAACTTGCCGGAATCCCGGGCGGCCACGGCGCGCTGGTGGCTGCGCAGGGAGTACTCGTCCTGTTCCTCGCGAGCAATCTCGTACTCCCGGGCCAGGTTTTCGGCAGTCTCAACCATGCCGCCAGGGATGGGGCCGAACCGCTCGTCCGGCGCGATGGTGACACGGGCGCGGGCGAGCCGATCATGGAAAGTCACCGAGCCGAAGCGGGCGCCCCAGCGCGACTCGTTGCTGTAGAACTCGGCGCTGCTCATGCTCTCGGCGCCGCCGGCGATGACCACGTCGGCGTTCTCGGTCTGGATCAGCATGGAGGCGTTGAGGATGGCCTGGAGGCCCGAGGAACAGCGGCGGTCCAGCTGGTAGCCCGGCACCTCGATGGGCAGGCCGGCTTTCAGACTGGCCAGGCGGCCGATGGCGGGGTTTTCGCCGGACGGATACCCGTGGCCCAGGATCACGTCGTCCACCTTGGCCGGGTCAACGCCGCTGCGTTCCAGGGCAGCCTGGATGACGGTGGACGCCAGCTCGGCGGCCGGCACGTCCCGCAGGGCGCCGCCGAAATTGCCGACGGCGGTGCGCACGGGGGAAACAATGGCTACTCCTCTCATGACGATGCTCCTTGTGCTGTGCGCCGCCGGTTCGGGGCGGCTTTGGTCAGGCGTCAAAAACGTGCGGGTATGATACCCGTTGCCTCCCGGGCTGTAAAACGACGATGGTCAATGTGCTCGGTATGATTGCAGTTCATTCCACTGCGTGCATCTGTCCGTCCGCCGTCCGCACGTAGAGATGGCCCCCGGAGTAGGCCGGCGGCAACTCGATTGGCGATCCCAGGTCCAGCGTCCAGATCGGCGACCCGTCTGCGAGGTTCAACGCGTACAGCATCCCGTCCCTGGCGCCGAAATAAACCCGCTCCCCCAGAATCACCGGTGAGCTGACGATGCCGTCGCTGGCCTCAAAACGCCACAGCTCAGCGTCGGTGGCAGCCTCTCTCGCGTAAAACAGCCCGTCGCCATCGCCCAGGTAGTAGATGCCGTCGACCAGAGCGGGGGATGCAATGACCCCCTGCGATGCCCGCTCCTCCGGCGCGAAACGCCAGCGCTCTCCTCGTTGCGCGGGAGGCGCCGGCACGAAGGGCACTTGCCAGATCCACAGCTGGAACCACGAGCGCTTGATCCAGTACAACCCCGGCATTCCCTTGACATCGTTGTTGATGGCGTAAAGAGATCCGCCGGAAGGGAAGTACACGGTATCGCCGGCTACCACCGGTGGCCCCGACGCCGAGCCCGCCGTGAGAAACCGGAACCGGCGCCTTCCGTCGTCGGCATCGATGAAATACAGGTTGCCCTCGTCATCGGCGGCGTACAGCCGGCCGTCGCGGAGCGCCGGTGTGGTCTTGACGTTGCCCCGTATCTTGTGCCTCCACAGCTGGTCCCCGGTCTGGGCATCCAGCGCGTAGATGATGTTGCCCGACGACGTAACGTAGGCGACGCCATCGTGTACCAGTGCCGACGCCGAAATGGGCAGGTGAGCCTTGAAGTCCCAAACCTGCTCCCCCGTATCTTTGTTGAGAGCCAGCATCCGGTGGTTGGTCAAGCCCACGTACACCAGGTTGTTGTTGGCTACTGTCAGGGCGTGATCCATCGGTCCTGGCGTCTCAATCTCCCAGATTGGATCGCCTGATGCGGCGTCCAGCGCCATCGCCTTGAAATGGCCGCCCACATAAACTGTCCCGTCCACTGCCAGCGGAGCGGAACGAGTGGGTGGCCCGAGATCGCGCGACCACACCGGCCGGCCGACCGGCTGCCGTTCGGGTTCAGCGACGTATCCGTTCAGGCTCGTCCCATAGCCCAGCATTGACCATTGCCCGGTCCGCGACGCCGACGACGCCACGGCGGAGGGACTGCCCACAAACCAACGGACCGGGTTGGGCAGGCTGAACCAGAAAATCCAACCCAGCAGGGCTATCAGGGCCAACGCCCCTAAAGTACCCGCCGGTTTCACGATCCCCATCCGATAGCGCCGCAGGGCCGTGCGTTGGCTCCGTTCTATCCAGTCGGGAAGTTGGGTTTCCGTTTGCTGATTGTCCATTACACGCTGTTGGGTTACACGTCCGTAGGGGCGGGTTTGAAACCCGCCCCTACAATATCCAAATGGGGAATGTCAGCACAAGTGGCTAAACGTTCCGCTGCTTGGGGTCGAGGCGGTCCCGCAGCCAGTCGCCCAGCAGGTTCACCGACAAAACGGTGAAAAGGATCGCCAGGCCGGGGAAGAAGGACACCCACCAGGAGTCGATGATGAGCTCGCGCCCGTCGGCCACCATCACTCCCCAGGCCGGGTTGGGGCGCGGGATGCCGGCGCCCAGGAAGCTGAGGCCCGCCTCCAGCAGGATAACGAAGCCCAGTTGCAGCGTCGCCAGCACGATGATGGTGTTCACCAGGTTGGGGAAGATGTGACGGATCATTATCCTGATTTGTGAAGACCCAGCGACGCGGGATCTCGCAATGAAGTCCTGGGTTTTCAGCGCCAGGGTCTCACCGCGGATCAACCGGGCATAGCGAGACCAGAGGAACAGGCACACCACGATCAGCACGTTCTCGATGCGCGGCCCCAGGGTCGCCGCCAGCACCAGCGCAACCAGGATCAGCGAAATCGACAGGGACATGTCCACCAGTCGCATGACCACGGTGTCCACCCAGCCGCCGAAATAGCCGGCCAGAATGCCCAATACCGTGCCGATCAGTCCCGACACGAAGATCGCCATCATGGACACCACCAACGCCAGGCGCGCGCCAAAGACGATGCGGCTGAAAATGTCCATCCCATTCTTGTCGGTGCCAAGCATGTATTTGGCCTGGCCTCCGGGTTTGACCACGATTTGAATCTGGTCGCCCAGCACGGGAGCCTCGTCCTCGGCCTTGCCCACCACGGTGGCGTCGCCGATGCGAACGGTGCGTTCGGCGTCGCTCAGCTTGATCTCGTTCTGGCGGTTGTCCCGGTTCACCCGCTCCACCACCGTGCGAGTGGACGTCACGTCGCTGGACCAGGCGGGTGGCACCAGCCGGTCGTCGAGGTCGCCGCGACGCGGATTGTGCGGCGCGATGAGCTCGGCGAAGACGGCCGGCAACAACAGGAATACCAGCAGCATCGTCACCGGAAACAGAGGCAAGCGCCGTATTTCTCTGATCCAATGTCTGATCCTGGCAGGGGTTCCCATCGGGGCGGCGGCTTCCTCTGAAGCGGGAGCCGCAGGAACCGGAGCCGTGGTAATTGCCATGGTCTATCCTCCGCGGTTTTCCTTATGCAATGCTCTTGCCGGGGTTGTCGTCAGTTGTACCGGATGCGAGGGTCCAGGTAGGCGTACAGTATGTCCACAATCAGGTTCGCGAAGATGTATATGGACGAACCGATGATGACCACCGCCTGCAGCACCTGGAAGTCGCGGCCGCGCACCGCGCCCACCGCCAACTGACCCACGCCCGGCCAGGAGAACACCGTTTCTACAATCACGGTTCCCGTGAACAGGCCGCCGATGATGATGGCAAAGTAGGTGAGCGGCGCGATGAAGGCGTTGCGCAGGCAGTGCTTCCAGACGACCTTCCACTCCGGCACGCCCTTGATGCGCGCCAGTTTCACGAACTCGGTGTCCAGCACGTCAAGCATGGAAGAGCGGATCAGCCGGAGCAGGGCCGCCACCTGGAAGAACCCCAGCGTGAACGCCGGCATGATCATGTGGGCGATGCCGCCTTTGCCCGAAGACGGGAGCCAGCCCAGCTGCACCGCGAAGAGCCACAGGAGCATGATGCCCAGCCAGAAGCTCGGCACCGACTGCCCGAGGAAAGCCACCGCCTTGCCCTGGTAGTCCAGCCACCCGTCCTTCTTTGCCGCCGTGATCACACCCAGCGGCACCCCAAGGACCACGGCGATCACCATGGCCAGGCCACCCAACTGGAGCGTCGCCGGGAAACGGTCCATCACCATTCCCATGGCGGTCTGCCCGCCAAAGGCGTAGGACTCGCCGAAATCGCCCCGAACGGCGTTACCCAGGAACACCAGGTAGCGCATGTGCAACGGCTTGTCCAGGCCCCATTTCTCTTTCAGAGCGGCGATGTCTTCCGGAGTGGCTTCTCCCATGGGCAGCATCACCGACGTAGGGTCGCCCGTAATGTTGGAGAGCATGAAAACAATGATGCTCACCAACAACACGGCGATAATCGCCTGCCCAACGCGGAAGATGATAAACCGCTGCATTGTCGCCTCCTATAAATCATCCCTACAACTTACTGCATTCACGCAACATGCTGTCATTCCGGCGAAAGCCGGAATCCACGTCACGCGATGTCCCCATACAAATCACGCCATGCCGGATTGCCCCGCTCAATCAGATCGACCTTCCTGCTCGTTTCCATTCTTTGAGCCTCTTCTCTCGAGTGATTGCGCTGTCCATAGTTTCGTGCATCTCATACCAGACCAGGGTGTGCGTACCATACCGTTTAGTGAACCCCGGCACTAGGTCGTTCTTGTGTTGCCAAATCCTCTGGACGGGGTTAGAGGTTACACCAATGTATAGAGTACCTTTGCGCCTACTCGCCATGATATAGACACAGGGGTGTTTCATTGTTCGACCTTTGGATTCCGGCTTTCGCCGGAATGACGGTGATGAGTGTGAGTGTGGAAAAGACACGAGGAGGCACGGTTACGGAAAGAAGGAGGCCTTCTCATTCCTCAATCTCGGTCAACCACTCGGGCTTTTTGGCCAAAGCTGCTTCGAGACGCTGGCGTGCCTCATGCGTATCGCGGAAATGAGCCTCCACTACACCCAAATGTTCCGGCTTGACAAATGGCCGCAGATGTTCGGGCGTATGCTTGAATTCCATGATGCAGCCTCTCACTACTTCGCCGCCTTGGCGTACTCCAGGTGGCCGAAGACGCCGGTGAGGCTGCCGAAGCTGTACTCGGCCACTTCGTCCGGGTTTGCTACCAACGTGGAGCGGATGTTCACCACCGGAATGGTGCGATAGGTGTCGTAGATGTCGTCGCCCATTCGCCGCGCCTCGGATTCGCGTATCTCGGGGTCCGTTTCTTCCAGCAGCCGATGATAGACCTCGTCGTACAGAGGGCTCTCGATGTAAGCCACCCCGCCGGTGGGCAATCCGGAGGTCTCGCTGACCTGGCCTCCGCCGGCATAGTAGTAGATACGCGCGTTGGCGGTAATTGGACGCAGGGTCTGGCGCACCGGAAGGATGAAGTGGGCGTCGTGCAGGTCGCGGAAGGCGTCCAGGGCGCGGGCGAACTCGACTTCCACCAGATTCACGTTGATGCCGATGTCCTCGAAGGACTGCGCCACCGTCTGAGCGACTTCAATGGTTTCCGGCAAACCGGGCAGGCTGGATTGCCAGACCTCCAGGGAGAAGCGGTTCTCGCCGTTGTCGCCGGGGAAGCCGGCCTCGTCAAGGAGTTGCCTGGCGCGCTCCAGGTCGTAGCCGTACTTGTCGTCAAACTCCTCTTCCCAGCGTGGGTTCCAGCCTTCCAGCGACGGATGGTAGGTGGTGTTGTACATCGGCTCGCCCCGGCCCTTGAACAGCTCGTTGATGATCTGCTCACGATTGATGGCGCGGTTCATCGCTTCCCGGACCATGTTGCCGGTTTCGCCGGGGGCGTTCCACGGCTCGGTGTCCGGGTTCCAGTTCACTTCCGTAACATAGTACTGGCCGAAGGGGATGATGGTCAGGCCCACGGTGGGCAGCGGGCTTTCAAAAATCTCCATGCCCTCGTCAATGGCCTGCTGGTGCAGCACCTTGGGCACGTCCACCATGTTGGCCTCGCCGGTCAGCAGCATGGCCAGCCGGGTCAGGTCCTCGGGCGCGGTGGTGATGCGCAGACGCTTGAACTCCGGGTTCACCCGCCAGTGGTCGTAGGGTACGGCCTCGTACTCGGCGAACTCCTTGAGTTCCCGCTGGGCGAACTGGTATGCGCCGGTGGCGGCGGGACCGTTCTCGAACATGGCATCGCCCTCGGCCTCGTAGTGGGCGGAGCTGCGGATGCCGACGCAGGGAACCACCAGGATGTTGAACCACCAGGATATGACGTCCACCTGGGGTTGGACCAGGTTCATCTTGAAGGTGTAGTCGTCTATCACCTCCATGTCCCCGTTTGCGATCATCTCGGTCATGGAGTCAGCGCCCATGAATCGCTTCAGCGGGGCCTTGCAGCCGGCCAGCGGGTCGGACATCTGCTGATCTATCGTCAGGATCACGTCCTTGACGGTGAACTCGCCGTGTCCGAAGTGGAACTGCACACCCTCCTGGAGATAGAAGGTGTACTCGCTGGCGTCGGCGCTGATGTCCCAGTCGCGGGCGAGTTGGGGATATACCTCCGAAACGCCGGTCTTGGGGTCGATGGTGCTCAGGTTTTCCCACATGGGGCGGAACACCAGGTGGCCGCTGCTGGTGGCCAGCCACGGATAGAAGGTGTCCTGGGGCAGTGGTGTCACAGCCAGATGCAGATAGGTTTCGGCATCGGCCATGGCCGGCATGGCGGTGGGTTCCGGCTCTGCGGTGGCGGCTGCCTGGCCCGCTGCGGCCGGTGGGGAAGTGGCGGCTGGCGCCGCCGGCGCTTGCGGTTCGGCTGTGGTGCCTCCGCAAGCCACCAGAATAGCCAACAAAACTGCCAAAAGCGACGACAGGGCGACGCGCCCAAGACCGCGAATTACCATACAGATACCTCCGCGTGGATCATCGGATAGCCATGTGCCGCCAAACATTAGCATCGGCAATCTGTGATGTCAAATATCAATATTCGAGATATTGTTGGTGCGAAAAAATGTCGGAATGACATACGGATCGTCTGGAAATCGTAGGGGCGAATATGTATTCGCCCCCGCGCAGATAAGTCGGCGACGGTTTGCGTTAGCGTGCCGCCTTGGCGTATTCCAGGTGCCCGAACACCCCGGTGATACTGCCAAAGATGTACTCCGCCACTTCGTCCGGGTTTATGACCAGGGTGGAGCGGATGTTGACGATGGGAATGGTGCGGTATTCATCGTAGATGTCGTCGCCCATCACCTGTGCCAGCCGTTCCCGCTCTGCGGTGTCGGTTTCCTCCAGCAGGCGGTGGTAGGTGTCGTCATACAACTGGTCTTCGATGTACGCCACCCCGCCGCCGGGGATGCCGGTATCCGGATTGGTCTCGCCGGTGTAGTAGTAGATGCGAGCGTTGGCCGTGATGGGCCGCAGGGTCTGGCGGACCGGGAGTATGAAATGGGCGTCGTGCCGGTCGCGGAAGGCGTCGATGGCCCGGGCGAACTCCACCTCCACCAGCTTCACGTCGATGCCGATGTCCTCGAAGGACTGGGCAACTGTCTGGGACACTTCGATGGTTTCAGGCAGCCCGGGCAGGCTGCTCTGCCAGACCTCCAGGCTGAAGCGGTTCTGGCCGTTGTCGCCCGGGAAACCGGCCTGGTCGAGAAGCTGCCGGGCCAGTTCGGGATCGTAACCGTACTTCTGGTCGAACTCGTCCTCCCAGCGGGGGTTCCAGCCCTCCAGAGACTGGTGGAAGATGGTGTTGTACATAGGCTCGCCCCGGCCCTTGAATAACTCGTTGATGATTTGCTCCCGGTCGATGGAGCGGTTCATGGCCTCCCGCACCAGGTTGCCCGTTTCGCCCGGCGCGGCCCACGGCTCGGTGTCAGGGTTCCAGTTCACCTCGCTGACGTAGTATTGGCCAAAGGGGATGATGGTAAGGCCGACGGTGGGCAGCGGGCTTTCCAGGATCTCCATACCCTCGTCGATGGCCTGCTGGTGCAGTACCTTGGGAACGTCCACCATGTTGGCCTCGCCGGTGAGCAGCAGGGCCAGCCGGGTCAGGTCCTCCGGCGTGGTGGTGATGCGCATCTGCTTGAACTCAGGATTGACACGCCAGTGGTCGTAGGGCACGGCCTCGAACTGGGTGTATTCCTTGAGCTTACGCTCCACGAACTGGTAGGCCCCGGTGCCGGCCGGGCCGGTCTCAAACATGGCGTCGCCTTCCTTCTCGTATTGCGCCGAGCTGCGGACGGCCATGCACCCAATCTGCAGGATGTTGAAATACCAGGAGGCAACGTCCACCTGCGGGCGGGCCAGGCTCATTTTGAAGGTGTAGTCGTCGATGATCTCCATGTCGCCGTTCTCAACCATCCCGGTCATGGAGTCGGTGCCCATGAACCTGCTCAGGGTGGCCTTGCAGCCGGCCAGGGGGTCGGACATCTGCTGGTCGGCAGTGAAGATTACATCTTTCACGGTGAACTCGCCCTGGCCGAAGTGGAATTGGACGCCTTCCTGTAGGCGGAAGGTGTACTCACTGGCGTCAGCGCTGATTTCCCATTCGCGGGCCAGTTGGGGATAGATTTCAGAGACGCCGGTTTCCGGCGACATGGTGGTCAGGTTCTCCCACATTGGGCGAAAGACCAGGTGTCCGCTGCTGGTAGCCAGCCAGGGAAAGTAGGTGTCCTGGGGCAGCGGGGTGACCGCCAGGTGGAGCATAACTTCGGACTCGGCCATGGCCGGCATGGCAGTGGGCTCCGGCGCGGCGGTTGCGGCGGGCGCGGCGGCGGCCGGAGCCGAGGTTGCCGGGGCGGGAGCGGCGGGTTGCTCAGCGGGAGCCGCCGGTTGGCCGCACGCCCACACGATGAGCAAAGCCGGTAACAACAGGAGCAGTGGAATAAAGCGGATCGGTTTGGTTGGGCGATGAACGGACATGATCACACCTCCGTCGGTCGTAGCCGGATCGCGCACTGCGCTAGTACCTTTGTTACCGCAAAACGTTACCATTAGTGCAAAATGATGTCTATAATCGTTATCAAATATCAATATGACCATGTTATTCACAATAAAATGGGAGCGAAGCTACGAACTTCGCCCCCACCCATAGGATGAGATTGCACTGCTTTCGTCGGCTTACCTGGCGGATTTGGCGTACTCCAGGTGCCCGAACACCCCGGTGAGGCTGCCGAAGACGTATTCGGCCACCTCTTCGGGATTCGCCACCAGCGTGGAGCGGATGTTGACGATGGGGATGCTGCGGTAGTTGTCGTAGATGTGGTCGCCCATCTTCTGCGCCAACTCATGCCTCACCTCCGGATTGGTTTCTTCCAACAGCCGGTGGTAGGTGTCGTCGTAGAGCTGGTGCTCCATGTAGATGGAACCTCGGTCGGGATGGCCGAGTTCGGGGTTGATCTCGCCGGTGTAGTAGTAGATCCGGGTGTTGGCGTTGATGGGGCGGATGGTCTGGCGCAGGGGGATCATGAAGTGCGCGTCGTGGCGATCCCGCACCGCGTCGATGACCCGCGCGAATTCCACCTCCACCAACTTGGCGTCGATGCCGATGTCCCTAAAGGCTTGCGTCACCGTTTGGGAAACTTCGATGGTCTCCGGCAGACCCGGCAAGCTGGATTGCCACACCTCAACGTAGAACCGGTTCTGCCCGTTGTCACCGGGAAAGCCGGCCTCATCCAGCAGTTCTTTGGCTCTTTCGGGGTCGTAGCCGTACTTCTCCTCAAACTCCTCCTCCCAGCGCGGGTTCCAGCCCTCCAGGGTGTGGTGGAAGATGGTGTTGTACATCGGCTCGCCCCGGCCCTTGAACAGCTCGTTGATAATCTGGTCGCGATTGATGGCCCGATTCATCGCCTCGCGCACCAGGACGCCGGTCTCGCCCGGGGCTGCCCACGGCTCGGTGTCGGGGTGCCAGTTAACCTGACTGACGTAGTATTGGCCGTTGGGGATGATGGTCATGCCCACGGTGGGCAGCGGGCTTTCGAATATCTCCATGCCGGCGTCGATGGCCTGCTGGTGCAGGACCTTGGGGACGTCCACCATGTTGGCCTCGCCGGTGAGCAGCATGGCCAGCCGGGTGAGGTCCTCCGGAGCGCTGGTGATGCGGAGGCGCTTAAAATCCGGGTTGACGCGCCAGTGATCGTAGGGTACAGCCTCGTATTCGGCGAACTCACGGAGGTCACGACTGACGAACTGGTAGGCGCCGGTGCCGGCCGGGCCGGTTTCAAACATGGCCTCGCCTTCGGCCTCGAACTGGGCCGAGCTGCGGACGTCGTTGCAGGACACCGAAAGGATGCTGAACCACCAGGAGGCGATGTCCACCTGGGGCCGGGCCAGTTTCATCGTGAAGGTGTGGTCGTCGATGACGGTCATGTTGCCCATGTCCATCATCTCGGTCATTGATTCGGCTCCCATGAAGGCCCGCATGGGACCGCGGCAGCCCGGTAGCTGCTCCGAGATCTGCTGGTCAATGGTTAGCACGAAGTCCTTGACGGTGAATTCACCCCAGCCGAAATGAAAGGGGACGCCTTGACGCAGGTTGAACGTGTATTCCGTGGCGTCCGCGCTGATTTCCCAGTCGGTAGCCAATTGCGGGTAGATCTCGGCCACACCGGTTTTGGGATCGATGGTGGTGAGGCTTTCCCACATGGGGCGAAAGACGAGGTGACCGCTTTGGCTGGCGAGCCAGGGCAGATAGGTGTCCTGGGGCAGCGGGGTGATCGCCAGGTGAAGCATTGCCTCGCTTTCGGCCATGGCCGGCATGGCGGTGGGTTGGGGCATGGCGGTGGCGGCGGGAGCGGCGGCGGCCGGAGCCGAGGTTGCCGGATCGGGAGCGCCGATTTGCTCGACAGGGGCCGCCGGTTGGCCGCACGCCCAGAGGAAGAGTAGGGCCGGTAACAACAGTAGCAGTGGAATAAAGCGGATCGGTTTGGTTGGGCGATGAACGGACATGATCGCACCTCCGCCGGTCGTAGCCGGATCGCGCACTGCGCTGGTATATTTGTTACCGAAAACGTTACCATTATTGCAATATGATGTCTATAATCGTTATCAAATACAAAAATACCAATGTTATTCACAACAAAATGGGGGCGAAGCTACGAACTTCGCCCC
>JAGWBI010000006.1:120057-121076 GCA_021295965.1 Dehalococcoidia bacterium | reverse complement strand
ACGCCGGTGAGGCTGCCGAAGTTGTACTCGGCCACCTCTTCCGGGTTCGCTACCAGGGTGGCCCTGACGTTCACGACGGGGATGGTCCGATAGGTGTCGTAGATGTCATCGCCCATTATCTGCACCAGCCGGTGGCGCTCCTCGGGGTCGGTTTCCTTCAGGAGTTTGTGATAGGTCTCATCGTAGAGCGGGCTTTCGATGTAGGCTACGCCGCCGGTGGGGAGACCGGCCGCGTTGGTTTTGCCGCCGCCGGCGTAGTAGTAGATCCGCGCGTTGGCGTTGATCTGGCGCAGGGTCTGGCGCACCGGCAGGATGAAGTGGGCGTCGTGCTGGTCGCGGAAAGCGTCCAGGGCGCGGGCAAACTCAACCTCCACTATCTTCACGTCGATGCCAATGTCCTCAAAGGACTGGGCGACGGTCTGGGCGACTTCAATTGTCTCGGGGAGGCCGGGCAGGCTGCTCTGCCACACTTCCAGGTAGAAGCGATCCTGGCCGTTGTCGCCGGGGAAACCGGCCTCGTCCAAGAGCTGTTTGGCCCGTTCCGGGTCGTAGCCGTATTTTTCCTCGAATTCTTCTTCCCAACGGGGGTTCCAGCCTTCCAGGGAATGGTGGAAGGTGGTGTTGTACATCGGTTCGCCGCGGCCCTTGAAGAGTTCGTTGATGATCTGCTCGCGGTCGATGGCTCGGTTCAGGGCTTCCCGCACCTTGTTGCCGGTCTCGCCGGGCGCGGCCCAGGGTTCGGTGTCCGGGTTCCAGTTGACCTGGGTGACGTAGTATTGGCCGAAGGGCAGGATGGTCAGGCCCACGGACGGCAGGGGGCTTTCAAAAACCTCCATGCCTTCGTCAATGGCCTGTTCGTGCAGCACCTTGGGGACGTCCACCATGTTGGCCTCGCCGGTGAGCAGCATGGCGAGGCGGGTCAGGTCCTCGGGTGAGGTGGTGATTTTGAGGTTCTTGAATTCAGGATTGACGCGCCAGTGGTCGTAGGGCACGGCCTCAAATTCGGCGGTCTCCTTCAG
>JAGWBI010000006.1:118729-119692 GCA_021295965.1 Dehalococcoidia bacterium | reverse complement strand
TCTCCCAGTCGCGGGCCAGCTGGGGATAGATCTCGGTTACGCCGGTTTTGGGGTCGATGGTAGTGAGGTTTTCCCACATGGGACGCATGGGCAACTGGCCCCCGCTAGTGGCGAGCCAGGGGAGGTAGGTGTCCTGCGGGAATGGCGTAACGGCCAGGTGCAAAACGGTTGCAGCCTCCGCAACGCTCGGTTCCGGCGTGGCCGCCGGCGCGGCGGTGGAGGATGCACTGGCCGGGGCTTCCGTCGCCGCCGCGGGAGCAGCCGGCGCACCGGTTTCGCCCGACGGCGCTTCCGAGCCGCCGCAGGCAATCACGACCATCAACGTCAGCAGCAATGCCAGAGTCATACCGTATCTAAACCAATTGGTGGTGCGAAGATTTTTCATAACGTTGCCTCCATACACCAGGATAAATCGACGGTGTGTTATCACAACCGCAACTTTTCCGTCAAACATTCAGGGGCAGGTTTTGTACCTGCCCCCGCGAGAACTTATCGCGCTTAGTTCGCCGCTTTGGCGTACTCCAGGTGGCCGAAGACGCCGGTGAGGCTGCCGAACTTGTACTCCAGCACCTCTTCCGGGTTTACCACCAACGTAGAGCGGATGTTCACGATGGGAATGGTTCGATAGGTATCGTAGATGTCATCGCCCATTGCCTGGATCAATCGGTTTCGCTCCGCCTGGTCGGTTTCCACCAGGAGACGCTCGTAGGTCTCGTCGTACAGGGGAGATTCCATGTAGAGGACGCCGCCGTTGGGAAGGCCGGTGTCGGGATTGGTGGGGCCGGTGTAGTAGTAGATGCGGGCGTTGGCGTTGATCTGGCGGATGGTCTGGCGCACCGGGAGGATGAAGTGGGCGTCGTGCTGGTCGCGGAAAGCGTCAATGGCGCGAGCGAACTCCACCTCCACCAGTTTGGCGTCGATGCCAATATCCTGGAAGGACTGGGCGACGGTCTGGGAGACTTC
>JAGWBI010000006.1:117896-118699 GCA_021295965.1 Dehalococcoidia bacterium | reverse complement strand
CGGTTCTGGCCGTTGTCGCCGGGGAAGCCGGCTTCATCGAGAAGCTGCTTGGCCCGTTCCGGATCGTAGCCGTACTTTTCGTCGAATTCGTCAGCCCAGCGGGGGTTCCAACCCTCCAGCGAGTCGTGGAAGATGGTGTTGTACAGAGGCTCGCCGCGGCCCTTGAACAGCTCGTTGATGATCTGTTCCCGGTTGATGGCGCGGTTCAGGGCCTCCCGCACCTTGTTGCCGGTTTCGCCGGGGGCGTTCCACGGCTCGGTTTCGGGGTTCCAGTTGACCTCGCTGACGTAGTACTGGCCCAGGGGCAGGATGGTCAGGCCGACGGAAGGCAGGGGGCTTTCGAAGACTTCCATGCCCTCGTCGATGGCCTGCTGGTGCAGCACCTTGGGCACGTCCACCATGTTGGCCTCTCCGGTGAGCAGCATGGCCAGGCGGGTCAGGTCCTCGGGAGCGGTGGTGATGCGCAGGCGCTTGAACTCCGGGTTCACCCGCCAGTGGTCATAGGGTACGGCCTCGTACTCGGTGAACTCCTTGAGTTCGCGCTCGACGAACTGGTAGCCGCCGGTGCCGGCCGGGCCGGTCTCGAACATCGCGTCGCCCTCAGCCTCGTACTGGGCCGCGCTGCGGACGGCGGCGCAGGGGACCACCAGGATGTTGAACCACCAGTCGGCGACGTCCACCTGGGGCTGGGCCAGCTTCATCTTGAAGGTGTAGTCGTCAATAACCTCCATGCTGCCGTTGTCGATCATCTCGGTCATGGAGTCGGTGCCCATGAAGCGCTTCAGGGGAGCCTTGCAGCCGGC
>JAGWBI010000006.1:70173-117837 GCA_021295965.1 Dehalococcoidia bacterium | reverse complement strand
CCCTCCTGGAGATAGAAGGTGTACTCACTGGCGTCGGGGCTGACGTCCCACTCGCGGGCCAACTGGGGCAGGATGGTGGCCACCCCGGTTTCGGGCGATATGGTGGTCAGGTTTTCCCACATGGGCCGGAAGGGCAGGTGACCGCTGCTGGTGGCAAGCCACGGCAGGTAGGTATCCTGAGGCAGTGGGGTGACGGCCAGATGGAGGTAGGTGTCGCTGTCGGCCATGGCCGGCATGGCGGTGGCTTCGGGCATGGCGGTGGCGGCGGGAGCGGCTGCGGCCGGAGCTTCCGTTGCCGCCGCCGGGGCCGCTGGAGCAGCCGCCGGTTCAGTGGATTCGCCGCAGGCGAGAATTGCGCCCAGAGCGAACGGCAACGCGAGGGCGATAACGATGCGTGGCAAGCGTGTAAGGCGAATAACTGCCATTTGGGTCATCTCCTGCCGGTCAGGTTGTGAAAGAGAGCACTATAAAGCGCCCTTTTTTAATTTCCCGGCAGACAGTACCATCGGCGAATTGCGATGTCAATTATCAATCTTGTTGATGCTATGGGCGTCTCAAAATCCATTTATTGCGGTTCGCAGCCTCTGGTTCGGCAATGATCCCAAGGCGGTTCCCCGATTGACGAACCCGGCACCCTGCGCTACGCTTGCGCTGCAAAATTACTCCAACCACGCGGAGCATATCCCTATGACTCAACAAGCCCCTCCCACTGCCCTGACCCCGGAAGTCCAGGCCATGGTGGGCGTCAGCGGCGATATTGTCGAATCCTGGGGCGTGGTGGACGGAGAGTATATGCGCCGCTTTACGCAGGCGCTGATGGACCCCGACCCCCGCTATTGGGACGACGAGTTCGCCAAGTCCACCCGCTACGGCGAGCTGATCGCCCCGCCGATCATGGTCAGCTACCTGGCCAGCCGCATCCGGCCCGACCAGGGCGATCCCATCACAGCGGCTTTCGAGGAAAACCCCGAATCCGACGGCATCGGCTCGGTGGAACGACCCGGCGAACTGCCCCCGGTGCCCACCAACCTGGTGCGCGTACTGAACGCCGGCAACGAGATCGAGGTGTACGCCTATCCCAGCATCGGCGACAAAATCTTTTTCCAGAACCGTTACTCCGATATCCGGGAGCGGTTGGGCCGGGACGGAACGCCGTTCCTGATCATCACCCGGGAAACCCGCTACTGGAACCAGGACGACGTGACCCTCTGCATCACCCGGGCTTCCACCATACGCCGTTAGCAACAGGACTTTTTACCCATCGGAGATACGCCATGACCACTCTGCTGGACGACCTCCTCAACATGGAGGCTGAGGAAATCTGGCGGCGCAACGAGCGCCCCGATGCCGACGGCCTCCGCGACAAGAAGCAGGTTTACTACGAGGACGTTAACGAGGGCGACGAGTTGCCCAAATACGTCTATAAGCCCACGCCAACTCACCTGTTCCGGTGGAGCGCCGCCATCGAGAACTTCCACCGGATCCATTACGATCTGGACTTCGGTCTCAACCACGACCGCAACCCCAGCATCCTGGTGCATGGCTCGTGGAAGCAGAGCGTGGTGCCCCAGTACCTGAAGGACTGGACGCTGCCCAACGGGTGGCCCTGGAAGGCGAGGTTCGAGCACCGGGCGATGCTGGTTCCCGGCGACGTCCTGATAATGTGGGGTCGGGTCACCAGCAAATACGAGAAAGACCGGATGGGCTTCATCGAGCTGGAAATCGGCATGAAAACCCAGGATGGCATCGAAAGTATGCCGGGAACGGCGACGGTGGTGCTGCCCCTGCGGGACGGCCCGCCGATACCCTATCCCTTCGTACCGCCAGCCCAGGACTGATAAAATCCGCTAGCGCAGGAGTTGCAACCGATGGCGCGATTCATTGCCATTCACAAAGTCCCCGGCATCACCGAAGCCGATTTTCGCGACAAACTGGACGCCGTTCGCAAGTGGCGGCCCGACCGCCGCACCACCGTCCTCAAGGTGTACGGCGACTTGGAGAACGGGCTGCTGGTTTCGGAATGTGAAGCGGTGGAGCAGTCC
Source organism: Dehalococcoidia bacterium (assembly GCA_021295965.1). Lineage (GTDB taxonomy): Bacteria > Chloroflexota > Dehalococcoidia > Lucifugimonadales > UBA3495 > Bin87. The sequence continues at coordinate 115,795 of JAGWBI010000006.1, read as the reverse complement.
CACTTCGAGGATTGGCTCAACATGGTGGGATGGCCGGCCGAGTCCATCAACAAGGTGGACATCGTGTGCCAGGTGGGAACTTTCTGGAAACTCTGACCCTCCACCACAGGCCGGCCGGTTCACGATTATCGACCGGTCATTCGGAATAACGGGGCAACCGACGGGTTCGCCCCGTTTTCATTTGGCCTGTGCCGCGCCCTCGCGTTCAACGACGGACGGTTGATCCTACGGAGTCAGGAACCACCCCGGCCCAGGCGCCGGACCGTCGCCGTCATAGATGCTCTGGCTATAGGCCGACAGCGCCGCTCCCGAAGCCAGGATCAATCCCGACACAAAGAGCCAGATGAGGAAGATGAACATCGAGGCCAGCGGCCCGTACAACAGATGCGACGGCGCAACGTAGGTGAGGAACAGGGAGAAGACATAGTTGACCGCCTCGAAACCGATGCTTGCTCCCAATGCGCCCAGAGCGGCCCATCGCCAGCGGACCCGGTGTTCCGGCACAAAGCGGTACACCAGCAGGAATGCCGTCATCGACAGCAGCCAGGCCAACACTCCCGGCCACCACCGCTGAACGGCGATAACGTCTGCCAATCCCGGCAACTGCACCGTCCGCAGTAAGTTGGATGCCAGGTCGGGAACGGTCACGGAGGTCAGGATGCTGGATACCAGCAGTACCAGCGCGGTGGCGCTGAGGAACATATACTCGCGGGTCTTCCCCAGGATGCCGACCTGGATCGGCTGTATTCCCCACATCCGGTTCACCACCACCCCCACGGCTCCGAAGAGTTTGACGGAACCCCACACCAGGCCCAGCAGGGCCAGCGCGCCGGCGATTCCCGCCACCGCCATATCCTCGGGAGGCTGCAGCGTTGCCCAGTCAACGTTGGGCGGCAGCAGGCCGGAGGAGATTGCCGAGAACCAGGTTTCGGTGCCGGATTCGCTCAGCACCAGGTCGAGAATCTGCACCACCACCACAGACACTGGGATCAACGATATTATTCCGTAATAGGCTATCCCGGCTGTGAGCTGCTGAACGTCGTTGCGCGTTACCGTCGCCAGGATCGCCAAGAGTACTCGCAGGGGCCGCCAGCGTTGCGCCAGTCGCGTGATGGCCCTCCGCAACTGGAGCGCTTTGAGTATCGGCCGTATCCGCAATAGCCGGCGGTTGCGGCTGGCCCAATTGGCGGCCCGGTATAGCTTTGAGTCGAGAGCCATGGCGCTTAATGGGTTTGGCGGGCGCGTTCAGAGGATCCCCGGCGCAACAGCCGGTGGGTCGGCAACTTCAACCACACTTTGCCCATAATCTTCTCGATAGGCGCCGGGGCAATCTGCCGGCCGCCCCAACTGTCCGCTCGGTTATCTCCCATCAGAACATACTCGCCGTCATCACACGGCCAGGACAGACCCGAACCCGGCGCGCGTTGCGCCGCCGGCGTCAGGTAGGGTTCGTCCAGTAATTCGTCATCGATCCATACGGAGCCGTCCTTGCCGGCGCGAACGTATTCTCCAGGCAGCCCGACCACTCGCTTGACGCTTGTGGAATCTGCCACGCCGGACGCGCTCGAAGTTGGTATCCGGGCCACGACCACTGCCCCGCGGTCGTAACGTCCACGCTTCCCGAGCCTCGGAGAGATCAAAATCAGGTCGCCGTCGCGCAGCGTCGGGCTCATGCTGTGGCCGCGCACCAGAAAAACTGACCGAAACGGGTACGGCATCTCTGGCGCAATCATTGACCGCGTGCGGGTGAGCCCGTGGGCCCGGCGTCCGCGCGCCGCGCTACTATTGCCGCGGTTCCCAGGCGGGATACGACCCGAGAACTTTCAGCATATCGACGCGCTGGCGCAGCCCTTCCAGCGCCGCCGCCACGTCCGCCCCGGAGCGATGGCCCTCGCAATCAATCAGGAAGATGTACCGCCCCAATTCCTGCTTGGTGGGCCGGCTCTCAATTTTCACCAGGTTGATGTCGCGACGGGCAAACTCACCGATGGAGTTGTAGAGGTTCCCCGGCCGGTCCACGGTGAAGGAGAAGCAGATGGAGGTTCTGTCGTGGCCGGTGGGATCATGGTCCTCGTGAGCAAGAACCACAAAACGGGTCTGGTTGGTGTCGTTGTCCTGGATGCCCTGGTCCAGCACCTGCACGTCGTAGATTTCGGTTGCTCGCTGTGGGCAGATGGCCGCCGCCGGAACCCGGCTGGACTGCATATCGGCCACGGCGGCGGCGGTGCTCAGCGAGGCTTCCCGGGGCAGCGTCGGGAAACGGGTTTCCAGATACGTGCGGCACTGGGCCAGCGCCTGGGGATGCGAATATATGACCTGCACCGATTCGGCGGGAACCCCCGGCGGCGCCACCAGGTAATGATGGATGGGAATGACCACCTCGTTTCGGATGGACAGGCCCGATTGTGCGATCAGCAAATCCAGCGTGAAAGTGACCGATCCTTCCAGGCTGTTTTCGATAGGCACGACCCCGGCATCCAGTTCGTCACCGGCCACGGCAGTTCCTACGGCCAGGATGGTGGGGTAGGGAACCAGCTCGGCCTCAGGTGCGTAGAGCAAGGCCGCCTGTTCGGTGTAAGTCCCCGCCGGGCCCAGGTAGCCGATTCGGTCAGTCATAACTTTCCCCGCGATTTTGGAAAAATCCGGCCGGAGGCGCGTTGCTTCACCGGGCGAAAGTGCGTTCCACGTCCCCATGGCTTCCGACGACCACCAGGACGTCGCCGTCGTCAATGATCTCGTCGTCGGCGGGGTTCACGATATACTCGCGACCCCGCCGCAGCACCATTACGGATACCCGGTGACGCTGGGCCTCCGAGCCCAGGCCGGCGTCGCGCAAGGTCAGGCCGCGCATACGCTCCGGCGGGCGGAGCTTGTGAACCCCCGTGTCCTCGGTGATGTTCATAAACTCAACGTAATTGGGGCTGAGGTCAAGGCTGGCGGCCCGCTCGGCGGCTTCTTCCTCCGGAAAGACGACCTTGTCGGCGCCCACCCGGTGCAGAATTTCCGCGTGCTGCGTATCGGTGGCCCGGGCGATGACGTAAGGCAGACCCATGGACTTGAGCAGCATGGTGGCGATGATGCTGGACTGGATCTGGCTGCCCAGGCCCACTACGGCCACGTCCATGTCGGCCACCCCCAGGTCGCGCAGGGCGGTTTCGCTGGTGGCGTTGGCCTCAACGGCGTAGGTGACCCGGCCCAGCATTTCCTGGACCTTCTGCTCATCCAGGTCAATGGCCAACACTTCATGGTCACGCTGAAACAGCGTGCTGGCTAACTTGGCGCCGAAGCGACCCAAACCGATAACGCAAACTTGTTTAGGCATAATTGCTATCCAATTCTAACGGGTTCTTCAGGGTAACGGTAGGTGGCGTCTTCCCGGGGCGCCAGCAGCATTATCAGGGTGAGCGGCCCCACTCGCCCCACCAGCATGGTGAACATGAATATGATGGATCCGGCGAGGCTGAGTTGGGGCGAAGCTCCAGCCGACATACCGTTGGTCCCAAAGGCCGAAACGGTCTCGAACATCAGGGGGAGGAACTCGATATGGGGGTCGGTGTAGGTGAGGATGGGCACGACCACGCCGAGGAAGGCGACGCCAAGCATGGCCACCAGCAACGCGCGGGCAACCAGGGCCTGCCCGATTTCACGCCGGAATATTTCGGATCGCGGGTGGCGCAGCGCCGAAGACCGCGCCGCCACCAGCAGGACGGCGACGGTGTTAACCTTGATGCCACCCGCCACCGACGCTGTGGAGCCGCCAACGAACATCAGGCCACCGAATACCAGGTGCGTGAAGTCTGAAGTCGCTGCCCAGTCCAGGGCAGCGAATCCGGCAGTGCGCCCGCTCACCCCGTGAAATATCGATGAACCGAGTTTGCCAAGGCCGTCATACTCGGCCAGGACGCCGTTCCATTCGGCGAAGAGGAACACCGACGTGGCGAACCCGTAGAGCACGATGGTCAAAATCAGCACCAATTTGGTATCCAGCGTGAACCGCGTGAAGTTGAACAGGAACATACCTCGCCACCGATCGAGATCCAATCGCGGGTTCCAGTTGCGACGCATATCGATGATAAGGGGCCAACCCAGCGCACCGGCGAAGATGAGAGGTGTAATGACCGCCACCAGGTAGGAATTGGCCTCCAGGGTGGCCGCGTTGCCGCCGGTGGGCGCGTTGGGCAGGATCGAAAACCCGGCATTGTTCAACGCGGAAACGGACAGGAACACCGACTGCCAGATGGTCTCGCCAAGGGAGAAATCGGCGACATCCCGCATCTTGAAGAACAGCAGCACCGCTCCCACGGCATAGCCGATAAAGAAAGCTATGACGATGTTGCGGGCAATGCGGGTGAGGTTCCTGGTGTAACCGGCTCCCACCGTATCTTGGTAAACGTCCTCCTCTACGGCGGTGGCGCGTCGCCCCATGACCCCGATCAGTACGGTGGCGGCTGTGATGAACTCCAGACCGCCCAGGAGCATCAGGAGGAAGATTACTACCTGGCCGAAAAACGACCAGAATACCGGGGTGTCCAGCATTACCAGTCCGGTTACGGTGGAGGCCGATATGGCGGTGAAAAACGCGGCTTGAAGGGGAGCCCTGACCCCGTCCGCTGCGGCGAATGGCGTGGCAAGGAGTGCGCCACCGACGATATTGAGCAGAAGGAATATCAGGAGCAGGATCAGCGGCGTCGAAGACCAGCGACGGGGCGGGACGCGATGCCGGCGTATGGGTACGCGAACCGGCGCCGGCCGGGGTCCTAGCCGGAATATTTCCGGCTCATCGGAAGGCGTCTCCGGAGTTGTTGCCGGCGGCTGCTCGGCCGCCTCAATACTGCCATCGGATGGATTATTCACGGGGGCAACAGAACAGGGCGACCGCAGGGTAGGTTGGGAGTGGGTGTGGCAACCGGCGGCGCGCTCGTGCCTGTCACCGTAATTATGAGACGGCGCGGGAATATGTCAATCGTTGGTCGGCATCTCGGCGGTCGTTCCGGATGATATACTATCTCCTAATCGGCTGCCCAAATGCAGCGTTGTGCTATATTTGGCGGCGTCAGGCAGCGTGCCGCTCAAACCCGCCGGGATGTTCAGTCTGCCTTGACGGTTCGGCCGCTGGAACCAACGAATTTTTGAGGGTTGCCTTCCTATGACCACAGCCCATCGACAGGTTGAGCTCCGCTTTAACGCCGTCGATATCGACCGCAAGTGGCAAGAGCGTTGGGAACGCGACGGGATTTACCGGGTCAATGATGACGACCCGCGTCCCAAGTGGTTCGAGATGACCATGTACCCCTACCCGTCGGGGGATTTGCACATCGGTCACTGGTATGCCATGGCTCCGTCCGACGCCCACGCCCGTTTCCGCCGGATGCAGGGGTACAACGTCCTCCATCCCATCGGCTTTGACGCCTTCGGCCTGCCCGCCGAAAACGCTGCCATCTCCCGGGGCATCCATCCCTACGAGTGGACCATGTCCAACGTGGAGAATATGCGCCGGCAGCTGCGGTCGATTGGCGCAATCTACGACTGGGACCGGGAGGTCGTCTGCTGCCTGCCGGAGTATTACCGCTGGAACCAGTGGTTCTTTATCAAGCTGTACGAGAAAGGCTTGGCCTACCGGGCCAAGGCTCCGGTGGTGTGGTGCCCATCCTGCCAGACCGTGCTGGCCAACGAGCAGGTGCTCAACGGCGTCTGTGAGCGGTGCGACACCCCCATCACCCGCCGCGATTTCGAGCAGTGGTTCTTCCGCATTACCGACTACGCCGACGAGTTGCTGGATTTCAACACCCTGGACGACTGGCCTGACAAAATCCTGACCATGCAGCGCAATTGGATCGGTCGCAGCGAAGGCGTGGATATCGGGTTCGACATCTCTGACTACAACATTGAGGAGCGGGAAATTCGGACCTTTACCACCCGCATCGACACCATCTTCGGCGTGACCTTTCTGGTGTTGGCGCCGGAGCATCCACTGGTGGAAAAGCTGACCGCCGAGCATCGCCGCGAGGAGGTCCGGGCGTACATCGACCAGGCCCGGGCCGCTTCCGAAATCGACCGCCTTTCCGCCGAGCGCGAGAAGACCGGCGTCTTCATCGGCGCCTATGCCCGCAACCGGCTGAACAACGACAGCATACCCATCTACGTCGCCGACTACGTGCTGACCACCTACGGCACCGGCGCCGTCATGGGAGTGCCGGCCCACGACCAGCGTGACTACGATTTCGCCCGGAAGTACCGTCTGCCCATCCGCACCGTCATAGCGCCCATTGATTGGGACGGCAGCGAACCGCCGGAAGCCTACATCGGCCCCGGTTTCATGACCAACTCCGGAGCGTACGAGGGTATGACCGATGAAGAGGGCACGGAGGCCATCGCCAACGACGTGGAGCGTCGGGGATGGGGACACCGGGCCGTTACCTATCGCCTCCGCGACTGGCTGATTTCCCGCCAGCGCTATTGGGGCACGCCCATACCCATGGTCTATTGCGACGAGTGCGGCGTGCAGCCGGTGCCTGAGGCTGACCTGCCGGTCCTCCTGCCCGAGGACGCCGAGTTCCGACCCACTGGCGAGTCGCCCCTGGCCATCAACGAAGCCTTCGTCAATACCGTTTGCCCGAAGTGCGGCGGCCCGGGCCGGCGGGAAACCGACACCATGGACACCTTCATGGATTCGTCATGGTACATGCTCCGCTACTGCACCCCGAACTACGGCGGCGGCCCATATGAACCGGAGATCGCATCCCAGTGGATGCCGGTTCAGCAGTACACCGGCGGCGCAGAGCACGCCGTGATGCACCTGCTGTACAGCAGGTTCTTCATCAAGTCGCTGCGGGACATGGGGATGTTGCAGATCGACGAGCCCTTCCTGCGCCTGTTCAACCAGGGCGTGATCCTGGGCAGCGACCACGAGAAGATGAGCAAGAGTCGGGGCAACGTGGTGAATCCGGACGACGTGATCGAGCAGGTTGGCGCCGACGCCGTGCGCTGTTTCCTCATGTTCATCGGCCCGTGGGACCAGGGCGGCCCGTGGAGCGACGAGGGCATCAACGGGGTCGTCCGATGGCTCAACCGGGCCTGGAACCTCTTGGAGCGCGACGCTGGCCAACTGGATGCCAGCCCGCCCGACCCGGCAGCGGTCCGCGAAACCCAGCGCATCCTGCACCAGACCATCCGCAAGTGCTACGAAGACCTGGACAAGTTCAAGTTCAACACCGCCATCGCCGCGTTGATGGAACTGGTGAACCACCTGAGCAAGGTTTGGAATGACCAGTCGGTGGACGGAGACACCTGGCGCGAGTGTGTGGAAAAGTTTCTGATGCTGTTGGCCCCCATCGCCCCCCACGTGTCGGAAGAGCTTTGGGAACGCACTGGCCACGCCTACAGCATCCACCAGCAACCCTTCCCGGCCTGGGACGAAGACTTGGCCGCAGAGGACGAGTTGACGCTGGTGGTGCAGGTCAACGGCCGGCTGCGAGACCGCATCAACGTCCCGGCCAGCATTGCCGAGGAAGATGCCAAGAGCCTCGCGCTGGATAGCCCGCGCGTCCAATCTCACATTAACGGCAAAGCCGTGCGCAACGTGGTGTACGTCCCCGGCCGGCTGGTCAACGTGGTGGTGGGGTAGGCAGTATCATGGGCGAAGTCATTGCCACATTGGGCATTTGGGCCGCCGACGGTTCTCATCTGGAATCTATAGATCTGAGGGTAGATACCGGGGCTTCCTTCAGCCAACTTCCAGGCAAGATGTTGCGGGATATGGGCTGGGTACCTACAGTGTCCGACGTCCCTGCCGACTTGGCCGACGGCACGCCGACGATGGTGGAATTGGGCGAGGTTCGCATACGCTACAACGGTCAAGACTTGACTCGCCTGTTCGTGTTCGGTGAGGATAGTAGCCCAAAATTGCTGGGGAGCGACACGTTACAGGGGCTAAGATTGGGTGTTGATCCAGTCAACCACCGGTTGATAAACGTCACGTCATATCGGTAAATCGCAAAGAGACGGGGGACATGGCCGGATTCTACACAAACTTGGTTATTTGCTCCCAGGACGGCTCGTATGCCAAACCGCTGCGCGTGAAGGCCAACACCGGAGCCAAGTACACTCGACTGCCTGGCGGCTTGTTGCGCGAATTAGGCTGGGCGCCCGACCCTTACGACTTGCTTTGGGGTTGGCCCATGTCTCTGGTGTACCAGACCGGCTTGCAAGCGGATGAGGTCAAATTCCGCATCAATGGCGAGGACTATCTGCATAGCGCCACCTTTGGTGCTGAAGACTGCGATCCCACTCTGGGCAAATGGTCAGCCCTGGGATTTGTCAAGGAAGTTGACGAAGCCAACCAGTGTGTTAATCCCATGCGGGTAATCTACCTGTAACCGACCCGGCGAATGTAAACTCGATGACCTTGGTTGAAAAATACGCCCTGCTCCCGGAAGAAATCGACCGGCAGAGCCTGGTCATGGTGGCGGATAGCCTGCGCGGCGACGCAAGTGCGGCCCGCCTGTCCGACGCCGAGCGATACGTCCTGCACCGCATCGTGCGTGCGGAGGGCGATCCCGCCATCGCCGCTGACGTGCGTTTCAGCGCCGGCGCTGTTGACGCCGCCCTGTCCTCTCTCCAGGAAACTCGCCGCGTGGTCACCGACGTGCGCATGGTGCAGGTGGGCATTTCCCGGGCGGCCCTGGCCCGCCGAGGAGTGGAAACCGCTTGCCTCATCGACGCGCCCGAGGTCGCCGAGCGCGCCCGCCGCGAAGGAACAACCCGCAGCGTAGCCGCCGTGCGCGAGTTGGCCCCACAGATGGATGGCGCCGTGTTGGCCATCGGCAACGCCCCCACGGCCCTGCTGGCGCTGCTGGATTTGATCGACGCCGGGCAGGTGGCGCCGGCCGCCGTGATCGGTATGCCGGTGGGCTTCGTGGCCTGCCCTGAATCCAAAGCCGAACTGGCGGCGCGGGACGTGCCGCACATCACCATTCTGGGACGCCGCGGGGGGAGTTCAGCCGCTGCCGCAACTGTGAACGCCCTGCTTGACCTGCTGGAGGACTGACCGCCCATGCCCGCCGAAAACAACGCCAATGGCAACAAAAACGGCTGGGGTGTGGTGCTGTTGTGCCACGGCAGCCAGCGCGGGGCCAGCCGGGATGAATGCTCCTGCGCCTGGTCCGCCGACGGCCCCCGGTTTCCCGCCTGGTGCCTGGGCTGCCCGAATACGCCGGTGGGACTGCGGGAAGCAGCGCGGCGTCTGTCGGAGTCGTTAAGTGACGATGCCGAACAGGTCATCGTGTCCTGCCTGGAGTTTCTGCCGCCGCACCCTCCGGAAGCGGTGTCCATTCTGGCGGAAGCCGGTTTGAATCGGGTGATCATTGCGCCGTACTTGCTGGGCAACGGCAAACACGCGACGCTAGAGATGGAGGAGGTGCTGGAGGACATCGCCGCGCAAGCGCCCGGCGTCGAGGTCCGCCTGGCCGACGGCCTGGGCGCCGACCTGCGCATCGCCGATCTGGTTCGCGACCGGATTGCCGCGCTGCCGGACGCGGTTCGGCATCCCGAAGGCGGCGGACCGGTGGGCATTTTGGTGGTCAAAGCGGGGACGCAGACCCGTTACGATGATTGCCTTTGGCTGAAAGAGCTGGGCAGTTGGATCGAGCGGGATCTGGGCGACGGCTACGCGGTGTCGGTGGCGCAGTCACATTATGGCGATCCCACTATGGAACACGCCGCCGCCGAACTGGTCAATGAGCGCGGCGTGGGCAGCATCATCTGCGCGCCGTATGTTTTCTTTCCCGGCCTGATCCTGCGTCGCAACGTTCTGGGGACGATGCGCCAATTACAGGAGGAGTATCCAAACGTCCCAATGTCCGTCGCGCCGCCCCTGGGCGTGGACGACCGTTTGGTGGCGGTGACCAGCGACCGGGTGCGGGCGGCGCAAAAGGGCGAGTAGCCGGCCGGATTCGTCCGGCGAAACGGATTTCGCCGCAGGGCCCCCCCCCCCCGCCCCCCCCCAACGGGATAACTTTAAAAAAACCCTGATTTCGCCGGATTATTTATTGACAAACATGCTAATATGTATTACAATACATGATACAAAATGAGCTGATACGGCTCGAACCGGATACCCGGTTTCCAAAGAAATAGATACAGGAGGCACCTCTATGAACAAGAACTTCAAACGCAACACCGCTCTCATCCTCGGTGGTCTGGCCGTCGGCGTCGCCGCGGGAATGCTGCTGGCGCCCAAGAGCGGCAGGAAGACCCGCGCCAACATCCGCCATGGCGCGCGCGCCGGCTTCGACCGCAGCGCCGCTTTCTGGCGCAAGATGCGCGGCCGACACGAGCAGCCCGCCGAGTTCGTGCTGGATGACGAAGGTATCCTGTCCGGCCGGTAACCACCAAACCCGGCGGAAAGCAGCCGCCGCGACCATCACCATGGCAGGGACAATATGAACCGGAATCTCAAGCGCAACCTCACCATCCTGGCAGCCAGCGCGGCTGTGGGCGTCGTCGCCGGAATCCTCATCGCGCCCCGTAGGGGAAAGGAATCTCGGCAAAGCCTCAAGCGCAACCTCGGTCGTTTTTATCCCTTTGCGCCTGGCGATGAGCGCGTCAAGCCAGTCCCCGAGCGGCCCGCCGGGCTGCCCTGGCTGGCGGCGGTGAGCGGTCCCGATCACCACAGCTAGGCCAAGCAGGCGCCGCTGATGCGACGCCGGCCAACCTCTCCAATCCTGTCCCGGCGCAGATCGGCCTGTATATCAGGCCGGTTTATTTTTTGGATAAGCTGTGCAAAACTCGTTTGCCTTTACCCGTCATTCCGGCAAAAGCCGGAATCCAGTGGCGTTTATGGACTCCGGCTTCCGCTGGAGCGACGGATTTGTGTTTTCCACAGCCCTACTTTCAAGCGCCGTAATTTGCATCGGTTCGCAGATGGGGTAGAATTGTACCGCCATGATGACTACAACTGCGCAAACTCCGGCGATGCTGCCCTACGTCAAGCGGGGCGAGATCGACTACGCCAGCCTGGAGTACAATCCCGACGAACCGGAACCAATGCCCGAAGCCATGGAACAGGAATTCGTCGTAAATGAAATCCTGGGCATAATGCACAGCCGGTTCACCGACTTCAAGACGCGCCCGGACGTGTTCCTCAGCAGCAACACCATCCTCTGCTACGACCCGGCCAACCTCAACGTCCGCCGTCAGCCGGACATCTACCTGGCCTTCGGAGTTGACCAGGCCGCAATCCGCCGGCGCAAGCTCTACCTGCCCTGGGAGGCTGGCAAGCCGCCGGACTTGGCCTTGGAAGTGGGTTCGGAAAGCACCGGCTCCGAAGATACCATCGTCAAGCACCGGGTATATGCCACGGTCGGCATTTCCGAGTATTGGCGTTTCGACCCCAGCGGCGGCGAGCATCATGGGGAACCCATGTCCGGTTGGGTTCTGCGCGACGGCACGTATCACCCGGTGGAATTGACCACCGAACCCGACGGCGTTCTGAAGGGCTACAGCGAGTTGATGGGGCTCTACCTGTGCTGGGATGAAGGCTGGCCACGATTTTACGATCCCGCAACGGGGGCTTACCTGGAAAACTGGCGTCAGGAGCGCGCCGCCCACCAAGCGGAACGCGCCGCGCATGAAGCGGAGTTGGCCGCGCATGAAGCGGAACGCGCCCTGTTGCTGGCGGAAAACGAACGACTGCTGGCACGGGTGCGCCGGCTGGAATCGGAAAGCTAACCGGCGCCATCGCCCTTCCCTGCGGAAGCGGTAGAATATTACAGTGAGCACAATGCCCGACGCTGAGCGAAATAACGACGGCGAACGCCCGGAAAGCGATTACTCCCGGCCCACCAAGCGTGACCCCCGGGGGATGCGTACCGGCTACACCACCGGCACCACCGCCGCTGCCGCCGCCAAGGCCGCCGTAATCCTGATGCTGTCGGGCAAGGCTCCCGAAGAAGTATCGGTGCCGCTGCCCGGCGGTCGTGGCCCGGCCACTCTCAAAGTCCATCGCAGTTGGGCCATGGAACCGGCAGAAGGCGTGCGTTGCTCCGTCATCAAGGACGGCGGTGACGACCCAGACGTGACCCACGGCGCGGAAATAGTGGTCGGCGTGTGGCGACTACCCGATGGCAACAAGGGCCTGCAAATCACCGGAGGCCCTGGCGTGGGCACCGTCACCCGACCTGGCACCGGCATTGAGGTCGGAGAGCCGGCGGTTACGCGAGTTCCCCGGCGCATGATGGCCGAGGCCGTCGCCGAAGGGCTGGTGGAATGCGGTTGGCCGCCCGAAACCGGCGTGCGGGTGCGTATTTCCGTGCCCGACGGCGAGGAGATCGCCAAGCAGACCACTAACGCCCGCCTGGGCGTGCTCGGCGGCATCAGCATCCTGGGCAGCACGGGCGTCGTGCAGCCCTTCAGCACGGCAGCGTGGCGGGCCAGCGTCCACCTGGCCATCGACGTGGCGGCCACCAACGGCCTGGACCACCTGGTGCTGTCCACCGGCACCCGCAGTGAGCAATACACTCGGGAACTGCTCGACCTGCCCGACATGGCTTATGTCGAAGCCGGCATATTCTCCGGCCCCTCCATGAAACGCTGCGTCAACAAGGGCATCAAGCGGGTGGCCCACGTGGGCATGGTGGGCAAATTTTCCAAGATGGCCATGGGCTACTTCGTGACTCACGTCGCCGGCAACCAGGTTGACACCGGCTTCCTGGCCGGGCTGGCCGGCCAGTGCGGCGCGTCGCCGGAACTCCAGGCGGAGATGGCCGACGCCGCCAGCGGGCGACATTTTCAGGAGCTCGCCCAGGAGCATGACGTGATGGGCGTTTTCCCCCTGATGTGCCGGATGGTATGCGAACAAGCGCAGCAGTACCTGGGCAAAGACGGCGACGCCATCATTGTTGACGCCCTCTGCTTCGACTTCGAGGGCAACCTGCTGGGGTCGGCCAGCACTTCCCCCGACGGAATACCCATGCGCGATCCGGCACAAGCGGGGGCCGATGGCCAGGGCTAACCCCGCTGTGAATGCAGCGCCAGCCGCATCCCGGGCTTTTGGACTGCCGGACGATGCCTTCGAGCAACGCCGGCCGTTGCGAGGGCAGATCACCAAATCCGAGGTGCGGGCGGTGAGCCTCTACGCTCTGGGGCTGCATCCCGACAGCGTGGTGTGGGACATTGGCGCCGGTACCGGCTCGGTGGCGGTTGAGGCGGCGCAGATAGCCCATCGGGGCTGCGTGTACGCGGTGGACAAAGACGCTGACAGCGCCAGCCTGTTGCACAATAATATCGCCCGGTACGGAGATGGCCGCGTCTCCGTCGTCATCGGATCGGCTCCCTCCGCGCTCGACGATCTGCCCGACCCGGACGCCGTGTTCATTGGCGGCGGCGGGTCAGCCATGCCAGACATCATCGCAACGGTGGTCAATCGGCTGCGTCCGTCCGGCCGCTTGGTGGCGAACTTTGCGGCTATGGAGCGGGCCAACGCCACCTATCATGCGCTTCGAGACGCTGGCATGTCGCCGGGTCTGACGATGATCTCGGCGGCCCGGGGACGGGAGTTGCCCGACGGCGCGTTGCGGCTGGAAGCGATGAACCCCGTATTCGTGGTGTGGGGGCAGAAATGACTTCAACGGCCCAAACGGGCAAACTTTACGGCGTCGGCGTCGGCCCCGGCGACCCCGAACTGCTGACGGTAAAGGCACAGCGGGTGTTGCAATCCGTACCCGTCATCTGGGTGCCTCAAGCCGGCATAAGCGCGGAGAGCTACGCCTACTCCATCGTGAAGGGGATCATCGACGAGGATCGTCAGGAAGTGGTCCGGGCCAAGTTCCCCACCAACGACGAAGACGCCGCGCTCGACGTGTGGCGCGGTGCGGCTAGAGATCTGGCTGTCCACCTTGAGGCCGGTCGGGACGTTGCCTTCATCACCGAAGGCGATCCGATGCTCTACAGCACCTTCGCCTACGTCCTGGAAACCATCCAGGAAGAATATCCTCACCTGGCAGTGGAAGTAGTCCCCGGCGTGTCGTCGGTAATGGCGGCGGCGGCCTCGGCGGCGGCTCCATTGGTCCATCACGGCCAGCGGCTGGCTATCCTGCCGGCGGTGTACGGCATCGACGATTTGCGCGAAGCCATCGCCCTGTACGACACCATCGTCCTGATGAAGGTGAACCGGACCCTGCTGGACGCCCTGGCCAACCTGGAACGCCTGGGCTTGTCCGGCCGCACCATCTACGTCCGCCGCGCCACCACCGAGCGCGAGCGGGTGGTGCGCAACATCCAGGAACTGTCCACCGAAGACCTGGACTATTTCTCCCTGCTGATTATCCGGCGATAAGCGGTGGGCCCATCATGGAGGCAAACCAAATGGCGAACGACGGCAAAGTCTATATCATCGGCGCCGGCCCCGGCGACCCGGAGCTCCTGACGCTGAAAGCCAAGCGCATCATCGACGATGCCGACGTGATCATCTACGCCGACTCGCTGGTGCCGGTTGAAATCGCCGACTTCGCCAAGCCCGGCGCTCGGGTGTACGGCAGCAAGGAGATGTCCCTGCCGGAAATCATGGACGTCACCCTGCGCGCCGCTGCCGAGGGTAAGACGGTGGCCCGCATCCAAAGCGGTGACCCGTCCCTGTACGGCGCTACGCTGGAACAGATGCGGATCATGGAAGCCGAGGGTGTTGATTACGAAATCATCCCCGGCGTCAGCGCCGCCTTCGCCGCCGCCGCTGTGCTCAAGGCCGAGTTGACCGTGCCCGAAGTCTCCCAGACGGTGATCATGACCCGCGCCGAGGGGCGGGTTGCCATGCCCGAAGGGGAGGACCTGGTCAGCCTGGCGCGTCACGGCAGCACGCTGGTGATCTTCCTCAGCGTGACCCGCATGTTCCGCATCGCCAACCAGTTGCAGGAGGCGGGCTATCCCGCCGATACCCCCGTGGCCGTTGCCTACCGGGTGGGCTGGCCCGACCAGCAGATCATTCGGGGTACACTCACTGACATCGCCCAGAAGGTGCGCGACGCCAAGATCACGCTCCAAGCCCTCATCATCGTTGGCAAGGCCGTCGATCCCAACCTGCTGGACCCCAACGCTGGCGAGCAAGTGGCCGTGTCGCACCTGTACTCCAACGAATACACCCACCTCTACCGCCGCGCCGGGCAGGGTTCCCACGCCGATGCCGACCGTGCCGACCTCTATGAGGCCGGCGGTTACGAGGTGCAACCGGAACCGGCATCGGCCGGCGATAACTGACCCACGGGAATGCCCGCGCCTGATGCCGACCGAATCGCCGTTGTCGCGGTGTCCCGGCCGGGCGCCGCGTTGGCCCGCCGGCTGGTGATGTCCTTGGCCGATGCCGCGCTTTACCTGGAGCGGCGAACCGCCGACGGTGCGTCAGACGATGATGGGGATACGCGACTTTACGACCTGCCCCTGCGTCCGGTGATCCAGGACCTGTTCGCCCGGCATCGTGCGTTGGTAGTGCTTCTGCCGGTGGGGGCGACGGTGCGTCTATTGGCTCCAGTGTTGGGCAGCAAGCGGCAGGACCCCGCCGTGGTGTGCGTGGACGACGCTGGTCGCTACGCGGTCAGCCTGTTATCCGGCCACGTCGGCGGCGCGGACGCACTGTCCCATCAGGTGGCGACAGCAATCGGCGCTCAGGCCATCGTTACGTCGGCGTCCGACGCGCTGGACGTTACTGCCATCGACCTCGTGGGTCGCAGCATGGGCTGGAAAATAGAAGCGACGCCAACCGACCTGACCCGCACGGCGGCAGCGGTGGTTAACGGCGAGCCGGTGGCGTTATGGTTGGACCCTGAAACGGCCGTCGGTTGGCCCGACGACGTTCCCATTGCCGAAAGCATCAGCGCTGTCTCGGAACTTTCCGACGTAAGGGCCGCCCGGTACGCCGCCGCGCTGATCGTTTCCGACCGGGTGTTGTCGCTGGAAACTGGGCGACCCGTGGTCATCTATCGCCCGCCGACGCTGGTGGCCGGGATAGGCTGCCGGCGGGGTGTATCAGAAGATCATTTGCGCGGCCTATTGAACGATACCCTGAGACAACATGGCCTGGCGCCGCAGAGCCTCGCGAAACTCGCCACCGCCGACATCAAGGCCGACGAGGCCGGCATCCTCGCATTGGCCGAATCTCTCGGCGTTCCGCTGGAAATTTACGGGGCTAACGATTTGAACTCCGTCGCTGAACGGCAACCCAAGTTGGAGGGCAATGGTCGCGAACTGAACGCGCCCACCGCATCGGCGGCGCATGATTTGTTGGGAGTATTCGGTGTTTCCGAGCCGGCGGCGATGCTGGCCGCCGGGGCTGACGGTGTGATCGTTCCCCGGACCAAATCCGACCGTGCTACCATAGCGGTAGCGCGTATCCCGCCAGCAAGTGGGAACCCAGCGGAGGCAGCGGCAATGAATCAACCGGAAGCCATGATGCCCGGCGAGGCATTGCTGGCCGAGGCGGAGCGGCAGATCGCCCTGGGCAACTATCACGAAGGCTCAGGACTGGTCTGGCAAGCCACCATGGCGGCGCTGTCCGCCGTGGCAACCCGGCACGGTTTGCCCTGCCGCAACCGGGAGGAAGCACGGTTTGTCGCCAGGCATCTGGATGACATTGGTGATTCGGAGGGACAGCAGGACGCCTTGGCTCGCCACCGGAACTATCTGGCCTTCGGAGTGGCCGACTCGTACCGGGAACACTGCGAGGAACTGCACAAGTTGGTGTACACCGAACTCCTATGGGAACCAGACGAGTACGCTGTTCACTTCGACTCGGTGCAAGAGTGGCTCGAATCGTTGCACCGCCTGTTGAAATTGGATAAGGCAGTATGAACGGCGCTCGACACGCCACCATAGCAGAGATGCTGATTGAAACTGCCGAAACACTGGCGCGGAACCCCCGGACTGCGCTGGCTGCTGGCGAATTACTATGGGGAGCCGCTTACCATGGACTCGCTGCCGCCGACGGCCATCCCGACCAAGAACATCGGCAACCGCGCACGAGGAGAGAACTGGCGCAAATCATTGACCGCTTGCCGATTAGCCGCCAAACGCAGCACGGCTTGCGTAACGGTTTGCGCTTGACCCAGCGAAGACTGCACGACAACTTTTACAGTGGGCAGATGAGCGATGATGAACTGGCATATGAAATCAGCGTCGGCGTTGATTTAGGCAGAGACCTCCTGCGCATCGCCAATCGATTATAGGCACCGTCGTGCTGCCGGCCGGCAGTCGCGCCGGTTTGCGGTTTCGTCGATTATCGCCATTGGGAGTACATGTGAACACCGGCAAACTCTACCTAGTGGGCATCGGCCCCGGCGACTCTGGACACCTCACGCCGGCGGCCGCCGCCGCCATCGCCGACAGTGACGAACTGGTCGGCTATCGGTACTACATCGAGCAGGTGGCGGGCTCGGCGTCGGACAAGGGTCTGCACAGCATGGAACTGGGACAGGAACTGGAGCGGGCCGCCCTTGCGGTGGACATCGCCTATTCGGGCAAGACCGTGGCGGTGGTCTCCTCCGGGGATGCCGGCATCTATGGCATGGCCGGGCCGGTGTACCGCGTGCTCACCGACCGGAATTGGGACGGTGAAGATCCGATTGTTGAAAGCATCCCCGGCGTATCAGCGCTGCAGTCGGCGGCGGCGCTGCTGGGTTCGCCGCTGATGCAGGACTTCTGCGCCATCAGCCTGAGCAACCTCCTGACCCCGTGGGAGCAGATCCGCCGTCGCCTGGAGGCTGCCGCCGCCGGAGATTTCGTCGCCGTCCTCTACAACCCACGCAGCCGCCGGCGCACCGGACAATTGGACGAAGCCCGCGAGATATTCCTGCAGCATCGACCGGCCGGTACGCCGGTGGGTATCGTCCGGCACGCCTACCGGCCCGAGCAGGCGGTGGCGCTGGCTAACCTGGGAAGGCTGGACGGCGCAGCGCTGGGCGTCGATATGTTCACCACTGTCGTCATCGGCAACACCAACACCTACGTTCACAACGGCCGGATGGTCACGCCACGGGGCTACGAAGTCAAGCAGTAGCGTTCTCTGTTGCTGTTATACTGCCGCCCAATTCATTTCAGGAGGAAATAACGTGCCTGCGATACGTGCGAACCGGGTGAAGGACAAGTTGCGGCAGGGCCAGCCGGCAACCTGCATTTCCGGTCTGATGACCAGCGAAATCATCGACTTTTTGGGGCCATTGGGGTTCGACTCGGCATGGATGGAATGCGAACACGGCCCGGTGGACTGGGAAACTCTCAGTGATATGACCCGGGCCTGCGACCTGTGGGGCATGGCCTCCATAACCCGCTGCAACGCCAACGACGCCGCGTTGATCACCCGCACGCTGGATCGCGGCTCCATGGGCGTTGTCCTGCCCCACGTCAACACCCGCGAAGAGGCGGAAGCGGCGGTGGGAGCGGCCAAATTCGCACCCTTGGGCTATCGCGGTATGTTCGGCGGTCGCCAGTCCTTCGGCGTACCCGACTACGTTCACCAGGCCAACGACCAGACTATGGTCGTCGTGTTGATCGAAGAGGTCACGGCCCTGGACAACCTGGACGACATCCTGAAGGTGGACGGCATCGACGTTTTCTTCGTCGCGCCCACCGACCTGTCCCAGACCATGGGTCACATTGGAAACGTCGGGCATCCCGAAGTGCAGTCGGCCATCGACGACGCCTTGGCCCGGATCGTGAGCGCGGGCCGCACCGCCGGCACGCTGGTCAACGACGACAACGTGGCATCCTACGTGGAGAAAGGCGCGCGCTTCCTGATGACGTCGTGGAACGCGTGGGTTGCCCGGGGCAGTAACGAGTTCCTGGGGCGCATACCGTGACGTAATGTCATAGGGGCAGGTTTGAAACCTGCCCCTACACTACGGTCCAATTGTGCGTCACGTTAGCGTTTCGACAGGGGTATCACCACACGACCGTCTTCGTCGTGGGTGTGGTTAACGGAAGCGGCTTCCAGCCTCTCCAGGCTGTCTAGGATGATCCGCTGGTTTCCTTTCATCTCGTCCACGTCCTGACGCATCGCGGATACTTCCTCCTGGAGAACCCGCATATTCGCATCCAGGCGAACAGCCCAAGCCACGCCGCCGATGAGGATAACCACGATGGCGACGGACGCCGCAAAGATGGTAGCGATTTTGCTGATGCGGTCGAGCATAGTCGAAAATCTTTCCTATGCTCTTATTATAGCGGGTCGCTAATCCCGTTGCCGGTCACGATCACTGCGTGGCGCTGGCGATGGCCCGGGTCTGCGGCTCTCCGCCGTGGTCAACGTCCCAGTCCCACAGGTCGGCGTGGAAGCCGGACAGGTTTTCCTCCAGGGTGTTGATGAAGTTGCGGACGCCGCGCCCGTGGAACTTGCCCCGGAGGGTGCAGACGCCGATGTTGGCCGACGGGAAGATGTGATCCAGGCGCACCACCGCCAGCCGGTCGTGGTCCTCCGGGTGCAGCGTGAAGTCGCTGACGATGGCGATACCCATGCCGATAGCCACGTATCGCTTGATCATCTCGGTGTTGTCCATCTCCAGCACCACGTCGTAGCTGACGCTGCGTTCCCGCAGCTTTTGCTCGACGCGCCGGCGACTGAGGCTTTCGGGACTGTTCAGGATGAGGGGGAACTTGGCCATGTCCTCAATGGAAACGGGATTTCGATGGAGCAACTCGTGGCTGGGCTCGGAAATTAGCACCACGTTGTAGTCAAACAGTTCGGAGAATTCCAGCGAAGGATCGTCGGTGGGTGGCGCTGAACACAATGCCAGGTCCACCTCACCCGACTTCACCAGTTGGATCAGGTTGGCATACGAACGCGCCACCAGCCGCATCCGCACGTCCGGATAACGGGCGCGGAACTGACGGATGGGCCGCGGCAGGTGGTAGGAAACGATGTCGGGATAAGCGCCTACCACGAAGGAACCGCGTCCCTCGGAGTAGTCCATCTGGGTTTTCAGCGTGTCGATGGACTCCACGATGGGGGTCACCAACTCGTAGAACAGCGATCCCTCGGAGGTCAACTGTATCGGCCGCTTGATGCGGTCGAACAGCGTGATCCCGAACTCGCCCTCCAGTTTTCTCAGGTGGGTAGTAACGGTGGGCTGCCCCAATTCCAGCTTGCGCGCCGCTTTGGAAACGCTCCGCAATCGGGCGACATGGTAGAAGCTGATAATTTCTCGCAGTTCCATTGAGACTTCACCTTCACATAGGGAGCTAACCAGCCTATTAACCTCGTAATTTAGCCGATATACTATATCGAAAATGCGGATAATGCAAACTTTATGGTGGCGCTCGCATCTGTTCAGACTGGAGGTGCCATCGTAGCTTCAAACCCGTCATACGTGAGTCATCCCGAATTTGGGTTGAGGTGAGGGAAGGACGGTGGCTGGGTTAGCCAAAGGGTACTGAGCGGGGAGCGACAATTGGGCTTGTCGGTATCGCTCCCCGGTTCGGTGGCGCCAGTTGCTGAACTGGCTGGCGACCAACGGCCTGGTCGGTCTTGCCGGCTCGGTAGATCATCCTCACTCCACCTGCCAGCGGCGAGCGTAGCCCAGGATCACCCGCCAGACGTCGTCAACGGAAGCAATGAGCCGGTTGGTCAGCAGGTACCAGGGTGTTCGTCCCTTACCGGGTCTGGAGAACGTCAGCCCTGGGGGATGATCTAACCGGGGATAGTGTACCGGCGTGGTTGTCCGCCCGAGGCGATGCCGGTTTTGCGGTACTGTCGGCGGTTGTAGTACTTGATCATGCGGTGGTACTGGGAGCGTTTGCCCCGGGAGATCTACCCGGCGAAACGTTCCCGGCCTGGGGCAGCCACCAGGCAATGACGGGTTGCCCAGCGCACAATGAAACGGAGTTGATGTTGGGTCAGTTCCTCAAGGAAGGGAACGCCGGCGTAGCCCCCATCAAAGAGGTGGATCACTTGGTGCCGCTGGTCGGATGATGCGCTACGCCTGTAAGCCCAACTCTGCGTGTTACAATTCTGCTCACAATTCCCACCCTTCTCGGAGGCTTTGCAATGGAAATCGGCGTCGGACTTGACCACACCCTGGGCATGAATTGGGACGACCAGGCCAACCTCGCCCGCGAGGCAGCGGCGCTGGGTTATGAGAGTATCTGGACGCCTGAAAACATCGGCACCGATTCCTTCCAGGTCTGCGCCCGCCGCTGGCAGGCCAGTTGCGACGTCGTTGAGGGCGGCCTCACCACCGGCATCGGTGTCTCTCCCGTGATGTACCGCACGCCCATCGGGTTCGCCATGTCCGGCGGCACCATGAGCCAGCAGACCGGCGGCAAGTTCATCATGGGCATCGGCGCGGGCAGCGCGTACCGTCCCGCCAACCGCCGGGACCTCGGCTTCCCTCGTGTCTCGGCCCTGAACCTGATGCGGGACTACCTGACCACCCTGCGCGGCCTGGTGCGTGGCGAGCGGGTTACCTACCAGGGCGAGCACATCAACTACAACAACATCCGCATGGCCATCCGGCCCGCGCCCAACACGCCGGTTTACCTGGGCACCCTGGGGCCCGAGATGCTGCGGCTGGCCGGTGAATTGGCCGACGGAGTGTGCCTCAACTGGTGTACGCCGGAGCAGATCGCCTGGAGCCGCGAGCGCATCGCCGAAGGCGCGGAACGGGTGGGCCGGGATCCGTCTGAGGTGAAGGTCGTTGAGTACATTCGCATCTGCGTTGACGATGACGAGGACGTGGCCCGCCGCGCCTTTGCAAAGAACTGCTTGGGCTACCCCCTGGGAGCCGCCGTGCCTACCGTACGGGAGCGGCAATTCGGCTACCGCGCCCACTTCGAGCGCATGGGTTACACCGAGGACCTGGCCGGCGCTGATGCCATCCGGGCCCGGGGTGGCGACATGGACGAGGTCGCCGATGCCTACCCCTCCGAATCCCTGCTGGCTGTCGGTTACTACGGCAAGCCCGACGGCGCCGCCGCCGCTTTCGCCAAGCTGGCCGAGGGTTTGGATGTAGCGCTGGTAAGGGTGATTGCGGCCCGCCCCGAAATCGCGTCAACCCAAGCCGTCATGCACGCCTGTGCGCCGGAGCGGCTGCGGGCAGTGATGGCATGAGCAGAGCAGTGACAGACTGAAGCAGCGCGGGCTTGGACCCGGACGAGTTTCTGCCGATAGACGAATGCAACGAAAAAAGATAGTATCTCGTCGCTGTCGCCAAGTGAATTGAAGGCTAACCATGCCGGCTGCAGAACTCACAGACCAACCGCGCCATAGTATCCGCTACTCGGAAAAGTCGGAGCGCCTTTTGCCGGCGCCCAGCTGCCAGTTGGAATGGGCGGATGCTGCTGCAATCGACGCTTTGCCTCCCATAGGCAGGATATTGGACGCCGGCAACGCGCAATATCGGGTTATCTGCGACGACAACCGTAAATTGCTTCCCGCTTTGGATGCCGGTTCAGTGGACTTGGTGGTTACCTCTCCACCGTATTTCAGTCAGCGGGAATACGACCAGCCGGGGTTGGGCAACGAGGGGACCGCCGAAAATTATCTTGACAACATCATGGAGACGTTCGGTCAGATTGTGCGCGTGATGAAGCCAACCGGCAACATCGTGTACAACATGGGCGACAAGATAATTGATGGCAGTCTGCAACTGGTTCCGTATCGGTTCGCCATACGGGTGCTTGACGAGTTCAATCTCCGATTGGTCAACGATATCACCTGGATTAAGCGTAACCCGACACCACACCAATTCAACCGTCGTCTAACCATTAGCACTGAGCCGTTTTTTCACTTCGCATTGGGCAGTGACTATTACTATAACCGGGCGGCGTTCCAACCTGGCTCCGACACACCCAGGCGCAAACCCACCGCAAAGTTGGGTAGTCGCTATCGCGCCTTGATCGACGGGTCGGAGCTAACTTCTGAAGAACGATGCGCAGCGCATAAGGCCCTCGACAGCGCCATTGCCGACGTGTGGGATGGCAGAATCCAAAGCTTCAGGATGAAAATTCGGGGTATCCACGCCCCGGCGTATGGGGGCCAGGACGGCGGGCGCAAGATGCACATCGAGCGCTACGGCTTTACGATCATCCGCATTTACGGGGAGAAAATGAAACGGGACGTCATCGAAAGTCCGGTCGAGAGTCTCCCCGGAAACGGACACCCGGCCATATTCCCGGTGCGCGTCGTCAGAGAGATTATCCGCTTGCTCTGTCCGCCGGACGGCCAGGTGCTAGACCCCTATCTGGGTAGCGGTTCCACAATGGTTGCCGCCGTTGTGGAAGGCAGAAGCTGCATTGGGATGGACATCAGCCGTGATTACTGCGACGTTGCAGAGGAGCGTGTTTCGCAATCCGTACATCAGCCCGGCTCGCTGGACCCGGCGCCTTTGCCAGAGAATGCGAAATGAGCGAGCAAGAGATACTTGATGCACGTTACGACCGGGCAATGAAATTGTACGCGTCGGGCGGTCAGGTTCCAGCGTTGCCATCGCCGTATGATGGCCATTGCAAGACAATAATAGACCGGCAGGAAAGCAATCGAGGTGTTCTGGCGGTTTTGATAACGTTGCTTGCCAGAAAAATGCGCACGCCGGAACAGGATATTCGCCAGCATCAGGCGCAGCTGCCGGGAGGCTTCAGTGGGCGGGGTTTGGACGAACGGGTGGTCACGCCGTTTTTACGGGAGAAACGCTTTCCCCATATGCAAGGTGGTACGGGTTGGCTGACGCGGTCTTTGGAGCAGGCAAACCCGTATGATTTGAACTATCCTGGCAACATTACCCCTGCCCGTGCTAAGGAAGCCTTTCTCTGCTTAATCGACGGCGTACAAAACCACGGACTCTCTGTTGAAAACCTCTTGCTTGGCTTATTTATAGGATTGATTAGATTTAGAGATCGCAACACTAATTTGGTGCTATCCCGGCCGGTCAACTTATCCGTTGCGCACGTAGTAGATAGGGTAAGCCGCCACCATAGCGTCCAAACAACCGGGGCTGCGCGTCTGCCTGTTCTGGGCGTACACGCCATTTTGAGCGTATTGGCGCGCGAAGCAAAACGGTACCATAACTGCACAATCTTACCGTTAGAACATCACAATACCGCTGACGCGCGAACGGACTTGATTGGTGACGTGCATATTGTAGATGCTAACAATACTTTGTTCGAAGGCTACGAAGTAAAGCATAACGTTCCCATAACCTCCGCTTTGATTCAGACGTCTATTGAAAAACTGCGGACGACGCCTGTCCAGCGATTTTACATCCTGACCACCTACCCTCATAACGATTATGCGGATTTCGAGCCGGACATTCAGCGAGTTGCACAGGAACACGGATGCGAGCTAATCGTGAATGGCATCGACCGAACATTGCTGTACTACCTCCGCCTGATAGCCAATACCCGTGATTTTGTGGATGCGTATGTAACCAATTTGGAAAGCGACCCATCCATAACCTTCCAGTTGAAAGAAGCATGGAACGAAATTGTGGCGACATGATCTGCTATCGTAACCCCAAAACGTATTTCCAGCAGATGCCGGGATCCAACAATATTTCACGGATTCCGACTTCCGCTGGAATTGCGTCACAGGCGTGAATAACCACAAGAGCTGGAGGTCACTATGCACGTCGGAACCGCCACCATCTTCCAGAACCCCGGCAAGTTCACCACCGACTACCGGGTGTACCGTGACGAGCTCCGTCTCGCCGACCTGGCCGAACCCCTGGGCTTCCAGTCCATCTGGGGTGTGGAGCACCATTTCACCGACTACACCATGTGTCCCGACGTGCTCCAGTTCCTCACCTACATGGCCGGCCGCACCACCGACCTTCAGTTGGGCAGCATGGTCTGCGTTCTGCCCTGGCACGACCCCATGCGCGTTGCCGAGCAGGTGTCCATGCTGGACAACCTCAGCGACGGACGCTTCATCCTGGGCGTCGGGCGCGGACTGGCCAAGGTGGAGTACGACGGCTTCCGCGTGGATATGAACGAGTCCCGCACCCGCTTTATTGAGTCGGCCGAATGTCTTCTGGCCGGCCTGGAAAACGGTTTCTGCGAGTTCGACGGCGAGTACATCAAGCAGCCGCGTCGCGAAATCCGCCCCAATCCCTTCCGCAGCTTCAAGGATCGCACCTACGCCGCCGCCATCTCACCGGAGAGCAGCCGCATCATGGCCCAACTGGGCGTCGGTATGCTGGTCATCCCCCAGAAACCCTGGGACGAAGTGGAGCGCGACCTGTCCAACTACCGGATGGCCTGGCAGGAGAGTCATCCGCCTGCGGCGGACGCCGCCAGCAACCCGCCGGCTCCGGTGGTGGCCTGCTGGACCTTCTGCCACGAGGACCCCGACCACGCTCGCGACATGGCCCGCCGCTACATCGGCGGTTACTGGCACACGGTCATGGACCACTATCAGTTCAAAGCCGACCACCACAAGGACATCAAGGGCTACGAATACTATGGCAAGGTCGCCGAGAAGATGTTCGACTATGGCGACGACGAGGTGGTGGACTTCTTCGTCGACCTCCAGGTGTGGGGTACTCCCGAGCAGTGCTACGAGAAAATTCTGCAAATCCGCGAGCGCACCGGCCATGACACCTACGTCGGTGCATTCAGCTACGCCGCAGCCAGCATGCGCCTCTTCGCCGCCGAGGTGATGCCGGAATTGAAGGCCCTGCAGTAACCCTGCCGGCATCTTATGTGTTCAAGTTGAAACCGGAGGTTGCCACCCATGCCCGACTGGTTTGACAAGCAGACCATTGGCGACCTGCTCAACCAGGCCGCTGAACGATTTGGCCCCCGCGAAGCCCTGATGTACGAGGGCCGACGCTGGACCTTCGCGGAGTTCCGCGACGAAGTTGACCGCGTCGCCCGCGCCCTCATCAACCTGGGCGTTCAACCCGGCGACAAGGTGTCCCTCTGGATGCCCAACCGGGCCGAGTGGCTGTTCCTCTTCGGAGCCATCGCCAAGATCGGCGCGGTCATCGTTCCCATCAACACCCGCTTTCGCACCGGAGATATGGAATACCTGGTGCAGCACTCCGACTCCACCGCCCTGATCCTGATGGACCGCTCCGGCCCGGTCGATTACCTGGACATGCTCCGCGAGGTCGCTCCCGAGGTGGACAGCGGCGACGCTGCCATCCTGCGCCCTCAAACTTTCCCCGCGTTGCGCAATGTCATCGTGTTGGGCGATGATCGCCCTACCGGCGTGATCGGCTGGGACGCCATGCTGGCCGGCGCAGATGAAGTCCCGGCGCAGGAACTGGTCCAGCGTGAAGCCTCCGTCAGCCCCGACGACACCTTCCTGCTCATGTACACCTCCGGCACCACCGGCTTCCCCAAGGGCGTAATGCACTGCCACAACCCCATTCGCACCATCACCGACGCCGCCAACCGCATGGGAATGTCGTCGCGCGATGTCATCCTGATGTACCTGCCCCTGTTCCATTGCTTCGGCCTCTACGAAGGGCCGCTGATGTCGTGGGTCACCGGCGCGCGCGTCGTCCTGACCACCATGTTTGACGCCGGCGAGGTTCTGCAACTCCTGGAGTCCGAACGGGCCACAGTGATGGACGGCTTCGACACTCACTTCTTTGACCTTACTCACCACCCTGATGTTGACCGCATCGACAAAAGCAGTCTCCGCACCATCCTGTTGGCCGTGGGCATGGCATCCAGCGAGCCCACCGCCCGCCTCACCCAGGAGAAGCTGTGTCCCTCCCTGTCGGCCTGGGGTATGACCGAGGTGGGCGTCGGCGCGACGCGCACCTTCCTGGACGCGCCCGAGGACGACCGCTGCGTCGAAAGCGGCCACGCCCTGCCCGGTTATGAGTTCAAGGTTATCGATCCTGAGACTGGCGACACGCTGCCACCGTCCACTATCGGCGAACTGTGCGTCCGCGGCTACGCCATGATGCAGGGCTACTACAAACGCCCGGAGGCCACCGCCGAAGCCATCGACGATGACGGCTGGTTCCACACCGGTGACGTGGCCACTATGCGCGACGACGGCAGCATCCGCTTCATGGGCCGCTACAAAGATATGCTCAAGGTGGGCGGCGAGAACGTTGACCCCACCGAGGTCGAGGCATTCCTGCTGGAGCATCCCGCCGTCAACAAGGTGCAGGTCATCGGTGTTCCCGACCCGCGCCTGACCGAGGTCGCCTGCGCCTGCGTCGTCGTGGAGCCCGGGCAGGCCATCACCGACGCCGACCTTGACTCTTTCTGCCGAGGCAAGATGGCCAGCTTCAAGATCCCCCGCCACCTGGTCGTCCTGGACGACTACCCCATGACCTCCAGCGGCAAGGTCCAAAAATACCTGCTCCGCCAGATGGCCGCCGAACAACTGGGTCTCGCTGGCTAGGGAGATGTCATTGCGAGTGCAGCATGGCAATCTCGTTCCCGGCGCAGACGCCATTGAAATCAGCGGGATTGCCATCCGCCGCAGGCGGACTGCGCTCCTCGCGATGACAGGACTATTATCGACCCATGACGCCCTACATCGGCATAACCGGTTTCACCTCTCCCGAAGAAGTCGCCGCAGTGGTGGCTGCTTTACCGGCATCGCCGTCGCGCCGGCTCATGTGCGGCGTGCTGCTCAGCAACGCTCTGCTGTCCGGCGAACCTAGCGACGCGCCCAACCGCTGCCCGCCTCCGGACGCACGACCCTCGCTGCCTGAACCTCGTTCACTATCGCCCTCGCCCCGGCGTCAACCTGGCCGACGCGCTTACCCGTGCCCAGCAGGTCGGCGGCCCCAATTGCCACGGCGTCCAGATTAACGCGACTCGCGGCGCCCCCTGGCCCGACCCGTCGTCTCTGATCGAATACAAAAACCGTTCCCACCCCCGCCGCATCGTGCTACAGGCCGGCCGCGAGGCCATGGCATCCGTGGACGGCGATCCGTCTCTACTCGCCCAGCGTTGCGCCGAATACGCCGGCATCGTTACTGACGTGCTGGTGGACGCCTCCGAAGGCTTGGGCATCCCCCTGGATGCCGGCCGTACCGTCCGTTACCTGGAGGCCATCGCGGCCACCGCGCCGGACTTGGGTCTCGTAGTAGCCGGCGGCCTATCCGCCGCCAACGTCGCCGACCTGCTGTCGCCCTTGCTGCCCAAGTGGGCCAGCGTGAGCATCGACGCCGAAGGGCGCCTGCGCGACGAGGACGACCGGCTGGACTTGGGGGCGGCTACGGACTATCTGGAAGCGGCAGTGCAGTTGTTAAGTTAGGTCATTCAACAAAAGTTAGCTACAGCGGTGGCGAAATTGGAGATACGTTTTGACAACGCCAGACTTGCCAGGTTCTTACGTTCCGAAACAGACATCACAAGGGCGTATGGTGCTCGCACGGCCCGGACAAAACGCGCCCGACTGTTAACATTGGAAGGTGCTGCTACACTATCTCAAATCCCGATTACACCACCTGAGCGACAGCATCAACTCATTGGAAACCGCGATGAGCAGTACGCCGTTAGCATCGCTGCTCAGTATCGGTTGGTGTTCGTGCCGGACCACGACCCAATTCCGCGCCGACCTGACGGTGGGGCTGATACCGACTCGGTAACTGCCATCGTCATCACCGAGGTGATAGGCTACCACTAATGGGAGGCACGAAAATGGCGAAGGAAACTTACCCGTACCAACCCGATTACGCTACGCCACCGGGATATGTCCTTGAAGACCACCTTGAAGCCCGGGGCTTGACGCCTGCCGAATTCGCTAGCCGACATTCGCTCTCGACTGAACTTATCGAGGGTATTATAGACGGAAGCGTTCCGATTGACTCGGAATTGGCCGCTATCTTCGGGCGCGAGTTCAGCTTGGAAGCGAGCGTTTGGCTCAGTATGGAGGCTATCTACCGCGGCCGTTTAGAGAAGATGGCTGCTGCCGTTGGGAAAACTATTCGACAGCCTTGAAAACCACAACGACCCCTACCACTAAGCGCATCATCTGCCTCGCCAACTCCCGCAAACGGGGTGGTCGTTGCGTCGCCGGCAAGGTGATGCAGCCTGACGGACGCGCCGGTGGCTGGCTCCGTCCGGTAAGCGCCCGAGATGACGAGGAAGTATCCCCGCGGGAACGCTGTTACGCCGATGGCGCAGACCCGCAGGTACTCGACGTAATTGACCTGCCTTTGCTCAACCCCCGACCAAAGACCTACCAGCAGGAAAATTGGCTGCTTGATCCCAACCGCCGTTGGACCAAAGTCGGGCAGGCAGCCTGGAACGACTTGGTGGCTATGACCGACCGGGATGAACCCCTCTGGATAAACGGGCACAGCACTCGCGGAGGGCAAAACGACCGGGTTCCCCTGGCGGAAACCGCCGCTATTGACAACTCGCTACGCCTCATCAGGGTTGGCGCATTGACCGTGACCGTGTCCGAACCATCCCGTCCCAGCGCCGATTTTCCCATCCTGCGCGGCAGGTTCAACTACATGGGCGACGAATATTGCTTTCGCATCACCGATCCGGAGAGCGAAAGCGGCTCGTTGGACTTGTCCTACGGCGTTTATCATGTCGGCGAGCGTTATCTTACCGTCAGCCTTGGCGAGCCTTTTGATGGACACGCCTACAAACTCATCGCCACCATCATCAAACCCTGACCGAGGATTGCGCATTGAGCCTGACCCAACATCCCATCCTCACCGTCGGCCACTCCAATCATCCGCCCGGGGCGTTCGTCAACTTGTTGGTGCGCCACGGCGTGGACGAAGTGGCCGACGTTCGCTCTGCACCGTACAGCCGTTACACCCCTCACTTCAATCACGAACCCTTGCAGAGGATACTGGACGACATCGGCATCGCCTACACCTACCTCGGCGGCGAGCTGGGCGGCCGGCCCGCCGACCGTTCCTGCTACGATGCCGAGGGCCGCGTTCAGTACGACCGGGTTGCCGAAACCGACCTCTTTGACGACGGCATCCGCCGCGTCATCCGCGCCGCCGACGAGCGCTGCGTCGCCCTGCTTTGCACCGAGAAAGAGCCGCTGGAATGCCACCGCACGCTACTGGTGGCCCGCGCCCTGGCCGACCGCGGCGTCGCCGTCGCCCACATCCTCGCCGACGGCAGCCTGGAAGACCACGCCGCCGCCATGGGCCGGCTCATTGACACTCACAAGCTGCCTCCCCACGGTGATATGTTCCGCTCCCGCGATGACGTAATCGCCGAGGCGCTTGACCGCCAGGCGCGCAAGTTTGCCTACGTTGGCGAAAAGATTCCCGCCGCCGGTGAGGATTGGGAGGGCACCCGGTGAAACTCTACACCATAGGTTTCACCCGAAAATCCGCCGCTCAGTTTTTCGGGTTGCTGCGCGACTCCGGCGCCAAGCGCGTTGTGGATATTCGGCTCCGCAACACCTCCGGCCTCGCCGGTTTCTCCAAGCGCAGCGACCTGCCTTGGTTCCTCCGCGAACTCTGCGGCATGGACTACATCCACCTGCCCCGCCTGTCGCCCACCGACGCCTTGCTCGACGCCTACCGCAAGAAGCAAATCACTTGGGACGAATACGAACCCATCTTCCACACGCTGATCGAACGCCGGCTCATCCAGGCCGCCATCCCACAGGATATAATCGCCGACAGTTGCCTGTTGTGCAGCGAGGATACGCCCGACCGCTGTCACCGCCGTCTGGTCGCGGAGTACCTCCAAAAACACTGGGGCAACGTGGAAATCGTCCACCTGGTCTGATCCCCAAATTTTCATCGTTCCCGCGAAAGAACGTCACCCCGTACTTGATACGGGGCGGGAACCCAGACTTTCAGACACCGGAGGGAACCGCAATGTCGCAAGTCAACACCGTCCTCGGCCCCGTAGAATCCGCCGACCTCGGCTTTACCCTCAGCCACGAGCACATCACCCTGGGCGCCGCCGGAACCGCCGCGGCCTATCCCGGCTTCCAGGACCGCCAGGCCATCGCCGACGCCGCGACCGCCGCACTGACTGAAGCCTATGCAGGCGGCGTGCGCACCATCATCGACGTCACCACCCTGGACCTCGGCCGCGACATCCCGCTGATGCAGGAGGTCAGCCGCCGCTCCGGCGTTCACGCCATCCCCTGCTGCGGCAACCACCTTGCCATCCCCCGCATCTTCTGGGGCGCGCCGGTGGACCGGGTGGCCGCCCTGTTCATCAAGGAGATTGAGGAGGGCATTGAGGAAACCGGCGTCAAGGCCGGCATCATCAAGGTCGCCAGCGACCGAGGCGGCGTCACCGAGAACGAAGAGATCGTGCTGCGCGCTGCCGCCCGCGCCTGCAACGCCACCGGAACCCGTATCAGCACCCACACCTGGTCCCCGGACCGCGTGGGCGAGGAGCAGGTCCGCATCCTCAAGGAGGAGGGCGTCGATCTCAACCGCGTCTATATCGGCCACAGCAACGACGATACCGACGTCAGCTACCTCATCGGTTTGCTGGAGGAGGGCGTGTGGCTCGGCCTCGACCGCTACCCCGGCGGGCGCACCCCCGAGACGCCCCGTTGGGAGACGCGCACCGAGGTCGTCAAGCAACTCATCGACGCCGGCTGGGCCCACCGCCTGATGCTGTCCCATGATCACTCCACGCCCGTGGTACAGCCCTCTGAAGAACTGCGCCGCGAACGCGAAGCCTTCAACCCCGACGGCTACCTCTTCATCACCCGCAACGTCCTGCCCCGCCTCCTCGAACTAGGAGCCACCGACGACGACATCCAATCCATGATGGTGGACAACCCCCGTCGCTTCTTTGAAGACTAATCCGTCAAACATATATCCCCTCTCCTTTGACGGGAGAGGGTTAGGGTGAGAGTGAGGGTGATGACCTGCCCTGCTCAATCGAAAAATCCCCTCTCCCTTGACGGGAGAGGGTTAGGGTGAGGGTGATGACTCCACAGCAACGCGCTCGAAACCTGCGACAGAACCTCACCGACGCCGAGCGTGCTTTATGGAACCTGCTCAGAGACCGCAGGTTATCTGACCATAAGTTCCGACGCCAGGTTCCCATCGGTCGCTACATCGTCGATTTTGTATGCTATCGGTCGAAACTGGTTATTGAAGTGGACGGCGGGCAGCATCAGGGGCAGGCTCAATATGACGATGCGAGAACCTCTTGGCTTGAGTCCGAAGGGTTTACGATATTGAGATTCTGGAACAATGATGTGCTGGTCAACCGGGCCGGCGTACTGGAGATAATCACGTCTGCTTTGGAGCAGCGGCCTTCACCCTCACCCTAGCCCTCTCCCGTCAAGGGAGAGGAGACAACTGGAGCAACCACAATATGAACATCGGCTTTTCCCTTTCCAACAACCAGGGCCTGACCGACGTGCAGGACGTGGTCCGCACCGCCGTCCGCGCCGAGGAGCTGGGATACGATTCCGTCTGGGCCAGCGACCATGTCTTCAACGTCAGCTATGTCTATGAGCGCCTGGGCAATCGCCCCTACTACGACCCCATGACCATCCTCACCTTCGCCGCCGCTCAGACCAGTCGGGTAACGCTGGGTACCAGCGTCCTCGTGTTGCCTTATCACAATCCCATGCGGCTGGCGAAACAGGCGGCCACCCTGGATCAGCTTTCCGGCGGCCGCGTCGCGCTGGGCGTCGGCGTCGGCGTGATCGACACTGAGCTTGAAGCCATGGGCGTCCCCTTCGCCGAGCGCGGCCCCTACACCGACGAGTCCATCGAGATCATGAAGACCCTTTGGACCGAGGACGATCCCCGCCACGAAGGGCGTTTCTTCCAGTTCTCCGACATGGTTTTCTCGCCGCGTCCCGTCCGGCCCGAGGGCATCCCCCTGCTCATCGGCGGCACCAGTCGCGCCGCCATCCGCCGGGCCGCCCGCCACGGCGACGGCTGGCATCCCACCGCCATGCCGCCGGAGGACCTGGCCCAGGGCATCCGCTACCTGCATGAGCAGGCGGAACGCGCCGACCGCGACCCGGCGTCCATCCCTGTATCCATCAGCGTCCCCCTGCAGGGCGGTCGCCCCGGCCGTTTGACGCTGGGCACCGAGCCGGCCGAGATGCGCGCCAATGCCCAGGCTTTCGCCGACGTGGGAGTGTCGCGCCTCGTCGTCTCCCCCTACTCCGGCGACCCTGCGGAGGTGTTCCCGGCCATGGAAACCATCGCCACCGAGGTCATGCCCGCCGTGACGTGACCCACCGGGTCGTCCGTGCCAACCTGTCATTGCGAGTCCGCCAGAGGCGGACTCGCAATGACAGGCCAGGAGCGGTGTGCTATGGTAGGCCGGCCCGCCAATGCGGGCTAAAACATCGTTTCAGGAAGGTTTCATCATGCCCACCATGACCGGCGGCCAGGCTCTCATGCGCTCGTTGTACCTGGAGGGGGTGCGCGTCATTTTCGGGCTTCCCGGCGTGCAGCTCTATCACGCCCTGGACGCATTGAACGACGTTCCGGGCATCCGGCTCATTACCACGCGCCACGAGCAGGCCACCGCCTACATGGCCGACGGGTATGCCCGGGCCAGCGGCGGTGTCGGCACGGCGCTCATGGTGCCGGGCCCCGGCCTGCTCAACGCATCGGCGGCCATCAGCACGGCCTACTCGGCGTCGTCGCCGGTGCTGGTGGTGTCGGGCCAGATCGAGCGCGACCTCATCGGCGCCGACCGGGGCATCCTGCACGAGGTCAACGACCAGCAGGACTGCATACGACCGATTACCAAGTACGTCCGCCGCATGATGACCGCCGAGGAAGCCCCCGAGGCCGTTCGCGAAGCCTTCCGCCAATTGACCACCGGCCGGCCGCGTCCGGTGGAGATCGAAATGCCGCCGGAAACCATGGCGGAGCAGCGCGAGGTCACGCTGATCGAAGCCGAGGGCTACTCCCGGCCCGCCGCGCCCGACGAGCAGGTGGCCGAGGCCGCCCGCATCCTGGCCGGAGCGCGCCGTCCCCTGATCTGGGCCGGCGGTGGCGTTATATCATCCGAGGGTTCGGAGGCGCTCGTGCGATTGGCCGAGCGACTTCAGGCTCCTGTGATCACCACCGCCGAGGGCAAGGGCGTCATCGACGACCGGCATCCGCTGGCGTTGGGTGCGCTGCGCCTCCGCAACGATCCCGTGGCCAAGGAGGAACCCCACTTCGACGTCATCCTGGGCGTCGGCAGCCGCATGGCCTTCCCCATGTGGCTGGACGGCCAGCGCGTGGTGCAGATCGACATTGACCCCGACGAGTTGGGGCGCAACTGGGACAACACCTACGGCATCGCCGGCGACGCCCGCACCGTGATGGAGCAGGTGGACGCCAGGTTGGCCGAGACCATCGACTTGGGTTCCCGCCCGTCCTTCGCGGCGGAGACCGAAGCCCTGCGCCAGCGCCGCAAGGAGTCCGCGCTGCGACCGGAGCCGCAGGAGTCCTACCTGGCCGCAGTGCGCGCGGCGGTGCCGGAAGACGGCATCCTGGTGTCCGGCATGACCCAGCTGGGCTACTACGCCCGCGCCTTCTGGCCCACCTACGAGCCGCGCACCTTCATCACGTCCAGCTACTCCGGCAACCTGGGCTACGCCTACCCCACCGCGCTGGGCGCCAAGGTGGCCCAACCCAACCGTCCGGTGGTGGCCCTCTGCGGCGACGGCGGCTTCCTGTTCAACTCCCAGGAGCTTGCCACGGCGGTCCAGCACGGCATCAACGCGGTGGCGGTGGTCTTCAACGACAACGCCTACGGCAACGTCCTGCGCGACCAGGTCAACCAGTTCAACGGCCGCGCCGTCGGCGCCGAGCTCCACAACCCCGACTTCGTAAAACTCGCCGAAGCCTACGGCGTCCGCGCCGCCCGCGCCGAAGGCCCCGAAGCCCTCGAAGCAGCCATCCGCGAAGCCCTCTCCGCCGACGCCCCCAGCCTCATCGAGGTCCCGGTAGGCATGATGCCCACGCCGTTCACGTAAGCGGAAATGGTGCTGATGGCTAACTCTTTGCCTACTCAAGATGAGTACAATGCAAATAACTTATTTGACAAGATTCAATCTTGGTCTTCCGCCCAAATGTCTATGAGTGTGATTTGGTTACCAGATCGCATACCTTGTACGGCCACTGGCAAATCCCACATTGGCCGGACAATGTCGTTCATCAAACCTGCTGGTACGTGTACGCTGTATACTTGCCTTCCATCCACGATCTGTATGAGGTTTTCGTCATCGCGAACCGCGTCCGCTAGACGCAGTATTCCGCGTATCGAAACAGGTTCGGATGGGGTATCCGGTATATCTGGGGGTGGAGGTACCACTATCTCCGAAGCTGGCATGGTCAGTTCGACTGAGCGTTCGTCTCCATCGCGTGTTGTCGTGAACCCCACCTGACGGACCTTTTCGCCGTCGGGGGCTATTTTCCTCGCCAAGCCAATGAAGTTCCTGAGATAATCATGGTGCCTAATCCGTTGTCGTATCTCATCGATTTTAGCCCCGTTCATTAGGCCGAGTAGATCCATAAACTCATCGATGATGGCTGCTGTGTCGAGCATCCCCGGCAATTGCGGCTGAATAGGTTGCAACGGGCTGCTAAAGCGGAGAGACACTGTGAAGCTGCCACCTCTTGGAGCGGAAACCAATGTTTGGTAGTCTTGTCGGATATTTTTCGGCAAAGGTCCTCGCTCTCTAAAAGGACGCTCGTGTTTCCGTTCAACAATGCGATATATTAGCTTCGATGTATTGTCAACGCG
Organism: Dehalococcoidia bacterium; assembly: GCA_021295965.1. Lineage (GTDB taxonomy): Bacteria > Chloroflexota > Dehalococcoidia > Lucifugimonadales > UBA3495 > Bin87. The sequence goes on along the minus strand of JAGWBI010000006.1, from coordinate 80,182 downwards.
GTCGTAAATTTCACTGTAGCCCACGACGCCGTGACCGACCTCTTGCCCTGCAAGGCTCAATTGAAGTTCATCGTCGTGCAATGCGACGCCTTTCAGGCTCAAATGCCGCTGGAAATAAATTTGTTCAAGAAGGTCGCGTAATTCTTCAGCGATATCGGGGTGTGGCTCGCCTGCCAAGGCTCGCGCAGTTAATTGCTCGGCTTCACGGAACCGCCGGCAATCCATTGCTAGGGTAGCTGCACTGCGGTGCAGTATTGACCATGCCAATGGGTCGGATGGGCCAAGTTCGTCGATGGCTGCCAACTCGAAGTCTAGAGCTTGGCCGAAGTATGCCAAGGCAAGATCGGTGTTGCCGCGAGATCGATTTCTAAAACCGAGATCGGCAAGGTCCATGGCCAGATTATGATAGTCGCGGACCGAACTCATGCTTCTCTGACCTCGGCAATTGGACGTCCAAATTCCACGACGACCACGTAAGCGGGCAACCCTAGCGCATTGGAGCGACCTATCTGCCGCACTTTGCGCCGCACTCGTGCTGCGACGACAGAGTCGTCTCCGTTACGAATACCGGATACTTCAAGCCTCATTCTAGCGATTAAATTCTCTTCTGCAAGCAATGATGAAAGTGATCTCGTCGCGGCTCGTTCGGCGTCGGACACAGTATCCGTGTCGTTGTCTCCCAACCAATAGTCGAAACCAGTTGGTTGCTGTGGCGTGCTCTTCCTCGCACGTATGATCACCGTTTGGCCGATATCGTGATTGGCAATGAGGGCAGCTATGCATGCGGCTCCATCTTCGGTAGCTTCGTCATTATCATCCCAAGTACGGTGGGCTTGACGTGTAACTGGGGTCCAATCCAGGCGATGATTTTGTTGGATGAGTCCCCGGACCGCCATTTCAATTCCTTGGATATGACCCTGTTCTTCCATGCAAACTGCTGCGGCTTCTGCCAGTTCAGCACCTTTGGCGGCGGAAATGCCAGGATTGGCCCCGTGCCCCAATTCGTTCAAGTCAAGCATCACCATTCCAAAGCATCCACGCTAGTTTGGGCTGCCCATTATAGACGGGCCGATTTCAACGGCAAGTAGCAAATCGGCCGATGACCAAAACTCAGGTTTTATCTGAAGAAGTAATCACGTGGTTGTCGCTCAGCACGGAACAAGGGTTCCGCCTACTGACTGATCAAAGGTCGGTCGGAACCGCCGGATCCGCCGATCACCATCTGGCAGATGCTCTCCAGCCATTGATGTGAAAACCCAAAAACTGACAATACCCCCTTGACCACTCCGTTCCAGAACATATATCCTAAATACAGCCAAGGCAAAACAGCTGTTACATCCCAAACCCCGAAAGGCAGGATTTCACTTCGACGGCCACCCCGTCAGTACCAAATCGCAACCGGTCGCACTCGGCAAGGCTCAGTTAGACCCGACCACCTTCCGCCTGCGGCGGACCGCCTCGACCACCGGGACTGTCCGTGCCCGCGCGCAGGCGCGCCTCTGGCGTGCTGAGTACACGAAAAAGTAGGGAAAAATAGTTGCGTACCCCACGGCCGTATGCTGACAACGAAGTGCTGCAAAGTCCGCCTCTGGCGGGAAATCCTGCCTTCCTAATTCCAACAACTCCCCAGCAAGCCAGCAAGGGGCAAAGCCACCGAAACACCGTAACCCACCGGAACAACCAATCCTGAAAATCCTCTGATCCAGCAAATCCTGATTCTGCCGAAATCCTGGCCACAGGAGGGTCCTCTGCTGTGCTATCATGCGCCCAATAGGGCGTACTGTATCGGCGCCCGTGGCCCATCCCTTTTACGCTTTTCGCGTCCGCCAGTGGCGGAAGGAGGTTATTATGGCTGGAAACTACACCATCAGCGTCGGAACCGTTGGCGGCGGGCTGTCGGTCAGCCCCGACGGCGGCGAGAGCTGGAACCGCATCCGCAATCCGCTGCCCACCGAGTGCAACATCCGGGCGCTGGCCGTTGATCCCGGCAAACGGCATCGCATCTACGCCGGCACGGACAGCGGCCTGTTCCGCTCCAACGACAACGGCTTCACCTGGGAGTACGTCGAGTCGCCCATGGACGACCTGCAGATCTGGTCGGTGGGCGTGGATCCCGACGACAGTGACACCGTGTTCGTCGGCACTCGCCCCAACGCCTTCCGCTCGCGGGACGGCGGCAAGTCCTGGGAGTCATTGGACCTGGGCGTGACCATGCCCTGCCCCATCGGCATCCCGCGCACTACCAACATCATCGTCGACCCCCGCGACACCCGCACCGTTTGGGCTGGCATCGAGGTGGACGGCGTGTACCGCAGCCTGGACGGCGGCGACAACTGGACTCGCCTGCCCGACCTGGGCCCCGACCCCTTCCACGGCGACATCCACGGCATGGCCCTCAAGCCCGGCCCCGATTCCGCCATCTACTGCACCACCCCCTTCGGAATCTCCACCAGCAACGACGAGGGCGAGAGCTGGGAGCTCCACGAGTTCCCCCGGTTCCACGCCGAGGACACCCGCTCCTACTGCCGTGGCATGGTCATCAAGCCCGACAACCCCAGCGTCATGTTCGTCGGCAACGGCGACACCATCCCCGGCGTGACCGGCGCCATCCGCCGCACCCGGGACGCCGGCAGCTCCTGGGACGCGCCATCGCTGTCGCAGACGCCCAACTCCGTGGTGTACTGGTTCGCCGCCAGCCCCCACGTCTCCGACGTCATGGTGGCCGCCAGCATCTACGGTTACGTGTACGTCAGCACCGACGGCGGCGACAACTGGGACAAGCTGCAGAAGGAGTTCGGAGAAATCCGCTCCCTGGCCCTCACCCCCAACGACTAGCGGCCCCATACCGCTCATCCTGAGCCTGTCGAAGGATGATGCCCCTCTCCCCCAAAGACTAGCGGTCCCATACCGCTCATCCTGAGCCTGTCGAAGGATGATGCCCCTCTCCCCCAAAGGGAGAGGGGTCTTTGATGCTACAATGCTGAAAACAGGCGCATCCGGCAGACTGGTGCAACATGACAACCGCACGGAAATTGATGACGGCCGAAGAGCTGATGCTGCTGCCCGACAACGGTAACCGGCAGGAGTTGGTACGAGGGGTGCTGATCGAGATGCCGCCTCCGGGGAAAGGACACGGCGTTGTATCGCACAGGTTTGGGCTTGCGATTGGCAATTATGCCGACGCCAACGACTTCGGCACGGTGGGCGATAACCACGGCTACAAACTGGAATCCAATCCGGACACGGTCCGCGCTCCTGACTTGGCCTGGTTCGGCCCGGGCCACCCGGCGGAAACCGCTGAAGGCTACCCCGAGCGGGCGCCGGACCTTGTTGTGGAGATCAAATCCCCCAGCGACACTCCACGCATGGTTGCGGAACGCGCCCAGATGTGGCTGGATTTCGGCTCCCAAGAAGTGTGGTACGGCGACCCGGAGCGCACCTCCGTTACTCGTTATCGGCTGGGTGAGGAACCGGAGGTCTTGGGCGAGGATGACGTGCTGGACGGCGGAGACCTGCTGCCCGGGTTCAGCGTTCCGGTGTGGCAACTGTTCCGGCGGCATCGCTGATCGTTCCGGCGAGAAATTTCTGATTAATTTGGGAGCGCATTAATGCCTACCTTCGACTCTGACGGCGTCCATATCTTCTACCAGTCCACTGGTGAGGGATTTCCACTCATCTGGAGCCACGAGTTCGCCGGCTCCTACGAGAGCTGGGAGCAGCAGGTGCGCTATTTCAGCCACCGCTACCGGGTCATCACCTACAACGACCGGGGTTATCCGCCTTCGGACGTGCCAACGGACCCGGAGTTGTATTCCCAAGACATCACGATAGAGGACCTGCGCCGTTTGATGGACCACTTGGGCATCGAACAGGCATACATCGGCGGCCTGTCCATGGGCGGCAACGTGGCCCTGAACTTCGCGCTGCGCTATCCCGAACGCTGTCGGGCCATCATCGTAGCGTCGGCCGGCTCCGGCACGACGCACACCGAGGCGTTCCGCACCGGCGGGGAGGCCATGGCGGCGCGGCTGCTGGCCGAAGGCACGCCGCCGGTGATGAAGGACTACGGCAGCGGGCCGACGCGGGTGCAGTTGCAGCGCAAGGATCCGCACGGATACGAGGAATTCATGCGCCTGCTGTTGGGGCACAACGCACGCGGCTCGGCTTACACCTTCCGCGGCGTTCAGCTGAAGCGGCCCACCATCGACCAGCTGATACCGCAGATGAACCAACTCCAGGTGCCCACGCTCATCATGATCGGCGACGAGGACGACCCCTGCGTGGAGCCGTCAATCATGATGAAACGGCACATTCCCCACAGCGGTCTGGCGGTGCTGCCCCAGTGCGGCCACGCCATCAACCTGGAGGAGCCGGCCCTTTTCAATCAGCTGGTCACCGACTTCCTGACCGCGGTGGAGGCCGGCAAATGGGCTGCGCATCCCTTGGGGGACACTCCGTACACCACCGGGTCTCGGTAGCGATGTAGGGGTGGGTTTGAAACCCGCCCCTACGTTTTCATTGCCCCCAACCCACCGGGATGACCTCTCGGAACTGGCGCATGGCGTCGATGTGCTGATCCACGGTGCTGAGGGGGCCGCGTCGCGCTTCGGCCATGACATGCGTGCCGCCCAGTGACTGCCAGCCTTCGACTTCAGCCAGCCACTGGTCTGGCGTCTTGTCGGGCATCCGAATTCGTCCGGCCAAACCCACGTCGGAGGGTTGGCGGCCGGCTTCGGCGATGTAGGTCTGCATCTTGTCCAGCACGGCACGGGCGGTGTCGTCGGGACCGAAGCTGGGGAACCAGCCGTCGCCCATGCGGGCGATGCGCCGCAGCACGACGTCCCTCGGTACGGGTCCGGCCGAGCCGCCGGCGCCGAACCATACCGGTATGGGCTGTTGGACCGGGAGGGGCTTGATGCCGGCGGAACCGACGGTGTGCCAACGGCCCTCAAAGTCCACCACTTCCTGCGTCCAGAGGACGCGCATCAGATCGATCTGTTCCTCGGAGCGGATGCCGCGATTGGTGAAATCCTCGCCCAGCGCCTCGAACTCCACGTGGTTCCAGCCGACACCGATCCCCAGGGTCAGGCGACCTCCGCTGAGCACGTCGATCTCCGCTGCCTGCTTGGCCACCAACGCGGTCTGACGCTGGGGCAAGATGAGGATGCCGGTGATCAGCCGGATGTGAGACGTGAGGGCGGCGATAAACGCCAGCGTCGTCAGTGATTCGTGGATGACGCTGTGGTAGGTGTAGTAACTGCCGCGGACATGCTCGTGGTGGGCCGGATCCGCGCCAAGCACGTGGTCGGCGATGAACAAGTAGTCGAACTGCATCTCCTCGACCGCCTGCACGTAATCACGGATGGCGACCGGGTCGGGGCCGATCTCGGTTTGCGGAAATATTGCGCCGATTTGCATGGAAACCTCAACAGGTTCTTGATGTGCGGTTATAAATTCCTGCATCCGCCGGAATCACGGTCAGACCGCCAAAAACATTTAGCGGCGGTATTCGTCGCCACAGTCTCCGATGATTTGGTAAAGATCGCGGGCGTTAGTCAGAACCGTTTCGATGGCTTTCTGGTCATCTACGTCCAGTTGGAAGCTGAAAACCCTGGCGTTTTCGGCAATGTGTTCTGCCACACCCAGCCGGGCGCCTATGATCACGCCCGCAACCGCCGGCCGCTCCAGGATGTAACGCATCGCCACGTTGGCAATGCTAACTTGATGTTTGTCAGCAACGTTCTTGAGGACGGACAAGAGTTGCTGAAACAGGCGCCAGCCGCCCCAGGCGTCAATCATCTGCTTGTACTTGCGGAGACTGGCGGTGTTGAGGGCGTTGGCGCCCGGTTCGTGCTGGCCAAGGTAGCGGTCGGAGAGCAGCCCGCCGCAGAGGACGCCGTAGGGTAGGAGCCACACCCGTTGTTCCTCGCAGACCTGGGACATCTGCACCTCAGGCCGGCGGTCGATCAGGGAGTACTGCACCTGGTTGGACACGATTCGGATGCCGTTGTCCGCGATTTCGCGCAACCGCTCGGTATCGAAATTGGTCAGCGCAACACGATGGATCTTGCCCTGGTCGCGCAGGTCGGCCAAGTGGGAAAGCGCGTCCAGGTAGCGTTTATCTTGGTACTCCCACCAATGGAACTGGAGCAGGTCAAGCCGCTCAACACCCATGCGGCGGAGGGAGATGCCGACGTTGTTTTCGACGATCTCTCGCGTCATCGGGCCGGCGCGCGGCACCCATTTGGTGAACGCCTGCATTTCAGATAGCGCAGCGTCGCCCCGCTCAGCGGCGATACGTCGTCGGAACTCGCCGATGAAATCCTCGGCGGGACCGTAGTGGTCGGCCAGGTCCCAGGTTGTGAAACCTGCGTCATGGTAGGCGATCATGGCATTGAGAGCGGCTTCCGGGTCTATGCGACCGTGCGCGCCCGATACCTGCCACATGCCGTTCAGGATGCGGCAGATGGGCAGGTTTTCCACAAACCTTAGATGGGCTTCCTGTGGGAGCGTCATTGAGGCACCAAGTTTGGTGTGATGGCGGATGGTGCCGATTGTAACACCCCGCGCAAGTACGTATCGTGCTTGTGTTACGATGGCCGCAACCAGGCATGAACAGACGCTTGGAGACGGACAGGAGGCAAGGCCATGACTACGCAGCAGCCCATTCGGATTGGACTGATTGGAGCGAATATTCACCAGGGGTGGTCGCCGCGGGCGCATTTGCCGGCGTTGCAGGCACATCCTGACTTTGACCTGGCTGCTGTCTGTACCACGCGACAGGAGTCGGCGGACGAGGCAAAAGCAGCCTTCAACGCGGGCAGCGCGTGGGACGACTACAACCGGATGCTGGCTGACGCGGACATCGAGGCCGCCACCATCTCGCTGCGAGTGCCCCGACACTACGAGCCGACCACGGCGGCGCTGCGGGCCGGCAAGCATACCTTCACGGAATGGCCGCTGGGACGCACCACCGCCGAGGCGATTGAGATGGCCGACCTCGCCCGGCAGCAGGGTGTCAAGACGGCCGTGGGGCTGCAGGCGCGGGCCAATCCGGCCATCGTCCATCTGCGAAACCTGGTGGCCGACGGGTACGTGGGCCGGGTGATGACCTGCCATGTCAGGCTGATGCGGGAGGGCGTGCTGTCGCGGGATTCGGGGCGTACCTGGCAGCGGGAGGATGACCTGGGAGCGCACACCCTCACAATCGCGTGCGGGCATACCATCGACGCGCTGTGCAGCGTGGTGGGCGAGTTTGCGGATGTGGCCACGGTAGTCAGCACCCAGGCGACCACCTGGCACGAATCCGATACAGGTCAGGACCTTCCCGTCACCTCGCCGGACAACGTGCTGGTCAGCGGCAACCTGCAGAACGGCGGCGTGGGGTCGGTGCAGATCGGGAGCACCGCCTGGGCCGGTAGCGGTTATCGCATGGAGATCTACGGCGAAGAGGGTACGCTGGTGGCGGTTTCGGTGGATTCGCCCCAGTTGCAGCAGGTTACCATCCGAGGCGCGCGGGGCGGCAGCAACGACCTGCAAGACCTGACGCCGGCGGAGGAGTTGCACCTGGCGCCGGAGATACCCGGCGGCGCGGCCTATAACGTGGGCCAGCTTTACAGCCAGTTCGCGGCGTCGATACGGGGGACCGATAACGGCGGGCCCGCCGTGCCGGACTTTGACCACGCGATTGAGTTGCACCGGTTTATTGATGCCATCCGTCAGTCCAGCGACGAGGGGCGGCGCATCGTGGTGGCATAGTGATTCCAACAGGATGTTACAATGTCGCCAGTTCACCGATTGGGGCAGTTGCCATGACGACTACACCTGACATCAGGACGGGCACTCGGATGACCCTGGCGCAGTTTTTGGACTTGCCCGAAATGGAGCAACGTTGCGAACTCATCAATGGGGTTGTGTATATGGCCGCCTTTCCTGTTCCAGACCATGAAATTCTTGTCACACTACTGACGACCTATTTGTCCCAAAGTGTGATGCTGACTGGAGCGGGCATAGTCATGGGAACGGCTGGCGTGGTGGTTTCGTCCAACAGTGCTCTGGGGCCCGACATCATCGTCGTTCGCGCGGAGCGTACCGACATCATTGGACCAACGGTTATCACAGGCCCGCCGGACATTGTGGTGGAAGCGCTGTCCTCCGACCGCAACCGGGATCTGGTGACGAAGCGCACCCTGTACGAGCAGGCTGGCGTTCCGGAATACTGGATTCTGGACGGTTTCTCGAACACGCTCACGGCGCTGGATTTAGGCGACGATGGCCGCTACCGTGAGCGTGCCGTACTCACAGCTTCAGACACCCTGACGACTCCTTTGTTCTCTGATTTCAACCTGCCTTTGGCGCAGCTGTTCGAGCATCCGGCGCGGGTGCGGCGATAGCGTCTCCGAACAATATGGGGGAAAAACGTAGGGGCGAATGATTATTCGCCCCTACAGCATGGCAAGCGTATTGCCGGGTTAGTCGGCGGTGTTGGTGGCGGTTTCCGCGATGGGCCGGTTGGTGCGGGGGTCCACCTCGAAGGGGGAGTAGAGCTCCAGTTCCTTGCCCATTTCGCGGACGGCGGGGATGACTTCCTCGCCCATGAGGCGGAGGCTGCGCATCTGGTCCTCGTGGGTCATGGCGCCATCGCCGTCCCAGAAGAACACGCTGCCGGGGCGCAGGTACTCGAGCACCTCGCGGATCTTGGGGATGACCGTCTTGGGGGTGCCGGTGATGATGGTGCTGTCGGCGACCTGGTCCTCGAAGGGACGGCGGTTGGCGCCGAAGCGGCCGGCGGGCCCGAAGGCGGCGGCGGAGAGCCGGCGGGACGTGCGGGAGGTATGGCCGGGCAGGTTCATGATGGCGGGGTTGATGCCGCCCTCGTTGCCGGCGAGGAAGGGGTTGCTGACGCCGGAGAGGTACTTGCGGCCGACTTCCTCGGCCAGTTCCTCGGTCTCGTCAACGTGGACCTTCCACAGGTAGGCGACGTTCTGGGTGCCGGACTCGTAGCCGTTTTCGGCGGCGGTGTCGTGGTAGAGCTGGAAGGCTTCGCGGGTGGGCTCCAGGCGAGTGGCGAGGAGGACCAGCGGATAGCGATGCTCGGCGCACCACTTCACGGTCTCGACGGAGACGGTGGACGGGATCCAGATCTGCGGGTGAGGTTCCTGCAGGGGCCGGGCCCAGGGGTTGACGTAGCGATAGTGGAAGTGCTTGCCCTCCCAGCGCCAGGGGCCGTCCTCGGTCCAGGCCTTGAGGATGAGGTCGTGGGCTTCCTCGAACCGCTCGCGGTTGAAGTTGGGCGGCGAGTTATGGGACCAACTCTCGCGGCCGCCGCCGCGAACGAAGCCGGACACCAGGCGGCCGTGGGAGATCATGTCGATCATGGCCAGCTGCTCGGCGAGCCACAGGGGGTCGTCCCAGATGGGGAGGACGTTGCCCAGGATGATGATCTTGACCTTGTTGGTGATGCGGGCCAGGATGGACGCGCCGACGTTGGTGACGCCCTGCATACAGAAGGGCGTGGAGTGGTGCTCGTTGAGCATCACGGCGTCGAAGCCCATCTCCTCGGCATAGACCTTCTCGTCGAGGTAGCGGTTGTAGAGCTGGGCGCCGATGTCGGGCTTATAGTTGCTGTTGGAGATGCCCAGGTCGGTGCTCTGGGTGCCCATGAGGCCGGATGATTCATCCTGCCAGGGCTGTTCGGTGAAATGGCCAATCAGCATAACGGCCTCTCCTTGCGTTGCGCGCGTGCGTGCTGAAACAACGGTTTCGGTTGATGGCCGCAGTTTAGCAGGGGACGGCGACGCGGTCTAGTCTGAAGCAGGATTAGCCGGATGATGGGGATTGTGAGGATTGGGTATGGTGGCGGTGTTGGGCTGGCTTAGCTCCTTTTTTGTTGGCTGGTTGGTGGTTGAACTTGGAAGGCAGGATTTCACTTCGTTGTCAGCGGACGGCCGGGGGTACGCAACTATTTGCCCTACTTTTTCGTGTACTCAGCACGCCAGAGGCGTACCTG
>JAGWBI010000006.1:1004-70166 GCA_021295965.1 Dehalococcoidia bacterium | reverse complement strand
CCGGTGACGCAGTGGGGCAATGCGGGCGATTGGTCGAATGGTAGGCCACGGCTTGCCGACTGGGTCGGTTGCGATTTTTAGCTGACGGGTTGGCCGTCGAAGTGAAATCCTGCCTTTTGGATGAGATTGGATAGAAACAGCTGTTTGCCTTGGCTGTATTTAGGATATATGTTCTGGTACGGGGTGGTCAAGAGGCGGATGTCAGTCAGAAATGGGATTTACGGGAATGGGAGGGATTTTGGGATGGCGGGCGGCGGTAAGCGCGCCGGTTCAGGCCGGTTGCGCCACTATGGGATGGAGCGGAATTGCTGCCGGGGGCGAAATTACACCGCCAACCTCGCGCCCCGCGGCCGGCGTTTGCCGCCGTGGACCGATGGCTCGGCGCACCATTTGGCGGACAGGCGGCGCACTGCGGCATAGGTGCTCTCGTCAAAGCCCAGCAGGTCGCAGACCACGCGACGGTCCAGCAGGGCGCGGTTGGGGTCGGCGTCGGCCAGGTAGGCCGGCTGCAACTCCTTTTCGCGGAACTCGTTGAAGATTGTTTCCGCCGTCGCTAATTGGGCGTCGCTCAACTTCCGCAAGTTAAGGACGGGCAGCGATTCGGCGACCCGAATGGTTATCCTAGCTTTGCTGGACTGCTGGCGGCTGGAGTGCCACCAGTAACACAGCAGGCCCAGCGTGCTGTTGCCCCAGACCGTAAAGGCGTAGTCAAAACGCTGGTCATCAAAAATCACGTTGGGCCAGACAACTCCGCCGATGGATCCTTGCTCAGTGAACGCAACGGCAAGGGGTTGCGCGCCGAAGGTGTATTCAAGATTTAAATGCGAGCGGCTGGCGGTTGCCCAAACGTCCGCCGCTTTGCTCTCCATGCCCTGACGCACCTGTAACTGAGAATCGGGTTCACATATAATCCGCGTTTCTTTCTTGGCGTCGTGATTCCACAGGGCGGGGAAGGTGGCCGTTGGGCTGGGCGCAATCTTGTTGAACGGGCCGCGCGGGGCCGGGCCGGTGATGTCACGATGCACCAGGCCGAGTTTGGCGATGCTGCCCAAGTCCGCTACAGGCAAGGCCAGGGCGGTGGGTTGGCCGGGCAGCCACAGTTGCGATTGCGTCAGAGCGTAGGCGGTCTGTGCCATCGCGTAATCCAGCAGGCGAACGCCGCCCCAATTTTCGCCGCCGTCGGAGGGCGGCACGGCCAGCATTTCGCCGGCGACGTCATCCCCGATGTTCAGACGGACGCCACCGTAGGGTCCGTCTTCAATGCTGCGGACGCCGTTGGTGGTGATGAGGTTCTGCGCCACGGCGGCGGCCGGGGCGAAACCGGGCGGGCGGTTGTGGAGGGATACGAAACGCGCAGGGTGTAGGGGCGAATGATTATTTGCCCCGACGTTTTTGCGAGCGATTACCAGGCACTCCGCCATGCCGGTGTCCGAGGAGAAAGACATATCCTTGCCGTTGGCGGCGATGCTCAACACCTCCAAGTCAACGTAGTCGTCGGACAGCATTTTGCGGAAACCCTGCCATGACAGGCCAGCGGCGGCTGACAGGGGCAGCACCAGCGCAAGGACGCCGCCGGGCTTGAGCTTGCGGTGGGCCAAGGCCGCGAATGCGGACGCTATGCCGGCGTTGCCGTGATAGCAAGTGCCCTTGCCCAGGTCGTTGATGCGGTTGCCCATGGCAGTCTGGTCGTCGCGAGTGGCGTCAAAGGCGGCGAAAGCGGGGTTGGTGACGTCGGCGTGGGCGCCCTCGTGGTTGGTGGCGCGGGTGAAAGGCGGGTTCATGATCACCAGGTCAAAGTATTCGTCGGGAATGTCCACCATGATGTGGGCGACGGTTTCCTCGCCGGCGCTGCCGGTGCGTCGGGCCGGGTCGCTGGTGTTTATCATCACCAACTGACTGTTTCCGGCCAACCCTTCCAGGGAACCGATTTTCACGCTGCCGTCCGGTTGGCGTCCGTAGGGCATGGTATAGATGCGGGATTTGCCGTAGCCGACCGTGGGTTGTGCGCCGGAGAGGGTGGCGCTGGTGATATGGGCCGCCGAGGGCATCACGTCGCAACCGTACAGAACCTCCTCCATCATCGCCGGATGCAGTTTGGCGGAATCGCCACCGGCCCGTTCGTGGCGGGCGGCGATTTGCTCGTACACAGCGGAGAGCAGGGCGCCGGTGCCGCAGGCGAAATCGCCCATGCGTAGCCGGGCAATGGCCTCGGCGTTGCTCCAATCAATTTCCCCCTCACCCCGACCCTCTCCCGCCGGGGGAGAGGGAGTTTTGAGTTTGGCTACAGCCAAGCGGGCCAGCAGGGCTGCCGACGGCGGCAGAGTGTAGAACGTGGCCAGGTACTTGCGGTCGGCAATCAGCCGTTGGAAAACCCGTCCGGTCAAGTGATGGGCGTTATCCACGCCGGCCTGCTGCACTTCGCCCACGGTGGAATATAGGGTGCGCAGGACGCGGGCCGCCGGCTCCATGGGCAGTTGTTCCAGGATGTCTTTGCCAATGGCGAAGATGGGCCAGTAGTTGATTTCGAGGATGCTTTGCCAGGCGGTCAAGGTTGTGTCCTGGGGGGTGACAACGTCCGGGCCGCAGGTGTGGCGCAGGGTCGGGATGCCGTCGTGGGTTCCGGCAATCCGCTCGTGAAACACCATGGCGTTTGCGATGATCGCCACGGCCATCCGTCGGGTCTGGGGCACGTTGATCATACCCAGCAGGCCGGCGATTTCGACGGTAATCCGGGATCGGCGCGCGTCCAAGTCGTCCAGTATCGCCGATACGCGGTCGATGCCCTGCTGGAGCGCGTTCGCTGCGGCGTCCACCGCCTGCTGGGGCACGGACTCTAGACGGATAAGGTCGGCCAAGTCGGCGACGTTACCTTGCAGCCAGCCGGATTCGGGAAAGCGATTGCCGTCCTGATACAGCACGGCGTAAGAGAGACGGGCGTCGTTCAGAGCGTCGCGCAGGTTGTCGGCGAACCGGACGGTATCGGGATAGCGGAGAGCGATGGCGGCTTCGATGGGGTGAATCTCGTCCACCACGCGGAGGCCCAGGCGGGCGGCGGCGTCTGCCTCGCCGGTGCCGACGGCCTCATATTCGGCTTCGACCACCACCGGAGCGCGGTCAGCGGCGGTAATCAGATTGTCCAGCTGGAGGCCGGGGCGTCCCTCAATCAGTTGGGTGTTTTCGGAGCGTATCTGACATCCGGCCAGCATGGCCCGCAACAGGTCACCCAACTCATTGTTGGCGCTGGGTTCGCTATGTCTGGGCCGCTGGGCGACCATGCTACTGTCGCGGCAGGTCGTCCAGTTGCACGCCCTGCTCCCGTGCGGCTTGGACGATACGTTGCAGTCGTGCGTCGAACTCCCGCTTGGCCTCGGCCAGGCCCTCAGCGCGGCCCTCGGCCAGGCCCTCAGCGCGGCCTTCCTCTCGAGCTTTCGCGCGCCACTTCCGTCTTTCGTCCAGCGCCCAGAACATAAGCCTTGCTCCTCTTTCTACCAGAACGGCAACCATGGCATACAGGACGGCGGCCAGATCGACCAAGTCGGAGGCCGGTTCCAAACTCGCCGGCAGTGACCATTGTCCTTGTTTCATCCAGTAGGTCAACAATATCGTGGTCGCGAAAATCCCGAAGGGCGCAACCATGGCGTGGCGGCGCAGCCACCGCCTTTCCCACCATTCATCCATCGTTTTCACCAGTCTAGCATAATCGGCGCCGGCTGCCGGGCGTCGGCTGCGTCTTATGGTTAGCGATGGTAGCAAGGACTGGCTGGCCGGCGTCAACGGCCAACTGTCATCAGTTTGTCGTTGCATCGCCGGCAAAGGGCGGAATGGTACAATCCCATCACTGGAACCTACCAATGCAGTGAGGTCTCACGCCTATGCTCACGCAAAACCATGCGGTTACAGCGCACGAGTTCCTGGAGGCTTCCGACCGGGAGTTTGCCGCCGGGGACCATCTGCAAGCCTCGGAAAAGCTGTGGGGCGCGGCGACGCACGCGGTCATGGCGGTGGCCCAGCAGCGTGGCTGGCCGCACCGCAGCCATCGTTCGCTGAAAAACGCGGTGGGCAGATTGACCGCCGAAACCGGTGACGATGGGATTGCCGGCGGCTTCGCTGCTGCCGAAAAGTTCCACAAGAACATCGAGCCGGATGAGATGGAAGACTTTGAGATTGAACACGACCGGCCGCAGGTGCATCGGTTCGTCGCGCGTATCCTGACACTGCTGAACAACTAGCGAGGTACAACCATGTCCATTGACGTTGCCACTTCCATTGCGCGCATCCTCAAGCAGGAGGGCGTTGAGTGGGTTTCCACTTTTCCGGTTTGCCGGGTGAATAATGCTTTGGGGCGCGAGGGCGTGCCCATGATCATGATGCGGGACGACCGGTATGCGGTGGCCCTGGCCGACGCTTACTCGCGGGTTACCGGCGGGGAGCGGATTGGCGTGTGTACCGTGCAGGGGGGCGTGAAAGTACTCGTATCCGGGGCTGGCGCAGGCTTTTGAGGACAACTCGCCGATGCTGTGCATCACCGACGGCGTGCCGGCGGGAAGCAGCGAGAACACCCAGTTCGACGTTACCACCAGCCTGAAGACTGTTACCAAGTGGTTCGGCTACATCGACCGTCCGGAGCGGACGCCGGAGTTCCTGCGGCGGGCGTTCTCGATGCTGCGCAGCGGACGGCCCGGGCCGGTGGTGCTGGCGGTGCCCAACGCGGCGGGCATCTACGACGAGACCGCCGACCCCTACTTTCCGGTGCGGGCGTACAAGTCGGCGCCGGACCCGTCGGACGTGGTGCAGGCCATCGACCTGCTGATGGGCGCGGCCAACCCGCTGATCTACGCCGGCGAGGGGGTCATCTACGCGGGGGCGTCGAATGAGCTGGTGGGATTGGCCGAGCTGCTGAACGCGCCGGTGATCACCACGCTGAAGGCCAAGGGGGCGTTTCCGGAGAACCACCCGCTGTTCGTGGGCGTGCGCGGGGAGCATCCCATCGCTTACCTGAACAAGAGCGACGTGATCCTGACGGTGGGCAGCAGCCTGTCGCCGGGGCGGTTCACCCACGGCATCCCCAACGCGGCGGGGAAGACGATCATCCAGTGCAACCTGGACGACTTCCACCTGAACCGCATCTTCCCGACGCATCACGCGGTGCTGGGCGACGCCAGGTACACGCTGCAGGCGCTGGCCGACGAGGTTTCGCGCCGCACGGATGGGGCGGGTCGGGCCGCCGGCAACGTGGTGGCCGAGGTTCGCGAAACTCGCGACGCCGGGCTGGCCGAGTACCGGGAGGCGATGGCGTCCAGCGACACGCCGATCAATCCGTACCGGGTGTTCGGCGACATGATGAAGGTGCTGGACCCGCAGAACTCGTTCGTGACGCACGATTCCGGGAACACGCGAGACCAGCTGAGCACGGTGTACGACACGCTGATACCGCGGGGGTTCCTGGGCTGGGGCAACATCTCCACGCTGGGGTTCGGGCTCGCCGGGGCCATGGCGGCCAAGCTGGCCTATCCGGAGCGGCAGTCGGTGGCGGTGACGGGCGACGCCGGCGTGGGCTACATGCTGGGTAACCTGGAGGTTCCGGTGCGGCAGGGCCTTGGCATCACCGTGGCGCACGTGGCCAACGGCGGGTTCGCCGGCTACGGCCCCGGGTTCTGGGGCGACGGACACGACCCGTACACCCACCGGGTGCTGGGGCCGGAGGACGTGAATATGTCGCGGGCCATCGCCGAGATGGGGTTGTACACGGAGCGGGTCACCGAGCCGTCGGACGTGGTTCCGGCGCTGCAACGGGCGCTGGCAGCCAACGATGCCGGGCAGCCGTCGTACCTGGAGTTCATCTGCTCGCAGTATCCGCGCTACGGCGGGTTCGCGCCGAGCCCGGTGGCGCACTGAGCAAAGGTAAGATAGCGTTCCGATCAGCAATCGGCGCGAATGCGGGTAGGGGCGAATGATTATTCGCCCCTACAGATTTAGGGAGATGTAGATATGCGAGCGGTTTGGTATGAGGAGAATGGTGACGCTTCGGTGTTGCAGGTGGGGGAGATGCCGGACCCGGAGCCGGGTCCTGGCGAGGTGCGGGTGCGGGTGGTTACGTCCGGGGTGAACCCGTCCGACTGGAAGCGGCGGCAGGGTTCAACGGCACGGATCAACTTCCCGCGCATCATTCCCAACCAGGACGGCGCGGGCGTCATTGATATGGTCGGCGCGGGCGTGCCGGAGAGCAGGGTCGGAGAGCGGGTCTGGGTGTACCAGTCGCAGATCGGGCGGGCATTTGGCACCGCCGCCGAGTACACGGTACAGCCGTCGATACGGGCGATACGGATGCCCGACAACGTGGACTTTGCGCTGGGGGCCGGACTGGGCGTGCCGGCGTTGACGGCGCATCGGTGCGTGTTCGCCGACGGGCCGGTGGAAGGGAAGACGGTGCTGGTGCCCGGCGGGGCGGGCGCGGTGGGCAACATGGCGTTGCAGATGGCGCGGATCGGAGGGGCGAGCAACATCATCAGCACGGTGAGCGGGGATGCCAAGGCTGAGATAGCCAAGCAGGCCGGAGCGCATCACACGGTGAACTACCGCACCGAGGATACAGCGGCGCGAATACTGGAACTGACCGACGGGGAGGGCGTTGATCTGATCGTGGAGGTTGACTACTCGGGGAACTTTGCCGTGAGCCAGCGGATCATCAAGCGCTCCGGGAGCATCACAATCTACGCCGCAGGGGACGGGCCGGCGCCGCCCTTTGAGTTTCCGGTGAGCAACGTCAACGTGCGGCACGTGCTGGTGTACGACATGCCGGAGGAGGCCAAAGCCGCCGGAGTGGACGACACCAACCGCTGGTTGGCGTCAGGTGAGTTGGTGGGAATGGACGGGCCGCACTTCCCGCTGGAAGATACGGCCGGGGCGCACGAGGCGGTGCGGGCGGCGACGGTGGGGAAGGTGGTGATTGACGTGTGATCCCCCACGTAGTCGGGACCTTACCCCGACCCTAACGACGCTCGTATCTGGCCGGGCGCTCGATAATCGCACGTTCCAACGCCACTTTCAGGCGTTCGCTGAAGAAGCGACTGGTGGATGAGATGATGCGGTGTTCCTGGCGGTCTTCCCGGCGAGTGGGCAGGGTGACGATAACGTGGTACACCTTGAACTTGGTGGAGCGAATGCGGCTGCTCCACCAGGTTACCGCTACGCCGGCCAGGACGATCATGATGCCGGCGGTGAGCGCGAAGCCGGCGAAACCACCTAAAAACGCGACGATTATTCCGATGATGGAGGCGCCGCCCACGGTGCGCCACCAGCGAATGGGCGGCCGGTCTCTTTCCTCTTCGACGACTTCCATCTCCACCGCGAGGATGTCCTCGATGCGGTACTCTCTGCCTTCCGGCTCGATGAACCGCTCGTAGGTGACCAGGACGCCGTGTTCCTTGAACAGCACGCGGTCTTTGGATACGGCCATGATGGAGGCTTCCAATACCGTGGGAACGGGGCGAATGATTATTCGCCCCTACTGTGCCGTGGTGCCGCCGTCGATGACCAGTTCGGAGCCGGTCATAAAGGACGATTCGTCGCAGGCGAGGAACACGATGCCGTAGGCGATGTCGTCGGCGTTGCCCACCCGACCCACAGGAATGCGCTCCTGGATCCAGTCGAAGTAGCGTTCGTTTTCGTAGCTGCGGGTGGTCAGGGGCGTGTGGCAGTAGCCGGGGTGGACGGAGTTGGCGCGGATGTTGTCGCCGGCGTATTGCATGGCGGTTGACTTGGTGAGGAGTCGGATCGCGCCTTTGGCGGCGTGATAGGCGGTGGAAGTTGGGCTGCCCACCAGGCCATAGATTGAAGAGATGTTGACGATAGAGCCGCCGCCTTCTTTGAGCATCTCAGGGATGGCGTACTTGGTGCCGAGGAAGGTCCCCTTGGCGTGGACGTCGATCTGTCCGTCCCAGGCCTCTTCGGTGGTCTCTTCCACGGTGTAGCGGGCGCCGGTGCCGGCGTTGTTGACCAGTACGTTTAGCTTGCCATATGCGGACACGGTGGCGGCCACGGCGTCGATCCAGTCCTGCTCATTGGTGACGTCCAGCTTGACGAATATAGCGTCGCCGCCGGCGGCGCGGATCTGCTCAGCGGTACGCTGGCCGTTTTCGACGTTGATGTCACCCAGGACGACCTTGGCCCCTTCCTGGCAGAACATCCGGGCCGCCGCGCCGCCGAAGCCCATCAACTGGCCCTCCACGCCGCTAGCCGCGCCGCTGATCAACGCTACCTTACCTTCCAACCGCATGGTGAAACCTCCTGCCTCGGTCAAAACTGCTGCGCTACGGAGGCATTATAGCAGGCGTAGGTTTCTCGCCCGACTATCGGCGGCGGCGCAGCTTGTCTTCCAGTTCCCGGATTCTGGCCTCACGGTCGGCCAAAGTTGCCTCAAACGAAGCCCGCTCCTGTCGCCAGTTTTCCAGGTAAGTTTCAGCTGCCGGATCGTAGAAGCGGGGCCAGCCCTCGTCCCAGCACAGGTACAGCCCCATCAGATCGCTGTAGCCCTTCAGGATGCCGTCGGGTTCGGTGGTGAGCTCAACGGGCTGATACTCGCCATGGCGCAGAACCCATCCCGACATCGGTTCTCCGTGATGGTCACCGCCGCTGGGGTCAAATCGCCAGTACTCGGAAATGCCAATGGCGGCGTACACCCGGGGTTTGACTATGGTGTCCTCCGAGCCGGTGCTTTCGGACCCCACTTCCAGCGCCAGATCGGGGGGTTTGCCGGCCTCCCAGGGCAGATAGAGTTTGCGACGGCGGATGGCGGCCTGGTCAACGCCGAAAGCCAGATAGATGTCGGGCTGGCGACGGACGTTGAGGTTGGTCGGGTCATGGCAGAGGATGGTGTTGCTGCTGAGGAAGACGTCCGGTCGCGTCTTAAAGCCGGTGAACCGGCTGTGCATTATGCCGAGGATTTCCTGTACGACGAATTCCTGCTCCATTGCGTCCGGCATCGGCTCTGGTTCGTCGGGGTTATAGTCCAGACTGGCGTAGTCGATTGCGCCGCGCTCGACGTAGGGCAGCATGGCGATTTGGATTCCCGTTGCAGTCATCACATACCCTCGCCGTAGTCAGGTTGCGTGTCAGGGCAGAGCGGTGTGTCGAGAGAAGGCGCATCCGAAGTTGCTATCAGTCCTCGGTGTCAGCTTCATCGTCATCGTCGAACGGGTCATCCACTTCGTCGTCATCATCGTCGTCGAACAGATCGACATCGTCGTCGTCGTCCAAGTCTCTGACGACGGCGGATACCACGTCTCCTGGAAGACCGGGATCATCGTCCGGAGCGGCCCCGAGCATTGGCAACAGGGGTTCTTCCGGTTCGGTCTGCTCCACGGGGACGGCGGCGAAACCGTAGAAGACATCGTGGTCCAGGACGCGGGCCAGCCCACCGAGGGTCACCGATATCGGACGAACGGGGGACGACCGCCGCTCGGTCAACTCTTCGTAGAGGTCGGCAAGAGTCATTGGCTGGCCGGCCTGCAAGAGAAGGGTGCGGAAGAGTATTTCCTGCAATGGCATTGAAGGATTGATGAAGTTGTCATCACCGCCGCAATGGGCGTTGATTTCGTCAACCAGGTCCGCCGGGCTTGCAACATCTGCCGGCGTTTTGCCATAAGACGGGCAAGCAGTGTTGAGACGGGCAAGCAACAGCGGGATCGCCGAGCGGTTCAGCTCTTCAAGGCGCTCCAGGCTGAAGCGATACTCCGTTCTGGCGAGCCGGCTATCGCCGGCAATTGTGGTGGTCATAGTTCAACCTCTTCGTTCCAGTCCAGCATAATAATTTTAACGGCCTGCCCGGCCTCTTTTCGGGTCAGGTCGGACGGGCAAATCGCCAATCCGTTGGCACGGGACAGGGAAGTAAGAATATTGGAACCCTGGGGCCCGGTGGGAGTGGCGAACCAGGCTCCGTCGCGTCTTTCGACCTCCACCCGCGCGTACACCCGGCGACCGTCGCTGTTGTATATGGGGCCGGTCAACACACCTTCCACCATCGGGCGCGCCAGCAGATCCCGACCGAGCATTCGGCGCACTGCGGGCCGTCCGAACATCTCAAAGGCCAGCAGGGCGCTCACCGGGTTGCCGGGCAAACCGAGGAGGGGCAGAGGACTGCGGCCATTGCGATGCAACAGGCCGAAGGCCAGCGGTTTGGCGGGCCGCATCCGCACCGACCAGAAGTTCATGTCGCCCCGCTGCTCCAGGACGTCCTTGACCATATCGTAGTCGCCCTTGGACACGCCGGCCGAAGTTACCAGCAGGTCGGCGTCGGCTGCGGTGTCGATGCAGCGGTGCAGATCGTCCAGGTTGTCCCGGGCGATACCGATGATCCGGGGAACGCCACCGGCCGCAATGACGGCGGCGGCGACACTGCTGCTGTTGCTGTCGTAGATGTGGCCGGGGGTCAGCGGGTCGCCCGCGGTGGTGAGTTCGTCTCCGGTGGACAGCACGGCCACCACCGGCCGGCGGATCACCCTGGCTTTGCTCAGACCCAAAGAGGCCATAACGCCGGCTTCGGCGGGGCGCACCACCGTTCCGGTGGGCAGCACCAGTTCGCCGGAGTGCACGTCCTCGCCGGCGGGGCGCACGTTGCTGCCCAGGGGCAGGGCTTTGCGGATCTCGATTTCGTTGAGAGGCTGCCCATTGCGGCGCCGGTCCATCTCGTCCGTTTCCTCAAAGGGCACCACGGTATCGGCGCCGGCCGGCACGGGCGCGCCGGTCATGATGCGGATGGCGTTGCCGGCGGTGACGGTTTGGTCGGATACCTGCCCGGCGGCCACTGCCGAGATGACGGAGAGGGTTGGCGGGGCGCCGTTGGCGTGGGCAATGTCGGTGTGGAGCACGGCGTAGCCATCCATGGCTGAGTTGGCCAGGGGCGGCAGATCCAAGGGGGAGTTGATGTCCTCGGCCAGGGTCAAGCCCAGGCATTCCAGCACCGGAAGTTCCACTGTATCCAAGGGGTCAAAGTGACCGATGATGCGCTGGAAAGCCTGTTCCACCTCCAGCATATCCTCATGGCCGTGGCCGTTGTGGCCGCCGTGATGGCGATGCCCGTGGTCGTGGATGCTCTCGTGGTCGCCGTCACCGTGGGCGTCGTGGGCGTGCAGATGGCGGGAGTGTTGGTGGGTGGTCATAAAGATGGCGTCCGTAAGGTTGTGCTGCTACTCTTCAAGTATCGTATCACAGCGTAGTATCGCGGACAGGTTAGTTGGGCGCAACTCGCAGGACGGATTCCAGATACACAGCGCGGTCGTCCTCAACAACGGAGTACCAAAGTTCTATAATGGGTGGACCGACGAGGCGAGGAAATGGGAGTGAGTACAAATCGACAGGAGTGTCAGGCAGCCGCCGGCCGGAATACGGACGCCGCGCTGCCAGTCGGCGGCAAACTGGTCGGTCTCTCGTACATCACACAGATTTGCGTCGTTTGGCGATGTCATCGGCTATCTTTCGACCCCGCCTGATGGCGTTGGCGCTCAACGGCAGAGCGATCATTCCAGCAGTATCGTAAGTTATGGGTTCCCCATCTTCGGTGTCGCGCCAGCCCAATTCATGGCGTGAATGTTCGGAGATGCCGGCGGTGTTAAAAAGCGCGAAGCGCTCCCGCTGCTCATCCAGGATGGCGCATTCCTCAGCAGTAAGCACTTCCGGCTTGACGGTGCGCTTAGGCAACATCCGGTAGCGGCGATGGCCGTCATCGTTGTCCTCGTACACTACCTCCACGTCGCCGGCCGCCTGCATCTCCCGCCGGATCTGGTACCAATGCTCCGGGTAGGGGCCGTGGGGGAAGTGCAGATAGGTGACGCCGGTGACGGGCGAGCCGCGTTTCAAGAAAGTGGCACAATCAGCGTAGTAGAGCAGGTGGACCAGCTTGATGACGCCGAAGTTGGGGTCGTCGGCGGAGCGTTCGCTCAGATAGAGTACGGCTTCAATCAACTTGTCCTTACGGAGCTGGAACTGGTTTTCAGTTTCCATAGCCATAGTCTCCTTGCCTACCCCCGCACCGTCGCACCGACTTCCCGCTCCAAAGCCCGGGTGAGGCCGTTTACCGCCCGGTTCACGTCCTCGGCGGTCAGCGTGCGGTCGGCGGCGCGGAAGTGGATGCGAAAAGCCAGCGAACGCGTACCCAGCGGGACGTTTTCCCCTACGTACACGTCGAAAAGCTCGGCGCGTTCCACCAGTCGCACCCGCTCGATGAGCCGTTGCACCTGAGCTGCCGGCACATCCGTCGGCACCACCAGCGCCAAGTCGCGGTTGGCGGCCGGGAACCGGGAAAGGGACTGGAAACGGTTTGCGCTGGGGGCCTCGTCGGAGACCGCGGCCTGCATATCGGCCAACCGCAGTTCAAAATAGACCACCGGGTCGCCGGCCAGATCAAAGGCGTCGCAAACGTCGGGATGGAGCTCGCCGACCACGCCGACGTCAGCGGCACCACCGGCGCCAATGGTAACGCGGGCGCATCGCCCGGGATGGAACAAGGGCCGGTCGTCCGCCTCAAAGGCGGCGTTGACACCCATCCGGCCCAGGGCGGCGGCCAATGTTCCAGACAGGTCGTAGAAGTCCAGCGGCTGGGAGGCGCTCAACCAGTTGGAGTCATAGCGCGGCCCCGACATCACGCCGGCGGCGATTTCAACTTCCTGCGGCAGACCGGCGCTCTGGGGAATGAATGCCCGCCCCAGCTCGAACAGGCGAAACCCGCCGTCGTTGTGTCCCCGGTTGTAGGCCAAGGTGCTCAGGATGCTGGCGGCGAGGGTGGGACGCAACACGTCCTGCTCGGTGGACATGGGGTTGGCGACGCGGAGCAGGGCCCCGCCGTTCCCGTCAGCGTCATACGGTTCCGCGCCGAGACGGGCCAAATCATCCGGGCTGACCAATGGGTAGCTGATGGTTTCCTGCATCCCGGCGGAGGCCAGAGCATCGCGCAAGGCGTCCTTCAGGGTAGTTATCGGGTTGGGCTGATGATAGGGGATGGCCGAGGACAGCATGGTGGTGGGCACTTCGTCGTAACCGATGATGCGGACCACTTCCTCGATGAGGTCTTCTTCGATGGCGATGTCGCTGCGCCAGTAGGGCGGGTCGGCTTCCAGGCGGTCCGGACCGGTGCGGTGGGTGGAGATGCCCAGGCTGTCCAGCACCGTTTCGGCGCGGGCGATGTCCAGGTCCATGCCCAGCACCTGGCGGAGACGGGCCACGGTCAGCGGCACCGGCGTAACGGGTGTGTCGCCTTCGGGGAATACGTCGATGATGCCGGCGGCGGCCTCTCCGCCGGCGGTTGCCAGGATGAGTTGGGTGGCCCGGCGCAAAGCTATGGGCGCGAGTTCGGAACGCAGTCCCTTTTCGAAGCGCAGGCTGGCCTCGGTGCGGAGGTTCAGATCGGTTGAGGTGCGCCGGTTGTTCAGAGGATGGAACGTGGCGGATTCCAGGAGCATATTGGTGGTGGCGTGGGTTATCTCGCTGTTGGCGCCGCCCATCACGCCGCCGATGCCGATGGCTTGGGCGGGGTCGGCGATGAGCAGGTTGTCGCTGGTCAGCGTCCGTTCCACGCCGTCCAGGGTGGTGAACTTCTCGCCAGCGGCGGCGCGCCGTACCACGACGTGGCGGTCGGTGACGGTATCCAGGTCGAAGGCGTGCAAGGGCTGGTTGAACTCCAGCATCACGTAGTTGGTGACGTCCACCACGTTGTTGATAGGGCGCAGGCCGGCGCGGATGAGGCGGTCCTGCATCCAATGGGGGGACGGCCCGATGGTGATCCCGGTGATCACGGAAGCGGTGTAGCGGTAACACAGGTCCGGGTCGGCGATGGTGACTCGGGCCAACGTGTCCACGGGCGGGCCGGTCTCAGGATAGGAAATATCGGGAACCTGCACCGGCTGGCCGGTGATGGCGCCAATCTCCCGAGCCACGCCCAAGATGGACAGGCAGTCGCCCCGGTTGGGGGTGAGTTCCAGTTCCAGGAAGGTATCGCCGAGCACGTCGTCCAGCGGCGCGCCGACCGTGGCGTCGTCCGACAGCACGATGATGCCCTCGTGCTCGTCGCTGATTTCCAATTCGGCCTCGGAGCAGATCATGCCCTCGGACACCACGCCGCGAATGCGGGCCGGTTTGAGTTCCTCGCGGCGTCCGGTGTGCATATTCATCAACGTGACACCGGGGCGCGCGAAGCAGATCTTCTGGCCGGCGGCCACGTTGGGCGCGCCGCACACCACCTCGATGGGCGGGCCGTCGCCGGGATCCACCTCGCACAGGGTCAGGGTATCCGCGTTGGGATGCGGCCGGGTGGCGCGGACATAGCCCACCACGCAGCCTTCCCAACCGCCGCGGGTGATGACGTCGCCGACCTCAATGCCTCCCATGGTGAGGCGGTGAGCCAACTCATCGGCCGGCAGGGTGATGTCAACGTACTGGGAGAGCCAGGAGAATGGGATTAGCATTTCAGATCTGAGCCTTGGACATGGGGTCTCTTAGTTCTTTGGGAAGCCACGGATAATTGGTTCCCAATGGCGGCAGTATCGTGTTGTGCGCCCAAACCTTGCCACCTTGAATATCGGTGTTGTGCCAATCCGTCCACACGCCGGGCTCCACCGGTTTGTCGCGATAGCCTTGCCCGGTTTCGTCGATGAACACGCCGACACCAATTGCGTATGGATAGGACGGCAGCGTGGTACTGCTCAACAACTCAGTGTAGCGTTGCACGATTTCCTTTTGAAACTCACCCCGTTTAATTTCTGCACAAACCAGGGGTCGGTCGGATTTATCCAGTATCGCCAAGTCCAGCAGAGACGCTCCGGTATCGACAGCGACCCGTGTTTCCCGCGACACGCGCAAATCGAGGTTGGTCGCATCAATCATCCACTCCAAACGACGATACATACCAACTTCGGGATGCCTTACCGGACTGCGCAGATAGTCATTGTACTGCCAACTCAAACCGGCTAAGGCAGCGCAGAAAAGGCCGAAAGCCAACACCGGCTCCTCGGAATATCCGGCGCGTTGAGCTTCGGGCCAGAGAATCTCCAATCCAACAACCCGATGGTCAGGACTAGAATCGACTATGAAGCCGTTGGCGATCTCTTCACTGGTTTCATACGGGAGGTCCGCTAACTTGATCCAAGCGCCCTCGCCGTCCCATCGCACTTGTGGCGTGCTTTTCATGTTGGTGGACACCTGAATCTTTTGTCTGGAAGCACAGTGATTACGAAGTTGCGCTGCTCGATGCGTACTACCACTCTGAGCGCCACACTGTGGCCCGGTACGCACCGCACATAGCGGATGCGGTCAAGCAAGTCGTCAGGCTCGATTCCGTCCGGGTCGGCTAAACAAAGCGCGATTTGGGCTTCTGTGATACCACGTTCTTTCATTCGCTCCCGCGCGAGCCGGCTGTATTCAATCATATCAAAGCCGGTACGTCAGAACTGTCGCAAAAACCTCACGTCATTCCGGTAGAAGTGGCGGATGTCGTCGATGCCGTATTTCAGCATTCCGATGCGCTCGGGGCCCATGCCGAAGGCGAAGCCGGTGTAGCGCTGGGGGTCGTAACCGACGCCCTCCAGCACGCGGGGATGGACCATGCCGGCGCCCATGATCTCGATCCAGTCCTCGTCGCGGTTGATGGGACGCCGGCCCGTCTCCGGGTCAACGAAGTTGGAGATGGACATATCGACGCCCGGCTCGACGAAGGGGAAGTAGTCGCAGCGGAAGCGAATCTGCCGGTCTTCGCCGAAGACGCGGCGGGCGAATTCGTACAGAGTCCCTTTCAGGTCGGCGAAGGTAATGCCTTCGGCGACCGCCAGGCCCTCGATCTGGTAGAAGTGCCATTCGTGGGTGGCGTCGGTGGCTTCGTAGCGGTAGCACTTGCCGGGAACGACCACGCGCACCGGTGGATCCTGGGCCTCCATCACCCGGGCCTGCATGGGTGAGGTGTGGGTTCGGAGCAGCATGGGTTGCTGGCCATCCTCGTTGACGTAGTCCACCCACAGCGAGTTCCACATATCGCGGGCGGGATGGCCGGCGGGGATGTTTAGCATCTCGAAGTTGTAGTGGTCCAGTTCCACCTCCGGTCCTTCCACCACGTTGAACCCCATGGCGATGAACGCGCCGCAAATCTCCCGCACAATCTGAGTGGTGGGATGGAGCCTTCCAGTGACCACAGGGCGGCCCGGCAGGGTAACATCGAGGGCGTCGCGGGACGCCAACGCGGCTTGGGCGATCTCGCGCGTGCGACGGGCCAGGGCTTCTTCCAGCGCGTTCTTGGCCTGGTTGGCCCGCGAACCGACGGCCCGGCGTTCGTCCGGTTCCAGCGTGGAGATCGAACGGAGCAGCGTCGTGAGTTCTCCCCGCCGGCCCAGGTAGGCGACGCGCCATTGTTCGGCATTTTCGGAATCGGCAATGGCTTCCAGTTCGCTCAGGGCGTTGCCCGTGAGCGCATCGATTGATTCGACCGATGGCACTTGCGGCATGATTAGGGACACCAAAGAGGTTGGGAAATACTGGGATAGAAAATTATAGGCAGCGGCGTTTTACAGGGTCAAGAAACCGTCACGCCCAACCGCTCCGCCAGCCAGCCCCCGCGCACCTGAGCATGTTCATGCCCGCCACCCTCTGCCGCTCCTTCATAGACTCTCAGATCGCAGTTGGGCAGTACGGCGGCCAGCTCCTCGGCGAAGGCCAGGGGGCAAACACTCCGGTCGAGACGGCCCGCGCTCATCAGCACGGGCGCCGTCACCGATGCCGCGAAGTTCAGAGGATTCACGGGCGACAACACCTCCGCCACCGCTCCCCGGCGCTCCGGGCGCATCCGCAGGTAGTCGCCCAGCTCGCCCAGCGGGTAGCCCAGGCCGGGTTCAAGCGCAGACGAATGGCCCAGCGCCAGCGGCGTGTCAGCGGCAACGGCGGATATGCCGGATCGGCGCGCCGCCACCGACAGGGCCAGGGAGGCTCCCATGCCGGCTCCAATCAACGCCACCGCGCCGATTTCAGCGGCGCCTTGAGTTTCCAAAGCGTCCAACGCGCGCAGTGCGTCGGCGTAGGCCCCGAGCAACACGTAGGAGTCGGCGCTTTCGATGCCCTCCGTCAGAAGCCCGGGATAGCTAGAGCGTATCAGCCCGTCGCTGTTGCGCTGGCCCCGATGGGTGGCGTTCCGCAAAGGCGTATAGATGATGTCGTGGACGCTGGCGTAGTCCGGCATCCGCACCAAAGCGGGAAACGGGCCATCGCCGTGAGGTACCGAGAACCACGCAAAAAGGCGGTGACCGGCGGTGGTGTCATAGTGCATGCGGTACACGTCCCACTCCGGCTGGGAGTAGAACGGGTCGCGCTCCAGCGAGACATTGGGGGTGGTTTCGGCCAGACCCGCCTCGATCCGTTCCCAGAAACCGCCGTTTTGCGCTGATGCGCTGGTCATGAGGTGATCACCCTTGTGCGGCGACGCCGATGTGCTGCTGCAACCACGCCGCCTCCCAAGCCGGGTATGCGTGGGCGTTGCCGTGTCCTGAGTTGGGGAACAGCCGCAGTTCCCGCTGGCCGCCCAGCAGCCGGTAGGCGGCATAGCTGGTCTCGGGCGGGCAGACTTCGTCCTCCATGGCAATGCCCACCGCCATGGGACACTTGATGCGGGGGGCAAAGTTCACGGCATCGAAATAGCGCAGGGTATCCAGCATCTGTTCAACCCGGTCCGGATAAGCCCTGGCGTAGCAGGAGAGTTCGTCGTAGGGGTAGCTGCGGAGCATCCGCATGGATTCGGGGTAACAGCACAAGAACGGATAGCCCGAAACGCCGGCCTTGATTTCCGAGCGCAACCCCGAGGTTATCAGCGTAAGTCCACCGCCCTGGCTGCTGCCGCAGCAGTAGATTCGTTCCGGATCGATCTCGGGGCGGGACATTAGGAAGTCCACTCCGCGCACGCAATCGGATATAACGCCTTTGTAGCCGTAGGTGTCCCGCTGCTCCACACCGTAAGTCAGCAGGCCGGGATAGCCGGGATTGAACTCGGCGCTGCTGGGCAGCTTGCCGCGCACGGCCACCGACAGCACGGCCACGCCTTTTGCACCCCAGTCTCGGCGCAGGGCCGGCTCCGACTTGTATCCCGGAAGGTGGAGTATGGCCGGGAACGGCCCATCGCCTCGAGCCGGCACGCTGTACCACGCGAATATGTCCAGTCCGTCCAGGCTCCGGTAGCCGGCCTGGTACACCTTCACGGCATCGGTGTTGCGCAACGGGTCGGCCTCAGCGGTAGCGTCCAGGGGGATTGCGGCGAGGTCGGCGAGCACGCTATTCCAAAACTGGTCAAAGTCGTCGGGGCAGGTTACTTGTGTCTCGAAGGACACGAGGTCCGATTGGGTTGCCATGAAATCTCTCCCGCCTTACGGTGGATTATCCCAGGGTCTGATGCCGTCCGGGTAAACGTCCCGCTCGTTGGTGCCGCTGAGTCCGTGTATCCGGTTCACTGCGACGACAACAACGGCGCTGACTTTCTCGTTTAATTCCCGCCGTTCAGAGGCGCTCATCCGGTGGGCGGTTCCGCCGTAGCGGTATCTGGCGGCATAATCGGTCAGCCAGTCTTTCGCTTCCTGGGGATGGCCGGGGTCAACGTAATGGGTGTATCGGAATAGTTCCGGCAAGGCTCGGTACGCTTCGCTCAGGGTGTCGTCCGACCAGTCCTCAATATTCTGGATGTCAACCCAAAGTTCAAGGAGTTCGTGTCCCCAGGTTCGGCTGTCGTTGTGGGCGGACAGCCAGCCTTTCAGCGCGTTTTCGACGGCTTGCTGGGCGGTGAAGCCAACCAATTCCTGGCGCCAATGCTCAGCGTCAACCATGTCGGCGAGGCTCCGTTGCCACGCTTCCGCGCTTTCGATGCGCCGCCGCGTTTCCGGCCAGTGGTCCGGGTAGCGGTCGGGCGGCGGCGGCGGCGGGGCCAGCGTTTCGCCATTCATAACTATTCCATAGCGCGCAGCCTGTCCGGCGATGTGCTGATTGGCGCGGCGACAGCGGTCGAACTCGGCTCTGGTCATACCGATTACGTCGGTTCCCAGGCGCGGCGGGTTGGCTCGCATATATTCCCGCGCGGCGTGGTACGCTCTAATTTCGGCGCCGCGGGGATTGTCGTCATCGGTGACCACCAGCAAATCCACGTCGGAACCTTCCCGGTACCGTCCGGTGGCGCGGGAGCCGAACAATATAACCATTGCCGGGGCCGCGTTTTGCTGGGCGGCCCGGGCGACGTTGAGGGCGTGTAGCTCCGGATCTTGCGTAACCATGGCTAGGGGGATTTTGCTGATATGGCTTGAGCCGGCTTGACGCCGACCATGGATGATGGCGGGCATTATACATTGCTTTCCACCCCGCGGGTTGGTGTTCCGGTGGCGATGCTATAATGCGGCCACCTGCCACCGGTCGATGGCATCGGGGGCGTTTCAGGAGCGATTGATTATGAAAGCTGGGTTTATTGGCGTGGGCAACATGGGGAACCCCATGGCCGCCAATATGATCAAGGCCGGCCACCAACTTACGGTGCACGACCTGCGCCGGGAGTCGGCCACTAACCTGCTGGAGATGGGCGCAGAGTGGGCCGACACGCCCGCCGGATGCGTTGCCGGCAAGGACGCGATTTTCACCTCCCTGCCCGTGCCTCGCGATGTGGAGGCGGTGGTGATGGGGGAAAACGGGATCATGTCCGCTGCCGGTTCCGGCGACGTGTACGTTGACCTTTCGACCAACTCACCTACGGTGATCCGGCGCATCCATGAAGAATGCGCGGCCCGGGGCGTGACCGTGCTGGACGCTCCGGTGAGCGGGGGCGTGTACGGAGCGGCGGCCGGCACTCTGGCCGTCATGGTTGGTGGCGACCGCTCCACTTACGACACCGTCAAGCCCATGCTGGACGCCATCGGAACCCACGTGGTCTATTGCGGCGAAATCGGCAACGGCATGGTCACCAAGATCTGCAACAACCTGCTGTCCATGGGCATCGGCGTGCTGATGGCGGAATCGCTCACACTGGGCGTCAAGGCCGGCGTGTCGCTGGAGACCCTGGCCGACGTTATCGCCAACAGCAGCGGCGGCAACCGTCGCCTCACCGAGAAGTTCCCCCGCTACCTGTTCTCCAACAACTTTGAGCCGGGATTCGCCACCGCTCTGGCGGCCAAGGACGTGCGCCTGGCGACGGATCTGGGCCGAGAGTACGGCATTCCCATGGAACTGTCCAACCTGGTGGACCAGCGCCACGTAGAGGCTCTGCTGCGGGGCTGGGGACCCGAGGACTCCGACGCGGTGGCGAAATTGCAGGAGGAGAAATCCGGCGTTCAGTTGCGGTTCGAGGGCATGGGAGGCGATTAATCTTTCGGCCACTCGCCGCCCGGTTTGCCGCTCCCGCGAGGTAACCGCGTTGTTCCGTTCGGCTCATCCACCTGCCGACAAACCCCGGTACACTACCCGTTACGTGTACGCGGACACCACGTTGTCCACTCACGGGGGAAACGTTGGCAAGGTCAGCGTCACCAGCGAGGAACACACTCGATTGCAGCAGATGGCCGAATTTCTGGAACGCTGCTGCAATGATTTGGATGCCGCCGGCTACGACGTTATTTCCATCACCCCTGTGGTCAGCGGAAGAACCTCCTATATGGCGACGAACACCGAGTTGGCAGATCCCGGACATGGCTACAGCGTCACCGACGGTCTGTTGGTAACGGGCAAGTTGAGAGACTGAAATCATGCCCCAAACGTCACCGATGGAACCTTTCGAAGAAGCGACGGTCGCAATCGATGATTATCGCCAGCAGGCCCGCGCCTTCCTGGTCAAAAGCCGGCAGTACCTCGACGAGGACGATTTGCATCAGGCATCCGAGAAGGGTTGGGGCGCGGCGGCCTGGATGGCCAAGGCTGTCGCCGAGGCTCAGGGGTGGGAATATGCAAGACACGCCCAATTCAACGTGGTGCTGAACAACGCACGCCGTGTGACCGGCGACCCACGATTGCTGGGCATGGCAGGTATCGCCAACGATTTGCACGGAAATTTTTACACCCGCAAGAGATTCTTGGATGCTGAAGGCATCGCCCTCAGCCTCGACCAGATGGCAACCCTCCTCGAGATCCTCGAACCCCTTACGGAAACCGCCCAAAATTAGGAGATTACGATGACCACCAGCGCCGAACGCCATGTTGAAACCGCCGACACCATTGAGGCTATTGAGGAATGTTTCCGCCTCGGCTGGACTGACGGCCTGCCGGTAGTGCCGCCGGCCGATTACAAAGTCCGCGAGATGCTGTCTTTCGCCGGCCTCACCGGAGAAGAAGAGTTGCTCAACCTGGATATGCGGAGCCGGGTTATCACCTCCGAAAACGCCGCCGCCAACGCCGTGATGGCCGGTTGCCAGGCCGAATACTTCCCGGTGCTGGTGACCGCCCTGCGGACGCTGGAAGAAGAGCGCAACTTCGTCAACATGGCGGCCTCTTCGACCAGTTCCCCCAGCATCCTGATGATACTCAACGGCCCCATCCGCGAATCCTTGGGCATCAACAGCCGGGACGGACTGTTCGGCCCGGGCTTTCGCGCCAACGCGAGCATCGGGCGGGCCGTCCGGCTGTGCTTCATGAACGGCTTTGACGCCTGGCCCGGCCAACTGGACCGGGGCACCCTGGGCACGCCCGCCAAGTACACCTTCTGCGTCGCAGAAAATGAGGAGACCTCTCCCTGGGAACCGCTGCACGTAAGTCGTGGCTTTGAGGCGTCGGACAGCGTGGTCACCGTGGCGGTGGCCTACAACCCGGTCAGCGTGCCCAACAGCTACGGCCACACGGGTCGTCAGATCCTGTACTCCATCTGCGATGCTCTGCGGTCAACCGCGCTGGCCCATCGCTATCCGGCCCAGTGGGTAATCGTCATTGGCCCAGAACACGCCCTGACGCTACAGCAGGACGGCTGGAGCCGCCGCGACATCCAGGACTTCCTCATCGAGAACAGCGGGCGCTCTCGCGCTGAGTTGGTTCGCCTCGGCTCCAAGCAAGGTCCCGAGCGTCCCGGCGACGAGGAACTCATCATGCGCTGCGCCAACGACCCGAACGACATCCTTGTCATGCACGGCGGCGGCACCGGCGGCCGCTACAGCGCCATCATCGACACCACCGGCTACCGCATTCGCACCAGGAAGATCGGCGGCGACTAGCATGACGACGCAATTGTCGGAAAACCCGTTCGCCGGGATGAATCCGTACTTGGAGCGCCCTGAGCTTTGGCACGGTATACATCAATGGGTGATTGCCGAGTTGGCCCGTACTTTAGGTTCGCAACTACGGCCTGACTATTTGGTGCGTATCGAACAACGGGCGTATGTATCTGAGGAGCCCGATACCAGCGGTCGACGCTCTTCCCGCATACCGGACATCATGGTTTTGGATCCTGGTTGGGCCGCCGAGAGAGCTGTTGCCCTGGAGACGGAACCCCGGCAAACCGAAGACGCCATCACCGTAGAACTGCCGGCGTTGGAAGTGGAAAGAGAGAATTACCTGAAAATCATCAGGGTCAGCAACCGCGAGGTCGTGGCGGTGCTTGAACTGTTGTCGCCCACGAACAAATCCAGCAAAGGACGGCAGGAATACCTGTCCAAACGCGCCGAGGTGCAGTACAGCCTCGCCCATTTGGTGGAAATTGATCTGCTGCGGGCCGGACCGCCGATGCCGGTCGTCGGAGACGTTCCCGGCGGCGACTACCGCATCCTCATCAGCAATGCGCGGCTTGCGCCCGATGCGTCGCTGTACGTCTTCAGTATGCGCCAGCCAATACCCATCTTCATGATGCCGTTGGCCCAAGGCTCCGAAGGTATCGCCATAGACCTGAACCCAATCATCGATGAAGTGTACATCCTCGGGTCCTATGACCGGGACATTGACTACCAGCAGGATCCGGAGCCGCCACTTTCCGACTCCGACCGCATCTGGCTCGACCAACTGCTCCGCGAAAAGGGGTTACGCGACGCCACCGTTTGAATGTACAATCACCCCATCCAGTAGAGTTTAGACCACCACGCCAACGGAGGTTAGATATGACGACCGCCGAAACGAGCCTCAGGCTCGTGAACCCCAAGGGCACCGAGTTGCCTCAAACGCCGTTCCGCATGAACGACCGCTCCGCCGGGCTTGCCGGCAAGCGGCTGGGCCTCATGGAGAACTCCAAGGCCAATGCCGACCAGCTGCTGCATGAGTTGGGCAACATCCTCAACGAGCGGCACGGCTTCTCTGAGGTTAAGTACTTCAGCAAGCACCACGCCAGCCTGCCGGCCAAGCAGGACGTTATCGACTCCATCCTCGGGGAGGTTGATTACCTCATCACCTGCAGCTCGTGCAGTGTGCACGACGGAATCGACATGGAAAAGCGCGGCGTCCCCACCGCGGCCATCATCACCCACGTGTTCCTCAACACCGCCCAGGCCATGACCCGCATGATGGGCGTGCCTGAGTATCGCTACGTGGTGGCCCAGCACCCACTGTCCAGCCTCACTGATGCTGAGGTCAAACAGCGGGCCGCTGAGCTTGCGGACGAGGTGGAGTCCATCCTGACGGGGCAACCCGTCGCAGCGTAGTCGCCGCCTCTACCGGGCTGCTGCCCATGGCAACTCCCGGCGCTTCGGATCCGGTTCGCCTGCCGATCAACCCGGCCATACGGCCTGGTTTGGCAGGCGAAACGCAATTAACGGTTGCCGACGAGCACCTGGCGCCCCACACACCCAAGTTCAGCACGCCGGCCATGATTATGCTGATGGAACAGGCGTCATACCACGCGGTGCTGCCGTTGCTTCACCCCCAACAAACGGCGGTAGGGTACGAAGTCAACGTAAAGCATCTCGCGCCGGCGGACCTGGGCAGCGATGTGGAGGCCCGTTCCGTACTGACCGACGTGTCCGGCAACAAGTTGCGGTTCGAGGTGGTGGCGAAACTGGGAGACCTGGTGCTGGGGACGGCGGAGCACAAGATGGCGGTGGTGCCACGAACCGAGCATCCGTAGGGGCGGGTTTCAAACCCGCCCCTACACCGAATGAAGGAGCCTTTCAAATGTCCTGGATACGCGAAGACGACGCGGCGGTGCCGTCGGTCATCAAGTGTATGTCCATCAACCCCGACTTGATGGCAGCGGTGCAGAATCTTAATCACAAAGCCACCTTTGGCTCCTCGGCGTTGACACGCACCCAGGAAGAGGCAATCGCTACGGTGGTTTCGCTGGTCAACCGCTGCCGTTATTGAGCCGTCGCCCACGGAGGGTTCCTCCGTCAGCATTCCGGCGATCCTGAGTATTCCAGCCACATCATCCATGATTACAAGCAAGCCGACCTGGACCCCCAGACCCGGGCCATTCTGGATTATGCCGTCAAACTGACGTTGACACCCGCATTGATGCGGGAATCGGATGTTGAGGGCCTGCGCACCGTGGGCCTCACCGATCAGCAGATACTGTCCACGGTGGCGATAACCTGTGTGTTCAACTTCATGAACCGCCTGGCCGACGGTCTGGGCGTGGAAATTCCCGAAGGCCGAGAAGCCATCATGAGCCAATGGCTTTCTGACGCCGCCAAACAAGCTCAGGACTGGCTGCTCAGCCCGCAGCCGGTGTCGGCAACCTAGCCCTCGTCAACTCACAACTCCATGGGGGCGAATGATTATTCGCCCCCACCAATTTGCCGGAGGTTGAAAATGACCCTGCTGCCGTCGGGCCGTCCCCGCCTGCAAGATAAAGTCGCTATTGTCACGGGAGCCGGCTCCAGCGGCCCCGGTACCGGAACCGGCAAGGCCGCTTCAATCCTGTTTGCCCAGGAAGGCGCGAAGGTTCTGCTGGTGGATCGCAACACGCAAGCCGCCGAGGAGACGTTGGCCATCATCCACGAGCAGGGTGGCGAGGCGTCGGTCATGGCGGCCGACGTGACCGACGCCTCCGATTGCGAGGCCATCGTGAACGCCGCCGTGGAACGCTACGGGGCGCTGCACATCCTGTTCAATAACGTCGGCATCACCGGCCCGGGCACGCCCACCGACGTTGAGGAAAGCGTTTGGGACAACGTGCTGGACGTGAATTTGAAGAGCATGATGCTGACCACCAAGTACGCCGCGCCGAAGATGATCGCCGCCGGCGGCGGCAGCATCATCAATATGTCCTCCATCGCCGGCGTGCGGGCCGGCAGCGG
The DNA here is from genome assembly GCA_021295965.1 of Dehalococcoidia bacterium. GTDB lineage: Bacteria > Chloroflexota > Dehalococcoidia > Lucifugimonadales > UBA3495 > Bin87. Next base: position 44,979 of record JAGWBI010000006.1, on the reverse strand, counting down.
CCTTGCCAGCATTCCGTATTCGGCTTCCAAGTCGGGTGTGATCGGGATGTCGGAGACGATGGCGGTGCATCTGGGCCGTGACAACATCCGCGTCAACGTGATTGCGCCCGGACATATCTACACGCCCATGGTCGCCGGCGCGATGGCCGAGGAGACACGGCAGAATCGGCGCAAGGCCGGTCCCCTGGGAATCGAGGGTAACGCGTGGGACATCGCCTACGCCGCCCTGTTCCTGGCCAGTGACGAAGCACGCTGGGTTTCCGGCGTGGTGCTGCCGGTGGATGCCGGTTTGCTGGCGGCAACGCCGCTGGCGATGTACTCCCGCATCCGCGACGAGGAATAAACCTCCAGCGGTAAATCGTAGGGGCGGGTTTGAAACCCGCCCCGGCTGCGCCGCTTCGGTGCGCTAAGAGACCGGCGGCCGGCGCTGTGCCCAGGGCTGGGCATCCTCGAAGGCCGCCATTGCCCGCAACACTCGGCCCTCTCCCCCGGCCGGGCCCACGATGTGCAGACCGACAGGAAGGCCGGCGGCGGAGAAACCGCAGGGTACGCTGGACGCCGTTTGCCCGCTCATGTTGATGGGGAAGGTGAAGGGCAGATAGCCCCACCACGGCTCCACCGAGCGACCGGCGATGCTGGTGGGATGCTGGCCGATGGGGAAGGCCGTAACCGCCATGGCCGGCGTCAACAGCAGGTCGTAGGTGTTGAAGAAGTCAGCGAACCGGCGCTTGAGCCGGTCAACGTAAGCCAAGGCCCTCGACAAGTCGGCAGCGGTGTGCTTTGACGCCGCATCAAAGGTGTTCCGCACGTAGTGGGTCAATTCATCTCGCCGCTCGGGATAGAGGCTCTCGTATGAAGTGTAGGATGCGGTGCCAAACACGGTGGAGAAAGCCGGGAACGGGTCGCCGCCCTCAATCTCCGGCGCCGCTTCTTCGACAGTCGCCCCCATCTCCTGGAAGATCTGGGCGGCGGCGCGGGTGATCTGCACTACCTCGGGGTCCACGGCGGCGTAGCCCAGATCGTCGCTCCACGCAATGCGCCAGCCGGCGACGCCGCCCTCCAGCGCCGCCATGTAGTCCGGTGGGAGGTCGGTCATGGTGTTGGCGTCCCGGGAGTCGGGGCCGGCGAGCGCCTGGAGCAGCATGGCAGTATCGCGAACGGTGCGGCTCATGGGGCCGCTCTGGGAGAAGTGGTTCACTGCCGGCCCGCCGTAGCCTCCGTAGCGGGGCACACGGCCCTGCGACGGTTTGATGCCCGTGACGCCGCTGAAGCTGGACGGAATGCGAATGCTGCCGCCGCCGTCGCTGCCGGTGGCGAGGGTGCAGAGGCCGGCGGCCAATGCCGCCGCTGCGCCGCCGCTGCTGCCGCCGGGCGTGTAGTCGGTGTTCCACGGGTTGCGGCACGGCTCGCTGACCAGGTTTTCGGTGGTACCAGACTGCCCGAACTCCGGCGTGTTGGTCTTGCCCAGGATTACGCCGCCGGCCGCTTTCACACGCTCCACCACGATGGAGTCCATGTCGGGCACGCGGTCGCGGAAAATGGCTGAGCCCATCGTCGTCCTGACCCCGTTGGTCAACTCCAGGTCCTTGACGGAGATCGGGATACCGTGCAGGGGGCCCAATTCGTCGCCGCGCTGCACCGCCTCGTCGGCTGCCCTGGCATCGGCCAAAGCCTGATCCGGGCAGAGCGTAAGGTAGGCATTGAGTTGGGGGTTCAGTTCTTCGATCCGCTGGTAGAAAAACTCGGTGAGTTCCACCGAGGAAATTTCGCCGTCGGCAATCATGCGCCGTATGTCGGTGGCGGGAGTGAAGGCGAGTTCGGGGTCCATGACGCGCTCCTGTAATTGGCAATAGCCGTATCCAAAACCGGGACTGGCCTATTTGAGTTCGTCTTCAGCCTCAACGGCCAAAATTTCAGCCTGTTCCGGCGTCAGCGGCGCACCGAGTTTTGCCAATTCTTGGCGGATGCGCTCGCGCTCCTCCCGGCGACCTTCCCGGCGACCTTCCCGGCGACCTTCCTCGCGGCGTTTCATCTCTCTTTTTTCAGCCCACGCTTTCGCGGTCTCTCTGGCGGCGAAAAACACAGTCATTCCTCCGTACAACGCAATCGACGCGGGGAACAGGAGCAGCGTCGCTACTATGATGATCCCGTCATCCCGCTCCGTCAGCAGCTTCAGATAACCCAACAGCGGCAGGCCGCCGCAACTTCCACAATCACTTAACAGTACTGCCAGCAGCATACTGACGCTGATCGACACCGCCCCGTCGAAAAAACGCCACGTTGGGCGGGTTCCTTCATTATCCCGCATTGTACCATCCTTGCTTGCAGACTGCGGTTTTCGGCTATTGGCAAGCCCGATAGTGGGCCGCAGACCGTTGGCGATGGTGTATAGTAAGCCCCCGTTATCCACCTGCGGCAGCTTCGTCCATCATAACTTATATTTGTCATGTCCACCGTCGGCATCATCGCCAACCCAGCAGCCAGCAAAGACATTCGCCGCCTGGTGGCCCAAGGCCGGGTGGTGCCGGACTGGGAGAAGGTTAACACCGTCCGGCGGGCTCTCATCGGCCTGCAATCCACTGAGGTCGAAAAGGTGGTGGCGATGCCCGACAGTGGCAATCTGTGCCGGCGCGCCGCAGAAGATTCCAGCATCTCCATTCCCCTGGAAATGCTGCCCATGTCGCCCCTTTACACCGAAGGCGACACCATGCGCGCCGCCACGATGATGACCGAAATGGGCGTGGGCTGCCTCATCACCCTGGGCGGCGACGGCACCAACCGCGCCGTGGCCGCAGCCACCAGCCAGATTCCGCTGGTGGCGATCTCGACTGGAACCAACAACGTCTTTCCGGTGATGGTCGAAGGGACGCTGGCCGGCATCGCGGCTGGCCTGGTGGCCTCCGGGCGGTTGGAACTGTCCGATACCTCGGTGGTCAGCAAGATCCTCCAAATACGGGTGAACGGCGAGTTCCGGGAAATGGCCCTGGTTGACGTTGCGATTTCGCGGGAACGCTACGTTGCGACCCGCGCGATCTGGGACCTGGACACGGTGCATGAGGTGTTTCTGACCCGGGCCGAGCCGGCCGGTATCGGCCTGTCGTCGGTGGGCGGGAGGCTGCATCCTCTGTCTCTTGCCGACGTGGGCGGGCTGCGCTACAAGCTGGCCCGGGACGCCGACGAGGACGCGCCGGCTGCCACCGTGATCGCGCCCGTGGCTCCCGGCATCGTGGGACCGGCGGCTATTGCCGAGTGGGAACTCCTGCAGGAAGGGATACCCGTGCCGTTGGAACCCCGGTACTGCACGGTGGCGCTGGACGGCGAGCGTTCGCTAACGCTGACACCCGATGATGAGGTGGAAATCGTGCTGGCCAGAGACGGCCCGCCGGTGGTGCAGATCCAGCGCACCCTGCTCCGCGCCGCCCAGCAGGGCCTGTTCAACCTGTCCTGATGCTGGCCGGCTGGGAGCTGGTCATTGGTCTGGCCGCGCTGCTGCTGGGATCTTTCGTCTTCAGCGCCGTCGGCTTCGGCATGGCTTTGGCGGCAGCGCCCATTCTCCTGTTGATTATGGTCCCCCAAAAGACGGTGGTGCTGGTCAACGCGATGATAGCGATTACCACGCTGCTGGTGCTGGCGCAGACCTGGCGGCACCTGCGCTGGCGGGAGTCCTGGCTGTTCCTGATTGCCGGGTTGCCGCCGGTTCCGTTGGGGGTGGTACTGCTGAGCGTGGCAGCGCCGGCTCCCCTACGGATCGCGATCACCACGCTGATACTGTCCATAGCGGTGCTGAGCCTGTTCAACGTGCGCGTTCCGGCGGCGCGGACCCGTCGGGGCGCGGTGGGTTTCGGTTTTACTACCACCCTGCTGACCACGACGCTGAGCATTGGAGGCCCGCTAGCCGGCATATACGCCATCGAGCAGGGTTGGCCCCGGGAAACGATGCGGGCGACCCTGGCGATGTATTTCCTGCTGGCCGGCGTGTTGGGATTGGCCCTGTATTTCGTGGCGGGCTTATTCCCCGTGGAGACGGCTTACAACATCGCTCTGGGCATACCGGTCGTGCTGGTGGGCGCGATCGCCGGCGGCTGGCTGGCGCGGCGGATGTCTCTTAGAGTCTTCCGATACGCCGTGCTGTTCGTGATTATCGGCGGCTGCGCGACGCTGTTGGTGAGGGAGTTGGTCTCGCGCCTCTAGCAATTGCCCATCTCGGTCAGGCGGCCTTCCCGCCACATGACGATGCCGCCCTTGACGGTGGCGAAGGTGTCCAGGCGCAGCTTGCCATCCACGTTGTGGCCGGCCATGTCGTGCCAGACGAAACGGCCCTCGCGTTGCTCCCACACGGCGGCGTCACCCTCCATACCCACGCCGAGAGAGCCGATGCTGTCCTGCAAGCCCAGGATTTCCGCGGGGCGGCTGGTGCTGGCGGTTATGGCGTCGGCCAGGGGCATCCCCAGCGCGTGGAACTTGCTCACCAGGTCATTCATCAGATAGACAATTCGACCGGGAGGCGGGACGTGAATGTCGGTGCTGATGGTATCCGGGATGATGCCCTGATCCATGGCTGCCTTGACCACCTCAACATCGCAGTGGACTCCGGCGTGGGCCACGTCCATGATGACGCCCCGGTCGGCGGCGGCGCGGACCTCGGGGCGGACTTTGCCGTCATTGTCCAGCATATTCTCCGGGAGACCGTTGAAGGCATGGGTGGATATGTCGCCGGGGCCGAGATGCTCCAGCACGTCCGGTAGGGGTATAGGTGTGCCGCTGACGTGAACCATGAGTCTGACGCCGGCTTCGGTGGCGGCCTCCTTGGCCCTGGCCATGGCTTCGTGGGCGTTCCAGCGGGCCACGGCGTCGTAGTGCATCCGCACCTTCACGCCGAAAAGGAAACCGGGGTTGGCCTTGATGGCCTGTACCGTTTCCCCTACGTCGATGATGCGCATATCGTGCAGGCCGCCGCCCAGCACTCGGTTGGCGGCCAGGCCAACCGCGCCGATGTGCAGGAAGGCGATGAGCCGGGTGCGGTGGGCCGGGAACACGTAATCGCGCATGGCCCCATAGTTGAGGAAGCCGGCGCTGCCGGCGTCAACGCCGGTGGTCACGCCGCTGCCGAGGCAGGTTTGATCGGCGTGGACGGCGCTGCCGCTGGCGCCGTGGTAAAAGTGGCCGTGCAGGTCAATCAGGCCGGGGGTTATCAGCTTGCCGGCAACGTCGATGCTTTGGGCGCCACTGGCCGGGTCGATGCGCTCGGCGACAGCGGCTACCTTGCCATCCTTGAAGGCGATGTCGCGGGGCGCGTTGTTGATGCCCTGGGCCGGGTCGAGCAGGTTGCCGCCGTTCAACACCAGGTCATAGGTTGCGGTGGTCATGGGAAACAATCCCTCCGGTCAATGTCGTAATTCAAGCGCCACAGCCAGTAGGGGCGGGTTTCAAACCCGCCCCTACGTTTCGGCGGCGGTCGATGCCTGCTGCCGGTCAGTCCTCGTCCCAATAATAGTCCTCGGCGGTGAGGTTTTCCTGCCACCAACGGCGCAGACGGGGCAGGACCAGTTCCTTGGGTTTGCGGAAATCGGCTTCAACGAAGTCGAGGGAGTCGGGCAGCGGCTTGGCCTCCCACTTCTGGATGGCCTCGAGGATGAAGCGGCGCACCATTTCCGGGGAGCGAGCCTCCAGGCGGCCCAACTGGTACGCCAGGGTAACCGCCATTTGCATCTGGCAAATCAGGGCATGGGCGTCTTCCTCACGAATGTTCTCCGGCAAGGCTCCCGACTGGTCGATAAAGTCGTCCAACACCTGCCCGATGATGAGCGGCGGGTCATTATCGTCCTGCTCCGGGAGGAACTCGGTGAGCCGGTCGGTGAGGTCGGCCACTCCATCTTCGGGGAGAGCGTAATCGACCCACTGGTCGTCGGACGGCTCCGAGTTGGGGGTGAACTGGTCTTCGCTCATGGCATCGTCCTGTGGGCCAGAATGCGGATTCATTGTATCACGTAGCTGGAGGGGCCTTATAATGCGATGATGCGCGTCCTTCTGCCCAACATATCCGTCGCCGTGCAAATCGAACTACAGGACGGTTACGACAGTGTCGCGGATTCGGATTGGTTGGAGACGGTGGTCAGGTGTGGCTTAGCGCAGGTTCTGTCTCCCGACGCATCCGGGCAGGTCAGCCTGCTGCTCACTGATGACGATACTGTGCGTGAACTCAACCGGGAGTTTCGGGGTGTTGACCGAACGACGGACGTACTTTCATTCTCCGCCGCTCACGCTGGCCATTGGGCCGGGGATGAGGCGCCGCCCGATGCCATCGAATCCTGGCACATGGATTTTCCAATGCCGGATGGCGAACCGCCACCCCTGGGCGATATTGTCGTTTCCGTACCGCAAGCCAACCGGCAAGCAGAGGCCCAGGGCGTTCCGTTGTTACGGGAACTGGCGCTGCTCATCGTCCACGGCGCGCTGCACCTGCTGGGGCACGACCACTACGAGGACGCCGAACGGGGCGAAATGCAGCGGTTGGAACGTGCTGCGCTGGCTGAGGTATTTGGCGACGTTGACTACGGCGGGGCGTCCGCGTCGTCGCTGCGGTTATAACAGTCTCCGGGCGGCATCAGTTGCCGAACAGTTCGCCCGTCACTGCCCAAATGGCCAGCACAACGCTGATGCCCAGGAAACTCCAAATCCCGGCCGCCACGTCGTCAAGCATAATGCCCCATCCGCCGTGGAGCCGTTCCAACGACCGGCAGGGCCACGGTTTAAGTATGTCAAGAGCGCGAAACACGATAAAGGGCACAACAATGTAGAGCGGCGGGAGCAGCGGGCCTCCAATGTACGCCAGTAACACTATAGGCAAGCACGCCACCCACATCCCGACGAATTCATCCCACACCGCGGCGCCGGGATCGGGAACGGTTGCGGTTGACATCCGTCCAGTGGCCCAAACGCCGACCAGAAAACCGATCAAAACGGCAGAGAGGCAGACGACAACGAGGAACCGATAGCCGAAAGCGGGCGCGCTCCATGATGCTATGAGGGCGAGAAATAGAGCGCCGGCCGCTGCCGAACCAACCGTCCCCGGCGCGATAGGGGAAAAACCGCTGCCAAACCCCGTGCCAATCACCCACGCCACCCGATCCGCCCAAGATAGTTGACGCCAGTCAGGCATAGCCCAGCCGGTCCAGATCTTGCTCGCTCAGGCCCAGGTAGTGTCCGATTTCGTGCAGCAGCGTGGTGCGGACTTCGCGGACGACCTCATCGTGGGTGTCGCACATACTCAAAATGGGCAGACGATAGATGTAGATGCAGTCGGGCATCAGCGGGTCGGCGGAGTGGCGTTCGACAAGGGGTACGCCGACGTACAGGCCGAGCAGCGTGCCGCCATGCTCATGATCGTGAGAATCGAAAGAGCCTTCCGCCTCCGGGCCGGGGAAGTCCTCCACCACGATGTCGAGATTGTCGAGGGTATCCCGCACCGACTCCGGGAGGTCCCAATAGGCTTGTTGGACCAAAAGCTCAAATTGCTCGATGGGAATTTGCATGGATTGTCAGGACCGCGGTGGCGCAGGTAGGGGCGAATAATTATTCGCCCCTACGCCGGTTGGCTGTGCTGCTCATTCCCGATAAGTTATGTGGCAACCCGCTCGCGGATGGCTTTGAGAATGTCCACGTTGGGCTTGTCTGGGCCGCGACTTTCTTTGTCAAACCCGGGCACTTCCAGGAAGAAGGGGACGTCGGCGAAGGCCGGATGGGACATGATGTTGGCGAACCCCTCCTCGCCGATCAATCCCTCGCCGATATTGTCGTGTCGGTCCACGCCGGAACCGCAGGGACGCTTGGAGTCGTTGGCGTGGACGGCGGTGAGGCGGTCCAGGCCGATGTCCCGGTCGAACTCATCGATCATTCCGGCCACGCCTTCGGGGTTGGTAAGGTCATAGCCGGCGGCGAAGGCGTGCTGGGTGTCCAGGCAGATGCCTAGGCGGTCGCTGTCCACGGCGCGTAGCACCTCGCCCAGCTCGCTGAACTTGGCGCCGATGTGCTGGCCCATGCCGGCCATGTTCTCCAAGCACAGTATCGGGCCCTCCGGTGTCTGCTCCAACACCCGGTTGACGCTCTCCACCACCTGGGGGAAGACGCCGTCATAGCCGGCTCCGCCGTGGCTGCCGGGGTGAAAGATCACTCCGCCAGCCCCAATCTGCTCGGCCAACTGCATATACTGGACCAACGAGGTCACCGACTTCTCCACGTTCTCCGGGTTGGAGTTGCCCAGGTTGATGAGGTAGATGGCGTGCAGGAAGGGCGGCGCGAGGCCGGCCGCGGCGTTCTTTTCCCGGAACGCGTCGGCCTGAGCATCGGTGAGGGCTTTGAAACGCCACGAGCGGGTGGAGGAGCCGAAAATCTGGACCGCCTCGGCACCGATTTCAACGGCGCGGTCAACTGCGTTGCCTATGCCGCCGGCGGCGGAAACGTGCGCTCCGATAATCATTTCATTCCCCTCATCAAATACTTTGCGTCTTTGCGCCTCTGCGCCTTTGCGATAAACCTGTACTATGGCACAGTATCGCAAATTCACCGATGCCGGTAATAGCCATGCCCGCGCCGCTTTCATCCATTCCCAGCACGATGGCCGTCTTGCAGGTTGTGCAGACGGGGCGTCCGCCGGTGTTGGAGATGGTAGAGCGGACCATTCCCGCGCTCGACCCCGGCGAGGCGCTGCTGCGGGTGGACGCTTGCGGTTTCTGCCATCACGACCTGCTGGTGATGGCTGGTACGCTGCGGCGCGGGGTGGCCGAAGGGGTGACGCTGGGACACGAGGTTGCCGGCACCGTCGTCCGAGTGGCCGATGATGCAATGGGACTGCATCCCGGCGACCGGGTGGTGAGCCTGCTGACCGCCGCCTGCGGCACGTGCGCCCGCTGTCGGGCCGGCCGGGAACATCGCTGCCTAACGGGGGCCGGCGTTGGACACGGGCGGGACGGCGGGTTTGCCCAGTACGTCGCGCTGCCGGCAACGGCGCTGATTCCCATACCCGACACCATCCCGGCGGAGCGGGCGGCGCTGCTGGCCTGTCCCGCCGGTGTCGCCCTGTCCGGCATCGAGGCGTTGAACCTGGCCCCCGGCGAAACGGTCGTGGTAACCGGAGCCGGCGGCGGCCTGGGCGCCCACGCGGTGCAACTGGCCGCAATGGAGGGAGCGGAGGTAATCGCCTTAACCACCTCGCCCGCCAAGACGCCGGAATTAGAAACGATGGGCGCTTCCTTGGTAATCGAGGTCGAGGCCGGGTTGGATATTGCCGACATCGTGATGGCCGTCACGGAAGACGTTGGCGCGGACGCCGTACTGGATACGGTCGGGCCACCGCTCTGGCCGGCCGCGTTGCGTTGCCTGGGCCAGTACGGTCGATTGGCATTGCTGGGGGACGTCACCGGCGAGGCGACACCGCTGGGCCTGGCCGAGGTGATTTTCCGTGACCTGCACATAATCGGCGTCTCCGGCGTATCCCGGGCTACCCTGGGGAGGGCCGTGGGCTTGGCGGAAACGGGCCGGCTACAGCCCGTGGTGTCCCAAACCCTGCCCCTGACGGAAGACGGGGCGATGGAAGCGTGGCGGCTGGTTTCGGAGCGGCGGGCGTTGGGGCGCGTGGTGCTGATGCCCTGAAACAGACAACTATCGGGATGGACGCGGCGGCGGTTGGGGCCGTGGATTGGGACGAGGCAGATGATAATTGCCTCGCCAATGCTCAGCCGGCGGCTCGGCCTGCTGTTGACGTGGCTGCTCTGCGACGGTTTGCTGGCGGGCATCCCGTCGCCAGGGATCATAGCGGTTCACCACTTCCGCATGGGCGGCTTCCGCGGATGGCAGATTCAAAGCATGATCCACTTCCAAATCAACCCGCTGGGTGGCATGGTTCCACCAACGGCGGATGTAACTCAGCGTTGCCTCCATGTCGGCGTCCTCAACCCGGCCGGTCTCAATCCTTCGCCACAGGTCATCGGCGTCGTTCATCAACACACTGCACGTCTCGGCAGCCAAACGGCAGACGGCGACATCCTTGGCATAGTTGGACAGCGCATCCCACACGGTCAGGCCAGCCAGCGCGAGGCCCCCCACTATGCCGACGTAGAACAGCCAGGGGTATAGAGTTCCGCCGTAGAGTATGCCGCCTTCCACGGCGACGCCCACCAGCAACGCCAAGCGCACCCAGCGGTAGATGCGCTGCCGCCGGTCAGCCATGGCCCGATAGTAGCGCATCTGCCATTCCAGGTCGCAAAGGGTGTCCCAAACAGCCTTTCGCGTAATATCCGATACCGTTGCCATAGCTCGCCCTCGTTGCAAACTCCGGCGGACCATACCGCCAATTACCACCTGTTCCGCCATATTACTGATGGGCTAAAGGCGGGTAAAGCAAGAGCAACGCTACGCTCCTCGAGATGACAAACTGGGTACGCGTGAGCGTAGCGGCGCGGCGATCCCGTTGAGTAAGCGGCGGATGCCCTCGGTACCGAGATTGCCGCGCTTCGCTCGCAATGACAGGTCGTGCAAATTGGGTACGCATGAGCCACGCTACAGCGGCATTCCGTTTGTAGTGGTTGGATCCGGGGAGATCCCGTTGCTCATCCGTTCCCTGGGGTCTCTGCCGGAACGGGCGCTACCGGTTCCGGTTCCGGCTGGCGTTGGTGTGGTTCCACCGGACGCCATACCAGCGGCGTTAGCAGCACCACCGGCAACATCAGCAGGATTCCAATGCCGGCGTTGACCCCGATGGCCAGGGAGATGGTGAACGCCTGGGCGATGGCTCCGATCTCAACTCCGCCGACCAGGTGCCCAAGTCCGTTGACCAGGCTCTGGGATCCCATAATCCGACCCCGCATTTCGGCCGGCGCGGACAGGAGCAAAATGGTGCTCTGCATGGTGCTGAATCCGGATTGGCCCACGCCGGAGGCGAACAGCAGCAGGAAGGACACCACGAACCAGGGAGACCAGGCCACCGCCACCACGCCAAAGGCCACTATGGCCGCGCCGAAGGCGTAGTACCGCCCGTGGAATGCGAAACGCTGTCGGCTCCCGATGATTATCGCCCCTACCAACGCTCCGATACCGTCGGCGGACCCGAGCAGCCCACCCATGGCCTCGCCCACCTTCAGCACCTCGGTGGCGATCACGGGTATGAAGTACTGCAATGGCAGCACCATCCCGTTCATGATTAACGATATGCAAAGCACACCCAGGACGAACTTGTTGGAGAAAGAGAAGCCGATTCCGGACTGGATGCCTCGCCAGAACTGGGTGTCGCGCACCAGCGTGGTCGCCCTTTCGGGCAGGTGCATCTTGAGAATGAGCAGGGCCGATACGAGGTCCAGGGCAACCAGAACCATGAACGCGACGGTGAAACCGAAAAACTGAACCAGCATTCCGCCGACTATCGGACCCAGTATCTTGCCCCCATTGTTGGTGATGGTCTCCAGGGACATGGCGTGAGCAACCCGATCCTGTCCGGCCAGGTCGAACAGGGCCGCCCGGCGGGTGGGATCGTCCAACGTCTTGACTGTGCCTTGCAGCAGAACGGCCAGGAAAACATGCCACGGTTCAACCCGATCGAGGAGCAGGAGCGCCAGAAGGCAGGAGGCAATGACCAGATAACTGGTGTGGATGCCCGCCAGAATGCGCTTACGGTCCAGACGGTCGGCCAGCATTCCGGCCATCAACGAAAGAGGGGGGCGCGGGCCGTTGAGGAAGACCGAAATCAACCCAACCTGGAACGCGGAATCCGTAAGTTGGTAGATCAGGTAGCCCAGGACAATCAGTTCCATGCGCCGGGAATTCTCGTGGATCCACCGGGCCGCCCAAAGGTAGCGGAAGTTGCGGTTCTGCAGGACTTCCAGCGCCGGAACGTTGCGTATCTGGAGCAAAGGGCCGTTCCCCCGTCGGGTGCGGCGGCACGTGGAACGATGCGGGTGTCATGGCCGCCTGAGTTCCCCTCCGCGCCGTCTGAAGAACACACCATACGCCGATTGATGGCGCGGGGCAATGTTATGGTGGCGTGACGGTAGCGTTCCTCTTTAGATGGTTTTATTTCTGCGGACACGGTTGCCGGCGCGATTAGAGGCGACCAGCCGGTCGCTGCTACCGGGCGAACCACCCAAATTGCAACGTACTGCGCCGCGACGAGTTACGGCGGGGATTCCTCAATCACTGATGTGCTGCTGAACGCGGGTGAGGAAGCGGTCGCGGGCGGCGGCGATGCCGGAGTGTTTCGAGTCGGCCAGATCGGGGTCGGCGTCAATGATCAAAGCTGCTTCTTGACGGGCCAGAGCCATCAAGTCCTGGTCGAAAACATTGGCGATGCGGAGCATGGTCTGGTCACCGCTTTGGGAGGTGCCGAATATGTCGCCCTCGTGACGCATCTGGAGGTCGATCTCGGCCAGTTTGAAACCGTCGCGGGTTGATTCCAGGGCGGACAGGCGTTCTTGCGTTCGCTCCGATTCCGACTCTGACATGAGCAGGCAGTAGCTGCGGTGTTCGCCTCGGCCCACACGCCCGCGAAACTGGTGCAGTTGGGAAAGGCCGAAGCGGTCGGCGCCGTCAATGAGCATCACGGTGGCGTTGGGCACGTCGATGCCCACTTCGACCACCGCCGTCGCCACCAGAATGTCGAGTTCGCCGTCACGAAATTGGCGCATCACCTTATCTTTATCGCGGGAGGAAAGGCGGCCGTGGAGAAGGCCAACGCGCAGATCGGGAAACACCTCCCCGGACAGGCGTTTGTGTTCTGCCACGGCGGCGCGGACGTCCAGATTGTCAGATTCTTCAACCAAAGGACAGATGATGAACGCCTGCCGACCGGCGTTGACCTGCTGTCGGACGAAGCCGTAAGCGGCGTGACGTTTGCCCTCTGGCACAACCCGGGTCATGATTTCCTGTCGTCCCGGGGGCAGCTGGTCGATGGTGGAAACGTCCAGGTCACCGTACAGGGTCAGCTGCAACGTTCGCGGGATGGGCGTTGCCGACATCATCAGCGCGTGGGGCTGTTCCGGGCCGTTGCCGCGCAGGGCGGTGCGCTGGGCCACGCCGAAACGATGCTGTTCGTCGGTTATCGCCAGCGCCAGGTCGGGCAGTTCCACGCCGTCCTGTATCAGCGCGTGGGTGCCGACCAGGAGATCCAGGTGTCCTTCGGATGCCATTCGCAGCACCTCCCGGCGGGGCGCCGCTCGGGTGCTGCCGGTGAGCAGGCCCACCGTGAAGGGGCGAGGCATTTGGGGCAAGTACGCGGACGTAACATTGGGCTGCTGGAGGGGCTGATCGAAAGTGTCCAGCAGCCGGCAGACCGTGGCGAAGTGCTGTTCGGCCAATACCTCGGTGGGGGCCATCAGCGCGGATTGGCGGTGGGCCGACGCAGCGGCAAGGACCGCCGCCAATGCCACCAACGTTTTTCCGCTGCCCACCTCACCCTGCAACAGCCGGCTCATGGGGGGCGTGCCTCGGGCCATATCGGCCAGAATTTCGGCGATGCAGCGCAGCTGGGCGGCGGTAGGATTGAAGGGCAGGTTGGTGAGCAAGCCGTCCACCACGGCCTGATGGTACTTTACCGGCGTTCCCACAGCATCCCGTTCCCGGTGGTGGCGACGGCCCAGGATGGCGAGTTGGAACGCCAGGATTTCATCGAAGGCCAACCGCCGCCGGCCCCGGTCGGCAGCGGCAAAGTCGGATGGGTAGTGGGCGTTGCTGATGGCTTCCGGTAGCGCAACCAGGCCGGTGCGCCGGAGCATATTCTCGGGCAACGGGTCCTCGATGGCGGCGAGGAAACGGACGATGGCCTGCCACGTCAGGCTGCGCAGGTTGCGGGCTGTCATGCCCTTCGTGAGACGATAGACGGGAGTAATGCGGCCGGCATTGAGGGGTGGCTGGTTCGGTGTGACGACGTCGTACTCGGGCGACGACAGCGTGACGCGGCCCCGGTAGGTCTCCGCTTTGCCATGGACCACCATGCGGCTGCCGACGCGGAGGGAGCGAGCCAGGTAGCCCTGCCCGAACCATTGCAGTTCGACGGCGCCGCTGTCATCACGAAGAACCCCCTCGGCCAGTTGCAGCTTCCGCTGGCCGACGTTGGCGGAGCGGACGTCAACCAACTCGCCTTCCAGTGTGAACGTTCCACCGGGAAATACGTCCGCGATGGCGGTGATGTCGGCGCGGTTGTCATGGCGACGGGGCAGCATATAGAGCAAGTCGCGGACGGTCTGGACTTCCAACGCCTCGAACCGCTGCACGGTTTTTGCGTCCATGCGGCGGACCTTGGATACCGAATCGTCGGGGTCGCCGGGATTGGATGCCGGCCGGGGAGCGACGTAGGCACGGCGACGGGTCCGCACGGGTGACCGGGTTTCCTCCACGGAAAACAGCGGCGGCCCGGCACTCGGAGCGTGATCCGCCGGCGTTGCGGCAACAAGATCGTCAGGAGTGGACACGGGTTGCGGAGGTTCTGCCCCGGCGAAGGGCGTTTCGTCGGGAATACCGGACAATGCCTGCTGCCAACCGGCTACCCACTGCCGTCGTTGGTCGGGAGACAGTTCCCGGTATGGTTGATCGATCAACCGGGCCGCGCGAGCCGGGTCGTCGCCCAGGAATTCACGCAACTCCGTTTCCCAGCGGTCCATGAAACGACGGATGCCGCCGCTCACGGCGCTGTCCGCAAAGCCTTTATGCCCCTCAAGGGCCAGAATCTTGCCCAGGGCATCACGCCACAGCGGTTGATTTTCGCGGCGGTCAGCATCCATGGTTCGACAAGCTCACCATGAGCGGATGTCAAGGGGCTTTGAAATGGCCCCGGTCAAGGTAGGGTGGACACCGCCACGGCGCCGGGGCCGGTGTGAGTGCCGATAGCGGAACCGATCTGGATGGTGTAGGTGTTTTCAGGGTCGGCAAGATCGGACAAGCGATTCCGCATTTCCTCCGCTGGGCGGGCGTCGGTGGTGTAGGCCACGGCCAGCTTGGACGCAGAGCCGGCTTCACGGACCAATTCCTCAAGACGTTGCAGACCGCGGCGCACGTTGCGAGGGCGGTCAACGGGCAACACTTCACCGTTGGCGACCCGGAGGATGGGCTTGACCTTGAGCAGAGAACCCATAAAGGCTTGGGCTTTGCCGATGCGTCCGCCCTTTTGCAGGTATTCCAGCGTGTCCACCATAGCGTAACCGTAGCCGTTGCCGGCGCGGACACGGGACGCTTCGGCCACCGACTCCGCCGTAGCATCGGACGCGGCGGCGTCCTCGGCGGCGGCGACCACCTGTAGCATATGGCCCACCGACGCGGTGCCGGAGTCAATGATAGTGACCGCGCCATCGTCAAACTGGGCAGCCGCCTGGACTGCCGAGTTGTAGGTGCCGCTCAGTTGCCGCGCCACGGTGATGCAGATGACCTGATGTCCCTCTGAAACCAGGGGCTGCAATTGTTCGGTGAAGTCGCCGGGGGTGGGCTGGGAGGTGCTGGGCAACTGTGCCGAAGACTGCAAACGAGCATAGAACTGGGTTGGATTGATGTCGATGCCCTGGCGGTAGGACTGTTCTCCGAACATGACATAGGCTGGGACCACGGAAATTTCAAAACGCTCAACGGTGTCGCGGGAGATGTCACAGGTGCTGTCGGTGACGATTTTTATGGCCATGTCATTCGCTCCTGGTTGTGAAAAAGTATGTGTCGATGCTATTCGACTGAGACCAGATATGGGTAATGGGGCTGTCCGCCTTCGTACACGTCAACTTGGGCGCCCTCATAAGTCTCTTCCAACTCTTCCTGCAAGGCGGTGGCCTGTTCCGTCGTAGCTCCCTCGCCCCAGTACAAAGTGATGATACTGTCCTGGTCAACGGCAGACTGTTGCAAGCCTTCTTTCAAGGCGTCGTCGGGTGAGTCAGCCAATGCGGCCAGCTTGCCGTCCAGGATCGCCATGTATTCGCCATCACGCACCTGCTGGCCGTCCACCACGGAGTCGCGCACCGCCTGGGTGATTTCCAGGGTCTCCACGGACCGGCTAGCTGACCCCATGCTGGCCAGATTGTCGTCCAATGACGTTTCCGGATTGAATCCCAGCATGGCGGCGGTACCCTGGGGCATGGTTCGGGTTCCCACTACGTGGAGGGTGACTTCGCCGGTATCGGCGTCGGCGGCCTGGGACGCGGTGAGGACGACGTTGTGATTGTTGGGAAGGACGATCACGTCGCTGGTACCGGCGGACAGTGCGGCGTCGATGATTTCGCTGGCGCTGGGGTTGAGGGTCTGCCCGCCGGGGACAATGGCGGCGCAGCCGGCGTCCTGGAACAGGGCCGCGATGCCGGGACCGGAGGCGACGGCAATGACTGATACGCCGGGCCGGATTTCGTCGGGCCGAGTGCGCTCCCGGTGACCGGCGGTCCAGTCCCGGTTTTGCAGGCTCATATTGTCAATTTTGACCTCATCGAGGTCACCGTGGGCTATTCCAAAGGTGAGAGCCGCGCCCGGGTCTTCCGTATGCACGTGGACGCGAACCGCAGACCCCCCTCCGATGATGACGGTGGACTCGGCCAAGGCGTCGAGGCCCGCGCGAAGCACGTCCACACTCAGGTCGTTGCCGTGGATGACGAATTGGGTGCAGTAGCCGAACTCGGTTTCTTCATGGGCGTCCAGAAACTCAGTGTCGATGGCCACCGAGGCGGTCTGCCTGGGGTCGATCAGGCCGCCGACACTGCGCAGGCCCAGGTCAACGGGCTGGTCGGTCTCGCCCAGGAGGTGTCTGAGCGCGCCGCCGATTATGGCGACAACACCCAAGCCGCCAGAATCGACGACGCCGGCCTCTTTGAGCACGGGCAACTGTTCCGGGGTGCGGGCCAGCGCTTCAATGGCTCCGTCGTAGGCGATCTGCCACAGTGTAATCACGTCGCGTTCGCCGCCATCGTTGGCAGTGACGGTGGCGTCAGAGGCCCCGCGGATGACCGAGAGCATGGTGCCTTCGCGGGGCTGGCTGACTGCGCCGTATGCAGAGTCGGTGGCGGAGCGGAAGGCGGCGACGGCATGGGAGGAATCGATCTCGTCGGATCCGGCGACTCCGTCGGCGAAACCGCGGAGCAGTTGGGAGAGGATGACGCCACTGTTGCCCCGGGCTCCCCAGAAGGCGCCGGTGGCGATGGACTCGGCGACGTCTCCGGCGGAAGTGGCTTCGGCGTCCTTGTTCATCTGCTCCACGCCGGCGCGAAGCGTAAGGAGCATATTGGTGCCGGTGTCTCCGTCCGGTACCGGGAACACGTTGAGCGCATTGGCCGCGTCCCGGTAGAGTTCCATATAGGCCACCGCCCCCAGCATGGCCTGCCGCAAATCGGAACCTTGCAGCGTGGTGGTCAGCGTTGTCATCCCGGTTTCCTACCTAGATAACAGGATGCCGGAAGTATAGCATAGCGTTTCTTCCGCCCCTCAATCGGAGGCCACAACCGAAAGCTTGCTAATTGCACCGAGCGAGCGCCGTGAATTGACAAACCATACCCGTCGGGCAACAATTCAAACCAGAGATTTGTCTGCTGTGCGGAGGGTAATATGCCACCGGCCGTACACACGGAATCGCCCATGCTGCGGGACGAGCGCGTGCGCAAGCATCTGGCGCAGGCCAGGGAATATTGGCTGAAATGCCCCGCGTGTCTGGCGGAGGGAGACCTGTGCCAGGCTGGGGAAAAGGGCTGGAGAGCGTTCGCGCAGATGACCAAGGCGGTGGCCAGCCATCGGGGATGGCGACACTTCGGCCACGCCGAAATTTTGGCCTCAGCCCGTCAGGTAGCCGATGAATCGAATGATCCTGGCGCAATCAGAGACGGGATGGAGGTAGCGCGCACGATGCACGCCAACTTCTACGAAGTGGACTTAGACCGGATTGCCGTGGAACGGGGGTTGGCCCGGGTCGAAAGTCTCCTGCAAACGTTCTGGCTGCTGCTGCCGGAGCGGTACACGGGCGGCTTGAGCTTCTTCAACTGGCTTGCCGAGGCGGATCCGTAGGGCTAGGGAAGGTGGCGTCGCCGGCGGCCGATGAAATCCGCCGCCCACATGGTGCAGATGGAGGCGAGGGACAGGGCGGCGGAGAGGATGAACGCCTGCACGTAGTTTCCCTGCACGTCGAACAGTAAGCCGGCGATGATGGGGCCGAGAAATATGGCCGCGCCCCGACCCATCTCCACAAAACCCATCACGGTACCCAGCGATTCGGCGGGAAATAGATCGGCGGCTTTTGCGCCCACGATGAGGCCGCTGATGCCGTCGGTTACTCCGGCGAGGGCTATGTAGAGGGCGAGGGGCCACCAGCTTTCGCCGTCTCCCAGCCACAGGACCAGCAGCACTGCGGCGGCATATACGCTCATCCCGATGGTGTAAACCGACTCCCGTCCCCAGCGGTCGGTCGCCAAACCCACCAGCGGACGAGCGAACAGGCTAACCGCCCCCAGCAGGCCCAAGGTGTTGGCTGCCGTCTGTAAGCTGTAGCCGGCAAGGACGAAGAACGCCACCTGATGGACCCTTACCATCTGAGTACAGACGGAGCCGGTGATCCGGGTCAGCACCAACAGCCACATCGCCGGGTCATGGACGACTCCGCCAAGGGACGGCGACGCCGGTGGTGGCGCCGGCGCCGATGGTTCGGACGCCGCGAGCGGCGGAGGATGCGACGCCGGCGAATCACCGAAACCCTCCGGTGCGCGTCGTTGCAGCAGACCGTTGGGTATGGCAATCAGCGTAGCGAAGATGACGCCGAAAATGCGGTAGGCCCACTGCCAACCCAAGTTGCTGGTCAGCACGCCGGCCAAGGGGGCGAAAATGGCTTGCCCCAAGGGGTTCCCGCTGTCGGCCAACCCCAGCATACGGCCCCGGGTTCGGGGGAACCAGGGCGCCAGCGTCGCCGTCATTGAGAAGGACGATATAGCAGTGTGGCCGATGCCGGCAAATATTCCGTAGAAGATGAACATCTGCCACAGGTCGGTGGCGAAGCTGGATGCCCACCAACCGAAGAGGATGCACAGTCCCGCCAGCGGGAAAAGGATTCGCGCTCCCCAGCGGTCCAGCAGGATACCCAGCAGCGGTGCGGAAATGGCTCCGATGAGGCCGGCGAGGGAGAAAACCGCCGAGGTGTAGGTCGCGCTTCTGCCAAAGGCGTCCCTCAGGGCGTTGAAATAGACGGCCTCGCTGTTTTTGGTGCCGCCCTCGACGGTAAGGTTGCCCAGGGAAAGGACGAAGATCGCCCAGCCGTAATGCAGCCGGGAACGGGCTGCTAACAGCATGGGCGGCTCGGAGGGCGCCCGGACACGGGGTTGAGGCAAAGCATCCGCCGATTATACACGCCCAACATGATCGGATTTGGGGATGGCGCTTTTCGAGTACATGGCGGATTGGGGTCCGGACACCGCCGTCTGCTCTGAACAGTTGCGCTACATTAGGCCGCCGGCTATGATGTTGCGGAATTCCCGTTGCGCATTGCTTCCCTACCTGGGATTTTGGAAGGACATTTTACGATATGACTACTGCAACCCAACCCTGGACTTCCAGCATCACCGAGGTATCCGGTTCCAGCATGGAGGTGGTCACCGGTGGCTCCGGAAGTCCGCTGGTCATCCTGCACGACGAGCTGGGACATCCCGGCTGGCTCGGGTATCACCAGGCTCTGGCCCAGAACCACACGCTGCACATTCCGTCCCATCCCGGATGCGGCGCTTCCGACCAGTTGGACTGGTCCATGAGCATCCACGACGTGGCGATCTGGTACCTGGGCGCGCTGGACAAGCTGGGCCTGGAGGGCGCGGATCTGATGGGGTTCTCCCTGGGCGGGTGGCTGGCCGCCGAGCTGGCGACCATGTGTCCTCAGCAGTTCCGCCGCCTGATCCTCGTGGGCGCCAGCGGCATACGCCCGCCGGAAGGACAGATCTACGACATCTTCGAAGTCACGCCGCCCATGTACATCCGCGATTCCCTGCTGGACCCCGACGGGACGCCGGAGTACCGTACCATCTGCCCGGCTGAGCCGGAGGAGGACGTGCTGGAGCGATGGGAATACGGTATGGAAGCCACCTGCCGCGTGGCCTGGCGTCCCTACATGCACGATCCCGGTCTGGTCCACCAGGTGTACCGCCTGGAGCGGATCCCGACGCTGCTGGTCTGGGGCGACCAGGACGCCATCGTTCCGGTGAGCGCCGGACGGGAGTACCACCGACGCATCCCCGGCAGCCGCCTGGAGATCATCGAGAATTGCGGCCATCACCCGGAACTGGAAGCCACCGACCGGTTTGTGAGCCTGGTGGAGGACTTCCTGGCGTAGGCCGGATTGACGGCTGGAAAAGCAGCGACGACGGCGGGGTTGACTAACCCGCCGTCGTATAGTTTAAAAGGCCGAACCTCCAACCTGGCAAATAAAGGTGCTGAACGCGCTCGACATACCCAAGTTCCTCGCCGTCGATTTCTACTGCGGAGCCGGCGGCACCACCCGCGGCCTGCTGGATGCCGGCGGCTACGTTATTGCCGGCATTGACAAGGACTCGGGTTGCCACGATACCTACGTGCTGAACAACCCGAATGAAAAACTGGACGGAGACGATCCGGCGTTCCTGGCCCTTGATATGTTCCCGGCCAGTAACGACTATCCACAGGGGCAGCAGATTAAGGTTTCGGAGAATCTGGAATGGCTTATACCGATGTACCGCGATCTGGCCCCAGGCATACCCTTGCTGTTTGCGATTTGCGCGCCACGCCAATCGTTCACCAAGTTCGTCCAGCGTCGGATGACCGTTGACTTTGCGTCTCTGGACTATCGCCCATGTTAAACATCCTGCTGGACTCCAACATCCTTATCTCCGCTTACCCCGATCTAGGTAAGACACCCGAACCGACTGCCGAAGCTGCACGAGCCTTGCTCCGGCTGGCCAACGAGCACGGGCACACGACCCACTACCACTCGCTGGCTATGCAGTACGACTTCGCGAACGTGCCGGACCGGTCTAGCAGGGAATGGCGGCGAATGATCACATCCAATCATCCCGCTCTTCCTGAACCCCCACGCATTCAACTTGAAATCGCTTTGCAATGCGGTAACCCACAACAGGGAAGCAATGACTGGGTAGATCATCACATATTAGCGGCCGTGTTAGGGGATGCGGTGAATCTGCTGGTCACTGAAGACGGCAACATTCACAAGAAGGCGCGACGGCTTGGACTGGGTGAGCGAGTCGCACGTATTGAGGACGCTGTTGCTTATCTCCGAGCCATCGCGCCGCAACCTGCGGATATTGCTCTACTACCGCTAGGAACAGTGGCGCACACGCTGGACGCTGGAGACCCAATATTCGACACGTTGAGGGCGGATTACTCCGGTTTCGACAATTGGTTGCAGAAATGCAAAACGGAGCACAGGACGTGCTGGACCGTAGAGCGAGACGGGCGCTTGGCCGCCCTGACTATCGTCAAGTGGGAAGAACCTCCGGAGTACGGACCGGGCGGCAAAACCCTCAAGGTGTGCTTGTTCAAGGTTTCGGAGCAGTACCCAGGGATGCGGTACGGCGAACTATTGCTGAAATCGGTTTTTGACTACGCCTACGCGAATCAAGCTGCCTCAGCGTACGTCACGGCTTTCCCAAAGTACCAAACATAGCGGACTTCCTAGACAACTACGGCTTCTTCTGCACCGACGAACGAACCGGACTGGGTGAACTGGTGATGGTGAAGTCCCTGACGCCGCAGGAGGCGACGTCAGAGGCGCTAGACACTCTGGATTACCACGTGAAATATGGGCCATGGCACTACGCAACCAACGTTCAGCGGTTCATAGTGCCAATAGAACCCAAATTCCACAAAATATTGTTCCCTGAAGCAGACCAACAGGGACAACTGAGGGAGCTTGGCACGTTGTTGCCTGCTGGCAACAGCATCCAGAAAGCCTACCTGTCACGGGGCGGCAACAGACAAATAAAGCCCGGGGACATCCTGTGCTTCTACCGGTCACACGACCGCAGGAGGCTAACGGTCGTTGGCATTGCAGAAAGCACCTTGGTGTCAAAATCACACGAAGCAATCTCTGACTACGTGGGCAAACGAAGCGTGTACTCGCCCGACCAAATACGGGATATGACCGAAGACGGCAACAGGGAAGTACTTGCGATATTATTTCGCCAATCTCGCATCTTGAGGTCCGGACCAACAGACGCACAACTGAGGGAGGCACAAGTATGGCAGGCACCGACTCAATCAATCATGAAGGTGCCGCCCGAGGGAAACGTTTGGCTGGAGGCCAACATCGACAAGAAGGATCTGTAGCGCTGCTGTCAATTCATCCTCGTTACGTGGACCTCATCAGGAAGGGGGAAAAAAGCGTGGAGTTCCGGCGACGCCCTTTTGCGAGGATAATAAGCCATATCGTGATTTACTCGACAACACCCGTAAAACGGCTAATAGGCGTCTGCGAGGTAGAACGGGTTGTAAGGGACACGCCGGCTGCTCTGTGGTACGACCACGGAGACAAAGGTGGTATAACCCGCGAAGCACTTTTCGCATACCTTGAAGGGCTACTCACAGCAACCGCAATTGTGATCCGAAAGTTCATTCCATTCACTACGGAAATGTATTTGCCTGAAATAGGTATTGAGCATCCCCCACAAAGCTTTCAATATCTTAATGACGTAGCCTTCACTTCATTAACACAGAAATGCACTTGATGCTATGAAATAGCATATTCTTTATATTTACAGAGATTATATTACTATTGACAATACGAAATATAACAAAATCAATGTCACCAATAGTTATGCAATGGTCAGATCGTTGGTGTTATGTGAACGTTTATTATGCCCCCCCGAACTAACTGGACGCGCCAGCAATTGTTGGTGGCGTTTGCGATGTATTGCCGGATTCCGTTTTCCAGGATCAACTCGCGGCACCCGGACATCATTCGGGTGGCCGCCGCTATTGGCAGGACGCCGGCGGCCTTGTCAATGAAGATGGACAACATCGCCAGTCTGGACCCTGCGGTTACGTCCAAGGGCCATAAGGGGCTGCGGGCTGCATCCGCCAACGACCGCGCGATGTGGGAGGAAATGACCAGCGATTGGGATCGCTTTGCCGTCGAGTGCGAACAGGCCCTGCTGGCAACGGAGGCAATGCCAGAGCCTACTGTCGAACAGGTCATGCCAAACTATTACGACGTGCCTATTGGCGAAGACCGGGTTGTACAGGCCACTATTCGCATCGGGCAGCGGTTCTTCCGAGCGGCAATTATGAGCGCATATAACGAACAATGCTGCATCACCGGGCTTGCGATTCCTACACTGCTCCAGGCCAGCCATATCGTCCCATGGCAACACGACAGGGCGAACCGGACAAATCCCCGCAACGGCCTTTTGCTGTCAGTATTGCACCACAAGGCATTTGACGCCGGGTTGCTGACTATTCAAGACGACATGACCATTCGAGTGTCACATGAGCATACCGCTATCGGTGGCAAGTTTTTCTCAACGTCCATTGCTGCCTATGATGGGCAACCGATTCGACTGCCGGAAAAATTCGCGCCACATCGGGATTTCTTGGCCTATCACCGCGAGCGTATCTTTCAGGGGTGAGCAACTGACGATGTCCCGTGTTCGCAACTGGGGCACTGCGGCGGAGCGGTATGTTCGACAGGCCCTATGGAGCGCGGGCTTTCGCTACCGGCTGAATGTCCGCAAGTTGCCCGGCGCGCCCGATTTGGTGTTACGCCGTTACCAAACCGCCGTGCTGGTGCAGGGCTGTTTCTGGCACGGCCATGATTGCCGCAAAGGGCAACGCCGCCCCGCTACCAACATGGAGTTCTGGAATCGAAAGTTGGACGGCAACCTGGCACGCGACGCGGCCAATCTCGCCAAGTTGCATGAACTGGGCTGGACGGTGTTTATAGTTTGGGAGTGCCGGTTGCGTGAAGATACAGCGGTTTTGCTGAACCATCTGCAAAGCCACCGCAATGTGTCAATTTAGCCGGCTCCCGCCGCTTCTCGGAGAACATCGCCGCGGCGGATGCCGGGTATAATGCCGTAAGTCTCCAGGAGGCCGCGCCCAACCATGACCCAATCAAACGCCACTGCAACTGAAGAACGCCTTTGGACCTACGACGCCGTCCGCGTTGGCCAGGCCGGTCCGTCCACCCAGGTCACGCTGTCGGCGGAGCATATCGCCGAGTACGCTGCCTGCGCCCAGAACCCCGATCCGCGCTACCTGATGCCGTCGCCGCAACAGGCCGGGGGACGGATGATGGCAATGCCCACCATGGCGTTGACCTACGCGCCTCTGCTGCGGGACGAAATCGCGGAGGCCAACGGGTTAGTCGCCCAGGAGCGTTCCACCACCGCACGAAGGCAGACGCCGTTCGCCAAGTGCGAGATTCGCTGGTATCGCCCGGTGTACGCCGGAGAAACCCTTACGGGGAACCGGCGCGTTTACCAGAAGTACGAGCGTCGCGGCAGCAAGTTCGTGACCTTCCGCGTTTCCGCGTTTGACGAAGCCGGGGCGGTGGTCGCCAGCTATGACTACACCTGCATTTTCGAGTACTCCGCTGGACAGCGTTCGGTTCCCGAACTCTCCGATGGCACGCCGGCCGCTGCCGATGCTTCTGCCATTCCCGACGCGGCGCAGTTTCTCACCTGGGAGCAGGCCCACGTCGGCACGCCCTTGCCGCGCACCCTGGCGGTTGGTGAAAGCACCGAGAACATCCTGCGCAAAAACGCCCAGCGCCTGGCCGGCCGACCCAGCGAGAGCAATATCCACACCGACGAGGAGTTTGCCCGTCAGAACATATTCGGCGGCGCCGTGAACGCCGGCCCGGCCACCATGTCCTACGTTGACCGGTTCCTGGGCCTGAATTTTCCGCCGGAGGCTCTTTACAACGGCGGCAACCTGGTGATGCGGGCCATCACGCCTTTCCGCGCCGGTGACGTGGTGACGTTCTCCGGAGAAGTTACCGGATCCGGCGGCAATCTCTATGGTCAGCGCAAGGTTCAGTGCCGCATTCGCGGAACCAACCAGCGGGACGAGCTGGTCTGCCTCTCCGACGCCACCGTCACCGTGGGATAACCAAAATGAATATGTTCGCCGATAGCGAAGCCATCGAAGCCCGCGTCCGGGCCGTGCTGACTGACTTGGGTATCAAGGACTGGGAGTGGATCGCCATTGATCCCCAGTATGGAGACACCGCCGATTTCTGCGCCCAGTACGGATACGACCTGCCACATTCCGCCAACACCATCATCGTGGCCAGCAAACGGGGGGCGGCAGCATTTTCCGCTTGCATCGTCCGCGCCAGCGACCGTTTGGACGTGAACCGCCGGGTGCGCCACCTGATGGGGGTGTCCCGAGCGTCCTTCGCCTCCGCAGAAGAAACGATGGAACTAACGGGCATGATGATCGGCGGAGTAACCGCGCTGGCGTTGCCCGATGGCCTGCCGATTTACGCCTGCGACCGGCTGCTTGAGATGGACTACATAATCCTGGGAGCGGGCAGCCGGTCGGGCAAGGTCAAGATGCCGCCGCAGGAATTGTCCAAGCTGCCGGGCCTGGAATTTATAGATGAGTTGTCCCAGCCAGCGCAGTGATCGATGCGCCAGAGGTTGTGCAATTGGTTGCCTCTACTATCGTCGCCAACATGAAAACACAGTAATTTCGGTTGAATGGACCAACTCGACGTCAGTCCAGCTATGCTGATCCGCCGTCGCCGTTCATTTGGCTGAGGATTTCGGGCGGGAGTCGCACATCGTGCTCCTTCAACAACGCAGCGATGCGTTCCCGTTCCTCCTTGCGGCCTCTCGCCAGGCCCTGCTCCAGGCCCTGCTCCAGGCCCTGTTCCAAGCCCTGTTTCAAGCCCTGTTTCAAGCCCTTGGCAATGGCCTTTTCATCTTTGGCTCTTGCCCATCGTTCAACAGTGTCTTTGGCGGCGAAGAACATCGCGATACCTCCGTACAGCAACGCCGCCGTAGGGAACAGCAGCGCCGTTGCCACTATTATAATCCCAGTTGCGTCGGCGGCCAGCCTACTGAGGAAACCCAGCACTGGCCACCCGTAGCACGCAGCGCATTGGTGAAGCGCGATTGCAAACCACATACTGACGCTGATGGACACCGCCCCGTCGAAAAACCGCCAGTTTGGCCGGCGTTCATCGCGATTGATCATTTGAGATCATTCTATGCAATGACCCTAAGGTCCCCAGGGCGGCACGGCGGCTACTTCGCCGTCGCTGACGATATCCACTACCGCCGGACGGTTGGCGCTAACGGCCTGGTCCAAAGCGGAGTTGATCTGGTTGGGGTCGGTGACGCGGATGCCCAAAGCGCCCATGGACTCCGCGATCTGGGCGAAGTCGGTGTCGTTGAAACGCCACAGCTCGCCGGAGTTCCCTTCTCGTCCTTCATAGGCAGCCTCGTCGCCGCGTCGGTCCTGGTTCAGGCCGCCGTTGTTATGAACGACGATAACGGCGTTGATGCCGTAGCGGACGGCGGTTTCAAGTTCGCCGATGTGGTACCACATTCCGCCGTCGCCGGTCCAGCAGACCACCGGGCGGTCGGGTACGCCGCACTTGGCGCCCAAAGCGGCGGGCAGGCCCCAGCCCAACGAGCCGGCGGCGCGCAGGTAGGACTGCTCCGGATGGTGCAATTCAACCATGCTGCCCGTCCAGATGCCAGCGTGGCCCGTATCGGCGAGCAGAACGGCGTCGGACGGCAGGAAGTCGGTCAACTCCTGGCACAGCCGCTCCGGACGGATTGGGACCGCGTCGGAAGTGAGCACAGGCTCGTTTTCGTCGCGCCAGTTTTGCACGTGCTCCTGGGCGCTTTGCACCCACGATGCGTTGCCGCCCGTGGGTTCCAGAACGTCGATGAGGCGTTCCAGCGTGCGCTTGGCGTCGCCCAGCAGCCCATAGGCTCCCTGGTAGGAGCGGCCCAACTCGCTGGCGTCAATGTCAATCTGGATGACGGGAGTGCCCTCAGCGGGGATACGCCAGTCCAGAGTCACCTGACTCCCGGTGTGGCTGCCGATAAACAGCACCAAGTCGGCCTCGGATACCACGCGGTTGGCAGACCAACGGGAGTAGCTGCCCACGACGCCGACGGACAGCGGATGGTTTTCGGGGATGCAGCCCTTGGCGTTGAGGGCGGTGGCGACGGGAATGTTGAGCATCTCGGCCAAACGCACCACCTCTGCCTCCGCGCCCGAAGCCGTCACGCCGCCGCCAGCCACGATCACCGGTCGTTCGGCCTGCGACAGGATGCGCGCCGCCTCCCGCACCCTTTCCGGTTCCGGTTCAGGCCGGAAAGCTGGGCGCTGGGTGAAGGGATCCTCGACGATTACGTCCGTGTCCAGAATGCCGTCGGTGATGACGTCGCCGGAAATGCCGGAAAAGTCCAGGTGCGCCGGCAGGGTCTGGCCCGTGGTTACCTCGCGGAAAGCCTGGCGCAACAGGTGGGGCAACTGTTCCGCCGTTTCCACCTCGACGCTGTACTTGGTGACTGAGGCGAAGGGGCGGGAATGCTCGATTTCCTGGTAGGAATTGCGGTGCCGGTGCATGGGCGGGCGGTGGCCGGTGATGGCGATGACCGGGGAGACTCCCAAGTAAGCGTCCTGCAAACCGGCGGCCAGGTTAGCGGCGCCGACGGACTGGGCGAAGCAGAGGCCCGGCTTGCCCGTGACGCGGGCGTAGGCGTCGGCCATGTATGCCGCCGATTTCTCGCCGTGGCTGATGATGCGCTTGATGCCCACGTCCTCCATCTCAACCAACGCGCGGCGGATGATGGCGGGGACGAAGAAAACGTGGGTCACGCCGTATTCGCGAAGGGTTTCGGCGAGGAACCGGGCGCCGGTCATGGTGGGCATCGGAGGGCCTCCTTTGAGATTAGGTTGAAAAATCGGCCGGCACGCCGAGCGGCGGACGGCCGATGTGAAACCGGAGATGTTGTCGCGGCGAATTAAGTCGGGTCAGACGCCACGCTCGTCGAACACTTCCTTGGCAACCTGGACGGCGTTGGCGGCCACGGGCCAGCCGGCGTAGAAAGCCATGTGCATGATCACTTCGGCAATCTCGTCGCGGGTAACGCCGTTGTCCAGGGCGCGGCCAATGTGTCCCCGCAGTTGGCCGGTGCGGTAAAGGGCGGTGAGAGTGGCCACAGTGATGAGGCTGCGGTCGCGCTTGGATAGGCCGGGACGTTCCCAAACGTCCCCGAACAGAACGTCGGCGGAAAATTCGGCCAGCCGAGGGATGACTTCCTGCATTACGGTACGGGCTGCGGGTTGCGTCATGATGCCTCCTGTGTGGTGGGGGGTGGGTTCTCCACGTCGCAAACGGCGGGTTGGGATTGAGGGTTGAGCTTTACGCCGGGCGGAACATGGGCAGGCTGATGTTTTCGTCGATTTCCTCGAAGACCACCTCAACCGACATACCGCACTGCACGGAAGCAGGTCGGATCTCGCCTTCGGCGAAGTCGATACCTACGATCCAGGTCGGGATCCTTGGTCCTTCTTCCAGCTCAACCACGGCGGGAATATACGGAACCTTGTCCCGGAACGCCGGGGTTGGCCCTCGATGAACGATGGCGAAAGTGTGCAAGGCGCCACGCCCACTGCTCTGTATCCAGTCGGTATCGCGGGAGAAACATTCGGGGAATGGGCAAATGTCCCGAGGATAGAAGTAAGCCCGGTCGCAGGCGGTGCAGTGGCGGAGCCACAGTTCGCCTTCCTTGCATTTCTCCCAATAGAAATCGGATTCCGGTTGGGGCGGCGGCAACGGTATCTGGGGGGCGGCCTGGGTCATATCGTGCTGATCTCCAGTAGGGATTTCGTTGGTTCGGCGATGGCGCCAGCCGTAAGCATAACGAGGGGACGGGCCGGGCGCAAGCGGCGCGGCGGCGATGCAGGGCTTGTGCAAAGTCCCTTAGCCGCTCATGGTGGGCCTGTCGAACCACGACTCCGGCAACGGTGGCATCCGTCGATATGCTCCGAATGAGCGGAAACGAAAGAGGCGGATTACTTTGCACACGCCCGGGCGGCGTTGGTAGCGTTGCAATTTAGTCTGTATTCCGGCTTTCGCCGGAGCGATGGATTATCCGCCGAACCACCTAAAACGAAACGCTACCAGCGGCGATGTATCTGTTCAAACTCGCGGTGGCGTCGTAACTCCCGCTTTGATCGAGGCTACGCAAGCGCTCCCTTCCTTGAGGAACTGACCGAACATCAACTCCCCTTCATTATGCGCTGGCCTACCCCCATCGCCCGGTGGCTGCCCCAGGCCAGGAGCGTTTGCCCGGGGCAGATCTCCCCGGACAAACGCTCCCAGATTACCGCATAATCTGGGACTACAACCGCCACAGCACCGCAAAGCCGGTCCGCCTGAGGCGGACGACCGTACCATTACACCATCCCCAGTTGGATCATCCCCCGTAGCTGGTGGTCTCCAGACCCGGTTGAGAAACCAGCGCCGCCGAGCGGGGGAGCGGTACCGACAAGCCAGATTACCGCTCGCCAGGCTTCGCTCCCCACTCAGTACCCTCTGGCTAACCCATCCACCGTCCTTCCCTCACCTCAACCCGAATTCGGAATGACTCATGTGCAGTCCCATCCGGATTGAAACCCTACCGATCAGTTAGGCACCCAGACCATTGCGCCGACCTCGGTGAACTCGCGGTTTACCTTCTCCCAAGAGTCGCCGGCGTCGCTGGTGGAATACAGCTCGCCCATAAGACTGGAAGCGAGGACGAAGTCGGGGTCCGCCGGGTTAGTGGCGAAGGCCCAGATGTTGGAGTTGGGTTCCACAGGCAGGGGACGCCGCTCCCAGGTCTGGCCGCCGTCACTGGAACGATGGATGGCGCCCGCGCCGCCGATGGCGGTGTCGCCGACGGCGGAGAAAAGCACGTTGGGATCGTCGGTCTTGACGGCGATGCCCCGGCTGTACGGGAGCACGAATTTATCGGTGGTGACCACGGACTCCCAGCTTTCGCCCATGTCGGTGGTGGCGTAGATCTCCCGGGGTGTGCTGGCGATGACCCGGTTCGGCTCACCGGGGCTGATGGTCATGCCGTGGATGTCCGGATGCACGCCGCCTTCAACGTGGGTCCAGGTATCGCCGCCGTCCAGGCTCCGGTACACCCCGTCCACCTCGACGCCGGCCCAAACCGTGCGGTGGTCTTTGGGGTCAACCATCAGCATGGTAACCATGGGTGGCCCGATGTGGCATTCCTGGGCCATCTGCACGGGCAGCTTGGTCCAGCTTTCGCCGCCGTCGCGGGACCGGAACAGCGCCGCCGGCTTGATGCCGACGAAGATGGTGTCGGTGTCCTGCGGGTCGATGGCGATGGACCAGATCGGCACGCCGTCCATGGGCGACCACAGTTTTTCCCAGGTGGCCCCCTTGTCCTCGCTGCGATAGATGCCGTTGTCCGCGCCGGCCAGGATGCGGTTCGGGTTGTCGGGATACGCGGCCATCGCCCGGACCTGGCTGCCCAGCGGGAACGGGTCCCTGATTCGGGTCCAGTTCTCGCCCCCGTCAGGGCTGTGCCAAACACCGCCGCCGAAGCCGGTGGCGCCCACGCAGATGCTGTAGTTCTTGCTCATGATTATTGCCTCCTCTTCAGACCCGTCATACCGGCGAAAGCCGGTATCCAGGAATATTTGCCCTGTTGACGTTGAACCATGCGTAGAGTTCTGGATTCCCGCTTTCGCGGGAATGACGGTTGACTGGACCGCCGGGATACTATCCCGGTAATTCGGTTATGGAAATCCAGCCCGGCCCTTCGCCCAGCGGGTGCGACCCCAGACGGGTCAACTGACCTGAGTCCCCTACTCCGAAGATAGCCATTTGGCCCGAATCCTGCCCGGCGGAGTAGGCGAACTTGTCCTGCAGGTCCAGGCACAGGGCGTTGGGTCTCGGCTCGGATGGCATGATGCCGTTGGATGTCAGCGCCCCCGTCGCCGCGTCCACCGTGTAGCAGGCGATGCTGTCGTGGCCCCGGTTGGGGGCGTACAGGAACCGGCCCGACGACGTTATCTGGATCTGCGAGCAGGTGTTGCGCTCGCTGAATCCCTCCGGCGGCAGAGTGGTCACGGTCTGGAACAGGGACAGGGTGCCGTTGGAGGTGTCCAGGTTGTACGCGCTCACGCTGCAGCCCTGCTCGTTGGAGAAGTAAAGGACGTCCAGAGACGGATGGAAGCAGAAGTGGCGTGGCCCCAGGAACTCCTCCGGGTCCACCGTGGCCGGCGAGTTGGGCGTGATGTGGCCGGTGTCCTGGTCGAACCGGAACTGCCAGATGGAATTGGGACCGTTGCCGGCGATGTGAGGCACGAAGGCGTAGGCGTTGGTCGGGTCGGTCTGCATGGCGTGCGCGCCGGTGGCCGTCTCCAGCCATTCCACGGGTTCGCCGCCCACCGAGCCGTCGTCGCCGATGGGATGCACCGCCACCCGGGCGCCCTGGTAGTAGGACGACAGCACGAACCGGCCTCGCCGGTCGGTGGCAACGTACACGGGCCAGGAGTCCAGCGCGATGGAGCCGTTCCGGGTCAGCCCGCCGCTGGCCTGGTCAATCTCGAAACTGACCAATTGCGTAATCTCCCGGCAGCCCACGTAGAGGAACCGCCGGTCCGGGCTGATGGCCATAGTGAACGGCCCGCCGTCCACGGCCACATCGGATTGCAGCGTCATCCCGCCGGTATCGGGGTCGATGGTGAAGACCGAAATCTTGTTGTCTCCCTGCACGGCGACGTACATGTAGTAGGGCATGATTGCCTCCTGCACCCTTCCGGGTGTTTGGGGATAGGGGCGGGTTTCAAACCCGCCCCTACGCGGTTACGAGAACTGCGGCCTCAGTCCGTGTCCGGGCCGTAGCCGGGGCGCCTGGCCCATACCATGCCGTCCGGATCGTGGGCCACTTCCACCTTTTTGCCCTTGGAGTCCCGCAGGCCCAGAGGATGTTGCACCAGTTCGATCATGTTGCCGTCCGGGTCCTTGATGTAGGTTGAGTGGCCGCCGCTGTACTCGCGGACGCTGGGCGGCGTGTAGTCCACGCCCAGGGTGTCCAGGTTGGCGATCATCTCGTCCCAGTCGTGGATCTCGACGGCAAAGTGCCCCGACGGGTTGGGGCTGGACGTGAAGGTGCTGTGGATCTCCCCGTTGCCGATGCGCAACTGCAACTGACGCTGGTTGAGTTCCGGCCCGCGGTCCAGGAACTCCGCGCCCAGCACCTTCTCGTACCAGTCCCGGCTCCGCTCCTTGTCGCTGATCTGGATGTTGATGTGCTGAATCATCGTAACTCTTGACATGACATCCTCCCTTTTCGGTAATGATTTGGACCTTCCCGTCGGTTTTCAACAAGAACTCGCTATGGGCGAGAGTATAGCACCGCGTCACCCGATACGGCGGCGGGCAACCTTGCATCCGCTGGATACCCGCGGTCACGGGAATGACAGCATTTATCAACACGCCCTGGATTCAGCGCAGCGCCAATCAAGGGGCGCTGCGACAAAAACCATCCGGCTTACCCGAGGTGTCGGCGGATGAACGCGGTCATCCGCTCGATGGCGTCCTGGGCGACGGGCGTGGAAATATTCTCCAGGATCCTTTCGCCCTCGCCCTCGAAGATATGCACGTCGATCGGGCCGCCGGCCTTGCGGTATTGCATGATGAACTCGTCGAGGTCCGGGCGTGGGTGCGCTTCCTCATACGAGCGGGCCAGGCACAGCGTGGGCGGGAGTTCCATGCGCTCGCCGGCGGCAAGGGCCCGGGCCGGCGCGGCCTCGATCATGTTCTCCTCGGTCTCCCAGTACAGATCGTGCATCGGCACGACTCGCTCGGCCATGCCGGCCGGCGGGGTAACGTCGTCCCGAAGGCCCTTGGCGTAGTTGTAGCGTCCCAGCGGATCGATCACGGGGGATACCATGATGACGCAGCCCAGGGTTCCGTCCGCCTGCCGGGCGCCGTTGGAATAGGGCAGCGCGGCGTAGCGGGCATCGTTGGGCCGCATACCCAGCAGCATCGCCTGGTGCGCGCCGCTGGAGGTGCCCATCGCGCCGACGCGGTCGGGTATGCCATTCCAGGCTTCGGCATTGGCCTTGCACCAGCGGATGCCGTAGTGGATGTCGGCAAAAGAGGCGGGATAAGAAGCAATCGGCGGGACCCTGAAGTCCAACGCCGCCACGATCACGCCATTGCGCGCCAACGCTTCGTTGGCGGCGTTGCCGATGAGACGGTCGCCCCGCACCCACGCGCCGCCGTGCAGTTCGACCATGATCGGGAACGGCCCGCTCCCCCGGGGCCTGAACAGCCGCGCCAGCAGGGGATTGTCGCCGTGGCGGAGATATTCCACGTCCTGGATATCTACCTCATAGGTAGTTGACTGCTTGCTGGTAACCATGTCACGCCTCCGTGTCGGGTTGATTTGCCATATTCCGCCGCTCACGGCATTATTCGGGCGCATTATACAGCCCGGATGAAACGTCAGAATCAGGATTTGAGGATTTACCGGAGTGAACCCAAACGCGGTAAGGCATTCCCAATCCTGCCAATCCTCTAATCCGGCAAATCCTGCTTCTGACGGACTTTCCAAACAGGAGGAAAAACGATGGCTGAACAACCAATCCGAGTGGGCCTGATCGGCGCCGGCGGCAACGTGCGCAACCGCCATATTCCCGGATTCCAGGGCGCGGACGACTGCGAGATCTTGGCCGTCGCCAACCGCACCGTCCAGTCCGGACGGGTGATCGCGGACCAGTTCAACATCCCCAAAGTGTACAGCCACTGGCGGGAGCTGCTGGAGGACGACGAGATCAACGCCGTCTGCATCGGCACCTGGCCGTACATGCACCGCACCATGACCCTGGCCGCGCTGGAGGCGGGAAAGCACGTGCTCACCGAGGCCCGCATGGCCAACGACGCGGCGGAAGCCAGGGATATGCTGGCCGCCTCACGGGCGTACCCGCACCTGGTCTGCCAGCTCACGCCGACCTCCACCAGCTACACCATCGACAACGTCATCAAGCGTCTCATCGACGAAGGCCACCTGGGCGAGCTGCTATCCGTGGACTTCACGTCATTGCAGAACAACTTCGCCGATCTGGACAGTCCCGTCCACTGGCGACAGGACCGGGCGCTCAGCGGCTACAACACCCTGAACATCGGCGCGTCCTACGAGTCCATGATGCGCTGGCTGGGGCGCGGCACTCGCGTTATGGCCATGTCCAAAATCCACGTGCCCTACCGCCGGGACGACACCGGCCATCTCACGTCCGTAACCATCCCGGACCACATCGACATACTCTACGAGTTGGCCAACGGCGCCCAGGTTCATATGCAGATGAGCGCCACCTCCGGCCTGAACGGCGGCAATCACATCTGGATGTTCGGCACGGATGGCACCATCCACGTGGACTCCCAGCGCCGGGTGTGGGCCGGCAAGCGTGGCGATACGGAGCTGAGCGAGGTTCCCAACCCGCCGGAGACCCAGGCCCGTTACCGCGTCGAGGAGCAGTTCACCAACGCCATCCGGGGCACCGAGATCGTCGATATGGTGGCCTTCGAGACCGGCGTGCACTACATGGAGTGGACCGAAGCGGTGGGGCGCAGCGCCATGACGGGGCAGGCCGTTTATCTGCCGCTGTAGGCGATGTTGCGGTTCGGCGACCGGTAGGGGCGAATAATTATTCGCCTCTACGCTCTCAGACCTTGCCGCTGGTACACCAGACTCGATAACCTGAGAGAGTACCCATGACCACCCCACGGTATCAGCAAGCCAGCCGGCGGTTCCTGGTCCAAGCCCGCGCCGGACTGACTGCCGGCGACCTGATACAGGCCTCAGGAAAGGGCTGGGGCGCAGCCGCCCAGATGCTAAAAGCCGTCGCCGAGGAACGTGGGTGGGAGCACGGCCGGCGCCGTCACCTGTCCCGCGTCGCCAGCAGGGTCCGATCCGAAACGGGCGACCGGGACGTTTACCGCTGGTTCCAGGTCGCCGAATCCCTCCACGGCAACTTCTACGAGGACCAGATGTCAGCCGAGGACATCGCCGAGAGCCTCAACGACGTACAGGCTTTGCTGGCCCGGCTGGCGACCCTGCTGAATTGGGTTTGACCACCTGACCAGCGCGGGTGACTCAGATTGGCAGCCACCCCTAGGCGCCGGCCAGTTCCTCATACGGAATTTCCGGCATACCCTCGACCCACGTGGGGTCCCGCAGTTCCAGACGGTTGCCGCTGGGGTCGAAGAAGTACAGTTCGCGGCCGCAGAACACGCCCCGCGCCCGGTACGTAAGGTGCTCGATCCTGATGTTTCGCTCGCGGAAGACCTTGCAGGCAAGATCGAAGGTCTCTGGAGAAACGGTGAAGGAGTGGTGCGCGCCGCCGTTCTCCACCGCCTGGCCGTCCACCGGGCTCTGGCGTTCGCACAGCAGGATGTTGTGGTCGCCCACGTTGAAGCACGACATGACGTTGTTGCCCAACCGACCCACCGGCGCGAGGCCGAGCAACTCCCCGTAGAATTCTTCGGCTTCCGCCAGGTCATTGACCGGTATGGACCAGTGGGTCACGCCTTCCACTTTCAATATCGACATGGTTCCCTCCTGCATCAATGTAAGGTTTCGACAAGTTGGACGACGGTCATTTCCGATGCTCTTCCAG
This sequence comes from Dehalococcoidia bacterium, assembly GCA_021295965.1. Classification (GTDB taxonomy): domain Bacteria; phylum Chloroflexota; class Dehalococcoidia; order Lucifugimonadales; family UBA3495; genus Bin87. The sequence goes on along the minus strand of JAGWBI010000006.1, from coordinate 9,348 downwards.
GCACGCTCGCATTTTGCAACCTGTCATTGCGAGCGAAGCGTAGCAATCCCGTTTCCGGAGGGGCTGTCGCTCAGTTGGCGAGATTGCCGCGTCGCTTCTCTCCTCGCAATGACAGAGTAGGTAGGGCATCAGGGAACCGCGCCCTCCGCCCGAAACACGTCGGCTAGTTTTTCAACGCCTTCCCATATCTCGTCGTCGTTGGGGAGGGCGAAGCAGAGGCGGATGTAGCCGGCGGCGGCGTCCGGATCTGCCGACCAATCCGGCCCCGGGTTGAACGCGATGCCCTCCCGGAGCGCCGGAGCGACCAGATCGCGAGAGTCGACGCCCTCGGGGAGCTTGACCCACAGGTACATTCCGCCCCGGGGCACGTAGAAATCGACGCTGGGGCCGAAGGACTCCCGGAGGGCGCTGCTGAGGGTGTCGCACTTACGCTTGAGGGACGACCGCATTTCGAGGATGTGGTCCTCGTAGTGGTGGTTGAAGTAATCGCCGACGATCATCTGGTCCATGACGCCGGTGCCGGCGTCGTTCTTGCGGGAGAGCAGGCGGCTCATCACGTCCCAAGACGCGACGACGTAGCCGAGTCGAGTGCCGGGCCCCAAGGACTTGGAGAAGGAGCCGATGTGCAGCACCCGGTTGGTGTCGTCCAGGGAGCGGATGGCGTTCTCGTATTCGCCCTCGAAGATGAGGTCGGCGTAGCACTCATCCTCGAATATGGGGACGCCGTATTCCTCGCTGAGTTCGAGCATCTGCCGGCGGCGCTCCATGCTCATCACCGTGCCGGTGGGGTTCTGGAGCGTCGGGATGGTGTAGATGTACTTGGGGCGCACACCTCGGTTCCGCAGGTCGTCCAGCGCCTGGCCCAGTTGGTCCATGCGCATACCGTCCTCGTCCACGTCGATGCCGACGATGTTGACCTTGCGGCGTCTCAGGTTGCCTAGGGCGCCGGAGAAGCTGAACGCCTCGACGATGGCCGTGTCGCCCTCCTCCAGCAGGATCTCGTTAATCAGCTCAATGGCCAGGCCGGAGCCGGAGGTGATCAGGACTTCATCCGTCGTCACGTTGATGCCGCGGTGCTCCGCCAGCTTGTCAACGACGAACTGGCGCAGCGGGATGATGCCCTGGGGTCCACCGTCGAAGTTGTACATGGAGATGTTGCGGGGATCGCCGCGAAATACCCGGTTGGCGGACTCGATGAACCCTTCCATGGGGACCATATCAGGGTCGCTGTGGCCGCCGATGAAGTTGTACTTCGGGTGGCCTTCCCACGGCCCCGAAGGGGGAGGCAGGTTCCTGTTGAAGAGCGTGGAATAATCCAAGCCGTTTCCTGGCATTAGCTGGTCCTCCGATGTGTTCGGCACGGCTCCGCCGGCTGGTGGAGCCGATTCCGGGAGCATACTAACACCGCCGATAATGGGGCGTCGACGCTGTGGGCGGCCCGACCGCGCCCACTACGTGTACCCAGTGTGTCATCGCGAGGAGCGCAGTCCGCCTGCGGCGGATGGCAATCTCGCTGCCTCCGTGATCGCTCCTTCGGAAACGAGATTGCCGCGCTTCGCTCGCAATGACAATTTGACCGAAAGTGGCTACGCGTGACCTGGATTTTAGGATTGACAGGATTGGAAAGTTTCGGATCAGACGATTTCAAATCCTGCAAATCCGCTAATCTACCAATTCCTGATTCTGACAATCATCCAAAGGCAACCTCGCGCGAGTTCCAACACGGCCAACGCCGGGAGTTGGTGGTATCCTTGATAGGCTGCGAGGTGAAACCGCTTGAAAGACCGCATGAACAACGACATCCGCAACCTGGCCATCATTGCCCACGTTGACCACGGCAAGACCACCCTGGTCGATGCGCTGCTGAAGCAGGGAAGGGTGTTCCGCGACCACCAGCAGGTGGGCGAACTCATCATGGACACCAACCCCCTGGAGCGGGAGCGGGGCATCACCATCCTGGCCAAGAACGCATCGGTCTCCTATCGTGGCGTGAAAATCAACATCATCGACACGCCGGGCCATGCTGACTTCAGCGGCGAGGTGGAACGGGTGATGAACATGGCCGACGGCTGCCTGCTGCTGGTTGACGCCGTGGACGGCCCCATGCCCCAGACCACCTACGTCCTGCGCCAGGCCCTGCGGCAGAACGTCGCGCCCATCGTCGTCATCAACAAGATTGACCGCCCGGAGGCTCGTCCGCAGGACGTGCTCGGGTTGGTGCAGGACCTGTTCCTGGATCTGGCCACCGACGCCGACCAGCTGGACTTTCCCGTGCTGTACACGTCGGCTCGGCAGGGCTACGCCACCACCGACCCCAACCGGTCGGGCACAGATATGCAGCCCCTGTTTGACACGATCCTGGACGAGGTGCCGCCGCCCGCCGGCGACCCCGACGAGCCACTACAAATGCTGGTGGCCGCGCTGGACTACGACAACTACCTGGGACAGGTGGCCGTGGGCCGGGTAACCGGCGGCGCGCTCAGGGCGAGAGACAACGTGGCTCTGCTGGACCGCGACGGCGAGGCATCCCACCACAGCCTGGAGCATATTTTCGTGTTCCACGGCATGGAACGCGTCGAGGTGTCGGAGGCTAATGCCGGTGACATCGCGGCGGTGACCGGTCCCGAGGGCGTCGCCATCGGCGATACCATCGCCAGCGCGGAGGAACCCCAGGCCCTGCCGACCATAGACATCCAGGAACCCACCGTGCGGATGACCTTCGGCGTCAGCACCTCGCCGTTTGTGGGACGGGAGGGCGGACGCTGCACCTCGCGAAACCTCCACGAGCGGCTGATCCGCGAGCTGCGCACCAACGTGAGCCTGCGGGTCGAGACCACCGAGAGTCCCGACATTTTCGTGGTGGCCGGCCGGGGCGAGCTGCACCTGTCCATACTCGTTGAGACCATGCGCCGCGAGGGGTACGAGTTCCAGGTTTCCCGGCCCGTGCCAGTGACCAAGAGGATCGACGGCAGGCTCCACGAGCCCTACGAAATCCTCAGCATCAACACCCGCGAGGAATATGTCGGCGTGTTAACCGAGTATCTGTCGGGACACCTGGCGCAGATGCTGGATATGCGCTACGGCGAAAACGGCTACGTCCACATGGAGTACCTGATACCCACTCGGGGCCTCATCGGGTTCAACGCCTTCTTCCTCCGCACCACCCGGGGCGACGGCGTGAAAAACAGCAGTTTCGCGTCCTACGAACCCATGCAGGGCGAGATCAAGACCCAACGCGGCGGCGCGCTGGTGGCGTCGGAGGGCGGCCCTGCGGTGACCTACGGCCTGCTCAACGCCCAGCGCCGGGGCGACACCTTCATCGATCCGGGCACCCCGGTGTACGAGGGCATGGTGGTGGGCAGCCGGCGGCAGGAGGGCGACATTGAGATCAACGTCTGCCGGGAGAAGAAGCTGACCAATATGCGCTCGTCAACGGCGGACGTCGCCGAGCGGCTGAACGCCACCATGCGTATGAGCCTGGAGGAAACCCTGGAGTTCATATCCGACGACGAGCTGGTGGAGGTCACGCCGGAGAACCTGCGGATCCGCAAGATGCTGCTCTCCGCCCACGACCGCAAGCGCCAGCGGCGGGACGGCGCGCGCTCTCGGGATTAAAGTCGGCAACGGTTCGGCCTGGAGTGAGCTGTCCGATTGCAAATCACACCGTCGTTCCTGCGAAAGCAGGAGCCCAGGAAAGCTTAAGCGACAGGAACATTGACCGGGTTTTAGGATAGCAGGATTCCCGCGAAAGCGGGAATGACGGGTTGGGTGCTGGCCGTTTCCCGTTTCCCGCGTCCTTCCGACGGGTTCAGCCGCCGACGAAACGGTCGCCGAAGGTGGACGCCAGGTATTCGTCGCCGCCGGCCACCGACAGCCGGCCGGCCCCAACCGCCGCGTCCGGCGTGAGGCGGCCGTACATCACCAGCACGCAGGTCTCGCCGTCGCACCGGAAGGTAACATCGGCCGGATCCGTTCCCGCGTCGGTGTCATCCTCGACTATGCAAGCCACGTCGTCGCTGAGTACCAGATCCAGCGTCCGCTGGCCCGGCTGGGTTAATGAGAAACGGTAGCGCAGGGAGCGTCCCTCCAGCAGCGGGTCGGGACGGAAGGCGCGGCGGGCGGCCCGATCCACGGTGTCCAGGAGGGCGGTCACGCTGCCATCGGAAAGGTGGTAGTCGTCTTCCAGCCGCGAGCGAATGTCCCAGCCGTGCATGGTCAGCTCGGCGATGCGCTGGGTCAGCAGGGTTCGGACGGGCATGGGGCCGGGTGGCCAGTACACCAGATTGTCCCACTGATCGTCTCCCACCTGCCGGAACAGCGTTACAGTCTCGTTGATGCGCTGGGCGAAGTCGGCAAGCAGGCCGTTGCCCAACCGCTGGCTGGCGTCGATGGCCCGCTGGTAGATGCTCTTGGCGAAGGCGTCTTCGTCGTGCTGATCCGGCGCCGGCGAACCCTCGGGCGCAGAGTAGTCGCCGTCCAGGCCGCGCACCAGGCGGTTGGACAGGTCAACGCTGGTGAGATGCCCGATCACGTCGGCCACGCTCCAACCCTCGCAGGCGCTGGGGTTTTGCCATGCCTCGGCGGACAACCTTTGGAGGAAGTCCAGGAGTTCCCCGGCTTCCCGTTCCAGGAGATCAATGCCATTGGAAGCGGTTGTCATAACGTTATCCCGCGGAAACAATACCGTCGTGGCTCATTCATACCCAGTTTGCCGTGACCCCTCATTTGTCTCATACGTAACCACTTTCCGCAACCTGCCGTTGCTTTCACGCTTACCTACTTTGTCATCGCGAGGAGCGCGCGACCTGGTGATCCCGCTGAGTGAGCGACTGCGCCCTCTGCAACGAGATTGCCGCGCTGCGCTCGCAATGACAAAGACGAGGCCGCCAACGGACAACCGGCAGTCGGAGCGCTTCCGTCGTTTCCGCTATAATGACCGGCAGAAATCAGTTAAATCCGGGGCAAAACGGCCCGTGGAGGATCCATGAAATACGACGTTATTGTGGTCGGCGGCGGCGCGGCCGGTTCTACGCTGGCGGCCCGGCTGGCCGAAGACATCAACACCTCGGTGCTCCTGCTGGAGGCCGGCAACGACTACCCCGACCCGGCAGTCCTGCCCGACGACATCAAGTTCGGCGGCACCCGGTACGCGGAAGCCCAGGACTCGATACATAACTGGGCGCTGCGGGGAACCATCACCCCGGAGCAGGGCGAAATCCACGTTGCCCAGGGCAAGGTCATTGGGGGCGGCTCGTCCATCAACGGCCAGGCGATGCAGCGGGGCTTTCCCGAGGACTTTGACGACTGGGCCGCCCGGGGCAACGACGAGTGGTCCTACGCAAAGATCCTGCCCTTCTACCGGAAGATGGAGCGCGATCTGGACATCCAGGACGACTACCACGGCGCGGACGGCCCCATGCCGGTACGCCGGCGTCAGTCGGGTACGTGGGCGGACATCCAGAAAGCCTTCTACGACGCCTGCCTGGCCGAAGGCTACGGCGCGGTGGAGGACACCAACGGCCCTAACCCCACCGGCGTCGGCGTGTCGCCCACCAATAACCTGGGCGGCATCCGCATGAGCGCGGCCCTGACGCACCTGGGCCCCATGCGCCACCGGTTGAACCTCACCGTGCGGGGCAACGTGTACGTCCGCCGGGTGCTGTTCGAGGATGGTTCGACAGGCTCACCACGAGCGGTGGGCGTGGAGGCCGAGAGCGGCGGCGAGATTTTCACCGTCGCGGCAGACCGGGTCGTCCTCAGCAGCGGCGCGATACGGTCGCCTCAGCTGCTGTTGCTGTCGGGCGTCGGCCCCAGGGACCACCTGCAGCAGTTCGGCATCCCGGTGATCCACGACAGTCCCGGCGTTGGGCAGGGACTGTGGAACCACCTCAGCGTCCACGTCACCTACAAGGTCAAGGACGGCAAGACCCTCGTCGGCGACCTGGACGCCCCGCATTTCGGCCTGCACTACTCTGCTGAAGGGTCGGAGTACACCAACGACATGGTGCTGCGGTCCAGCACCGTTGTTGACGAGCGAGAGGAGAAGGTTGCCGGCATCCGCACCCGCTACAACACCGGCGACGTCCCGCCGGACCGAGCCGCGCGCATCTCCTGCACGCTGGGCCTGCCCGACGGGTCGGGCTTCGTGCGGCTGGCGTCCTCCGACCCCAGCGTGCAGCCGGAGTTCAACTACCAGTACCTGCATCATCCCAACGACGCCCGGCGCATCCGTGACGGACTGCGCAAAGGAGCACGGCTGCTGGAATCGGACGCCTTCAAGGACGTGTTCGACTTCCGCATCAACCCACCGGACGAGATCCTGAACGACGATGATGCGCTGGACCTGTGGGCGCGACAGACCGTGGGCACGGCCCGCCACGTTTCCGGCACCTGCCGCATGGGGCCGGACGGCGACGGCATGGCCGTGGTTGACCAGTATTGCCGCGTCCGCGGCGTGGATGGCCTGTGGGTCGCCGACGCCTCGGTGATGCCCCGGGTCCCCCGCTCGGGTGGCATCCACCCCACCGTCATCATGGTGGCGGAGCGGGTGGTTGACTGGGTCGCGGCGGGGTAAGGCTGCCTAGCCTGTCATTGCGAACGAAGCGCGGCAATCTCGTCCGGGTAGGACGAGATTGCCGCAGACACTTGCCACTGGATGGTGCGCTGGGGCCTGCTGGACGGCGCGGCTTTCAGCAGTGATCTGGTGGACAACCGCCTGGCCGAGCCAGTGGCCGCAGACGATTGATCGCGGCGTATCCAATACCCGATATAGAGCCTTGACCATGAAATCGTCTTCCGCTGAAAAAACAGCCCAGCTAGGTGAAAGCCTCATCACTCGTAAGTTTTCGGAACTGGGCTTCGCGGTGCGTCGCCAAAACGAGCGGGACTACGGCGTCGATTTCCATGTCGAACTAATCGACGATGAACAAGCCACGGGGAGACTTCTCGCCCTGCAGGTAAAATCAGGCGATAGTTTCCTACGGAGAACCGAAGGCGACAGCTTCGTGTTTCCGTACGATAGCCGTCACCACCGTTACTGGATGGACCACTCTCTCCCAGTTGCCGTTTGCCTGTGCGACCTAGACAAAGACCATGTCTATTGGCAAGTGGTGAACTGCGAAACAACCGTCAGCACGGGTAAAGGCTACAAGCTCAAGGTGCCCAAAGACCAAAAAGTGGATCTACGTTCCCTACGGGCCCTCAAAGATATCCTGACTCCAGTAGTGCCCACCAGTCGCTATGACATTCTCAAGGACTCGGACACAAGCGTAGGGAAAACAAAGCGATGCTCATTAGACATACTGGTATATGATAGTGTCACCAAATCAGAGATTGCTGCGATAGTTCGGAAAATCACCAGCGAGTATGCCAAGAGCCGCATCTGGAACCACGAAACCTCCGGCCCACGCCATGGCGACGAAGACCACCAAGTCGTATGGACGTTCGTTTATCGTTCACTCAGTGACCATGCCAACACCAATCCGGTTTGCCTTAGCCAATGGGTCGACGACGAGCTTCCATGTAGCTTCAGACCATTGCCATTGACAGGCGAGAACATCGGACATGGCATCATCATAGATTGGAAAACATCTTATCTAGAGTTAGGTCAATTAACGCTGACTAGGCCTTCTAAACGGGTGTATATTTCCCGAATAACCCCCATCATTGGCACCATCGATCCGATCACAAAGTGTTTGGCAAGCTCGCTGAACGACCTGGCCGACGGGACCTCATCAGAAACGGCTTTCCGCACATTGACTGCCGAGGCAAGAGGCCAGATCAGCCAGATTGAACAATTTGTTCGCCAAATGCCTTGGCCCCCTGTCGAATGCCGCGATGTGGATCGCGCACTACAATCCGTGACGGCCAGCCTTAGCAATATCGCTCTAATCTTCTCCGCTGTCGGTATGACAAAGTGGGATGCTCGCGCAAGACGGTATCTAGCGTTGGACGACATCAAGGCCGCAGAGGGATACCTCGCGGCTTTACGGTACGAGTCCGAAAAGGTTCAGTAACCGCCTAACTGCTACCGCGATAGGATTTCCCCCCTCATGCGTACCCAGTTTGTTGGCATGAGCTACGGCGGGCCCATGGCGCGGAGCTTTAACGCAAAGACGCAAAGACGCAAAGGGACAATTGGCCTTGCAAGGGGAGTGTCCAATGATGAACCTCGGGATCCTGTTGCGTGAGCACCATGAAGGTTTGATCAAACTGGGTACGCATGAGGATTTCCCCCTCATTGCGCTCCTCACGATGACAGTTGTGACATGACCACCACCAACACCGCCGGCAAAACACCGTGGCAACTCGGACGTTACCGGCTACCCGACCCGCCGGAGCGCCA
>JAGWBI010000006.1:0-903 GCA_021295965.1 Dehalococcoidia bacterium | reverse complement strand
CGTGGTGGTGCGGCCCACCCGCAGCATGGCCGGCAGCCACTATCCAGACCTGCTGGTGGCATTTAACGCTGACCCGGCCACCTACGAGGCCAGCAACGGCTACATCATCGAGGAGCAGGGCAAGCCGCCGGGCTTCGTGCTGGAGATAGCGTCGCGGCATACCGGGCACATCGACGTGGGCGAGAAGCGGGACGACTATGCCGCGCTGGGCATCCTGGAATACTGGCGCTTTGACGAGACCGGCCAACACCACGGCGCTAGGCTGGCCGGCGACCAGTTGGTCAACGGAGTGTACGTTCCGATCCTCATCGAGGAGCTGCCCGACGGGAGCCTACAGGGATACAGCCCCGTCCTGAACCTCAACATCAGGTGGGAAAACGGCCAACTGGCGTGGTATGACCCGGACACTGGCCGGCACATCCTCACCTACGAGGATCAGCGAGAACGCGCCGATGCCGCCGAGGCCCGAGTCCGGGAGTTGGAAGCGGAACTCGAGCGCTTTCGCGGCGGCTAGCAAGCCCGGGGTCTCGCAGTCCCAGCCTTTGTCATTGCGAGCGAAGCGCGGCGATCTCGTTGAAGTGGGAGAACCGACTGGAGTGGGCGACTGCGTTACTGCGAGATTGCCACGTCGCTCCGCTCCTCGCAATGACAACCAAAATACGTCAGCAGACAACCGGCCCGCGCTACTCGTCCGGGTCGATCATTATGTCCGGGTGCGTGTCCACGCCGTAGTTGGCAAACACGGCGTCAATCGCTTCCATGTCCGCGCCGGATAGCGCCCACTCCAGGCCGGCGATGTTGTCCTCCACCTCCTGCACCGTGCGGGTCCCCACCAGCGCGACGCTGACGGCGGGGTTCGACAGCACCCAGCGCAACGCCAGGTGGGGCATATTCTTGCCTCTT
>JAGWBI010000039.1:24997-72864 GCA_021295965.1 Dehalococcoidia bacterium | reverse complement strand
CGGATTGTATGCCCGGCGGGGGCGGGGCGCAAGGTTAGGCGTTGGCGGGAGGCATGAATTCGCTCAGCAGCAGCGTCACGTCGGGAAAGGCTTGCGGGTTGATGCTGCCGTCGGTGGGAATGGTGCGAATGGCAGTGTATTCCGTCCCTACCGGGTCAGTGCGCGCCTCCACTTCGCCGGTTCTCAGGTTTGCAATCCACATTTCGGTGATGCCGGCGGCAGCATAAAACTCTGACTTCGGGCCATAGTCGTACTCGAGCGAACTGTCGGCCACTTCAATGAGCAGCAGCACGTCCTCCGGCGTCGCCGTCTCAGCATGGTAGTCAGGTCGGGGCCGCAGCAGGACGATGTCCGGTTCCGGCATTCCATAGTCATCCAGCTGTATGGAACCCTGCACGCGCACGATGGCGTGACCCACCAGGGCCGGGACCAGCAGAGTAGTCAACGAGTCAGTGCAAAAGAGGTGCCGGTTACCAATTGCCGCCATCTGAATGATCTCCCCGCCCAGCAGTTCAACGTGTTCATCCTCATGCAGAATGCCGGCCTCGCCCATGGCCATATATTCGGCCACGGTGAAGAGCCGGCGGGCGATTTGAGGCTGTATCGCGATGGTAGTCATCAGGTTGCCTCCCATATGCAGGCCATTATAGTCGATGGTTCCCGGTATTACTGACACGTGAACGAGCAGCTAAACATAGCCCACTTCCCTGATACACGACCGCAGCACATCAGGTTTGGCCAACAGACGCTCCGCAGCGGCCCAGAATTCGCGGCGCAACTGTTCCAGATCGGCACAGACCAGGTTCTTCAATTCCACCCGTTTCAGGTAGCGCCAGACCCCCTCGTCCGGGTTCAACTCCGGCGCATACCCGGGCAACTGCTCCAACTGGAGCCGCTGGACCGCCCCCTGGCCCAGGTACTCTTTGACCGCTCGGCTGCGATGGATGGGCGCGCCGTCCCAAATCACCAGTAACTTGCCCGGTATCTCGGCCAGCAGCTTTTCCAGAAACCCGATGACGTCGGGGCTCTTGTAGGAGTGGTCTTGCACCGCCAGGTAAAGGTCTCCAGTCATACTGATGGCGCTGATGGCGCTCAGATGGTCGTAACTCAGCTTCCGTCGGATGACTGGGGTCTGGGCCACCGGCGCCCAGGTGCGCAGCAAAGCGGGGAGTAGGTAAAACCCCGATTCGTCAGCCCACAGAATGGTCCGGCCTTCAGCCAGGGCTTTTTTGAGTTCGGGGAAGCGCCGGTCTCGCCAGTCACGGATGGCGTCCTCATCTCGCTGCGCGGCCCGGAGCGTCGGTTTCTGCTGGCTAAAGCCGCAGCCCTTCAGTATCCGTCCCACTTGGGACGGGTCGTAGGATACGCTGAACTCGCTCTCGATGACTTGGGCAATCCGACGCCGCGTCCAAACCTCTCCGCTGAACCCGAAGGCGGCGGGCCCCCGAGACAGCAACTCAGGGAGTTGACCCCGTTGCTGGTCGCTCAACTTGGACGGCCCACCCGGCGGCTTGCGATGACGCAAGGCGGGCCGGCCGCCCTCACGGGCCTTGCTGACCCACTGGCTCACTGCTCCCTTGGTGACGCCCAGCGCTTCGGCTACGTCTTTCTGCTTCCAACCCTCCTGGACCAACTCCCAAGCACGGAGCCGGCGGGCCTCCTTCCAATCCCTGGGCGGTTCAACGATAACCTTGTCCATAGGGTCGATTATCCCACCACATCAACTCGTTGTTTAGATCATTATTCACGCATCAGTAGTGCCGGCTGCGACGCTGGCAGCAGTCATGGTTGCGTTGCATGTCTTACCGGTTTGAGCGAAACCTGGGCATTACCCTGGTGGCGAAGTTCTCCAGGTTTTGCAGCGTCTTGCGCAGGGGGATGCCGGCGTGGGCGAATTCGACCAGCAGGTAGTCCAGGTGGCAGACTTCCTGTAGCTCCTGCACCTGCTCGGCCACGTTGTCCGGCGAGCCGACGAGCAGGGTACGCGGCTGCAGGAAATCCCAGTCCAGATCGACGTCGGGGGACAGCTCTTCGTCGGGGTTGGTGAACACCTGCCGACCTCGGAAGGGGTCGTTGAATATGAACGCGGACATGATGCCGGCTTCGGCGTCCCGGCGGGCCTCCTCCATGGATGAGGCGACGTAGGTGGAACGCATGACCGCTTGGTCTTCGCCCAGGGTGAAGGGCCGACCTTCCCGTTTTGACCGGACCTCGGCGTAGAGTTCCATGCGCTGTTTGATCCTGAGCGGCGGCGGCTGCCAGTAGCAGGCTTTCAGTCCCATCTCCGCCGCTGTCGCCACCGACCGGTCGGTGGACACGGTCATCCACAGTGGCGGGTGTGGCTTCTGGTAGGGACGCGGCGTTACACGGAGTCGCGTCACCCGCTCGCCGTCCTGCCAGTCCGGATTGGGCGGATATGACGGATGGGAGAACACCGTGTTTTCGACGGGGAAGGTGTAGTTTGCGCCCTGGTGGGAAAAGTATTCGTCGGCCCAGATCTTGCGGACGATTTCGACGGTCTCTTGAAACAGTTCCCGGTTCTCCTGGTCCAGACGCGGGTCGGCATGAGGATGAAACTGGGGACCTTCGTAGGGCCAGATGCCGCGCCCGAACCCGACTTCGATGCGGCCCCTGGTCATGTTGTCCAGGATGGCGAGGTCCTCGGCCAGGCGTATCGGATGCCACCAGGGTGCGATGTTGGCCATCTGGCCGATGCGGATGCGGCTCGTCCGCGCCGCCAGGTCGGCGCCCAGCAGGATGGGATTGGGTATGTCGCCCACGCCGTAGGGGCCGAAGTGGTGCTCACCCAGCCACATCGCCTCGAAGCCCAGCTCCTCGGCCAGGATGGTCTGCTGGCGAAGATTATCGAGAAAGTCAGCCGAGTTGGTCGCCTCCCCGGCCGACGCCGCCACGGTGGTGAATGCGGCAAACCTCATGTCGAAACCTCCAGCCTATTGGCCTGATCTCTTGCCGTCACGTGCCACGGGGAGGCGGCCGTGGTTAGCCGATGCCTCGCTGATGCAGACAGTTATGGTGCACCTTGAAATTTGATTACGGGTCATATACCCGGGTAAAAATCGAGGTTTCTCGATCTTGAGCGACTTTGCCCTTATCCATGAGGCCACCGAGAACCGAATATGTCAGGTAGTTGCGTTGGCGCCCACGGATGGAAGAGCGCAAGCCCAATAAATCGGCAATCTGCGAGTTGCGCAGACCTGCGGGGTGATCCTCAAGCAATATCAGGATCGCTCTCTCGATATGACACAATCCTTCCTGTGCCAATACCCGGGCGGCCGTGTCGTCACTCATCGAGATGTACCCCTTATGTGTAACTCGCAATTCGTCTGTATCTAGCCACAGACTGGCAAATCCGTCAGCAGGTTTGCATACATCAAAGGGTGATCTGCTCGCATATGCGGCTCAATGCAACGAAAGCAAGTGATAAGTCCGCAATCCCAATCGTCGCAGATTTCGCAATGATTATCGCAAGTCAGCCGTCCACAATGGACGCACGAATAGTCGTGTATCGGTTCGAGTTGTCTATCACAGTAGAAACAGACTGACGCCGGAGGTGGGGTGTTATTTTTAAGCATATCCACCGGAAACGTCACCTGTTGATGCAGTAGTAACACCGGTATTGAAATGCAGCAGGTCAGTAGTTTTTTTCGCTTACTGAGCGAGTCCTGACTGGTACGCGAGAATCTCGGACAAAGTTGCCGGTACGCTTTCCGCGGCGGCTTGCCATACTTTCTCGCTATCAACTAAGTGAGGGCGGTGTACAAGGAACGTTCGCATACTGAACAACGCGATCCAGTTGACACTCGCCATAGCCACCGTGTCGTGTTCCGGGATGGCTCTGGCAGCTGTCGGCCACCAGCCCCATGGCATGATAAAGCGCAAAACGTGCGGTCAAGTCGCCGGCCAAGTAGAGGTCAGCATTGCGTTCCGCGAGTCTGATAACAACGTCGCACCAGTGAACTACGCGTTCAATCGGATTTGCATCTCTGGGGCCGCGCTCATCCTCGGGCGTAAATGACATCGCGATGTTCCCGATCCCTGATCGCCCACTCCGCACCTTCGGCGATGCGCTTCTCCAGGATGCTGTTGTCTGTTATCCAGATTTTTGCGCCCGTCACCTCCTGCAGTTCCTTTATCACGTTGAAATGGTGTTCGTTGAAGTGCCACTCGTACTTGTCCGAGTGGAACTTGACGATGAGATACAAGTCCACTTCGGCGAAGGGGTCGGGTTCTGTCCAGGCGCTCTGGCGCGCAGGCGGTCTGGTCTGGCATGTGTCAACAGCCATTTCATGGATGTTCCACCGCCGGCAGATCGCGGCGATTTTGTCCAAGGGCAAATCTGCCTTGGTCAAAAGCGGTTTGCGTTCTGACGTAGTCATATGGGATCACAGTTCGATGAGATGTGTTTTAGACCGGGGACGACTGCCTTCTATGTCCTTCAGCGCCATTGTGTCGCTTCAGCGTCCGCACGGTGCGGAGGTTCCCAGATCTCAGACCACGGACGCCGTAGCGGATGCGCGGCTATATCAGATCCCCTGCAGCAACCGATCCGGCAGTCTGTACCAGTGCACTGCGCCGGATGCAATCTGCTCGTCTATGTTCCGGTCGGTACGCACTGCTGTTATCGCTGCTCGTGAGGGAGTGCCAGTGAAACGGGTCAGATAGCCCGCATTGCGAATGGCTCTGTGGGTATCGCGGCCATCGGCAGTGTACGATGATTCGACGGCCACGTAGAGCGTACGGCCGTCGCTATCGGTGGTTTCCATTATCAAGTCTGCCAACAGGAAACTCTCCAATTGGCTACTTGATATGCCGGACAGATCCTGACCCACGACCATGGCGGACAAGTCCGAACCGTCGAGGTTTTTCGTGAGGCGCAAGTTCATCGCCAATGCGATAGCCGGAGCTACTCTCCGCGCCAAACTGTCGGTTGCCAGACCTTTGAGCGCTCCAATATCGTCCCGGAGACGTTCGAGGTTCTCCAGCCGGCGGTCTGCCTTGGCGGCGAATTCGGCCAATTGCTCCGCAATCTGGTCAACTCGTTCAGCAAGTTGATCCATCCGGTCAGCAAGTTGATCCATCCGGTCAGCAAGTTGATCCATCCGGTCAGCAAGTTGATCCATCCGGTCGGCAAGTTGCTCAACTCGCTCGGCAAGTTGCTCAACCCGCTCGGCAAGCCTCGCCACGGTTTGCGGCAATTCCAGCAGTTCCCGCGTCAGCAAGCGAGACCGCACCGCTTCCAGCAGATGCGGATTTTCATCCAACGTCTGCATCAAGCGCTCTACCGCATGAATGTCATCGATGGTAGCCATCGCCGGGATTCAGGTCAGGGTCCTGGGCAACTATCTTGATTGTAGCAGGGCGTATGGCCCCAAACGGCTAAACGTCCTTCAGCGCCAGCGCGTCCTCGCCGGCGCTGTTGCCGGCCAGGCGGCCGAAGACCATGCCGGCGCTGAGGCCGCTACCGCCCGGGTAGTTGTGGTAGAACAGGCCGCCCACCATCTCGCCGGCGGCGTAGAGGCCGGGGATGGGATCCTGGGCGTTGGTCACCACCTGGCCCCGGTTGTTTACCTTGACGCCGCCGAAGGTGAAGGTTATGCCCGTGGTCACGGCCCAGCCGCGATAGGGCGGCGTGTCCAGGGTCTGCGCCCAGTTGGTCTTGTTCACCGCCAAACCCTCGGTGCAGCGTCCGTCCTTCACGGTGGGGTTGTACTCGATGTCCTGGCGCACGGCGGCGTTGTACTCTTCCACCTCTCGCACCAGGCCGGCCGGGTCGATGTCCAGCATCCGCGCCAGCTCCTCGATGGAGTTGGCCTCGGCGGTGGTGGCCTGGGGAATCCAGTACTCGTCCCGCAGCAGGTGCTTCACCTTCTCGTCGAAGATCTGGAAGCACAGGCCCTGGGGCTGGTCCATCAGCGCGCGCCCGTAGGTGACGTAGGTATAGTTGCGGAAGTCTGCCCCTTCGTCCAGGAACCGTTCGCCGTTGATATTGACCATCAGGCCGAAGGGATAGGAGTGCTTCTGGAACAGCTCGGTGACCGTGCGGTCGCCGAAGGTTGGAGCGTTCATGTCCCAAGCCACCGCGTGGCAGGACGACCAGTGCCCGTAGGACTGGGCCCCCACGTCCAACGCCATCTTGATGCCGTCGCCGGTGTTGTAGGGGATGCCGCGCACCTTGACCATCTCCCAGCCGGGGCCCAGGTAGCGGCAACGCATCTCGGCGTTGGCCTCGAACCCGCCGGCGGCCAGCACCACGGCGCGGCCGGCGATATCCTCGAACCCGTCCGGCCCCTTCACCCGCAGGCCGGCGACGTGGCCCCGCTGGTCCTGGATCAGCGACACGCCCTCGGTGGAGTAGCGCACCTCCACGCCCAGCCGCTGGCACACGTCAAACTGCTGGTCCGACAGGCCCTTGCCCGCGCCTACGGCCTCCACCACCAGGCCGCCCCAGAAGCGGAACTTGTCGCCGTCGCGGAAGGCCTGCCGGCCAAAGGACAGCACGAAGCGCACGCCGTGCTCCTGCAGCCACTTCATCGTGGGATACGAGTGGCTCACCAAAATCTCGGCCAGTTCCGGGTCCGACAGGCCGTGGGTGACGCGCATCATGTCGTCGTAGAACTGGTTCTCGGTGTACTGGCCGACCTCGATGGAGTTGGCCTCGGTTTCCGACATATCGGGAATCAGCCCCTTGATGTCGTCCAGCCCGTTGTAGGCGAAGCGGATGATGCCGCCGGTGAAGTAGGTATTGCCGCCGCGGAAGTACTCGGGCGCCTTCTCCACCACCAGCACCGATTGGGTCTGCTCGCGGGCGGCGATGGCGGCGGACAGGGCCGCGTTGCCGGCCCCCACCACGATAACGTCATAAACAGTGTCATTAGCAGGCAAAACAGCGCCTCCAAAGGCCGGCCGGCGCGTGTATCCGGCAGGCAGAATTTGCGGTTTGATGATACCACAGCCCCAAACACCGTCATTCCGGCGCAAGCCGGAATCCACCCATCACAGCGGCTCCGTCCCCTCGCTGAGGATGGAGAGGTAGGCGTCATAGGCGAAAAAACGATTGCGTCGCTGGCCGGTAATTTCGCGGACGATGCCCAGTTCAATCAGCAATTCCATCGTCGCGGCCGCAGTGCGAAAGGTTAATCCAGTGCGCTCGTTGGCACCGGACAAGGACAATATCGGGTGCAACCTGAGTTCTTCGTAAACTTGCAATGCCGAGATGGCGCGCCGACCGACTCGCTGGATCCGGCCGCGGTCGGATTCAAACAGCTGGGTCAGGCGCACGGAGGCGGAAACCGCCCCTTCCGCCGTCTCCCGCACTCCGTCGAGAAAAAGGCCAACCAGCGTTCCCAATCCCCGGTGCGGCGCACGCGGTCCAGCAACTGGTAATAAACCGAGCGATGCTGCTTGAAGAACAGGCTTAAATACAGCAATGGCTCTTGCAGTACCCCAGCATGGCAAAGCATCATGGCAATGAGCAGCCGGCCCACGCGACCGTTGCCGTCCAGAAACGGGCGGATGGTTTCAAACTGCAAGTGTGCCAGTCCAGCCCGCAGCAGCGTGGGCATGCCGTCGTTGGTGGCGTGGATGAACTCCTCCAGCTCGCCCATGCACTCGGCCACCGCGTGGGGTGGTGGTGGCACGAAGTCCGCTTCTCCGGGACGCCGGCCGCCAATCCAGTTCTGTGAGGTACGGAACTCGCCCGGATGCAGACGGCTGCCGCGTCCACTGGAAAGCAATATCCCGTGGATTTCTCGGAGCAGGCGATTGGACAAAGGGAAGCCGTTGCGCATCCGTTCCAGGCCGTGTTCCAAGGCGGCCACGTAGTTGGAAACCTCGGTGATATCGTCAACGGGAACACCAGGAGCTTCATCCAACTCGGCCAGCAGCAAATCTGCCAACGACGACCTGGACCCTTCAATCTGCGACGACAGCACCGCCTCTTTGCGCACATAGGCATAGATGAAAAGGGATTTGTCTGGCATCAGCACCGAGGCGGCGTTCAACCCGCCAAGGGCGAACGATGCCGACTCCATGGATTGCAGGAACTCTCCATCCAACTCCAGAGGCGGGTCGGGTGGCAACGGGTCGGGAATGAAAGCGTTGACCCGTTCGCCGCCAACTACTCTGACGTCGTATTCGCCAATTGCTCCACGTTCCATAGTTGCCGGTGCCCTCGTTATTGTCCTTTGCTACAATAACCGGCACCGTTATTATAATTTGAGGGCTTAATTGTAAACAAGCTGGCGTCGTTTGGTTAATCCGCTGCATAAGCCTACACCCCCGTCAGCCACCACCGCGCCTCGCCCTCACCGCCGGCCACGATGTTCACCGCCATGCCCTCCAGCAGCCACGCGCCGCTGATGCCCTGGGATGGGGCCTGAACCTCCGCCACGTCCGAAATGCGGCCTTCGATCACCGCCCGTCCGTTGGCCGCGCCCGCCAGCGGCAGTGTGACCTCCAGCTGCGGGCGTTGTCGGGAGCGTTCCGCCAGTCGCGCTTCGGCTCCGGCCTGCGCCGCGGTGTAGTTGTCGGCGTAGCGGCAGCGCACCAGGCCGCCTGATCTCGACGCAGACGCATCTCCGGCGCGATAGGATGTCGTGCCCTCGGCACGCCAGCAATGGCTGGCGGACACCCGCAGGGTCTGCACATATGCGGTGTTTTCCCCACCGTTGCGGACGCGCAACATCCGCCCCCGGCCCGAGATGCCGGTGGCCGCCTCCAACAGCAGCTCCACCGTTATGTCGTCTGTCACGTCGTCCCCCGAGCCGGCCGCGTCATCCGTCGCCGTGTAGTCGGCGCCGGCCACCGGCGCAACCACTCCGTCGATGGCGTCCCAGGCATCCGTTGCCGCAAGCGCCAGCCGTTCCTCTCCGGCTTGTAGCGTCAGCGGCTCGTTCAGGCTCCACACCCGTTGCAGCCCCTCGTCAGCCAGGCGGCGGTAGCGGAAGGTGACCGTTTTCTCCACTTCTCCCGCGCCGTCATCCCATTTGATGTTGGCAGCATAGGGGTCGGACCCGCCGGCCTTATCTGATAGCGACGTTTTCGCCAGCGTCGTCGGATCGCTGTGACCTCTAATGCCGGCCCGCACCGATGCCGTCTCCAGCCGGACACGCCCGCGCCCGTCGGTGTAGATCAACCCGTGTTCCTCACGCTGCAAGCGGCGCAGCGCCCGGCCGGCCGACACATCCCAAACCGAGCGAGGGCCACCCGTTAGCAGGAGACGGCCCCCGTCCACCGCGTGGTCGGCCGGCCCGAGGCCGGCCCACCCCAGGATTGCGGCGGCCACGTTGCCGGAACGCATCAAGCCGCCGGGCAGGGCGCGATAGAGCCGGGTTTCCTCAATGCGCTGCAACACGTCGCGGGCCGTGATGCGACAAACTCCGGCGGCATAATCCGGAGCGATGGCGGTGATGCGTCCGCGAAAGAGGCTGCGCCCCACGCTGAAATCGCCCCAGCGGTCCACCATGTTGCGAAAGCCGCGCCACAGGCCATGCCGCCCCGACACCGGCGCGCCGACTATGCCATCGGAGACCAATATCTCTTTGCCATCCACGCCGCTCGTTTCCAGGTTGGTGGCGAAGACCCGCACCCCGCCGGCCGTCTGCTCGATTTCCAGTTCGTGCCACGCCTGCGCCACCAGCGTCTCCCCGGTGGCCAGGACGGTTTCCTGTCGCCCGGATATGCGTTCTAGTATGCTGGCTTCGTGGGTGAAACGCAGGCGCAGGCAGTCATCCCGGTCGGCGCACCGCAGCATAAATCCGCCAAGCCCGTTGCTGACCCGCCGGAAACGCGCCGTCAGCGTGGCCAGCGTATCGCCGGTATCCAGCAGCGCCATCGCATCCGAAGGCGGGAACGAGGGGGCCACGCCTCGCGCCTCACCGCCCAGCGCCGAGAACCCGTTGTTGCCGATGGTCAGCACTTCCCAAGCGTTGGTCCCGTCGGCTGACAATCTCCCGTTCAGGTCCACAGGAGCCGGGCCAACCGTGGCGAAGTCGTCCCAAAGCCGGCCGGTTCGCAGCCAGATGATCCGTCCCGGCTGCACACCGCCGCCCAGCGGCCCGCCGGTGTTGCTAGGCGTGTAGCGATGGTCCGGGTTGCGCAGGGTCAACTCCAAGGTCGCCGGCGCCGCGAACTCGGGCACGGGCAGCCCGCGACGGCCCCACTCCCACCGCAGTCCCAGCACGTCATCGGATATATCCACCCCGTCCGCGCTCCAAATTCCGCCGGCCGACCAGTCGGTCCAGACCTGCCAGCGCAGGAGTGAGACAGCATTGGGATAGGCTGGCGCACCCGCGTTCCCGATTCGCGCATTTGGCATGATTTCCATTGACCTCCTCATAAGGCGATGGGCGGTTCTGGCGGATTGAAAGTCGTCATTTGATCCGTGCAAATTGGCGGAAATGTCCCAAGACGGTTAGTATCCGTGTCAATACGGAGATATTGTCATGGCAAGACACTGGATTACGTACAGCGTTGGTGAGAACAGAAGACGCCAGCGACGCGGCTGGGGATGGCGCTGGCGGTGGCCGTGGAGCTGGCGGTGGCCCAGGCGGAACCGTGCCCGGGTGGTCCGAATCAACCGGCCCCGACGGACGAATGACGGTGAACGCCGACGTTGGCCCTGGCTGCTGTTGCTGCTGCCCCTGCTCCTGCTGCTGATCATCGGAGGCTATCTCCTGGTGGACGACTCGGAAGAGGAGACCGTCGCCGACGCGGGTGGCGGATCCGGCACACTTGATCCATCGGCAGGATCCGCCGGAGGTCCGAGCCTGGCCGGCAGCAACGCGGCCGGGGGTGTTGGTAACGATCCCGCCGCCGACGATAACGGAAGCGTGGTGCTGTCCATTCCGGACATCCCCTCGATCAGGCTCAAAAGCGACGCGACGTTCATGGATCTGGGGGATATATCGTGCCAGCAGGAGCAACGCTACGTGCTGGTGTCCGACGGCGAAGCCCACGCCATTGATGATCTGGATGATGAAACGATGGAGGTCCTGGCCCGATCCGACGTGCCCATCAACACCGTCGCCATGGGCGACGGCGCCGACACCACCGCACTGGAGACCATCGCAGCGCGCACCGGCGGCACGTTCACGCAGATGGAGTAACGCGCCGGCCAGCGCCGGTCTGGTAAAATCGCCCATCGGAGTTGGGAATCCCTCATGACTTTTGCGCAGAACATCACCCAAACCGCCCAGGCTTACTTCGCCGCCGCCGACCGGCACTTCGAGGACGAAGAGCCGCTGCTGGCCTACGAAAACATCTGGTATGCCGCATCCCACGCCCTGACCGCCGTGGCGGAGCAGCGGGGCTGGCCCACCGACGACGACCGCGCCCTGAAAACCGCCGCCGACCGCCTGGCCAACGAGGCCAGCGACCACCACCTGCGCCACCAGTACGCCGTGGCCCAGCAGTTCCGCGCCAAGTTCAACCACGGCTTCGTCGAGCCTTACCAACTGGCGGATTACTGCCGCCTGATGCGTGAGTTCGTCGCCCGCATGGTCGCGCTGCTGGAGGAGGACGGACCCGTTGTATCGCTGTCGGCCCATGAACACGCTCAAGCGGCGCGGGTATGCCTGCAAACCGCCGATACTGAGTTCGCCTCTGGCTCCGCAACCCAGGGTTCGGCGACGCTGTGGCAGGCCGCCACCCATGCCATAACGGCCGTGGCCGTTCAACGGGGCTGGCCCGCCGACCGCCTCCAGGACGTCAAAGCCGCCGCCGACCGCCTGGCCGCTGACACTGGAGACGCCGCCATCGCTGCCGGTTTCTTCGCCGCCCAGCAGTTTCAAGCCAACTCCCGCCACGATTTCATGGAACCCGACGACATCGCTCGCGGCCTGCCCTTGGTGCAGGCTTTCGTTGATCGCGTCCTAGCCCTGCTGGACGACTGATCTCCGAGGGACGCTGTTGCCATTTGCATGGATGTATGCCACAATTCTGTCAATACATCTGCACCTACTCAGGCGTTAATTTGATGACCCCAGCGGATTATTACCTCATCAGCCTGCTGAGCTTCATAGCCCTGCTGCTGATTGCCATCCTCGGCGTCCTCTACCGCCAAGGTCGCTCCATAGGCCGGCTGGAGGGCCTGATCAATGGTCTCAATGACCGCATCACCGGTCTCAATGACCGCGTCAGCGGTCTCGAGAGCAGGGTCGAAAGGCTGGAGGAACAGATGTCGGCATTACGCGAGCAGGTGGCTGAAATCAGGGGCCTGCTGATGTCCCTGAATAATCGAGTAGACTTGCTCATGCGACACCGCCACGATGATGCTGGCCGAGTGGTTATAACCCCTGAAGAAGTCGCCGCCAACTGACCACCCGCCCATCATCACCACACCCCCAGCTCCGCCGGCCCGTCCTGCCGGAACCGCGCCTCGAACCGCACCGGCTCTCCGGCCCGGCTGCTGATACGGTAGGACAGGCACACGAAACTTCCCGACACCCGCCGCTGTCCCGCTCCGCTGCCAACCGGCCCGTAATCCACCCGCACCGACCGGCCCACGATGCCCGACAGCGCCGCGTCCGGCCCGATGCCCGGCGTGTCGTCCCACCGGCCCGAAAGGGTGAACTCCTGCGCCGCCTCCGGTCCCGCCGCCGTCCGTGCCGCCGCGTCGTTCACGCCGGTAACGTCCCGACCGCTCAGCTCCCGTCCCAGTGGCCCGACCCGTTCCACCCAGGCGGAGAGGTCCCGCATCACACCGTCGGCGTCGGCCACGGCGACATAGCTGCGACCCGTGCTGGCATACCCGGTCATCGTCACACCCCCAGCGCCGCCGTCCGACGGCGGTAGGGTTCCAGCAGTACTCGCGCCGTCGGGGAGATGCCGCCAACGTCTCCCCAATCCGCCGGCGGCGACGGGAATGGCCCGGCCAACCTCTCCCGCCACCAGACGGCGGCCTGCAACAGGCACGCTTCCATCACCGCCCTCGGGTAGCGGTACACTGACACTCCGGCGCCGGGGGTGTGGGATGCTGCCGTCGTACCGTTGACCCCGCGCCGCGCCGCCAGCGTTAACGCACCTTGCCCGTCATCGACCACACCCGTAACGTACAGTTGCTCGTCGCCGATGCGGACGGTATGGCCGGCCGACAGGATGGCTGCGTCGCCAGCCGTCACGGCCACCGCGCCGTCCATATCCGCCACCGCGCCGGACAGGGACAGCCCGGTGTCCTCTCGCACGTCGGCATAACCCCACACGCCGCTGATGCTCACTCCGCCGCGGCTCAGCGGGAACCGCCCTCCGTCGCCCATCGCCATGATCCGCGTGTAGGGTCGGCAGCCCGGTTCCATGGGCGCAGCGTTCAGCGGATACAGCAGCCACCGGTCTGAGGGCCAGGCGATCCACTCGCCCGCTCCCGGATCGCGCACCCGCAGGTCGCTGACGCTAATCACGTCGGGCGCCGCCAGCGCGACCTTGCCCGTACCGTCAAACCGCCGCTCCGCGTGTATCGCCGCAAACTGCCGGTCGCAGTATCCGTCGATCCAGCGCGAAGTCGCCTCCAGCAGATCCAGCAGCCGTCCGTCATGCGCGTCGTCCGGCACGTTCAGAAATGCCGCCGATTTCAACGTCGTCAGGTCCCCATAGGCGTTTGCCATTCCATATCCCCCATAGCCTGTCATTGCGAGGAGCGTAGTCCGCCGCAGGCGGATGGCAATCTCGCCTTCGTAGCAACGGCCCCTGACCCAATGAGATTGCCGCGCTTCGCTCGCAATGACCGGGCCGTCGCTAAACCGTAATGTTGTACTGCAACGCCGTGTGAGTCGCCGACGACCGTGTCCCCGTCCGCTCCATAAACGCCAGACGCATGCTGACCACCATGATGTTTTGCCGCTTCTGGATATCCCGGGTGGTCTCGATCATCAGCTCCCGGCGGAACCCCAGCCGCCACTGCGTCCGGTTGACCACCAGCAGCCGGCCCTTGGTATTGGTGTTGCCGCCGTCGGTGACCTTGCCGTCGGCGTCGGACTTGGCCATCTGCTCGGACACGATGACCGGGATGCCGTCCACCTGGGCCAGCTGCCCGTTGAGCTGTCCAGCGTGCGGAACTCGCCGATGGCCAGCGACTTGATGTACGTCCCCACGTCGGCGATGTAGGCCAGCTCCGACGGGCGAACTCCATACTTGCCCAGCAGGCCACGCGCCTCGTTGAACATATCCGCGCTGGGCGCGGCGGCGTGGTCGTTGCCCTGGCTGGTATTGTCCACCAGCGGCAGGTGCAGCAGCCCGTCGAACCCCAGCAGCCAATGCGCCTTGCCCGCCGTGGATGCGGCAATGGTCGCGCCGTCGGCGTTGATGTTGTTCTGCGTCGTCCGGTCGGCGTTCAGCAGCACGTCGTCGATGACCTCCACAGCGTTGCGCACCAGCGTGCTGCGCACTTCCGCCGCCATGGCGATCACCGCGTCCTCCTCCAGCGTCAGAGACCAGGGCACCTCGGCCACCAGTTCGTATGCCGTCAGCGTCTGCCGCGCCGTGGTCAGCGCCGTCTCGGTGGCGGCCGTGTTCTCCGTGCCGGGATACCAGGAGACATTGCTCAGCTGCAGCGGTATCTCGAAGGGATTGGTGGGCATGTCAACCCGGGTGAACAGGCCGGCCACATGGGTCTCCAGGTTGATGTCGGCCCAAAGCGCGGCGGCCTCGCCGGTGGCAACCAGTTCGTCGCCGCTGCCCGCCGTGGTGCTGTCCATGGCGGCCTTCAGGTTGGCCTGCCAGTCCTCCAGCATCCGGGGGTTGGCGTCTCCCGGTGTGCCTGGTAAAGGATCGTGTTGCTGCGCCGCCAATACGCTGCGCACGCAGGCCAGGTCCAGCGCGTCCATGCCCTGGTATTTGCCGAAGGGCACGCGCGGCCGGTCATTGCCGCCGCCGGCGCTACTGCTGGCGTACCGCGCCAGCATCGCCTGCCGTTCCCCGGCCCGTTGCTTTTCCGTGATCTCGCCCACGGCCCGGTTCAACCGCTGCAACTCCTCCTGCAACGGCGGAATATCCGCGTCCAGCCGCTGGCGGTAGAACTCCCGCACCTCCGCAACCTCGTTCTTGATGGTCTCCAATTCCCATGTGGAAAGCGTCATAAACTCCTTATCTCCTCCATTTCGATCGTCATTCTCGACTTAGACTGTCATTCTCGACTTCGACCGTCATTCCCGCGAAAGCGGGAATCCAGAAATCTTTGCCAAATGTCATTGCGAGCGCAGCGCAGCAATCCCGTCGCGGCGAGAGCCACACCACTGGCAACGGGATTGCCATCCGCCGCAGGCGGACTACGCTCCTCGCAATGACAATCCTCATCACCCCCGCAGCCCCCGCAGCAACCCCACCACCTCATCCGCCACCGGCCCCCTCTCCATTTGGGAGAGGGTTGGAGCCTGCCCCGTACTCGATACGGGAGCGAGGGGTATCTCCGTAAGCAGCGCATCCCCGTTGGCCGGCACCGGCACCGCGCTGATTTCCAGCAACTCCTGCTCCAGGAACCGGATGCCCAGGAACGTCCCGTTCACCGGGTCGCGCCGTTCCTCAAACCGCAATGGCCGGAACCCGACGGACACCCCGCGCTGGTAGCCCTGGCGGTACAGCCGTTCCACCTGTCCGGCGAACTCCGTCGGCGCGAACTCCAGCCGCGCCAGCAGCGCCCGGCCGTCGCTCCACACCGCATCGGCCCGCCCGATGGCCGGCTGCCGGTAATCGTGGGCCCACAGGACCACGGGGTTCTCCCGGTAGCCGGCCAGCCGCCACCCCTCCGGCGCGACCGTATCCCCGTGCCGGTCCACCTCCCCGGTGGACGCCACAAACACCAACGGCCCGCCGCCTTCCCGCTCGTGGTGGTCCTTGACCCGCTCATGGTGGTCCTTGACCCGCTCGTGGTGGTCCTTGACCCGCTCGTGGTGGTCCTTGACCCGCTCGTGGTGGTCCTTGACCCGCTCGTGGTGAGCTTGTCGAACCACGAACCCCTCGTCATTGCGAGCGAAGCGTGGCAATCCCGCCGCCTCCGCCATCCCCGTACCAGTCCCCCACTTGCAGACCACCGGAGCCTCAGCGACGCCGCGACGGTACGCCTCCAGCGCCCGCAGCAACGCCATCCGCCCATTTGCCGCGCCCGCCGCCGGTGCCGTCGGCCACTCCATCCGCCCCGGACGCCGCACACCTTCCTCAATCATCGAAACCTCCCGCCGGTATAACCCGATGCGAGAAGGCCCGCGGCGCGCATACACACGAAAAAACCGGCGGAACCGACCCGGCATCAGGTCAGTCCCACCGGCTGTTATCTTGCTTGATTGACTCTAGGCTACCGGAGAGATGTAGAAAGCGTCAACGGGCGGGTGTCAGTGTTTGACGCCGTTTAGTGCTCACGCGTAGCGAGCGAAGCGCGGCAATCTCGTAGTTTGGAGAAGCCGTCGCTAACTCAACGAGATCGCCATCCGCCTGCGGCGGACTACGCTCCTCGCGATGACAAACTGGGTACGCGTGAGCGTTTAGTGTCAGCGACTGACTTCGGCATGGCAATACGCAGTGGTAGAATCAAGCCATCCCATTGCCGTATCGACAACGAGGGCGAGTCTCATGGGCAAACTGAACGTGGCAAACCGCACGCTGGCGGTCATGGACAACCTGGCCTTTCTGCGCCGGCTGAACAACGAGTGTATCGACCTCATCGCCATCGACCCACCCTTTGCCGCCAACGAAACCTTCACCGGCAACCCCCGCCCGCCCATCAGCGACGCCGAATACGCCGAGGAAATCGCCCTGGCCCAGGCCCACGGCGTCGAGCACAACGAAGGCCAGGGACTGACCCGCGTCCATGACATCTGGAGCTGGGATGAGGACGTGCATCCCGCCTGGAAAATGAGCATCGAAGACGACTACCCTGAAGTGTTCGCCGTAATCCAGGCGGTGGAAGCCTGCGCCTCAGAAAACGAAGCTGCCTACATCGCGTTCATGGCGGCAAGATTGCTGGAATGCCGCCGCGTCCTCAAGCCAACCGGCAGTATCTACCTGCACTGCGATAGCCATGCCAACAGCTACCTGCGGATGCTGATGGATGCAGTGTTCGAGGCCGGCAATTTCAGAAGCCAAATTACATGGCGGCGTGCCATAGCTCACAATGATGCGCGTCGCTATGGGAACATCACCGACACATTGCTTTACTACGTCAATGGCTCAAGATTCACATGGAACGGTGTTGCTGTATCTGAGCCTAAAACGGCGGAACAGTTAGCCACGGCTTACCCATCTCGCGATGAACGCGGCGCGTACCGGACTTCGGACTTGACCGGCGCCGGCACGAGGGAAGGGGAATCAGGTCAAGCGTGGCGCGGTTACGACGTGAACGCCAGAGGCAGACACTGGGCACTGCCGAGAGACAGCAGTTATGCCCTATGGATTGCTTCAAACATCATACCTGGATACCTACAGATCGGGGGCGTCCATGATCGACTTGACGCTCTCGACGCACACGGACTAATTCACCATCCTAACCGGGGAGTATGGCCAGGCCTGAAAAGATACGCTGAGGCTGACACCGGCAACCCTCCGCAAAACTTGGTCCTCGATCCCACCGGATTTACAAACTATAGTACCAGTGGGGGTGAATACTCCGGCTATTCAACGCAAAAGCCCCTGGAGCTCTACGAACGCATCATCAACGCCAGCAGCAACCCCGGTGACGTGGTATTGGACATATTCGCCGGCTGTGCCACGACCGCGGTTGCAGCGGAGCGGTTGGGGCGGCAATGGGTTGCCTGCGATATGGCATACCGGGCGTGGACTATGCTCAAGCGCCGTTTCTACCTGAGCGGTTACGCTCTTTCCGATATGACGGACTCAACGCCCAAAGCTTTGCTCGGCAGTCAAGAGGGCATTGACCAAGTTTTGCCGGAAGCGTCAAGCAAGACGATAGGCCCGAATGACCTGCCGGATAGAGACGACGAAGACCCCGCGCCCCATCACGCCCTGCGCTCCGCCGTAGGCGGACGTCGGGGCGCACGGCAAAGCACCCAATCATCCAGCTGGTCCGGGCGCATCTCCAAGGACCAGGCCAAGCGGCTGTTGATGGACAAGTTCGGCCCCCAATGCTGGGGATGCGGCTACGAACCCCGCCGTCCCAACGGCAGCCTGGACGAAACCCTGCTGGAAGTTGACCACATCCGAGCTCGCAAGGCGACACAGGGAACCCACGGCAACGACGAACTCTACAACCTGGCCCTGCTCCACCGCACCTGCAACGGCATCAAGCGCAACCGGATGACCCTGGAAGAACTGCGCAACCACAACGCCATGCACGGGTTGCTGTACGTTGAGAAGGTGAGCGACCTGGTTGACCTCTTTGAAGCCACCCAGTTCGCGGCGGAGCAGATTGCGATTCACGCCGCGCAGTACGGATTGTAATCAGGGTTAGCGGAACTGGCAGCAAATCCGGGGTGAATCTGAGTGACTGGGAAGGGGTGTGCCGCGTGCCCAGGATAATCTTGGCCTCTTTGGTAGTTGCGGTTTTTGCGGTGGCGTGCTCCAGCCTGTTCAGCATTGACGATGAGGCCGGTACTGCGACGGCGACGGGTGCGGCCAGCAAGCAACCACCGGCAGCGTCAAAGTCCATCGGCGAGCGAATACGTAACGGGGCTATCGTAGGGCAGGCGGTGGCAACCATCATCGCCATCGGATTGGGTGGCGTTTTCGCCTGGCGGCGGGGCTATTTGTTCCGGTACGGGCAGCCGCATATAACGATTGACCACGAAATCGCCCACCGGCAAGTCAGTCCAGGGTATGTGCAGATCGAGCTAACGGCAACCCTGTTCAACACTTCGCGGGTCAAGGTCGATTTTCGCGATGCCCTTTTCGTTGTGCAGCAGTTAGCCCCGGCGGACGATGATTATGTTTCTAACCTACATCACAGAGCATTCGTTAATATATATCCAAGGTATTACCAGCCGTTGGAATGGGAATACTTGGAGGAAATTCATCGCGTCTGGAATAGAGATGAACTCATAGTTGAACCCGGAGCATCGGCGGCAGTGACTTTCGAGTACGTACTATCAAACGAAATTCAGGCTGTGTCTATGACCACACATTTCTACAATATGAAAGTAATTGGGAAAATCCCTGACAGTGTTAATCCCCGCGACGCAGAAAATCGGAAACGACTGGGGATTTGGCGAGTATCCGGCGCCAAAGGATGGAACAGAACCACGGCTTACGATATAGTATCATTCCAATTGCCGTAGCCTAGAACTTTGTTGCAAGCGAGGGGTGAATAATGTTCTTTTTCTTTTTCTTCGGCGGCAAGGGGACCCCTGAGTTGCGCGGGGCGCAGGAGCCAAAAGCCCAACCGATTCCTGACTTCGGAGGAAAGCCGCCGGGCTACAAACTCCTTACCAAAGACCTGCTGGATAAACGGGACGCGATGGAAAAGACCGCTGGGAAGTCGGGAAACTGAGGCTGCCGCTATGAGAGGCGGCAGTAGGTGTTTACAAACACGGAACGAGACGACGACCCATCTTACCGCTGGTCACCAGGGGAGTTTCCCAATCCGGCGCCTCTTTTTCAAAAAGACGATTGGGCGCCGGCGCCCAACAGCGTGTGATGGATTCAGGTTCCACGATGCGCTGCAATTCCCCGGAAGGCAAATGTTCGCCTATGCCTGTCACTCTGACCAGAATGACGTCATTGGCCTGGAGAGCGGACGCGATTGGCTGGTGCAATTCTTTTGGGTAAGGTGCGGTCACAATGCTGCCGTTTTCCAGCAGCAGCTGAAAGGTCCCGCCGTCGCTCTCTCCCGGCGGCGCGAGTTGTACCCCCCAAACTTGGCCAGTTACTTCTATGGGACGCAGGTTTTCGGTGTTAACCATGCGAAGCTCCGGATGATATGACATGTCTGATCATCAGGCGCCATTGTAGCATCGCCGGTCGCGCGCCCGTGGATGGAAACCCCAGCCTTACTCCGCCTGCGGCCCCTTCGTTATCGTCACCCGCTCCACCGTCCCGTCCGCGTTGATCCGCAGTCCGGTGTAGGGCGCCGATTTGCTGTTGTAGATATCGACGATCTGCTGCCCCCGCTCCGGATAGCCCAGCCGGCGCAGCCAGCCGGGCAGGATGTGCTCCGGCACCACCGTTTCGTTGATGTGCCGCAGCGTGTCCTCGGAGAACGGGATGGGCTTCAGGCCGGCCATCTTGTTGGCCTCCAGGGCGACGAAGTTCTGGAAGGGGGCCAGCCGCAGCGCCTCCAGTTCCATCTTCGCCCCTTCCTCGATCATGATCTGCTGCAGGTCTGCGGGCATCCGGTCCCAGACGTCCTTGTTGATGACGTTGTTGGTGTAGCCGAACCCGATCAACGGCCCGGCGATGTGGTCGGACACCTCGAACAGCCGGCCGTTGACTCCCAGCAGCGCCGTGGTCACCGTGGCGTCCACCGTGCCGATCTGCATGGAGCTGTAGATTTCAGTCACGTCCAGCTCAACCGGCTCGCCGCCCATGCCCCGGATGAAGTCCGACATGGCGGCGGAGTGGGTGCGTATCTTCTTGCCCTGGAAATCGGCTGGGGTTTCCAACGG
Source organism: Dehalococcoidia bacterium (assembly GCA_021295965.1). Lineage (GTDB taxonomy): Bacteria > Chloroflexota > Dehalococcoidia > Lucifugimonadales > UBA3495 > Bin87. The sequence goes on along the minus strand of JAGWBI010000039.1, from coordinate 52,306 downwards.
CTCCTTGCTGTAGAACCACTGGTCGGAACCGGCGAACCAGTTGCGGTTCAGCACCTGGCTGCCCCCGGAGAAGTCCACCACCAGCCGGTCAACGTCCGGAGCCAGGTCGGTCAGCGCCAGGTACGACGTCTCCCAGTCGCTGACCGTCCCCCATAATGACTGTACCTCCAGCGCCGGATGCGCTCCGGCCACGTACCCGGTGTAGATGTTCACCATGTCCAGCGACCCGTCGGCCACCTGGCTCAACGTGTCCGGCCCGGCCAGCCCCAGCTCGGCAAAGGACGATACCGACAGCTTCACCTGCCCGTTGGTGCGCTGCTCCAGGTTGGGCGCCCAGTAGCTCTGCACCAGCACGCACGTCGGCAGCCGGCGGTCGATGCAGACGTGCTGGATCTCAAAGCTCTGGCCGGACGAGGTCAAGGGGGTGGGGTTGGACAGTTTGGCCGTCTCGAGCAACTCCTGGTAGTAATCGCTGGTGAAGATGAACAGATGGCCGGGAACGCCCCCCGGCAGACCGAACAGCGCGGCCGCCGACGCCTGGGTGTAGAAGGATTGGGGGAGGTTGAACATCAGCCCGGCGTGGGGTGGCAGACCCAGCAGCTGCGTGGCGTCGCCGACGTAGATCGCCCCCGGTCCCCCGGCGTGTCGCTCGGCGTATGGTGCCAGCGTTGGGTCCGACGGGATTGCGGTGGGCTCGGGAGCCGGCGCGGTGGGAGCCGGCGTTGCGGCAGCGGGTTCCGGCGTCGCCGTTGGCTGTGGCACAGCGGCGGTGGGAACCGGTGTGGGAGACGGTTGTGGGGCGGCGACCGCAGCCGGCGCGGCGGCGGTAGGAGCCGGCGGGGCTACGCCGGGAGCCTGCGTCGAAATGGCGGGCGCCGGCGCGACCCTCGTGGGTTCCTGCGCCGCTGTGGGCGCCGCGACCGCGGCAGCGGTTGTCGGCATAGCCGTGGCCGGCCCAACAGTTACCTCCACCATTCCCGAGCCGCCATCCCCGCCGCCACACGCCAACGGTCCCAGGGCCAACGTCAAAGCCAGAACCGCGACCAATATAACTGCCACGTGACGCTGCTTCACCACAAAACCTCCGCTGCTTGTATCCGTGGATACTGCACCCTATCCGGGTGGCCATTCTAGTGTAACCTCTTTTCGTCAATCCCAAACGAGTCTCACGCGTACTCACTTTGGCGCGTGGTCAGAAGCGGGTACCGAGGATTTCCGGGAACGGCATATGCGGCGGCAAACCAGGGCGCTTCGATTGCCCCCGGCGCGTCAGGGCGCACCCGGACAATCGGGACCGGCTATCGGCTCGATCCGACCTCGGTATCCAGCGCGTCCCAGAATCCCTGCCAGCCTTCTTCCTCACCGGAGTTGCCCCAACCGTCAACGTGAATCAGTTGGTCCAGGGGCAGGCGGTCCCGCCAGCCGGCCGTCTGCAATCCAGGTTCCGGCGGAAACTCAACCGGGTAGCCCAGGCAGAGGTAGGCCACCGGGATGATGTGGTGCGGTATGCCCAGTATGCCGCGCAATTGGGGCAGCTTCAGGATACTCACCCAGCCCACGCCGACGCCCTCGCTTCGCGCCGCCAGCCACAGGTTCTGCACGGCGCAGCAGGTGGAGTAAACGTCGGTTTCCGGCATGGAGTTGCGCCCCAGCACCACGTCGGCGCGGGTGGGATCGCAGGTGATGCACACGTTCACCGGCGACTCCAGGATGCCTTCCAGTTTCAGGGAGAGATAGGCTGAGCGTCGCGGCTCGTCGAAAAAGCAGGACGCCGCCTCCCGCTCCCGGTCAAACAGATCCTTCATCTTCTGCCGACGCTCCGTGTCCCGCACCAGGATGAAATCCCAGGGCTGCATGAACCCCACTGACGGGCCGTGATGCGCCGCGCGGATTATGCGCGCCAAAACCTCATCGGGAATTGGGTCGGGCCGGAAATTACGAATGTCCCGACGCTGGAAAATCGCCCGGTACACTGCCTCCCGGTCCGCCTCAGGGAAAGCGTACCCCGCGCCGTTGACGGGAAAGTGATTAGCATCCTGGCCATCATGGTTCATTTCAGTATCCCTTTCCCCCTGATCCCCAAATTGCCGATGATGCGCCTTCCGACGTTCCCCGGCCTGAAACCGGGTCGTAGGCGCACGCCGCCATAATACCCGCCCAAATCGTGTTGTGCTAGAATTATCGAACGGAATCAGGTCGCGGCGTACTGCGGCGGAGGAGGACTGATCTTGCCCGAGCGTATTTTCATCGGTGTTGCCTGGCCCTATGCAAACGGCCCGCTCCACATGGGCCACATCGCCGGCTGCTATCTGGCAGCCGATATCTTCGCCCGCTACCACCGCATGAAAGGCAACGAGGTCCTGATGGTGTCCGGCTCCGATGCCCACGGCACCCCCATCACCATCCGCGCCGACCAGGAGGGCGTCGATCCCCAGGTCGTCCTGGACCGCTACCACGCCCAGTTCCTCGATACGTGGCAGCGCCTGGGCATCTCCTTCGACCTCTTCACCACCACCCACACCGAGAACCACCAGCGGGTGGTGCAGGGCATCTTCCAGCGCCTCCTGGAGCAGGACTACATCTACACCGACACCATGCTGTTGGCCCACTGCGCCGGCTGCAACCGGTTCCTGCCCGACCGCTACGTGGAGGGAACCTGCCCCCACTGCAGCAACCAGCGCGCCCGCGGCGACCAGTGCGACGACTGCGGCCACACCCTGGATCCCATCGAGCTGGTCAACCCCTACTGCAGCATCTGCGGTCAGACCCCCGAGTTCCGCGACTCCGAGCACTTCTTCCTGCGCCTGTCCGCCTTTCAGGAGCCTCTGCTGGAGTGGATTGGCGACAAACAGCACTGGCGGCCCAACGTCGCCAACTCCACCCGCAGCTTCCTCCAGGGCGGCCTGAAAGACCGGGCCATCACCCGCGATCTCACCTGGGGCGTGCCGATCCCGCTGGAAGGCTCGGATTCCACTAAATATCATGACAAGCGCATCTACGTGTGGTTCGAGGCTGTCATCGGCTACCTATCCGCCGCCGTGGAGTGGGCCCAGCGCAGCGGCAACGCCGACGCCTGGGAGGACTTCTGGAAGCCGGACCCCATATCAGGGGAAAGCGCCCGCTCCTACTATTTCATCGGCAAGGACAACATTCCCTTCCACAGCATCATCTGGCCCGCCATGCTCATGGGCTACGGCGAGCTGAACCTGCCCTACGACGTGCCGGCCAACGAGTTCCTCAGCCTGGAGAGCCGCAAGTTCTCCACCAGCCAGAACTGGGCCGTCTGGGTGCCCGATTACCTGGACCGCTACGACCCCGACCCGCTGCGTTACCTGCTGTCCATCAACATGCCCGAAACCGGCGACACCGATTTCACCTGGAGCGAGTTCGTCCGGCGCAACAACGACGAACTGGTCGCCACCTACGGCAACCTGGTCAACCGGGTGCTGCGCTTCACTTATCGCAACTTCGACGGGCAGGTGCCCGCTGACCCGGCGCCCGCCGGCGAGGCGGAGGCCGCCCTGCTGGAATCCACGAAGCAGGCCATGGCCGACGTGGACGACAGCCTGGCCCACACTCGTTTCCGCGCCGGCGTAAGCCGCGCCTTCAGCCTGGCCCAGGACTGCAACCGCTACCTGGACAGCCGCGCCCCCTGGCAGGCCATCAAGACCGACCGCGCCGACGCGGCCCTCTCGCTGACCACCGCCACCAAGGCTCTCAACTGCCTCAAGGTGATGCTGGCGCCCTACCTGCCCTTCACCAGCCAGAAGCTCCACGAATTCCTGGGGTTTGACGGTGACGTCACCACCGAGCCGTGGGACGCCGACGCGCTGGCATCCGCCATCAAGCCGGGCAATCCGCTGCGGAACCCCGCTCCGCTGTACCAGAAATTGGACGACGCGGTCGCCGAGCAGGAGGTCGAGCAGCTTGGCGTCACCGCCTGACCTCTCCCCCCCAGACCATTTGCCAAAAGGGCGTACCCCCGTCCAGCGCGGGCTGGACCTGCAAACCATATCCATCTACGCTCCGGTGGTCTCGCAACTGGCTCAGGTAGAGGAGCACCTGCGTGAGCTGTGCCAGACCGACATCGCCGATCTGGATCCCCTGCTGGACTACGCCCTCCGCTCCGGCGGCAAGCGCGTGCGCCCGGCCCTGACCCTGCTGGCCGCCGAATTCCGCGAGCACGAAAGGCAGCTCTCCCTCATCATGGCGGCGGCGGTGGAACTGCTGCATCTCGCCACCCTCATCCACGACGACACCGTGGACAACGCCGGCCTGCGCCGGGGCAAACCCACCATCAACAAGCTCTACGGCAACCACGTCGCCGTGCTGCTGGGCGATTACCTCTTCGCCACGTCGGCCACCTTCGTCTGCGACACCGGCGTGATCCGGGTCATCCGCCGCTTCTCCGAGACCATCATGGAGCTGGCCAGCGGGCAGCTCATCGAGTTCTTCACCACCTTCGACCCTTCCAAAGCCCGCCGCCTCTACGACGAGCGCATCTACCGCAAGACGGCCTCCCTTTTCTGCACTTCCGCTGAGTCAGGGGCCATCCTCAGCGGCGCGCCGGAGCATGAGGTACAGGCCCTGCGGCACTACGGCTACAACGTGGGCATGGCCTTCCAGATTGTGGACGACCTGCTGGATGTTCAGGGCGACACCGCCGAAGTCGGCAAGCCCGTGGGCAACGACCTGCTCCAGGGCGTCCTCACCCTGCCCTCCATCATGCTGATGGAACGCTATCCCGACGACCATCCCATCGACGCTCTCTTCGCCGAAATCAAAAACGGCGGCCCGGACTCCGGATCAAGCCCGGGCTCCAGATCAAGTGATGTTGACCGCCTGCTCAACAAGTCGCTGGACATGATCACGGACTCCGGCATCATCCCCGACTGCTTCGCCATCATCCGCGAATACTGCACGGCCGCCGCCACCGCCCTGGACGACTTCCCCGACTGTCCGCCCCGCCGCTCTCTCCTGGAAATGGTGGACTACATCCGCGAACGCACCCGCTAGTTTTTGCGATCTGACGCGCTTATCGAGGTTACAATGGGCGGCGCCATTGTGTACGGCGCAGATGCGTCAGCGACACCGGAATGTGGGGAAGGAGACGGATATGGCATCCGAGAAACAGCAACGTAGCGAGTTGGGTACTCGCGCCCACGCCATCTACGACACCGAGCTGCGGCACAAGCTGGAGCCGCACGAACACGGCCGCTACCTGGCGCTGGAGGTGGAAACGGGCGACTATGAGATTGCCGATAGCATCGTCGCCGCCAACGAGGAAATGCGGGAGCGGCATCCGCTGCCGACCCTGTTTTACACTTTTCGCATCGGTTATCCAGCGGCATTGAAACTAGGGGGTCAATTCGGAGGCAGGCTGTGATCTCCGGGTACGTCAATAGCGACCTGGAAGCAATCGTTCCTGTTGCTCTGGTGGACGGCAACGGGTATCGATGGCGCCAGGAAGTGGTCATCGACACCGGGTTTAACGGCGACCTCACTCTACCGGCAGAGTTCATACGTGAACTCGGGCTACCATTGTATGGCGAAATTCCAGCAACGCTGGCTGATGGGCAAACCAACGATTACAACCATTACGGAGCTATCGTGCTTTGGGAAGGAGAAAGGCGAGTCATTGAAGTGATGGAGTCGAGGAATCAATCCCTGCTGGGTACTAACCTGATTCAAGGGAGCAGGTTGACCGTGCAAATGTGGGAGGGCGGTGACGTGGTGATTGAGTAGGTGTCCAGGAGATTACCCCCTGATTCGCTGCCACACCACACGCCCACCTACCACCGTAACCACTGCCCTAACCGACGCCAATTCCTCAACCACCGCCCCCAACGGGTCCGGCTCCACCACCGCCAGGTCAGCCGGACCGCCGGCCGCGATGCGTTCTCCGTTAGTGTGCATCCCCAGCGCATCCGCCACCGACGGCACACTTACACCGCCCAGCGATTCGCCCTCCGCTGACCGCCGCGTAACCGCCGCCGCCATCGCCGCCCACGGGTTCGGCTCGACCACCGGCGCATCCGATGCCAGGGCAACGGGTACGCCCCGGGCCGCCAGAGCGCCGGCCGGATACAGGTGCGGCAGCAGGTCGGCGGCAACGGTGCGCCGGTAGCGTTCCCCGTCGTAGTGCAGAAACCCGGCGTTGACCGTAACCGCCGCTCCCGAAGACGCCACCAGCTCCAGCACGTCCGGCGGGCACTCGGCGCAATGCTCGATGCGGTCCGGCGCGATGCGTCCGTCCGGTAACTCCAGCGACGGCGCGTCCGCCAGCGCCAAAGCCGCCGCGACTACCGCGTCCCGCTCCACCGCGTGTACTGCCACCGGGAAGCCCAGCCCGTGCGCCTCCGCTACCATCTCGGCCAGTTCCGCCGGGTGCGGCTGCAGCGTTCCGCCCGACGCCGTCAACATGATCTTGGCGTGGCCTACGGTCAGCATGCCGTCACACGCGGCTGATCCATAACTCAGGCCAGCCTGCCGTATTGCATCCATGTGGCCGAAGCCGACCATCATCGTCAACCGCAGTGGCAGCGTCCCATCGCCAACAACCGCGATAAACGATTGCCACCGTTCCAAACCGTTGTCCGGCCCCGCGTCGGTGGCGGCGGTAATGCCGTATCCCAGCAACCGCTGCGCCAGACGCCGCAACGCGGTCTTGTCCGTACCGGAGCGGACACCGGCGCGCTCCCTCAGCCAGCCGCCCATCTCCAGCAGGAGGCCGGTCGGGTCACCAGCGGCGTCCCGCACAATGACACCGCCGGGGGGATCCGGCGTGTCTCGCCCAATGCCCACTTGCGCCAACCCCACGCTGTTCAGCACGCAGGCGTGGCCCGAGCGATGCTCCACCCGCACGGGTACTTGCGTCGCTACAGCGTCCAGGTCATGCCGGTTCAGGTGCCGACCCAATCCCGTCGGAGAATCATCGTAACCATATCCGCGTAGCCAACCAGTACCCTGGGCCGCCGCCGTCCGCAACGCTGCGATCACCGCCGCGACATCCGGGGCCGCCGCCGGCCGGCAGTCCACACCGTTGCGGGCCGCTGCCGCCGCGAACAGGTGGCAATGGGGGTCAACGATGCCTGGCACGACGACCCGCCCTCCGCAGTCGATGACCTGCGTGTCATCGCCCGCCCGCCGCATCAACTCCGCGCTGTTGCCTACAGCGGCGATGACCCCGCCGGACACCACCACGGCGTCGGCCGTCCTTACCGGCCCGTGCACTACGGCGTTGTGGAGAATTATGTCAGCGGACGCTGCCACGATCCTTAGCCGCTGCCGCGGATACCCGTTTTGTCACTGCGAGGAGCGAAGTCCGCCGCAGGCGGATGGCAGAATCACCCTCGTGACGAGCCTCGTTGCAGCAACGAGATTGCCATCCGCCAGAGGCGGACTCGCAATGACAAAGGAGGTACGCATGAGCGACCGGCTCAGCGCAGGTGGCTCCCGGCGTCAACCATGATGGTCTCGCCGGTCACATGATCCGCTCCTTCCAGCAGCCACACTACCGGATCTGCCACGGCCTCGGTGGTGCCGGCCGTGCCCAGCGGGGCCGACGCCGCGTAGCGGTCGATGAACGCCTGGTAGCCCTCCTCGCCCAGACCCTCGCGCCACCATCGGGTTTGCATCACGCCGGGACATACGGCGTTGACCCTGATCGCCGGCGCGAGGGCGCGGGCCAGCGAGTAGGTCATCACGTTCAGCGCCGCCTTGGATGCCGCGTAGGCGATGGAACTGCCCGACCCGCTGAAGGCCGAACCCGACGAGATATTGACGATGGCCCCCTTGCCCTGCGCCTGCATGGCCGGCGTCGCCGCCCGCACCATCTGGAACGCCCCGACCACATTCACCGAGAGGACACGCTGGAAGTCCTCGGAGGACAGCCCTTCCAGGTTGGCGTGAGGCACGATCACCGACGTGGCCGCGTTGTTCACCAGGCCGTCGATCCGGCCCCATCGTTTCAGCACCTCCGCCGCCATCCGCCGGCAGTCCTCGTCCACTGAGACATCCGCTCGGCACAGAATGGCATCCGCTCCGAGCTTTCTGCATTCTTCCGCGGTCGCCTGCGCCTCGGCCTCGCTCTTGGTGTAGTTGATGACCACGTTGCCGCCCTTGCCGGCCAGCCGCCGCGACACCTCCGCCCCCAACCCGGTGGCCGAACCGGTGACAATGAACACTCCGCCCGCAATTTCCATGATTGTTACCCCGTTGCATATCGTTGAAGTTGCCGGATTATAGCGGATGAGCGCTGCCCACCTGTCATTGCGAGTCCGCCTCTGGCGGATGGCAATCTCGTTGCCGGGGGATCGTCGGCTCGCCGGCGAGACTGCCCAGTCGCTACGCTCTTGGCAATGACCAATGGGACATCGCAGGTCTCAACTTGACCCCCAGCACAGCCGGGCTACAATCATCCCACCTATCGGCACCAGGAGGTTAAGCCATGCGGCTGGAAAACAAGGTCGCCATCATCAGCGGGGGAGCACGGGGTATGGGCGCGCAGGAAGCCAAGCTGTTCGCCGGCGAAGGCGCGAAGGTAGTCATCGGAGATGTGCTGGACGAGGAGGGACGCCGCACCGAGGCCGAAATCAACGAGACCGGCGCGGAATGCCTGTTCGTTCACCTGGACGTCACCAGTGAGGACGACTGGCGGAGCGCGGTCGCTGCGGCGGTGTCCCGTTTCGGCAAGGTGGACATCCTCGTCAACAACGCCGGCATTTCCACCAGGGGCGGCATCGAGGACATGACCGAAGCGCAATGGGAACGCACCATGGACATCAACGTCAAGGGCGTTTTCCTGGGCACCCGCGAGGTCATACCGGCGATGCGGCAGGCCGGCGGTGGCTCCATCATCAACATTTCCTCCGGCGCCGGCATCGCGCCGGCTCCCGGCACCTCGGGAGCCTACGCCGCCAGCAAGGGGGCCGTGCGCCTGTTCACCAAGTCCACCGCCATCCAGTACGCCGGCGAAGGCATCCGCTGCAACTCCGTACATCCCGGCCCGGTGCAGACCCCCATGCTCGGCACCACCCAAGATGACGAGGTCAGAATTGCCCAGCAGGTGGGCCGCGTTCCCCTGGGCCGGGTCGGGCAACCCATTGAAATCGCCTATGGAGTCCTCTACCTGGCCAGCGACGAATCATCTTTTGTCACCGGCTCGGAACTGGTAATCGACGGCGGACGGACGGCGCAGTAGCGGCACCTCCGCTCTGTCGTTGTGACGGGAATGGACTGGTGACCTTTTCGCCAACAGGGAGTAGCAACGATGACAACCTCCGTCGCGTCGCAGGCGCGGGAAGTCCGAGGCAAACCGCCACCACAATGGCCGGGCGTGGTGGCGATTCCGCTGGCCGAGTTCGGCAAGTCGCTGGATGACCCCGACCTTGACCAATGGTTTGAAGGATTCGCAGAAAGGAATTCGGACATGGGCGAGTACGAAATTTCCAACACGGGCCACCTTATGATTCGGGAGCCTACCGGCAACCCCGGCGCTCTGTACGAGAATCAACTGGCTATCGTACTGGGCAACTGGACTGGCGAATACGGGGGTATGTCCTTCGGTCCCACCAGTCGGTTCATTTTGCCCGATGGCTCCCATTTCGGTCCCGATGCTGCCTGGCTACGCGAGGAACGGCGGCATGAAATCATGCTGCCGGAGAACCTACCCTTTCCGCGCATCGTGCCCGATTTTGTCGCCGAAATAAAATCGCCGTCCAACAGCAACGCGGAGCTGCTCGACAAAATCAACCTGTTCCTGGAACACGGCGCCCGGCTGGCTTGGTACATCGACAGCGAAACCCGCACGGTCATCAAGTTCCGCCCCGGACAGGAACCCGAGACGCTGCACAACCCGGAGTACATTGACGGCGATGATGACGTTCTGCCCGGCTTCCGTTTCACTGTGCGGGAACGGATCTTTGACCTTTTCACCGACGCGGAGTAATGACTATGACGACCGCCGGTACATTACAGTCACGGGGAACCCGACCCAAGCCGCCGCCGCGATGGACGAGGGCGGTGGCGATACCACTGGCCGAGTTCGGCAAGTCGCTAGACGACCCCGACCTTGACCAATGGTTTGAGGCTTTCGCGGAGCGGAACTCTGATATGTACGAGTACGAAATTTCCAGCACGGGCCACCTGCTGATTCGCGAACCCACCGGCTATCCCGGCTCAGTGTACGAAGGCGAGATGAGCGCAGACCTGTTCATCTGGACTCGTCATCACGGAGGGATCGCCTTCCCGTCCAGCAGCCGGTTCACCTTGCCGGACGGTTCGTACTACGGGCCGGACGCCGCCTGGATTAGCGAGGAACGTCGCCACCTGCTGGACGAGCCGGCAACACGGGCCTTTCCCCACGTCGTGCCGGACTTCATCGCCGAAATAAAATCGCCGTCCAACAGCAACGCGGAACTGCTCGACAAAATCAATCTGTTCCTGGAACACGACACAAAACTGGCGTGGTACATCGACAGCGAAACCCGCACGGTCATCAAGTTCCGGCCCGGACAGAAGCCGGAGACGCTGTGTGACCCGGAGTATATTGACGGCGACGATGACGTTCTGTCCGGCTTCCGTTTCGCCGTGCGGGAACGGATTTTTGACCTTTTCACCAGACCGTGTTGACATTTCACCGTCATTCCCGCGAAAGCGGGAATCCAGTGCCACCAGTCGCTGGCAACTTAGCCGAATATACGCACCCTGCCATTCCTGGACTCCGGCTTTCGCCGGAGTGACGACGATTTTACAAGGAGAATCCCCATGCCCCCCAACCTGGTCCCCTACCTGCTCTATGAACCCGAGGAATCGGGCATCCTGTGGATCAAGTTCAACCGTCCCGAGCGGATGAACGCGCTGATCGGCTCCTCTGAGGAGAACGGCACCGTCGCCAAGGTGGGCGAGTACATGCGGGCCGGCGACGACGATCCCAACGTGCGCGTCATGGTGCTCACCGGCGTGGGCCGGGGCTTCTGCTCCGGCGCCGATATGCGGCGCGACAACTCGCCTGACGTCACCGGCGAGAACTTCGTGGGCAACCGAGGCACACACGAGGGGCCGGACGCGGCGCGGGAGCATTTCTACCACGGCTTCACCAAGCTGCACCGGGACATCTCCCAGGTCCGCAAGCCCACCATCGCCATGATCAACGGCCCCGCCGTCGGCTCCGGCATGGACATGGCCCTGCACTGCGACATCCGCCTGGGCTGCGAGAACACCCGGTTCATCGGCTACCAGCAGCTGGGGCAGATCATCGAGAACGGCGGCAGCTACTACCTGCCCAAGATGGTCGGGTTGGGCCGCGCCCTGGAGTTCGCCTACACCGGCCACCTGGACGCCCAGCGCGCCTACGAGTGGGGTATGCTCAACTACCTGGTGCCCTCGGAAGACCTGTGCGACCGCATCATCCGCACGCCGCCCATGGTGCAGTGGATCAGCAAGCGCATCATGCGCGCCGCCCTGGACAGCACCCTGGAAACCACCATGACCCTCACCTCCAACGCCGGCGGCATCCTCAGCGGCTCCGAGGACGCCCGGGAGGCGCGGCAAGCCTTCCTGGAGAAGCGGGCGCCGGAGTTCAAGGGGCGGTAGTTGGAAAACCCCTGGGTGGGATCGCTTGGAGCAGCATGGCTATTCCGTTTGACGCAGTATCCGCACGGTTTCCAATGGGATATCGGCGCGAATCTCTTGCGGCAAAGAGTCGTAATTGTCCAACAGTTGCTGCGCCAACTCATCCGGACCCCATAGCCGTATCACAAAGAACGACCGCTCATTGCGGTCGTGGACGGGTTTGGTGAACCCTCCCAAGCTTACCAGCAAGCCGTGCTGGGCCCGGAATGAGGATATATTCCCTTGCAAACGGTCGTATTCCGCCAAGTCCACGGGACTCGTGCGGCCTTTGACCTGTACGCACAGGCGCGGTTCGCCGAAGCCCATATCGCCTTTGCCCGCCAGTACGTCGACGCCTCCGTCTGCTCCTTCCCGCGTTTGCAGTACAAAGTAGCCGGAGGTTTTCAGGATGCTGGCAACCAGATATTCCAAACGAGTACCAGCGAATCTTTGCCGGAGACGGGCCACGATGCGGTCTCTGATCTCTTGATCGATGTCTATTTCGTCGAAAAGGTCGGCGCCCGGGGTATCATCTTCTGAAGATCCCAGACCGGCGCTCGGTGTTGTTGAGGCTTCCGCGACAGGTTCATTACCCAGGAAAGCATTGGCGACTCGCGAAATGCGCGCCTCAGCATCGGGCGCTCCAGGCTGCGAAATCGTCAACAATGAACCAAAGGAATTGAGCAGGTCACGGTCAAAATGTGAGCGTGGTATGTTCGTGACCTGCCAGTCAACGGTCCGGACATGTGGCGCGCTGCTGCCTACCGACTCCGGCTGATAAACATACGAACCCCTGACGTGCCCCACAGCAACCTCGCGAGTCATCTTGCGGGGCAAGACCACCATATCGCCTTCGGCGACTTCTTTACAGAATCTCCATATCTGATCGGCCGCGCTGCGACTCGCGAGGTGGGATCGCAAGGATTCCCGGTCAGGGAAATCCGTGACGCTATGGCTCAAGCCGAAACCCACGGACACGACGCCCTTCTCCAAAAAGGCGTTTTCATGTTCGCCGTAACGGCCCCCTTTTATCGTCCAAACAGCCATGTGGTTGGCCCGCGTCGTTTATTGACGCAAGTGTAACATGGGCAATGCTCCCTTACTCCGCAAAGGTGAGCGCCTGCCCGAACTTCTCCCCGTGGGTGATTTCCGACATGGGCTTGCGCGGCGTGCCGGTTCCCGGCTCTCGGGGAATGCGGTAGCCGAAGGGAAGCACGGTGATCAGTTCCATCTCTTCAGGAATGCCCAGCAGCGTCTTGACTTCGGTCTGCTGCTCTCCCCGTATGCCCACAAAGCAGGTGCCCAGGCCCTCCGACCAGCCCACCAGTTCCATCTGCTGCAACGCCCGCCCCGCGTCCAGCTGAGGACGCCGCGTTTCCCCCATCACCACCGCGATGGCCAGCGGCGCCTGCCCGATGAACGTGCCCTGAGTGCAGATGCGCCCCAACTCGGCGATGGTATCTCGGTCCTTGACCACGATGAAGTGCCAGGGCTGCGTGTTGCTGGAGCTGGGCGCCCACCGGGCCGCCTGCAGGATCTTGTGGATGATGGCGTTGGGCACCGGATCCGGCTTGAAATCCCGCACGGTGCGGCGTGTCCTGATGCAGTTGAAAACGTCCATTAGAAACCTCCTGGAGGACAATGCTTTCATCGAGTGTTTGTATCTAATCGGTCCGTGCCCGGTCTCCTCCGGTACTTTGCAGCCCGGCGCCGCACAGCAGCACAATAGCTGCCGGCAGGTAAAGCGCGCCGATGGACAAAATCCCCACCGCACAGAACCCCAGCAGGATGGCTCCGGGTATCCACAACAGAAACCGGCGGATCGGACGCTGGGGACGAGTGACGTACAACGCCAATACTGCCACGCCCGTCAGCAGCACGGGGATCAGCAGTAGCAGGATGGCGTGCGTGCCGTTGGCTTCAATCAACGTGGCGCTGTGCATGATGGTTTCGGCGGGCGGCTCGCCGGGGGCTGTGGCCCTAGTGCTCGCACCCTGATACACCGGCACGATTGACAGCCCAATCCCGGCGACCCAGGCCAGTCCGTGAGCCGCCCAAATCGCTATTACCGAGCCGGCGGCCACATTATCCACCCGCGCCGGCCGGTGCCGCGCAGCCGCAGCAGGTGGCCGCCCAGCGTGGTGACGTAGATGCTGCTCAGGTCGGGGTCGCCGAAGCAGCAGTTGGTGGGCATATCCACGCCGACGGGCATGGGGTAGGTTTCCAGAACCCGACCCTCCGGCGTCCAGACGTAGAGCATCGGACCGGGGCCGGCGGCCCAGTTGCCGGCAGTGCCGATGATGTTGCCTTCGGAGTCCAGGCACATCCCGTCGATCCCCCGCTGGGGGCCGCGGTGATCGAAGCCAAACTGGTGCAGCACGATGTACTGGCCCAGGGAGCCGTCGTCGTTGATGGGATACGACCGCAGTTCCCGCACGCCGTCGGGTTCAGGGTCGGTCTGGATGATGTACAGGCTGCGGTCATCCGGCGACACCAGCAGGCCGTTGGTGCCGGTGGTGTCGAAGGTCATGCGCTGGCAGGTATAGCTGCCGTCGGGCTGGGGGTCGGCGCGGAGGATGTCCCGGTTCTCGATCTCCTGCACCTCGCTGGGGTCAACGTTGCCGGCGTTCCAGGGATTGCTGAACCAGACGCGGCCCCGGCGGTCGATGGCCAGGTCGTTGGGAGTGTTCAGGCGCTGGTCGCCCAGGTGGTCAACGATGGTGGTGGTCGTGCCGTTGGCTTCAAACCGCACGATGGCGCGGCCGCCGGAACTGCAGCCGTAGAGACGGCCCTCAGTGTCGAAGGCCAAGCCGTTGGTGTGGTTGGTGTTCTCCCGGTGCACGCTGCAATCGCCGGTCTGCGGGTCGTAGGCCATGATGCGGCTGGCCGGAATGTGAGTGAAAAGGACCCGCCGGCCATCCCATGCCGGCCCCTCGGTCAAACGGCTGAACGGCCCGGCCACGTTATCCCATTGCAATGCCATGTTGTTCCTCCTGTGCGAGTCGGTGCGTAAGCGTAATCGCCGGATACTATGCCGGCGGCCCTGGCGGGACTTCCTCAATGATCACGTCGCCGCCTTCCCAAGTGTCAACGACCACGCGGCTGCCTTCCAGCAATTCAGTTCCAAGCAGGGACTAGTCTATCGACTCGAAAACCTCCACTCGTCGGAGTTGCCCATGCCACAGCATCCTTGCGGCGTAGTAGTCAAAACCTTCCACTTCACCGCTGGCTACAGTTGCCTGCTGCACGCCCTGCCTGACCAAGCCAAGCCGACTGATAACGGCTTCGGGCAACGTCAGACACCCGGTAAATGCGGTATCAACGATGACGTCAATGTGATGCAACTCTCCGTTAGCGTCTTCAACGGGTATGATGAGCCATGGCTCCAATCCACCGCCAGAGTTCCGCTCTACTCTGCCCCTGATCATGCTTATTTTCTCAGTGTGGAAAACTTCCGTAAGTGTACCGAAATGGCATACGGAACACTGCCGGAAAACCCACCCGTTCCGCCCAAGTGTATGCCTCAGGCTGCCGCTCCCTCAATCGCGTGGCGGCGGTCATGTGCTTGTCCGCAATCTCGTAATCACCGCTGTTCACGTCGATGACCACCACCTTGCCCTTGTGCTCGGGCCCCAGGGTGGGGAGTATTTTCTCGTTGTAGATGGCCCGGCCCACGATGGCCGCATCATCTCCGCTGTTGTTGACTGCCATGATTCGGCCCCCTCGCTCGCAAATCGCAATCCGGCTTTACAGCCGGTACGCCCGCGCCGCCGTGCCGTGGAACATTGCGGCCTTTTCCGCATCCGAGAAGCCGGCGGTCACGCGCTTGAAGGCGTTCCAGCAGGTGGTGTAGGCGTAGGACGCCTTGTCCACCGGAAAGTTGCTCTCAAACATGCACCGCTCCGGCCCAAAATGCTCGATGCAGTGCGTCAGCCAGGGACGGATGGTCTCCGCCAGCTGCTCCGAGTTGGGCGGTACTTCCCAGGTATGCCAGTCGTGGCCGCTGATGAGGTTGCCGAAGCCCCCCAGCTTGCACACCACGTTCTCGCGTTCCGCCACGGCGGCGATGCCCCGCTGCCAGTCGGCGAACACCTCATCCCCCCGCCCGGCGTAGGGACCGATGCCCAGCGGACGGCCCACGTGGTTCAGGATGATGACGGCGTCGGGAAAGGCTCCGGCCAGGTCGGCCAGTTCGCCGAGTTGGGTGTGATACACCAGCGCGTCGAAGCTCAGCCCCATGCGCTGCAGCCGGTCGAACCCGGCGCGGAAGTTGGCGTTTGCCAGCATCCCCGGCGTGTTGGTACTGCCGGGCGCGATTTCGGGGCTGGCGTCCCAGCCGCAGGAGAAACGGATGCCGCGAAAACGGTTGCTGCTGGCGGCCTGGTGCGCTTCCAGAACCGCGGCCACCGCGTCGCCCAGCATCAGGTTGGCGTTGGACACGATGCCGGCGGCCACCGCCGTGGGGCCGTACTGCCCGCTGGCAGACTGGGCGGCGATGCCCTGCACGAACTCCGTCTCTCCCACCGCCCGCATCTCCTCCGGCCCCTGCGCCCGGTACATGGAGTGACACTCAATGAACACCGTCTGCACGACGTTGTGGCCACCGCCAACGTCCTGGGTTAGCTGATCGAGGAGATAGCGGTCGCCCGCTCGGTCCCAGAAGTGGTGGTGCGGGTCGCAGATCGGCAACCCCGGCTCTATCGCCTCCTCCACGTTCTGGGCCAGCCATTCCGCGCGTTGGGTGGACATATTGACACCTCCCTAAAATGCGGCCAGATGATTGCAAAGCCCCCAAACCGCTCATGGTGAGCTTGTCGAACCACCGTCCTTCGACAAGCTCAGGACGAACGGGGCAGGGTCAACTTTGCAATCGTTCTGTTAGGTTAAATTGGAAGCGGCTGCTCGGTAATGTTGTCCGGCAACTCCACCCCAAAGGCATTCACGTTGAAGGCCAGCATGGCATAGCAACCCATGAGCGTGGTCAGCTCGGTCGCCCCGTTTGTGCCGAACTGCGCCACCACCGCGTCAAAAGCCTCCCGGCTGACCCGCCTGGTGCGGAAGAACTCCTGCCCGTAGTTCACGACGGCCTGTTCGTCCGCTGAAGGGTTGGGAAGGTCCTGCTGGTCCCGCAGGGCGTCAACGATCTCGTCGCGCAGGCCGGCCGCCCGCGCCGGCGGGGCATGGGCATTCCAGATGAACTGGCAGTTGTTCTCCCGCGCCGCCAGCAGCATCGCCAGCTCTCGTATGCGGGGCGACAGCGACGTATCGGTGCGCAGGTAGAGCGCCAGGCCGAGGGCGCGCTGGGCCACTTCGGGCGCGTTGAGCATCACCGAGCCGGGGCCGGTGGTGGGCACCTCGCCCCGGTCAGCGACAAAGGCGTCGAAGGCGGCGCGTTCATTTTCGGGAACGGATTCTCGGGTCACGGTCGGGGTTCGGGCCATGATTTCCTCCCTGCATCGGTGAGATGCGCCAGTCTAACACCAAACCCCCGGTATCGTCGGAAAATTCGTCGCCCCTCCGCGTTACCACCCTGCCGGCTTGGTGATGCGCCCCTGCGCGTCGCTGACCTCCGGCGGAAACTGGCTGCGCCGCAAGTGGCTTCTGCGCAACCGTTTGACATAGGTTGCCGCGTGCACCAGATCCCGATGCGTATAGTTGTTGTTGTCGGGGTTGACCACCGAGACCTTGCGGCGCAACTCGTCCCGCACGTATCGCATCGGGCTGGCCAAGTCGGAATCGTTGGACACAACCACCGCCTGCTCATATGCCCCGTTGAACCCGTCAACCAGCAAACGGGTGGCCAGGTTCACGTCCGTTCCCTTCTCCTCAGAATCGACGATCCGAACGTATGCCGGCAGCCCCGGTATAGGCTCCGCTAACCGACGGACTTTGGTGCGCGGGCGGAATGTTCCATAATGGATCTCCAACCCGGGCAGCGTTTGCAACGCTCGCAAATATGTTAATTGTCGAGCAGGTTGGTCAGGGTTATCCGGACGCTGGTTCAGCAGCGCGGTGCAGTAGCAAATGACCCGTATTTCGTCGTCCGGAAATAGAGATTCCGCCAACCTTCGCAGGTCCAACCACCGGAACCGGGTATCCTTCAACGCGCGGTAATACAGATTGAACCCGTCAATGTAAAAGTTGGTGATCATCGATGCGCGTTAAAACGACAGAGGCCGCTGTTCGAAGCGGCCTCGACCCTACCGTCGAACCGATAGGGGGGGTAACACAATAGTAGCCAGGGGATGCCTAATTGTCAACCATCACGGCGCGAAGCTGGACCGTGCCTGCGCGCCCCAATGCCCATCCATGCAGGTCATTATCCACAGCGAGCGGTAGGTGGCGATAGCCGCGCCGGCCGCGTCGCACCTCGTGAACTGTATCAGGACGTGTACCTTGTGCTCCGAGCTGTGCAGGACTTCGGTGGAATCGAGGATGGTGTGATGCCAGTCCGGCCCCGCCCTCGCGTAGAAGTCGCTCAGGTAGGTTGCCTCCAGCTCGGCCCGGTCGTGCCAGATGGCGACCCCGGCGCCGGACACTCGGACGTGAGGCAGGTGCAGCAGGTCGTATAGGCCCGCGTCGTCCCGGGCGTTCAGCGCGGCCATGAAGTCCTCAATTGCCGCCACCGCCTGTCGCGCGCGCTCCGGCCAGCGGTTTTCGGTCTCAGGATCGCCCATCTCAAGCCACGCGGGTTATTCCCGGTCGAAGATCCATCGCGCTACGTCAAAGGCGAACCCGGGCAGCACGTCCTCGCCGGAGAGCGTTGTCGGATTGTCCAGTCGCTCCGGTTCTGCCCGGCCGGCCCGGTAGATGTACACGCGCCGGTTGCGGGCGTCGATCAGCCAACCCAGCAGCGCGCCGTTCTGCAGGTACAGCCGCATCTTGGCGTGCAATGGCGCCAGGTTGTCGGAAGTTGACCGGATCTCCACCACGAAATCGGGGCAGAAAGGATGGGCATCACCTGCCACATGGGGGTGAGTATCCCATGTCTCCTGCGACGTCCAAGAAGCGTCAGGCATCAGGATGCCGCCGTTTGGCATCTGAAACGCGGAGTTGGAACCTCGGGCTTCTCCCCCGAAATCATCCGTCCACCACTCCAACCTCGAAAACATTTTGCCTTCGTCACGGTCGCTGGGATGATGAACCGGAGGCATGATAATGATTTCTCCTTCTGGGCTGAGCTCGAACTGCCAGACGCTGTCGCTGTTCCGGTTGCAGAAATCGACGAATAGCTTCTCCAACTCCCGCCCGGTGGCGGAAATTCCCAGGTGCGTCGGGTCTATGACCAGCGCGTTGTCCGGCCAGATGCGCGTTCCCGTTTGCGTCGTCATCACGACCTCCCGCCCTCATTTTAGCATCAGCTCGCAACCTGCCACCGGCCGTTGATGCTCATCGGCAGCGTCAAATTTCCGCCATTCGGTGACACTGAGTACTTTGAGCCGATACGCGAAATATGTAAACTAAATAGCAACGAGCGGCATGAGCCACTTGAATTTTTGTAAACGCGAATTTTTTGGAATACGTTCGTCCGGCGGGAAGGCGCCGGTAAGGAGGAGAGATTATGACTATCCTTGGAAGAATCGGCACTTCGGTCAGGGATGCGTTGACGGGGACGCTGCAGGGTACCGGGCGCGTCGGCAACGTTGCCATTGATACGGTCCGCGACACCACGGCCAACGCTCTGCGCAGCGCCCGTTCCGTGGGCGGTGAGGTCGGGAACCTGGCCCAGGATGCCGTCGTCGGAACCCTGCAAGCCGCCGGCAACGTTGGCGGCGCCGCCGGAACCGTGGTTCGCGACTCCACCATCGGCGTCATTCAAGGCGTGGGCATGGTGGGCACCGCCACCACCACCATGCTGCACGACGTTGTGGTGGGCGCCATTCGCGGCTCCAGCGGAGTGGGAGCGGAACTGGGCACCGCCACCCAGAGCGCGGTGGAAGGAGCCCTCCGGGGCGGCGCGTCCGTGGGGTTGACCGGCCAGGAATCCGTGGTGCAGGTAACCCGCGGCACCATCGATGCCACCAGGGAGGTCGGCGGCGCGCTGACCGACGCGGCCCGAGGCACCGTGGCCGGCGTCATCGCCGCTGTCGCCGGTACCGCCGGCGACGTTACCACCGCAACCACCGCCACTACCCGGCAGTTGATTTCCAGCGCGGCCCAGACCGGCGAGGACGTCGCTGAGGTCGCTGTGTCGGCAGTGAACGGCGCCATCGACGCGGCCCGCACCACCGGGCAGAACGTCGAGGAGACTGCCTCCGCCGCCGCCAGGGGCGCCATCGACGCCGCCTATGACGTCAGCGACGCCGCCGGCGACGCGGTGCGCGATGCCGTAACCGGCACTATCAGCGGCGTGCGCGTAGTTGTTGACACCGCCAGGTCCGGAGACAACGAGAACGATCAGAACCGGCAGCAGTCGGCGTAGGTTTAGTTTCCCAAAGATCTCCTCTCCCTTCGCTGGGGAGGTAGGGGTCTGGAGAAGGGCTCTTGACCATCCAGGAGCCCTTCTCCTATTGTTCTCAGAAATGCAATTGCCGTGTGCTGATCGGTAGCGACGAAATAACTATGCTTCCAGTGGGGTATAATCTGATGAGTAATCACGCACTGCCATCGGAATAATTCGTGCCACGTCCTCGCAAATCAACCACCGCCGCGGCCAACCCGCAGACGCACGCGCACAATGGCGCCGAGCGCCTGTCGCCGGTCACTGAGAACTATCTCCTCTCTCTGTACAAAATGTGGGAGGACTCGGAGATCCCCACATTGACCCGATTGACGGAGGCGCTGCGCCAGTTGCCGCCTACCGAGGGATTGGGTACCTCGGTGCCGTCCGTTGCCGGTATGCTGCGACGCATGGAGAAGCTGGGCCTGGTGGATATTGGCAAGGACAAGCGCATCCGGCTGACCGACCGGGGCCAGATGGAGGGCGAGAGCATCGCCCGGCGGCACCGGCTGGCCGAGTGGCTGGTCGTCAGATTGCTGGGTATGGAGCTGCACGAGGCGCATATCGAGGCCCATCAACTGGAGCATGGCATGTCGCCGGCCCTGGAGGTCAGGTTGATGGAACGCCTGGGCCATCCGACCCACTCTCCCTTCGGATGGCCGATACCCGGCAGCGGCGCGCCGACTGCCGCGCCCGGCGCGGTGACGCTGAACAACGCCACCTGCGACGTGCCGTATGTCGTGGACCGTGTACCGGAAGAGAATGCCGAGCTTTTGAAGTTCCTGGGCGAGGCCCAGCTGGTGCCGGGCCGCAACATGACGCTCCTGGAAGCGATGCCATACCTGGGAGTGCTGCGCGTGCAAACCGAAGCTACCCTGGTCTCCATCGGCTACGACGTGGCCACCCAGATCGCGGTGCGCCCGGCTGACACCGAATAAACCTCGGGGGCGGCCCCGCCAATGTCATTCGCCGCCAAGATAACCGGGCCAACCCGGCGTGTAATTGATCTGGGGATCGGCGGGGATTGGCTGTTTGAGGGCATGGCTCGCCCTCCGGCCGTCGCCTGGGCGCCGGCCCTGCTGATCGCGGCGTTGCTGCTGATTGCGCCGGTTTATCTGGCTCTGCGCACACTGGGCGCCGGCCCGGAGGCGGCCGACCTGATCTTCCGTGCCCGCATCCTTGGGGTGTTGCTTCGCACCGTGGCGCTCATGGGCACGGTAATGGTGGGCTGCGTGGTCATCGCGGCGCCGCTGGCCTGGCTCACCGTGCGCACCGACCTGCCCTTCCGTGGCTTCTGGCGCGTGGTCACCATGCTGCCGCTGGCCCTGCCGTCGTACATCGTGGGGTTCGCCATTGTGGTGAGCCTGGGGCCGGTCGGTTTCCTGCAAGAGTGGCTGGAATTGCGCTTCGGAGTGGAACGCCTTCCGAGTATTTACGGTTTTCCCGGCGCTGCCTTCACACTCATAATCCTCAGTTTCCCATACGTGCTGTTGCCGGTCCGCGCCGCTCTCTGGAACATGGACGCCACCCTGGAGGAGTCAGCCCGGGCCCTGGGTCGCAGCCGTTGGCAGACCTTCCGCAGCGTTACCCTGCCGATGCTGCGGCCGGCCATCCTGGCCGGTGGGCTGCTCTCCGCTCTGTACACCCTCAGCGACTTCGGCGCTGTCGCCATGATGCGCTATGAGACCTTTACCTGGAGCATTTTCATCGCGTACGACACGTTCAGCCGCGACCTGGCTGCCGCCTGGTCGCTGGTGCTCATCGTCCTGGCCCTGTCGGTCGTGTGGGGCGAGAATATGGCGCGAAACGCCGGCAGCGGACGCTACTACCGCAGCCAGGGCGGAGCGTCGCGCCTGGCGGAACCAATCCCCCTGGGAGGCTGGCGCTGGCCAGCCCTGGCCTATTGCAGCGCTGTCGGCCTGGTCTCACTGGGTCTGCCGGTGGCGGTGCTGGTGTATTGGACGGTGCGGGGCGTCGCCGCCGGGGAGCCACTGTTGCTGCTGTGGAAGGCGGCGGCCAACTCCGTGGGCGTCTCGGCGCTGGCCGCCGCTCTCACCGTGGTTTGCGCCGTGCCCATCGCCATGCTGGCGGTGCGCTATCCAGGTGTCCTCAGCCGGTGGCTGGAACGGCTGGGCTTCGTCGGTTTCGCCCTCCCCGGTATCGTCATCGCCCTGGGTCTGGTGTTCTTCGGCGCGAATTATGCCACTTGGCTCTACCAGTCGCTGGCCATGCTGGCCGTGGCCTACGTGACCCTGTTCCTGCCGGCGGCGGTGGGATCCCTGCGGACCTCGCTGGTGCAGGTGCGACCCGAATACGAGGACGCCGCCCGCAGCCTGGGCAAACGCCCGGTAAGCGTGTTCGTGATGGTAACGCTACCCCTGATTCGTCCCGGCATTCTGACCGGCGCGGCGCTGGTGTTCCTGCTCACCATGAAGGAACTGCCAGCCACCCTCATCCTGAGTCCCATCGGATTCACCACCCTGGCGTCGTCCATCTGGGCCGCTGCGGAGGAAGCCTTCTTCGCCAGGGCGGCGGCTCCGGCCCTGCTGCTGGTGGCGGTTTCCTCGGTCCCCCTGGCCATCATCACCATGCGGGAAGAACGCCGGCAGGAATGACCTCTCACGCTTACCCAGTTTGATCAAACCGTCATGGCGCTCACGCAACAGGATCTCGAGGTTCATTATTGGACACTCCCCTCGCAAGCCCAATTGTCCCTTTGCGTCTCTGCGTCTTTGCGTCAAAGCTCCGCGCCACGGGCCCGCCGTAGCTCATGCCAACAAACTGGGTACGCGTGAGGGAATGACCTTGATTTCGTCAGAAGCAGGATTGACCGTATTGTAAGGATTCTCGGGATTACTTTCCTCAAATCCGGCCAATCCAAATAGTCCTCGAAACCCTGGTATCTTGGAGATTGCCATCCGCCAGAGGCGGACTCGCAATGACAAACGAACGAACCTGGGTTGCGCCCAGGGCAATCGCGTCATCCCTGTCACTCCGGCAAAAACCGGAGTCCAGAAGCCATAAACTGCAAGAATCGTGAAAGTGACAACCGGTTTCGGTTACTGGATTCCGGCTTTCGCCGGAACGGCGGATGGCCTTGCGAGGCCGCGTAGGCAGACTGAAAAAATAAGGTCGCGCCAGCCGGGGCAACCCTTGTGGTTGCCCCTACGTCATGACGGCTATTTTCATGGTAATGACCGGGATAGTGCACTATCCCGGCAAGGCCCTGCTGCTTCTTGCTAATTTAGCACATATGTTTTATCATTGGCTCACTGCTTCCAAACCGATAGGGGGGCTGAACATTCCCACCTGCGGTTGCGGGATTCGGAAAACCCTCGTGGCCGACCCAGGAGTTTGCAGTGACCCGGTACATTCTGCGTGGCTGCCGCCGCTGCGGAGGCGATCTATTTCTTCACGACCAATACCGCGCAAAAGACGACTGGCTGTGCATGCAGTGCGGTCGTTACCGCCACCACCACCAACATCAGCTCCCTGCGACCACCCTCGAACACCTGATGCCCCGGACCGCGGTCCAATCAACGCGCACCGGACGGGCCCAGGAGCCTGGCGAGTGACCGCTGCCGCCGAGCGTCGCTCGGCAGGGCCACCGTATCCCGCTTGTTTGGCCGGCAATCCTTTGTTACAATTCCCGCGCACGAAAGGTACTATCGGCGGGCAATTCCGCATTGTCACCGCCACGCCCTTGTATCACTGTCATTCGCGCAACCAATGGAGGAGGAATAACCATGCCGTCGTTCTGGGAAAACATCCGAATGCCCGACCCAATGGAAGATCGCGAATCTGGCGCCAACATCGCCGAGGCCGGAGACATGGCCGCCTACGTCAGCTTCCCCGCGCCTAGCGCCGGCACCAGCCTGCCGGCCGTCATCGTGGTCCAGGAAGCCTTCGGGGTGAACCGGCACATACAGCGAGTGGCTGACCAGTTTGCCGCCGCGGGCTATGTCGCCGTGGCGCCCGCTCTGTTCCACCGCAACGACCGCAACCCCAACCCCGTGCTGGGCTACACCCCCGAGGACTTCGACGCCGCCATCAACACCTATATGCCCGAACTGACCGGCCAGGGCATCATCGCCGACATCAACGCCACCGTTGACTATCTGCAGCGCACCTATCCCCGCACCCGGGGGCAGAAGATCGGCATCGTCGGTTACTGCATGGGCGGACGCGTCGTCTATCTGGCCGCCAGCGCGTGCGACGGCCTCTCCGCCGGCGTAGTCTATTACGGCGGCGCTATCATGGGCGCCTACGGCGACGGCGTCACCCCCATCGACGGCACCGCCAACATCAGCATTCCGTTGATGGGCAATTTCGGTGAAACCGATGGGAACCCGACGCCCGCAGACGTCACTCAGATTGAGGCTGCGTTGGATGCCGCTGGCAAGTCTTACGACTTCAAGATGTACCCGGGAGCCGGCCACGGCTTCAACTGCGACGACCGCGACAGCTACAACCAGGCCGCCGCCGAAGACGCCCAGGCCCGCACCTTGGCCTTCTTCAACGAGCACCTGAAGTAAGCCGAATCGCCGTGCGTTTTAATGGCCCCCCTGCTCGTCGGCAGGGGGGCCATTAGCATACACTTACAGTTCCGGTTCGCTCGTTGGCAACGCCGTAGGAGGCTCACATATGAGCACTCTGAAAGAGAACCTAGCAGCGTACGAAGCGATGCAAGATGATCTGGAGCTGGATCACTTCGGCAAGTGGGTCATTTTTCATAATGAGGAGCTTTTTGGCGTCTATGAAACATCCCAGGACGCCGCCGAAGTAGCAATAAAGCGCTTTGGCCGCAACCCCTGCCTGATCAAGCAGGTAGGAGAGCCGCCGCTAACGTTGCCACCTTACGTGCCATACAGGAAACGCAACGCCAACGACTGACTGTGGGTTTGCAGGTCAGCCCGACTTCCTGATGAGACGCGGGCCAACGTTATCAGTCGCGATCAGCCTCGATAGCGAGGTTGCAGTTGGAATTCCCTTCCGCGGGGAAGCGGTGCGGGAACTTTGGACGGCCCTGGTGGATACCGGCCTCAGAAACGAGTTGCGTCGATTCCCAACTCGCCATGACGCTACGGTTGCCGGTAGTCAGCCAGCGAACGGTGTCGGGTGTTCACGGCGAAGGCCTGGTGAACATGCACCTAGCCCAGATTTTCGTGCCAGAGCTGGATGTTGTTTTCTCTGGCGTGTTTGTTGGCGCTTACCTGAATGCCGGCGGGCAACCTCATTCTGCTATCATCGGCCGGGATTTTTTACGGTATTTCCACCTGTCCTACGATGGACGCGCCGGCGCCGTCACCCTCAGCAACGACTAACTTGTGGGCCACCCTTGTTCTGGTCCGGGTGCGCCAACCACCATATGATCACCCTCCCAACGGGCTGATCCCCCGTATCAGGCGCAGGATGTCGTTGGCGGAGATGGCGATTACCAGCGCCAGCAGGGCCACAAACCCGATCAGATGCACCAGGCCCTCTTTCTCCGACGGAACCCGCTTGCCGCCCCGGATCCACTCGATGAACACGAACAGCAGCCGGCCGCCGTCCAGCATCGGAATGGGCAGTATGTTCAGTATGGCCAGGTTAATGCTCAACAGAATGGCCACTAGCACCCAGCCCTGGAATCCGCCCTGACGGGTGACTTCGCCGGTGATCTGGGCGATGCCGATGGGCCCGCTCAACTCCGGACTTCGGCCCCCGCCGAACCAGCCGCGTATCTCCCGGCCCATCAGTTCCAGGGTGTCCCAGGTTCTGGTCACTCCCATCCTGGCCGCGGTCCACGGCGGTTCCACCCGCCGCTCTTCCTGCTGGTCCACTACCGTAAAGCCGATGCCCACGGCGCCCTGGCCGGCCGGAGGATCGACTCGTGGCGTAACCTGGGCCACCTGCTGCTGTCCGTCGCGCTCGATCACCCATACCATCTCGGAGCCGGCGGACAGCCGCACCTCCTGGGGCAAATCCTGGGGCGATCCCAACGGCGCATCGCCAATCTGGACCACCCGGTCGCCGGCTTGCAGGCCCGCCGTTTCCGCCGGCGAACCCGGCGCGACCTGAGTGATTTCCACTGTGCCGCCCACCAGCTCCGTGTGAGGGATCATGAACATGATGGCGAAGGCCACGATGGGGAATATCGCGTTCATCACCGAACCGGCCGCCAGTACCACCGCCCGCTGGCCCAATCCCCGGCGGGCCAGGCTGCGCGGCGCGGCCGGATTGTTCTCACCGGACAGCCGCACGAACCCGCCCAGGGGCAGCCAGTTGACCGAGTAGATCATGTCGGCCAGAACGATGCGGTCGGGATGAACCTCACGGATTCGGCCCTCATGCCGCAGGTACTCGTCGCTCTCCACGTCCGCCAGCCGGCGACTGTTGGGACGTTCCACGACTTCGTCCCGCCGGGACTCGCCGCCGAATCCAGCCAGGCGGGCCAGAGATCCCAAAAGGCCCTCCCGTTGACCGGCATTCCGCAGCTCGACGTACCGGGCCACCAGTTCCCCATCGGCGGTTTCACCGGACAGGACGCGCACCACCTGCCCCGGCTGGATGGCTCCCAGCGACCCGTTGAGGCAGACTGTGGTCGGGGCCAGCAGCGTCTCGGTGCGCCCGGTATAGATGCCGAAGGCGCGCGGCGGGTAGCCAACGCCAAACTCCAGCACCTTGACGCCAAACGCTTTGGCCGACCAAAAGTGCCCCAGTTCATGCACCACCACCAGCAGCAACAGCATCGGTATGAACGATGCCAGCGCAATCAGCCAAGAATCCATAAGCAAAAACAGTGTGTTCGATTGGTTCGTGCGACTAAATTATTGTAGCGTCGGACGCCTGTCCCGTCGGCAGCGTGATACCGCGCTCCTCGGCCCAGCGACGAATGAATTCCCGCTCGTTCGCAGACTGCGCCTCATTCCATATATTCATAATGCCCTGGCGATAGCAACCTTTTGCCCAAGCTTTGGCGCGCATTTCCCGGCGCGCCTTTGCTGCGGCGTCCTTATCCTTTTGCCATTGTGCCAATGCCCAAAACACGACCCTGCCTCCTCAGTACGGATACTCATCCAACCTATTCCCCCTGGGCCGGCAAAGCAACGCCGTGCTCTTCTGCGATGCGCCGAATGTGAGCCCGTTCCTCGTCGGACTGCGCCGATCTCCACATGGCTGCAATGATTCCGCGTTGGCCTTGCTCGATGCCTTGCTCGATGCCTTGCTCGATGCCTTGCTCGATGCCTTGCTCGATGCCTTGCTCGATGCCTTGC
>JAGWBI010000039.1:8899-24937 GCA_021295965.1 Dehalococcoidia bacterium | reverse complement strand
AACCTTTTGCCCAAGCTTTGGCGCGCATTTCCCGGCGCGCCTTTGCTGCGGCGTCCTTATCCTTTTGCCATTGTGCCAACGCCCAGAACACGGTCCTGCCTCCTAATTCCGCTGCAACGGCTATCATACCGTAATACACTGCGCTGATACTGACCAGCGACGCCATGCCGTCGAAGTTGGCTATCGCCGGACGCACCGTTGGGTGGCGCAAATGCGTGACCACCATTGTTGTCAAGGCAATACCGAACGGAGTAGCCGCAAAGTGGAGCAGTTGCCAATTGTAGGAAAATCTTCTTGCCCTGCGCCGTAGCCGCCATCGCCAATGCAACCAGATACGTCGCCAACGATTGCGCACACTACGTCGCCCCATGCCATTATTGTATCAGACCGAGAAATACTCCCTATCGCCAACGGCTGCCGGCGATCTCAGACGGTCTGCTTCCACTATAGAACCCAAGTCCGGGGAAGGCTGTGAATGATGCTCGCCCAGCACTTGCTCTACCACCCGGTAGATGTCGGTGAACCCGATGCTGCCCCGCAGGAACGCCTGCACCGCCACCTCGTCGGCAGCGCTGAGCACGGTGGGCGTCGTACCGCCGGCCTTTCCGGCGGCAACGGCCAGCCCAAAGCAGGGATAACGCTCCGGCTGCAGCGGCTCAAAGTCCAGCGACCACGGCGCGGTGATGTCCAGGCGAGGGATCTCGTCGTTGGCGAACCGCTGGGGATAGAACAGCGCGTACTGGATGGGCAGGCGCATACTGGGCGGCCCCAGTTGGGCCTTGACCGAGCCGTCGTCGAATTCCACCATGGAGTGGATCGTGCTCTGGGGATGCACCACCACTGCGATGTCCTCCCACGGCACCGAGAACAGCCAGTGAGATTCAATCACCTCAAACGCCTTGTTCATCAGCGTGGCCGAATCAATGGTGATCTTGTCGCCCATGCGCCAGGTCGGGTGTTGCAGAGCCTGTTCCGGCGTTACTTTCTCCAGTTCTTCCAGGGGAGTGCGGCGGAAGGGGCCGCCGCTGGCGGTTATCATCAGCCGGCGGATGTGGTTGTCCTCGCCCTGGAGGCACTGCCAGATGGCGCTGGGTTCGCTGTCCACAGGCAGGATGACGCCGCCGTGCTTGGCCTCGGTCTCCTTCAGCCTCTGCCCGGCCATTACGATGGGTTCCTTGTTGGACAGGGCCACCTGCTTGCCGGCCCGCAGGGCGTTCATAGTGGGTGACAGCCCGACCGCGCCCATCAGGGCAACCATGACCTGGTCCACCTCGGGCAGCGCCGCCATCTCGTCCATGGGAAGCAGCGTCGTGCCCTCCGGCAACGGCGCGGGCGGCGTGGTACACCAGATGTAGCGGGGGTTGAATTCCGCAACCTGTTCCAGCAACAGGGCGGTATTGTTCCCGGCAGCCAAACCCACCACCTCGAACTCGTGGCGGAAGGCGCGCACGATGTCCAGTGTCTGTCGCCCGATGGAGCCGGTGGAACCGAGTATTACGATGCGTCGCATAGGGATGGTTAAGGGTCAGGTGGCGACGGTAATCGTTACCGCTAGGATGTACACGATTGCCACGGAAGGGAGCAGACTGTCGAGACGGTCCAGCATCCCGCCGTGCCCGGGGAAAAGGTTGCCGGAATCCTTGGCGTCGGCCAAACGCTTGACCTTTGACTCCAGCAGATCGCCGGCCGGCGAAACCGCGCCTAAAATAACACCAATCAGCGCCGCTTGCCAAATCTGAATCTGCAATGGGAACAATATTCCCAACACGACCGCAGCGACGACCGCCGCTGCCATTCCCCCGGCCGTTCCCTCCCAGGTCTTGCCCGGGCTGATGCCGGGAGCCATCCGATGCCGCCCGATCAGCCGGCCCACGGCATACGCTCCCGTGTCGGCCGCATACACGGTGAGAATGGCTAACAGCAACAGCCAACAGCCCAGGTCGGTGAGGTTGGCGACGCTTTGCGCGAACTCGGTTCCGGCAATGTCGGGGAGCAGCCATACGCCGGCGTTCTCCGTGGCCGCTGCCGGCGGTATCTCCAGCGGTTCGGCAAACCCGTTTTCCTCAATGGCCGGCGGCGGCGAGAATTCGGAGACGCTCGCGCTCTCACCCCAGGGCAGCACAATGCTCTTGCCGATGACGCCCCGCAGTGCCACAGCGCAGGCCAACGCGCCGCCGATGTAAGCCGGCGGCGTCACCAGATAAATGGCGGCGACCACCGGTCGTCGGCCACGCCAGGCCGCAATCATCCATAGACCGCCAATGATGCAACCCACCACGCAGATTGTGATTGCCGCCACTCCGAAATCGCCCGGCTTGACGGCAAGCTCTCCCGCCAGCACCAGCGCCACGGCCCAGGCGCCGCCCAGCAGGACGGGCAATGGCGTCGGCGGGGAGTCCGGGTCCGCCGAACTGATGGGTGGATACAGCCGGTAAGCCTCCCAGACCCCAATGACCCCCACCGTACCGGCCACCAGGGTCAGCCACGGCGGTCCGAACCAGATAGCGGCCAGGACGATAGGGACGCCCACCAGGGCGGTCAGGACCCGGTGGAGCAGCACAGGCGGTTATCCTTCGCTGGACCGGTCCTGCCCGTCCAGCGCTCCGAAACGCCGCCGTCGCCGCCGGAAGTCGTCCAGCGCCCGGTCCAGTTCGTCCGCGTCCAGGTCGGGCCAGAGGACCGGCGTGTGGTAATACTCGCTGTAGGCGGCCTGCCAGAGCAGAAAGTTGCTGAGACGCTGCTCGCCGCCGGTGCGGATGATCAGATCGGGGTCAGGGCAGCCGTCGGTGTACAGGTAGCGGCTGAACAGGGATTCATCCACCGAGTCCGGAGCCACGCCGTCGGCCAGGATGCGCCGGACCGCCCGCAGGATTTCGCCGCGTCCGCCGTAGTTGAACGCGATGTTCAGCGTAACGCCGGTGTTGTGCTTGGTGAACTGCTGGGCCTGAGCGATGGCATCCTGCAAAGCCGGGTTCAACGGCTCCGGGTCGCCCAGATGTACCAGCCGCACGCCGGCCTCGTGCAGTTCCCGGGTCTGCGGCTCAATCTCTTCGGCCAGGATGGCCAAAAGCCCGTCCACTTCATCGGTGGGGCGGCGCCAGTTCTCGGTGGAAAAGGCGTAGAGAGTCACCACGGACACTCCACGCTTAGCCAGCGCGCGCACCACGTTGCGAATGTTGGCCACACCCTGCTGGTGCCCCGCCCGGCGGGGCAAATCCCGGCCGGCGGCCCAACGACCGTTGCCATCCATGATGATGGCGACATGGTGGGGCAAGGGGCCGGTGTCGTGGTGTGACCCGGCGCTATGGGGGACGCTATCGGCGGTGGGCAAGGGACGGTTATGCAGGGGAGATTTTCTCTGAAATCCGAGGTCTGACTATTCCGATTGCTGGGAGCCCCGTTGTTCCTCCAACTGTCGAACCCGCTCCAACGCTGCGTCACGCTCGGCGGTCACAGCGTCGCGTTCGGCGGTCACAGCGTCGCGCTCGGCGGTTGCAGCCTCCAGTTCTGCCTGCATTTCATCCCAGGTGGGCAGACAGTCGCCGGTGACCGGGTCGCAGAATCGCAACGTACCATTGTCCCAGCGGACGTCCAGACCCAGAACCTGGCTGTACCCCGAGGCTATACCTTCCTCGTTGACGGTTATCGGGATCGGTTGGTATTCGCCGTCAACCAGCCGGTCGCCGCCCAACGCCACGTCGTGGTATTCGCCCCCGGTGTGGTCGAACCGCCAGTACTCCGTCACTCCGAACCGCGCGTAATCCAACCGCTTGGCGGTGTAGTCGGTTGTCCCGGTGGTGGACGAAGCAATTTCGATCACCAGGTCGGGCGGTTTCCCATGCTCGTGAATGACGTAGCCGTTGCGGGCAATGATGGGATCGGGTTCCACTTCCAGGGCAACCATCAAGTCGGGCACTCGCCAGGGCCGGCGCTCCCGGGTGTCGAAGCAAAGGTACGCGCCTCCGACGACCAAGACAGGGTAATGGCTGCGGGCCAGATAGAGTTCCAGAGCGGTGCCGACGCCCGGACGGTGCAGGCGAAGATAATCTTGCATATCACCCCTTTTAGGCGGATCGGGCAGCGGCACGCCAGGATCCTCATACATGGGATCAAGCCACGGCTCAAACGGTTCCTGCGGTGGAGCCAATTCGTGCAGCGGGATGACACGTTCGGCCGGCGAGGGGTTGGCGGAAGGTTGGAGGGTAGCCATTTCGGATCTCAATCGGGCGAATTGGAGCCATGCGTCGAAACGCTACACCTCCATGATCTCCGCCTCTTTGGCCGCCGCCACTTCGTCGATGGACTTGATGTGCGTGTCGGTGGTCTTCTGCAGGGTGTCCTGGCTGCGGCGGTTCTCGTCCTGGGAAATCGACTTGTCCCGCTCCATCTTGCGCAGGGAGTCCACGCCGTCCCGGCGCACGTTGCGCACGGCCACCTTGCTATCCTCCGCCTTGCGCTTGAGCAGGCGCACCATTTCGCGCCGGCGTTCCTGGGTCAGCGGCGGAATGGGCACGGTGATCACGTTGCCGTCGTTGGATGGGTTGAACCCCAGATCCGACTGGGTCAGGCTGCGCTCGATGTCCCGCAACGCCTGCCGGTCCCACGGCTGCACCATGATGGCCCGGGCGTCCGGGGCGGAGATGGACGCGATCTGTTTCAGGGGGGTGGGCGTTCCGTAGTAATCCACCGCCAGGTCCTCAATCAGCGATGGCGTCGCCCGCCCGGTGCGGAGGGTGCTGATGTCGCGACGCATGGCCTCGATGGACTGGCCCATTCTGTGTTCGGCGTCGGCCAGCACATCCTCGATGGTACGCTCGTCCTGGCCGTTGTTGTCCCTGCCTCGGCGCGTTGTCATTCTAGTCCCCTCCTTTACCGTTTTGCGTGACGTACGGTTGCTTCCCGTCGCTGATGGTAGTGCCCACCGCGTCACCGCGAAGGATACGGCCCATGGCGCCATGCTCAAATATATTAAACACTATGATGGGCATCTGGTTATCCATACACAGGGTCATCGCCGTGGAGTCCATGACCTCAAGGCGACGGTTGACCGCGTCGAGATATTCCAGGTTGCCAAACCTCACCGCTTCGGGGTTGGTGCGCGGGTCCGAATCGTACACGCCGTCCACCCCGTTCTTGGCCATCAGCAAGACCTCGGCTCCCACCTCCAGCGCGCGCAGCGCTGATGCCGTATCGGTGGACATGTACGGATTGCCGGCCCCGGCGCAGAACAGGACCACTCGGCCCTTTTCCAGGTGCCTTATGGCCCGGCGGCGGATGTACGGCTCGGCCACGGCCTGTATCGGCAGGGCCGACTGGGTCCGGGTGACGGTGCCCCGGCGTTCCAGCGCGTCCTGAAGAGCCAGCCCGTTGATCAGGGTGGCCACCATGCCGGCGTAATCGGCGGTGGAACGCTCCATGCCCCGTCGCTCGGCGGACGCGCCGCGCCAGATGTTTCCGCCACCGACTACAACGGCCACCTCGACGCCGCGGGCGTGGGTGTCAATGATCTGGTCAGCGATATAGGATACCGCGTCGGTGTCAATGGCGTCGTGGCCCGCGCCCTGTAAAGATTCGCCGCTGACCTTGAGCAGGACGCGGCGGTAGATTGGCTCGCCCTTGACGGCGCCGTTTTCCATCTTGCTGACCTGAGATGGGAGCGGCCTCGTTGGGCCGTCGCCGTCGCCTGCTCCTGCTCCGGGTTACTCGCCCAAAGCAAGGCGGCTGAAGTGTACGATGCGGACGTTTTCTCCGGTTTGGGCGGCGGTTTCACGGACCAGGTCGGCCAGGGTGCGTGAACCGTCCTTGATGAACGGCTGCTGGAGCAGGCATACCTGGGCGGCCGGTCGTTCGTCGCCTTCCTCCTTGTCCTCTTCGCTGAGGTACACAGGAGACATTGCCGCTACCTGCATGGCGATGTCATGGGCTAACGCGCGGAACTGCTCGGTGCGGGCCACGAAGTCGGTCTCGCAGCCCAACTGCACCAGCGCGCCGACCCGGCCACCGGTGTGGATGTAGGCTTCAACCAACCCCTGGGAGGTCTCACGATCGGCCCGTCGTGCGGCCTGCTCAAAGCCCTTCTGCCGCAGGGCCGCCACGGCCTTGTCCAAATCGCCGTCGCTGTCCTCCAGCGCGTTCTTGCAATCGCTGATGCCGGCTCCGGTCTGCTCGCGCAGGTTTTTGATTAGTTCAACGGTGACTGCAGGCAACTTGGGAGCCTCCTGGTGAATTCTTTAGTCTGTCATTCCGAGCGCAGCGAAAGAATCTCGCCGCCATACGCATGTTGTGCGGCCGATCACGGTTCCAGCGGCCGGGACGACATCATATGGCCCAGTTCTTCCAGGGTGACGGTGTTGCTGAACGGACGGCGATCCTCGTCCATTTCCTCGTCATCCGGCGCGTCGGCCTCGGACTGGGCCACCAGCAGGGCCTCGCGCTGGGCCTGGCCTTCCTCGATGGCGGCGGCCATGCGGCCGGTGATCAGGCGGATGGAACGAACGGCGTCGTCATTGCCCGGCACCGCGTGCGTGACCATGCCGGGATCGCAGTCGGTGTCCACAATGGCGAAGATGGGGATGTTGAGCCGCCGCGCTTCGGCGATGCAGATGTCCTCTTTGCCAATGTCGATGACGAACAGAGCGGCCGGCAGACGGTCCATGTTGCGCAGGCCGGTGAAATACTTCTCCAGCTTGTCCAACGTGTGCGTCAGGCGGACGGTTTCTTTCTTGGGCAGGCGAGCCAGATAACCCGTGTCCCGCTGCTCCTGCAGGCGCTTCATGTGGTCAATGCGCCCCTTGATGGTCTGGAAGTTGGTCAGAGTTCCCCCCAACCACCGCTGGTTGACGTACCATTGGCCGGTGCGTTCCGCCTCCGACGCGATGACGTCCTGGGCCTGCTTCTTGGTGCCCACGAACAGGACCTTGCCGCCGCTGACCGCCAATTCCACCATGGCCCGGTAGGCATCGCCGATCAGCCCCATGGTCTGCTGCAGATCGATGATGTGGATGCCGTTGCGCTGCGTGAATATGTAACGTCGCATCCGGGGGTTCCACCGGCGGGTCTGGTGGCCGAAATGCACGCCGGCCTCCAGCAGCGACTTCATCGTAATCGGTTCAAGGGCTGGAGCCGGCGTTGTTGCGACGGTCTCCGCCGGGCGTTCGGGAGCCTGTACCATAAGCTTTCCTGCCTCGTCTTCCGGTTGGCGCTAAATCCGCGCAAGTATAGCACAGGGCCACAAACGGCAGCAAACGGCATGGCAGTCTCATGCGTACCCAGTTTGTCATTGCGAGGAGCGGAGCGACGCGGCAATCTCGCAGGCTGAGCGGCGGTTCCTTCGGCGGCGAGATTGCCATCCGCCAGAGGCGGACTCGCAATGACAAGGCAGGGCTTGTGCAAAGTAATCGGCCTCTTTGGTTTCCGCTCATCCTGAGCCTGTCGAAGGATGCCACCGTTGTCGGAGTCATGGTGCGACTGGCTCACCATGAGCGGCTAAAGGGACTTTGCACAAGCCCTGGTGGGTACGCGTGAGGCATGGCAGTCCATTGGTAGCGTTCCGGTTCACATGGTTTGCCTTGGTAGGGGCGAATAATTATTCGCCCCTATCCACACTGGCAACGGCGTTTGTTCGATTAAACCACCTATATTGCAACGCTACCGTGAGGAGCCAGGGCCTGTGCAAAGTAATCGGCCTCTTTCGAAGGATGCCACCGTTGCTGGAGTCATGGTTCGCCTGGCTCACCATGAGCGGCTAAAGGGACTTTGCACAAGCCCTGGTGAGGAGCGAGCGTTCTTGCCGACAGCCGCCGCGTTGGGTATGCTTGGCCTTGGCGTCTCGCGCCCTTCACTCACGCCAACTCAACTGCACAACCGATCCGAACACGCCGACGGCAGGAGGTTCCAACGATGGCAGGACAGAAATTCACATCCTGGGTACACGGCTCCGCAATGACCGGAGAGTATCTCAACCGCGTCACCTCCGTGCGCCACTGCGGGCCCTTCGCCCGCATCGAGGGCAGCGAAGGCCAGAACGCCTGGATGCACTTCGCCATTCCCACCCCAACCGTCCAGAACGGCAACCGCACCAAGGCCGAGTCGGTGTCCATCGCCTTTCGCGCCCGCTCCCACGCCAACGTGGCCGAGGTGCTGGTGTACGACGGCGAGAAGATCATCGCCGAACACCTGGGCATGGCCATCAAGGGCGACAACCTGGACGCCAGCTTCGAGATCCCGGGCGCTCCCGAAGTGGATCGCGGCATCAACGTGGTCGTCGGCGTAACCTTCGACCCGGGCGCGCCCGACATCCGCTCCATGCAGGTGGAAATCGTAGGCGTGGGCGTGGACTTTGAGGGATAGATAGCGCCGGTCGCCGGCTGGGAACAACAATTCCAAAGGGGGGCGGGTTTTTTGACCCGCCCTTCTTTAGATTAAACGACCAGGAACAATCCTTCAGCGTTTGCGGCCCTGGTCAACCTGCGGTCTAGCGTTGCCAGCGAGGCGTTGCGACGCTTGGCAGTCTCCAGATAAATGGCGTCATAGAAAGATAGGTTATGCGACCTGCCTAGGTAATATGTGGTTGCGAGGTCAGGTTGCTCATCGGTGTGGATAGGTTGCGCCGTCAGTGTGGCCAGGTACTGCACCGCCTGGTTTTGGTCGATACGATTCTGGCGTTCTGCGGTCAGCAGAACATTGCGTATCTCAATGTGCCAGAACTGTGGGACCAGCACGTCGTTGGCATTCACCAACGCGAATACCGCATCAGCATACGGCGAGTTTTCATCGTCGAAAACCCACGCCGCGGCCACCGAGGCATCGAGCACTATAAGGGAGTCCATCAGGCCCGGTCATCACGGCGCCAGTCCAGCAATTCGCGCAAGCTCGCCGACATCGGCGTTTGTTTCTCGCACCACCGGATAAAGTTCTCCGCCAATGCCTTGCGGTGCTGGCGCGCTTCGATATCATCCTCAGGCAAATCTCTAGCAATTTCACTAGCCGGGATTATGTGGGCTACAGTTTTGCCGTCCCGCGTAATTGAGATGGCCTCGCCCTCTTCGACCAATACCAACAGTTGGGGTAAACAGTCTTTGGCTATGTCCTCTTGAATTTCACGCATTTCTGCACCTGCATACTAAGCTTGACACCAAATAGATTATCACGTTGATGTTCTGACTCGGCAGCGCTGATGGCGAGAGCACGATGCGTTTCGGGCGGCGACACGCCCAATAGGTACGACCCGCTGTCAGTGCGTTCGGCCTACGGCTCCGGGGGCATGTCGTCGTTGGCCTGCATATCCTCAATGCAGTCGGCCACCAACCGCCGGATGCCGGCGAACGCGCCTTCCTGGGTTTGCTCGAGCCAGCTCAGCGAAGGGAACTCGGCGCACAGGCCGGCGTATTCCCCATCCTCGGCGGACCAGATAACCCGGTAGGTGTAATGGTGGGCATTCATACCGCAACTTCGTAATAACTCTGACAGTTTGGCCGCATCGTGAGCTTGCCAGTGGGTTCCCGGCAAGAGGAAAAAGAGATCATCCACCCAACCTGGTCAAAGCGAACGCAGATGCTCCAAGAAGGCTTTTGCGTGTCCGCACTTCTCAGCTGCAGTGTTGGCGTTGATTTGGCCAAGTATCTCTAATGAGACTGTGTCCTGCCTGTGAAGACCGACAGTTGCACCGGGGGATTGCCGGCTGATACCATCAGAGCTACGCGGCGAACCCACTTTTCCCAGCAAGAGACGCGGGCCCGCCGTGAAGAGCGAGAGGGCATTGGCTATGCAGCCAATGCTGGGCCGTTCGGCTCCACCCTCTCCAACGTGGGGGCGTCTTCTAACCGGGAAGATACCAGATTGAGGGTCTGGTGATGCGGGTTCGAAACCCGTCGCCTCCACGCATCAGAATATTAGTCCGAAGGCTGGCTGCCTGACAACCGCAGACATGGGCGCAATCGCTGTGACCCGGTCCAGCCGAAAGGACGAAGGAGGACACCATGTTAGCTGCGACCACAGCCGAAGACCTGCAACGGTTTTGGGAAGAATGTGACCGGAAGCAACGGCTACTGGAACGGGATCTCGCGGAGGTAATGGCCGACAAGGCGGCGTGCGAACGTCTGCTGTCCCGAACCCGCCCGGAGAGCAAGACGGCCTCCGAATCCGTACTCTACCACGCTCATATTCTGCCGAGCCGACTGGCAGACTGCCAGACTCAGATGGCCGCGTTCAGGCAAATCGCCATTGACAGCGGCGGCATCGTCAGGGTTTCAGAAGCATCGCGACTGGTTCATGCGGCGGGCCTATCAAAGGGTAAAGTGAGCAGCATCGCATCGAGTATCCCTAAGAAGTTCCTTGAGAGCGACGAATGGGAGTACATGGAGCCGGGGACCTACCGGCTCGTAGCTCATTTTGATCCAACAGAGGGTGCGCCCGATGAGCCGACGGACCGCCTTGGCGTCGATATGCCGCGCCTCACCGTGGAGTTCACTCCGTCTTCATGCGACGCAACGGACGCGGCCTAGCCAGCGGGTTTTGGCCTCCCTCCTTCCCGCAACGCCCCTACGCCGCAACCACCGCCGTCCGCCCCGTCTCCGCCTGGAAGTCCCGCGTCAGCTGGGCCAGCAGGAAGAAGATGTTTTCCACGGCGTTGGTGGCATCTACGATGATGCGCTGGCGGCCGTCGTCTTCCTCCGGGGCCATGGCCAGGTAGCGGGCGCGGACATCCTGCATCAGGCTGCGTCGGTCGCCCATGACCTGTCCGACGAAGTCCCACGAGTCGGCGTCGTTTTCTTCCAGGGCGTCCAGGAAGATGAGCAACGCGGCGTCGGTGCCTTCCACCACGCTGATCCGGAAGGCTTCCAGGGCGGGGTCGTCCTCGGGCAGTTGGCGGAGCAGTTCGGGCAGGACTGAAAACTGCTCTTCCAGCCAGGTAATCAGCTTCTGCCGGCTGAGGACGGCGTTGCGGCGTTCGTTGCTCTGACCGGGACGCTGACGCCCCAGTTCGTTCAGAAACTCGTCAATCCGAGAGTTCACCTCCCGTGCCCAGTCCCGAATCGCGCCCGGCGGTTCCCCCATCCGCGCCTGCTCAAGGTAGCCTGAGAACATCTCCAGTACTCGCCGTTGCTCCAGATGGGTCAGGTCCAGCGCCGTTTCCACGTCATCCATGGCCTGGTCATGAATGTACCAGGGCTGTGACAACCTCTCCCCCACGCTGGCCGGCCAAAAGCGGGCGAACATCCGCATGGTCCAGTCGGGAGCGGACAGCACCACGACGCGGGAGGGCATCCCGAAAACGATCACCGCCAGCGCCATCTGCGGCCCCAAACCAATCTCCGGCCACGTCACCAGCGCCTTGACCAGCGGCACCTGGCCGTACACCTCTATATAAAGGAGTATCACCAGTATGGCCGCCGAGAAGAAAACCTGCACCGCCCAGAACATCCCCAACTGGCGGGCGGTTCCGGTAAGGCCGTAGGACACCACCGTCACGCTGATAGCCAGGCCCACGTAGGACCCGTAGATATACATCAGCACCTGCTCCACGCCCACCAGCTCGGCGGCGGCCAGACCGATGCCGAAGGCCACCACCGGCACCAGCGCCTGCACGATGAACGTCAGCAGCGCACCCAATATGAAGGACAGCAGGATGGAACCGGCGGATAGCTCCAGGCCGGCCCGGAACCAGTTCTGCTCCGACAGGGGCTGCGCCGACTCCTTGATCAACACCAGCCCGAAGAGCAGCACCGCCACGCCGAAGAGCATCGCCCCGGCCTCCCGGTAGTTGCCCCGGTTCAGGCGGGTGATGACCAGGCCGCCCACTCCGATGCCATATAGCGCCGCGATGCGGATGTCCACCGTCACTATAAAAAGGATCAGGCCCACGCCCATCTGCGCGCCCAGCGCGATGGGATAGCCCTGCTTGGCCGAGATCAGGCCCGACCGCAGCATACTGATGGTGATGAAGGTCACCGCTGGCGAACTCTGGGTGATGGCCCCCGCCAGGGTGCCCCAGCCGAAGGCGGCGAAACGGTTGTCGGCCAGCCGGCTGGCCAGTATCCGCAGGCGTGGCCCGACCACGGTTTTCAGGTTTTCGGAAAGCAGCCACATCCCGAAGAACAGCAGCCCAACGCCGCCGAGGATGCCGCCCAGGACTTCAATCATCTATTGCTACCATAGCCTCCGTACTCGTGCAAGGACGATGACGCCGGGGTGTCAGCAGGATGGAGGCGATTCCGCCGCATTACGGAGTACCATCGTATCAGGCATGACCATCGCCCAGAGATCGTCCGCACCGAAAAGGACAGGTACGCCCCATTCTGCGGAGTCGTCGGAGCGGATAAACACTGACAGTGCATGGTCTTCTTCATCTATTTTGAACAAAACCTTACCGTCGTTGGTTGTGATTTCATCGCACATAGTTCGCTTTTCTCCGTCTCGGTTTATGCAATTGGGAGTATTGCTCCTTGGCCTAGGAATT
The DNA here is from genome assembly GCA_021295965.1 of Dehalococcoidia bacterium. GTDB lineage: Bacteria > Chloroflexota > Dehalococcoidia > Lucifugimonadales > UBA3495 > Bin87. Next base: position 12,480 of record JAGWBI010000039.1, on the reverse strand, counting down.
GCTCAGCAGTCAACATGGTGTTCGGCAAGGTTTGGAGTAAGGCCTATCCGTATGCGTCCCTGGCAGGCATCGTGAAACGATATCTTCCTTGTCCCGGACTTATGAACTCTACGAAACCTCGATCACGTAGAAATTGGAGCTGCTGACGCAATTTGGCTTCCACGTTGTGGTTATCGGGGTATTCCACAGCTGCTACGGGCTGGCAGATGGCAAACAATTGTTGCATGCCAAATCCACTTTCCGGCATTTCCAACACGCCGCGTAAGGTAAGCTGAAGCCAACCAGTGAACTGGTCTAACAGTTGCTCTTTGTCTGGGACGGAGAATACCGCTTCCAGAGTGGGCGGTTCATCGGCAGGAAAGTCATCAGCAGGAAGTGTTGGTATCGAGACATCAATAAGCGGTAGCGTTGCCCGAAACCTATTGAGTTCCGCAAAGCTTATGGCGCGCGGCGGTGCATCAGAGCCAAATCCACTTAACACCAGATTGGCGAGGTGACTTACACTTTGACGGTCTTCTATAGCCAGACCGCACTCCCAGTTACGACGCATGCCCCCGAACGTGGCATTGGCGGACGTCACCAAGGCAGTTGTTTCATCGAAAACGTACACCTTAGCGTGCAGATTGTGGAGGCTGCGCACCTTTGCGCCTTTCTGAGCCAAAGTGCGAAGGCTGTCTAAATTTGACGCGCCTACTCGAAAATCACGCAAGTCAGTCTTGGTGACGATTATTTTGGCTACCCCAGAGGACGATAAGTCGGTTAGATTGACGACAGCATCGTTGACGTATGGACTGGCAATTAAGATCCGAGATTTGCACATCGTTGCGCGTTCAGCCAACCAGTCAAATGTGGGTGTGGTAACAATTTGAGGCGCACGAACGGATGTTTCCTGCATTGGTCGTTGTCTCCGTCCTCGGTTGGGCGGATCATGCCCTAAGTCGGCATAAACTGCAATGGATGACCTCTCGCCTTACCACTCGACCGTCCCACCGCTTCAGGGCACCGTCATTTGGTCAATCTAGCTGTCCCGGGAGCTTGGGCTAGTCATCTTTCCATTGGGCAAGCAGGGGTACGGCCCGCCGCGCCATTTCGTGATACTCCGACGATGCCTCGATGCCTACAGCGTGCAAACCATTCGCTTGCGCAGCCGCGATGGTGGAACCCGAACCCATGAACGGGTCCAGGATAGTACCGACGCCCAGGGGCAATGCTGCTCTAGTGATCTGCCGCATCAATCGCTGGGGTTTCAGCGACGGGTGCGGCGCGATGGCTCGTTCCGCTTTGGACGCCGGCGGGCAGGTGATAATGTCCCAGAAGGGCTGTTCGTCGGAGATGCGCCGCAAGCCGCCGACGCCCCAGCGCCGCAGGTTGTCCTGCACCCGGCCCTCGACAGGTTTGCGGAACAGGCCCCAGGGTTCCCAGCCCGAGCGCGGCATCACCGATACGTCGGGAAACTCCTCGTGCGCCCCTTTGGGCCGGTCGCCGCCGCGCAGGGTTTTGACGATGCGGACGATCTCGCCGCGCTTTTCAAATCCTGTGGCCAGCATCGGGCCGTACACGTGGTGCGACAGCAGTGGGTTGGTGGCGATGAAAACGTGGGCGCCCGGCACCAGCACACGCATGAGCAACGGGGCCAGTCGGCTGAAGAACTGTTGCAGGCCAGCCTCTTCCGCCGGCGTCAGCACCGTGAAACGGGGAACCGGGTTGCGTTGCGCGCCGTCAAAACTCGGCGGTATCCGCCAAACGCCGCCGGACCCATTCTTCCGCTTGTCCAGTTGGTCCGGCTGGTATTCAACCAATCCATACGGCGGGTCCGTTACGACCGCATGGATGGATGCCGGTTCCGCGGTCGCCAGCCATTCGAAGGCATCGGCCAGGATGAGGTCGGTATCGCTGGTCTCATCAGACGTGATTGACGCAGCATCCGCCGGAGCCACCGCATCGGAGGGGTCGGCAAAGTGTTGGAGTTCCGGTTGCATGGCCAAATTAGGCTCCCACGGTGGCCCAAAGCATAGCGCAGGGCCGGCACACTGTCTATTGGCTCCCCGGCCCGTCGCCCCAGGGGACCTCGGGCAGGTTGCGTTCCCGCCGTACCTCATTTATCGTCAACACGCCCCGATCCAGCAGGGCCGTTTCGCGCTGGACGCGGTTGTTTTCGTCCTCCTGCAACGCCTCGATTACCGACAGGTCGAACTCCACGCACAGGTTGGGGTAGCCCAGGCGCGGCAGCAGCATCCGGTTCAGCTGCTCCTCCAGGAACTTCACCTCCGGCACGATGGTGTTGCGCCAGAACATCCGCTCCGACGCCTGCACGTTGGCGTAGGTGGCCCGCTCGAAGTCGCCCAGCAGCAGCTTGGGGACGCCATAGGCGCGGCTCACTTCCTCCAGGCTCCAGCGCAGGCCCTGGATGAAGTCGATGTCCCGGTGCGACAGGCCCAGCGTCTTCACGTCGCGCACCGCCGAGGCCACCGCCGGCCGGTGGGCGTTGCCGGCGCCCTGGTAGCGCGTCTCCCAGCGGGTGTAGAACTCCTCCAGCTCCGCCTCGTTCATCTCGTGGTTGGTCAGCAGCAGGAAGTCGGGCCGCGCCGAGTTGCGCAGCAGGTGGCGGTTGAAGGCCAGCCCTTCGTGGCCCATGTCGGCGGACAGCCGCGCCGGCGCCAGGGGCGACAGGCCCGCCAGTTCCTCCAGCGGGTTGAAGTAGCGCAGCCACACGATCTCCTCCGGCGTGTAGGCCACCGGCTCCATTGGTGAGGAGTTTGGGCCGCGATACACGAACCCCCGCACGTATCCGCCTTTGGCGGACCGGTCGGGTATGACCACCATGCGGTCGGGACGCAGCGGCCACAGCTCCGGCTCGCCGTCCTCGCCCCGCTCGATGGCCCAGAAGGCCGCGCCCCACAGGCACAGGTGGGTCTCAGTAGCCCGCCACAGGTCGGCCCGCGTGTGCCACGGGTTCACCCGCTCCAGCAGCCGCGCCACCGGATGCGACGGCGACACCGTAACCCTCCGCTCATCCTGAGCCTGTCGAAGGACCCCCTCCCCCCTGACGGGAGAGGGCCGGGGTGCGGGTGAAGCCCCCTCCCCGCAGCGGCGGCCGGGTCAGCGCGTCGGCCCGCAGCTTGACCGCCGCGTACACCGACGGCGACGTCGCCATGTACCGCCCGTATTCCGACCGCGCCCAGCCCTGCCCCGGCTGCCCGGTCAGCGCCGACAGGTTGTCCTCCCCCGGCAACCGGTTGGCCGCCGCCGCCCGATTAGCCCGCTGCACCGTGTCGCCGCCACCCACCCGTAGGGGCGAGGCATCCCTCTCCCCTACCCGGCGGTGCAAAAGGGTCTCCCGCAGCATCTTGCCCAGTTTCACCATTAGCGATCACTCTCCTTATTAAATGAACAAATCCCGCATCCACCGCTGCTCGCCGCTGAAGGGGTCGTCGTCCAGGAACGCCAGCATCAGGGCGTCGGCCTTGTCGGGGGAGGCCGTCCCCCGGCCGCGCATCGACTCCTTGCTCTCCATCAGCACCTTGCCCCGGCTGTTGAAGCGGTAGCGCAGGTCGGCCAGCTCGGCCATCAGCTCCGCGTCG
>JAGWBI010000039.1:0-8769 GCA_021295965.1 Dehalococcoidia bacterium | reverse complement strand
ACGCTCACGCCCATGCCCACCTCGTCCACGTTGATCCGGTCGGGCCGCAGCTCGTGGTAGGCGTTGGCCAGCCGGCCCGTCAGGTCGGCCGTGTCGATCTGGTAGTAGGTCCGGATGTCCTCCACCACGTTGCCCCGGCGCACCAGAACCACGCTCCGGTCCGGGCCGAACCGCGCCACGTCCACGCCGATGACCAACGGCCCATCACCGGCGCTCCGTAGGGGCGAGGCATGCCTCGCCCCTACGGGGTCGGGATGAGAAGGGAGGCAGGCCGCCTCAATATCCGGCACCGCGATGAGGTTGTCGTCGCCGCGATCGGGAAACTCGCCCAGCACCCGGGCGCGGAACAGCTGGCTGTCTTCGCCCCACATCGCCCGCCGTTCCTCCACCCATGCCGCCGTGGTCAGGCCGGGGATCTCGATGCTCCCCTGCGCCACGTTGGGCGAGTCCAGGGCCGATATGGTGATGGTCGTGTAGATGCCCCGCTCCCGGTGAAAGGCCCGGTGGAACCCGCCCGAGGTGGTCGTCGGGTTGCCGATCAGCAGCAGCCGCGGGTTGGCCGAGGTCATCACCGCCTCCACCGCCTCGTAGATCTCTTCGTCCACGCCCTCGGCCTCGTCCACCACCACGAACATGTTTTCACTGTGGAAGCCCTGGAACTGGTCGGCGTCGTTGGCCGACAGGCCCAGGGCGTAGCGGTCCTCGGCCAGCTCCCAGCGGGTGTCCAGCATCCGCCCTCCCAGCGTCTCGGCGGCGCGGCGATACAGCGCGTGGATCTGCCGCCAGAGCACGTGGCGCACCTGCCGGAACGTCGGCGCGGTGCTGAGCACGATGGCCGGGTCGTGCCGTTGCAGGTACCACAGCACCGCCACCGCGGCGGTGAAGTCCTTGCCCAGCCCGTTGCCCGACTTCACCGCCACCCGTCGCTCGTCGCGCACCGCCTCCAGCACCTCCTGCTGCTTCCGCCACAGCGTCACGCCCAGCGTTTCCGAAGCGAACCGCACCGGGTCGGCCTTCGCTTCATCGGGCCCAGGATCCGGACCATCCGTCCCACCCGTAGGGGCGAGGCATGCCTCGCCCCTACCGTCACCACGCCCACGGGCGTCGCCCCTGCCACACGCCTCGCCCCTGCCACGCCCACGCCCAACGGCGTCCGTCCCATCCCGCCCCACCTACCGGATCGGCGCGGCGGCCGGCCGGCTGCGCACGGTGGCCAGCTCGGCCAGGCGACGGCGGGCCTCCTCCGGCCCGTCGGGCGTGGGCGCGGGTATCACGTTCTCGCCGGCTACGTGGCCCTCCGGTGGACTGAACAGGAACCCGCAATCCCGGCACCGGTACACCCAGTGGTCCCCGCCATCCAGCCGGGCCAGTTCCAGCAGTCGCTCCGAGTTGCAACGACGACAATTCAACACTTTCTTACCTCATATCCGGGCGGCATCAGAGTTGCGGTATCGTTTCTATCGCATCCGCCCTGCTTAATACGCTAAAAGAACATACGTTCTCAAGTCAATGGGCGCCTGTCAGTACATTCGTTCAACCCTCGTCATTGCCACCCCTCTCCCTTGTCATTGCGAGCGCAGCGTGGCAATCTCGTTGCCGGAGGAATGTTTGTTCAGGCGACGGGATCGCCATCCGCCGCAGGCGGACTACGCTCCTCGCGATGACAAACTGGGTACGCGTGAGGCCCTCGTCATTGCGAGCGCAGCGCGGCAATCCCGTCGCGTCCGCCAACCCCTGTCATTGCGAGCCCAGCGCGGCAATCCCGTCGCGTCCGTCAACCCCTGTCATTGCGAGCCCAGCGTGGCAATCCCGTCGCGTCCGCCAACCCCTGTCATTGCAAGCCCAGCGTGGCAATCCCGTTGGGGCGAGGGATGCCGCTTCGGTCGGCGAGATTGCCCCGGCGCTGCGCGCCTCGCAATGACAGAGGGAAGGCGCGCCTCGCAATGACAATTGCGCCAAAAAACCCCCGCCAGCCTGCGCCAGCGGGGGTTATGCAATGCGTCTTTTGGTGGATGGGTGAGCGTTGCGTAGCGGCGGCCGCGCCGCCAACTAGCCCGGATTATGCCGCTGCACAATCTCCACGATGCGCGTGTCCAAGCTTGCCACCTGGTCATCCAGAACCCCGGCGTCAGCGTAGGCCACGGCCAGGTGGGCGTCGTGCTGGATGTCTTCCCAGTCGGTTTCCAGCTCGAACTCGTCGCGCAGCTCTTCAAACAGCCGGTCCAGCGAATCCTTGTCGAACATATCCGTTTGTTACCTCCTCCTGTTGGTCGGCGACCTCGCCTCGCTTGCGGTTCGGTCTCCCAGCGCCAAGCCGCCGACTGAAAACGACGCCGGACCTTCCGCCCGGACGCCATCCGGCGTGTATGGCAGCAGGGGGTATATTACCCCCATTCGCCGCCGGGGGCAAGCGTCGCCGCCGCGCCCGATCAGGACGATTGCCAAGTCCCGGCGTAACCCTTTTCCGCTCATCCTGAGCTTGTCGAAGGACCCTCGTTGCGGTGGGCGTAACCCTTTCCCGCTCATCCTGAGCCTGTCGAAGGACGCTCGTTGCGGTGGGCGTAACCCTTTCCCGCTCATCCTGAGCTTGTCGAAGGACCTTCGTTGCGGTGGGCGTAACCCTTTCCCGCTCATCCTGAGCTTGTCAAAGGACCCTCGCTGCGGTGGGCGTAACCCTTTTCCGCTCATCCTGAGCTTGTCGAAGGACCCTCGTTGCGGTGAGCGTAACCCTTTCCCGCTCATCCTGAGCCTGTCGAAGGATGCTCGCTGCGGTGGTTGATGGTTCGACAGGCTCACCATGAGCGGACGAAATGAGGACTTTGCAATCGTCCTGCGCACCCGATGCCGTCCGTTTCAGGCCGTTCACGCCAATGCGCCACGTGGACGGTGCCCTACGGTATCCATGCGTCGCCCCTACGGTATCGTTGATACGGCAATGGCGCCATGCGTCGCCCCACGGTGTTTCACCCCCACGCCCTTCTCGCTATGGTATCCTGTACCGCAATGGTAGGGGCGAATAATTATTCGCCCCCTCCATCCGTCCTGTCATTGCGACCCCGCGCTTGATGCGGGGGTGGCAATCCCGTCGCATCCGCCAACCCTTGTCATTGCGAGCGCAGCGCGGCAATCCCGTCGCATCCGCCCACCCCGGTCATTGCGACCCCGCGCTTGATGCCTCGCCCCGCCATCCTCAATCCGTAAAACCCCAAAAAATCGCCCAAAACTGACAGTATTTTGTAATACTCCAGTAATATCGACGCCGCTACAATTGCACGGCAAGTCTGGAAATCTATCCCGCCGTTGACCATGGCCGGCCGGCGTCACGCCGGCGTTACGCCTGGTGACGGCCTGTAACAACAGGAGGTGATATCGCCCATAGCTGTCAAAAGTCGCCCCACGCCCGCCCGCGGGCAACCACCGCCGTCATTGCGAGCGCCTTTTCCTTGCTGTCATCGCGAGCGCAGCGCGGCAATCTCAATCCGGCCCCGGAAACAACGGGCCGAGGGCGCAAACCGAAACCGACAAACACGCAAATGACGGTCTCACAAGGAGATTTTGTCAAATGAGCAGAAAAACGAGAAAGCTGATTTGGGCAGTGCCCCTGCTGGCGGTTTTCGCCGTCGCCGGTGCGCTGGCCATATTCGCGGCCCAGACGCCCCAACCGGCCCAGGCGGACCACGTTGACCTGCCCGGGGCGGTGACGGGACTGAAGGCCACGGCTAAAAGCCGGACTTCCATCGAACTGACTTGGAACGCGCCGCAGAGCGACAACGTCCTGGGCAACGACATCGGCGGCGCGCCCACCGGCTATCGCATCGACTATGCCGATGACAGCCGCTCCTGGGTCCAACTGGTAGCCGACACCGGCAGCACCGCGACCAGTTACATGGTTACCGAAAACGTGGACGATAAGACGGCCCGGCATTACCGTGCCTTCGCCCTCAACGAGGCCGGCACCGGCCCCGTTTCCCACCAGCCGGTTACCGCCTATGTGAGGGTCGCCGACTCCTTCCCGGCCATGGGTCCGGACCAGTCCACTTTCATCCTGACCGCAACCCCAGTCGGGGCGAACCAGGTCGACCTGAGCTGGACCATGCCGACCGAACGCGGGATCTCGATCACCGGCTACCGGGTTGTCGAGATGGTGAATGCAGACGCCGTGCCTGATAACGCGTTGACTGAGTGCCCAGCTGCTGGCACCTACGATCTTGGAGGCGATACCACGACGCCGACGCTATGTCTGCACATAGATGCGGCCACGCAAATGACAAAGCGGACCGCAGAGCACAAGGACGACCCTGCTACTGCCGCCGTCTACGAAGGCGTGCGCGCCGGCACGACCCATTACTACCGGGGCATCGCGCAGACCCAAGCAACAACCCCCGGTAGCGCAACTAACCCTGAAACGGCTTCCAACATCGTAGGCGTGACCACCGCGGCGCTCAAGGCCCCGGCCGCGCCGACCGAACCGGTGGCTGTCGCTACAGAAACAGACAATAATGTCCAATTCTACTGGATTGATTCCACCGACGACGGCGGCCATCCACTTGGCGACTATGAAGTCGAGCAACGGTCACGGACGCGGGCCAGAGCCGTTGCTACTGATTCGTGGGGAGGCTGGGCAGACTGGACTGGTTGGACTGATACTACCATTACCCCCAACACCACACCAAGTAATGTCACGCCGTTCAACGCAATCACCGAAACTGCATTAACGCCGGACACAGACACGAGTGAAACCCAATGGGAGTTCCGCGTGCGGGCCGTGCAGGACGATGATCCGCCCGGTTACGATCTGAAGAGCGGTTGGGCGAAATTCAATGCCATCTCGTCTAGTCGGACCATCCCGATAACGGTCCCGGTCCCCGCGGCGGGCGCCGTTGATCGGACGGACGTGCCCCACCAGACGGTAGTGACGGCGGTGCCTTTGGACGCCATGACGGACGCTCAGGTGGGAAACCGCGTGACCTGGACGCGTAACGACGGCAGGGATGGCGTTGCCAACAACGCCGATGACCCGACGCCCTTCCCGGACAACTACCGGATTGACGTCTGGGTGCCCGATAACGATGACGGTGCAACTGGCATCGATAACGCTGGGGGCGGGACGTGGCAGGCCGGTGTGCGCCGCACCATCACCCTCAACCAGTGGGAAGACTTAGAGGCCGGGCCCAAAAAGTCACATGGCTATCGCGTCATCCCCATCCACGGCAACTATCACGGCATGGCCGGCTATGCCACTTCGATAGCGACCGCCTCGGCCGACGCCAGCACGCCGCCCAGCGCCGTGCTCAACCTCCGCCAGTGCGGCGCCACGGCCAACAGCATAACCATGTGCTGGGGCGCGGCCACCGGCGCTGACGCCTACGACATCTACAAGGTTGAGCCTCACGCCATTGACGACGCGCCGGGAGCGTGGGGTACCACTGCCTTGGAGAGCGACCTGACGGAGACCACCTACCTGGACAAAGGTCTGGACCCCGGGGACGTCTTCTGGTACCGGGTGGTCTCGAAGAAGGGGGCCACGCTGGTGACGGTGGGCGCCGAGGCGAAGGGAAGCACCCTGAGCGGCGGTATGCCCGGCGCGCCGGTAGGCCTGGTCGCAGAAGTGGCGGCCGACTCCAACTTCCCCTCACCGACGCAGCGGGGCTCCCTGCTGATGTGGAACGCGCCCGTTGCAGGCGACGATGCCTACGCCTACCAGATACAGCGGATGGTGAACGACGGAGCGTGGACAACGATCGTTGCTAACACCAGGGACGACATCAGCGCAACGCAGGCTCTCTACACCCACTACAACGACCAGAAGGAGTTGGCGAGCGATAGCCACGCTTATCGCGTGGCGGCCATCAGCGGGGACGGCGTCGGGCCGTACTCCAACGTTGCTTACGTACCGCCAAAGGTCGTCGTGCACAACGAGCCCCCCATGACCGTCGGCATGATTGCCGATATGCCGATGACGACAGGCGACATGCCCTCCACCATGGACGTGATGGGCTACTTCAGTGACGCCGAAGGTGACGCGCTGACCTATTCGGCGATGTCCAGCGACGACGCGGTTGCCACCGCCATGGTTGCTGAAGGCACCAGCATGCTGACCGTCACCCCCATGGGCGTAGGCACGGCCACCATCAGGGTGATGGCCACCGACATGGACGGCTCCGGCATGAGCGCCACGCAGACCTTTGATGTGATGGTGACCATCGGGCTGGCGGCGCCGAGCAACGTGCGCGTCGACCCTCAAGGCTCTGGTCTGGTGCAAGTCGAGTGGGATACGGCGGCCGGCGCTCACGGGTACACCATCGTTGCCATTAATCTCGATGACTCGCCCAATGAGGTCAAAGTCATAGACGATCCTGACGCAGTGGTCACCCAGATTGTCCTGCCGGTAGATGAAAGATACAACATCTACGTCTGGTCGTGGGCCCCCGGTGGGCAATTCGAGACCGACTTCTCGGAGACGAAGAGGGGGGTCCTAGTCGAATAACCGGCGCCCTCTGGAAAGATGAAAGTTCCGGGCTGGCCGGCGGCCTTGACCGATTGACCAGCCCGGGATCAAGTGCGAAGACAATCTCAAAGGAGATTACAGCAAATGACTTACAAAACCAGAAAGCACATCTGGCCGGTGGCCTTGATGTCGCTGGCCGTATTCGGGGTGCTGGCTACGGTGGTCGCGCTGTCCGTTGTGCAAGCCCAAGTGGCACAGGCGGATGGGTGTGATACCGGTACCGCCGAAGAGCGGTCGCAGTGTGACACAGACCACGAACAAGCGCGCCTCGACCACACCGACCCTGATCATACCCACCCCGAGCCCGAGCCCTCGCCCGAGCCCGAGCCCGTCACCGAGGGTCACGCCTCGATGCCGGTGATGTTCATGGCCGAGGGCTTGGACAACGGCGCCCGCCTGAGCTGGGCACAGCCGAAACTGCGGGCCCCCGGCGCGTCGGTCATCGGCTACCGGATTGGCCGGGACGCCTGGACTAGCGACCCCGATCACCCCATCAACAGGTTTGGCGATGACGTTATCGACCTGCTGAACTTGCCGAGCGTCCTGGCCGCCGACTACAGCGACCGGGGCCTGGCCTACAATACCGTGTACACCTACGCGGTGCGGGCCATCGTCGAGTACGACGTGAAGTACTGGTGGAACAACCTGACCCCCGCGATGCGGACCTCCCTGGTCAGCAGCAGTGAGGGGATGGCGTACGCCGGGCTGTCGGAAGACGTCATGGCGGCGGTGCAACGGGTGTACGGCCTCCAGGCCGGGAAGTACCCGACCGCCATGGTTGATACCTGGTGGGACAACCTCAACTGCGTGCAGATGAACGACGCGGTGTCGCCCATGGCAGGCGAACCGGCGGTTGGCTCCGACGACCCCGATAATAACCCGCGGTCGCCCTACTGCTACATGTACGACGACCTGTCTCCCGCCGCAGCGGCAGTGGTGTATCGGGCCCACTACAATTCCTACAACCGCTACGCCTTCGGCGCGTGGTCCTATGGCCGGTCCATAACGACCGCCACCTCCGGCGGCCTCCTGGACGCCCTCCTCGCGCCGCCCAGCGCGCCGCGAGACCTGGACGCGATGCCCAGTTGCGATGACCAAATCATGATCACCTGGAAGGCGCCGGTGGATAACGGCAAGGTCCCGGCAGAGTTCCCGGGCTGTGCTACCTGCACCAACCGGACCCCCACGCACATCGGCGGCGACGATGCCGGCATCGAGATCCAGCCCGGCACCGCCAGGATCACCGGCTACATGGTCGATCGGAAGGTCGGCAACGGCGCATGGATGACGCTTGACTCCAACGTCACCGGCACGTCCTACGTGGACGACTCCGACGACCTGGCCTATGGCATGACCTATCACTACCGGGTCAGGGCTACGAACAACGCCAACCTCACCGGTCCGGCGGGAATGGTCAGTGAAACCTTGGAAAGGCCGATGGGTGCCCAGGTACCGACGTCTCCTGACGCCGACCCGAGCCCCGATAACCCCGCTCACGTGTTGTTCACCTGGGACCCGCCCGGGACGGCCGCCGGCAACGCAGCCTGGCGCACCGAGGATGACGTCGACACCGACAATGACAACGAGAGCAAGTCCGCGTCGGCACCACCACCTGGATGACGCTGCCCATGGCCGGTCACACCGAGCCGCACCGGTACCTCGAGAGCGCGGCCACCGCGGCAGAGGCCATCGACAACATCCAGACGCAGGAATTCGTCGATGAGAACGTGCCGGCCACCGGCGCCTACAAGTACCGCGTGCGGGCCATCATTGACCTGTGCGAGCCGTCGGAATGGGCGGTCACCGCTGAAGAGGTAACGGTGACGCTGGAACTGGGTAACGCTTCCGGCCTGACTGCCACTGCTGGCTCGGTGCCGGGTATCGTCAACCTGAGCTGGACCGCGGCCCCCAACGCCTCCGTGCACTGGCTCGCCGGTATCAAGCAGTCCGACTGGACCGCCGGCAATTACACTGGCATCATTTGGACCCAGACGCAAGGCCCGAGTTCGCACATTCTTTCTGGTCTCACCAGTGGCGAAGAGTACGTGTTCGCCGTTATCGGTGGCCGAAGCGTGAACGGCCCATGGAGCTCCTGGACTTCTCTCATGCGGGTAACGCCCAACTAGAGTTGCCTGAGGTCGAGAAAGCGAAAATGACTGAGCGGACACCCAGGTAGAGTGAACCCCTTGCTCCGCAAAAGCGGGTGTCCGACAGTCGGCCAAGACAATCTCAAAGGAGATTTCGTCAAATGAAAAACACAA
>JAGWBI010000069.1:406-3737 GCA_021295965.1 Dehalococcoidia bacterium | reverse complement strand
TGGTGCGACAAGATCGGCGCCGACGCCTACGCGGCGGACGCGCTCATCGCGGTCGACAAGGCGAAGGCGTGCGTGAACGAGTTCACGACCTACAAGGGCGGCGACCCCGCCCTGCACGCGGCGATGCTCGCACTGGACGCGGAGCGCGAAGCGCAGAAGCTCGCCCAGGCCGAGGCCGAAGTGGGCTGAATGTCACCCAAGTCTTTCTGGCTGAAGGCTCGAGAAGAATGGACATTCACATTGCAGAGACGACTCGAAGCTCGTCAACAAGGCAAGTGACTTCCTCTTCAAGCTGGATTTGTCATAGAACAACCCGCCATATTCGAAAGTCCTCAACTGGTTTCGCGAAGTGGCCTTGGATGAACTGAGCCCCAAAGTTCTACGCCCCATAGCCGGCGCAGCAGCATGGATTCTGCTCGGCCTTGCCGGAATCGTCGGGGCGGGGTGGGGCTACGGGCTTTTCTTCGCGTCGATGCTGCTGCTTGCCGGCGCGGCGGCCGCTTTGGCGCTGCTGGCCCTGACCCGGGCATTCGACACGGAGCGACTGCTCGGCAGCGCCACGTGGCTGGGGCTCCTCGGGGCGTGGGCCTACGTCTGGGCGGTGGGTGCGCTGGCCGGCCACTACACCCTCGAGACCTTCGAGGGGCGGATGGAGTTCAAGTGGATCCTGTTCGGTCCCGCGGTGCTGGCCGCGCTGGTGGTGCTCGATGTGGGGTTGTACCGGATGCTGGTCGGCAAGAATCTGCCGACCTGGAACCGCTACCGGGGCGTCATTCGCCGGGAGAACGCGAATCCGCAGGCGATGCGCCGGACGCTGGTCGACGACGTCATCCTGCACCGCACGCTGCTCTCGGTGAGCGGATTCCGCTGGCTGAAGCACACCCTCATCTTCTGGGGGTTCTCGCTGATGTTCACGGCGGAGATGCTCGCGGTGTTGGTTCGCGAGGGATTCCCCGCGTTCGGCTGGACGGACATCTGGGAGGTGACATCGCACCCGGTACGGCTCGCGTTCGACTTCGTCTACGACTTCACGGGGTTGATGGTGCTGGTGGGGTGCGCGCTGGCCATCGGATGGCGCATCGCGGTCCAGGGGACGGAGGAGCGGAAGTACACCGACACTCCGACCGCGGTGTTCCTGTTCCTGGTGGTGCTGAGCGGTTTCGTGGTGGAGGGGATGCGGCTGGCCGCGTTGCCCTGGGAGCTGCACGGCGTTTCGTTCGTGGGCAGTTTGTTCGCGATGGCGACGCCTGCCGCGACCGGGCCGGGCTCGACGGCGTACGAGGTTCTGTGGCTGGTGCACGTGCTTGGGTCGTGCGCGTTCATCGCCTGGGTGCCGGCGAAGCGGTTGGTGCACTCGTGCGCGACTCCGATGGGCCGGCTGATGCACTCGCAGCGCGAGCTGCTGGCGGCGAAGAAGCACGCGGTGCTCACCGGCCTGATGATGCGGCGCCCATGACTCACCGTCCTGGAGAAGATGTTGCCATCAGCATTCCACCCGTAGTGTGATGTCTACGGGCAGGATGCGAACCTTGAACGGCATGAACGAGCGACACGGGACCTGACGACCATGGCCACCAACGTCATTGGAATTTTCGGAAAGACCTGCAGCGCAAAGTCCGACGTGGCGCGCGAGATCTCGCGCATGACGGGCAACAAGGTCAAGCATCCGGGCGAGATGATCACGACCCGCGCCCGCATGGCGGGCCTCACGACCGGCAGGGATGTCGCGGAGAAGTGGCATCGCCAGATCGACGAGGACACAGTGCGGGCGGCCGACGCGCTGGCTGATCTCGACGAGCTGTGGATCATCGAGAGCGGCATGCTCGACGCCGTGCTCGGTTCGAGGGACGACGTGTTCTGGGTCGCCCTTCATGCGCGCGACGACGTACGGGAAGCGCGCTGGCACAAGCGCAAGGAGGAGATGGGAGGCCGATCGCGCCAGATTGGCGAGAGCGTCGCCCAGCGCGACGACGACGACGCGGCGCTGCGCGAGCGGCTCTACGGCACCTCGCCAGGCGGCGTCGAGCCGGCCATGACCATCGACACCAGCGACAGGTCCCCGACTGAATGCGCCGCGGAGATCCTCGCCGCGTTTCAGAGCGAAACCGGGGTCGTCCTCTCCGTCGCCCGGGCCGAAATGGACAAGACCGCCGCCCGCGGCATCGTGCCCGGCCCATCGAGCGGCGTCATTCGCTCCTACACCCCGCAGCGCCCGCCGTTCGGCGGCTACATTACCGACGACACGAGCGGCAAGGACCTCTACGTGCACAAGTCCGCGGTCGTGGACGCCGGAGTCGCGGGCCTCGAAGCCGGACAGCGCGTGACGTACAGCATCGTCGAGGACGGCTTCGGGGGCTTCAAGGCGTCCGGGCTCGCGGTCGGGGAATGACGCGCGCCGGCATCGATGTCCGGTCAAGACACGGCATGCCACAAGGGCACGGGGAACGGCTGGCCCATGCTGGGGATTCATCCTTTTGCGGCCCGTGCGGACGCATCGATTCATTCGGCGGTGAAAGTCCCGATGCATGGATTCATGCAACGGCGAGAGTCCTCTTGCTTCGACCGAACACGAATGGGCGCGGCCACGGGGTGACGGAGGCTACGGGCTGACGTGCCGACCCTCGGCCAGATCATGTGCTCGGAGATCGGCGAAGACCGGTTTCGCACGACCGGCGCGTTTGCGCTTCGCGAGGAACGGGTGACCGCGATGAAGCTCGCGACCGGCGCCCCCTGCGACAGCCATGGTGCGATGTTCGCACCCTGGCCGGGACCGGAGACGGACGTCGAACGCTGGTACCTGCTCGAGAGCGGCCGGGCGGTCGGCGTCGCCGGCGCAGAGAGCGACGCGCCCCGGCTGCACCTGTGCGAAGCCGGCACCTCGTGACGCCGGTTGCGGACGTTCCGGCAGGCGCAGTGCGGACCATCATGCCCTCTTTCGCGACAATGGCGGCACCGGAATTTCGGAGATGTCCCCCGGAGCGCGGGCGTCCCGCCCGCTTGGACAAGCGACTGCATGTCGGATTGGCGCAGCGTAATCCGACATGGAGCGACGCCCAACGTGAAGGGTGATGTCGGATTGCGCCAGCGGCCAGTCCGACCTACAGGACCTTGCGCCTTGACCGGACACCAATGCGCTTTCGTGGGAACATTGGCTCGAGGCCGATTCCTTCCATGCTGACTCCGCACCGTCGATCCGTGCCGGAGAACCCCGGCAGCCGGCCCGGACCCGAACCCACGTCATGAGCGAAGCCACCGAGACGCAGAGCCCGGCAACCGCCCGCGTCGTCTTCATGCCCTCGGGGCGTCGCGGCGAGTTCCCGGCCGGCACCCC
>JAGWBI010000069.1:0-362 GCA_021295965.1 Dehalococcoidia bacterium | reverse complement strand
AGGTCTCGCTCAGCACCGGCGAGTTCGCGAAGCTCGGCATCGAATCGCTGGAGAGTCACCTCGGCGACGCCACCGCCGCAGAGAAGAAGTACGACCGGATCAAGGGTCTCGCGGAAGGCCGGCGACTGAGCTGCCAAGCGGAGATGCGCGGCGATGTTGTCATCGACGTGCCGGCCGAGAGCCAGATCCACCGCCAGATGGTGCGAAAGGCGGCCGACGAGATCCGCGACCTCGAAATCGACCCGGTGGTCAAGCTGTTCTACGTCGAGCTGGACCGCCCGAGGATGGCGGACCAGACCTGCGACCTCACCCGGGTGCTGGAGACGCTCGAACGCGAATGGGAGCTCACCGGCTTGAGCGCG
>JAGWBI010000038.1 GCA_021295965.1 Dehalococcoidia bacterium | reverse complement strand
TCACCGACGAGAACGTGATGCGGCCCTACGGACGCAACGCCCAGTGGGCCCTGCAGCGGGCCGGTATCGCCGCCCATTGTTTCATCATCCCGGCCGGCGAGACCAGCAAGTCCTTCCAGCAGGCCCAGGAGATCTACGAGTGGCTGGTGGGTCTCAAGGCCGAGCGCGGCCAGCCCATCATCGCCATCGGCGGCGGCGTGGCCGGCGACCTGGGGGGCTTCATTGCCAGCACCTTCCTGCGCGGCGTGCCCTTCGTCCAGGTGCCCACCAGCATGGCCGCCATGGTGGACGCCTCCATTGGGGGCAAGGTGGCGGTGAACCTGCCCCAAGCCAAGAACATGGTCGGCGCGTTCTACCAGCCCCGGGCCGTTCTCGCTGACGTGCAGGCGCTGTCCACCCTGGGCAAGCGGGAACTTTCGGAAGGCTGGGCCGAGGCCATCAAGCACGGTCTGATCCTGGATCCGTCGCTGGTGGACGTGTTCGAGGAACACGCCGAGGCATTGATGGACGTGGAACCGGAAATCTCCACCGAGGTCATCCGGCGCAGCATGGCCATCAAGGCCGACGTGGTCAGCCAGGACGAGCGGGAAACCCTGGGCATCCGCATCCTGCTCAACTACGGCCACACCATCGGCCACGCGCTGGAAGCATCCACCGAGTACGGCAGGTTCATGCACGGCGAGGGCGTATCGGTGGGCATGATGGGCGCCGGGCGCATCGCCCGGGAGATGGGCATGATCGGCGACGACATCCTGGACCGGCAGCGCGTCCTGCTCCAGCGGTTCGACTTGCCCATCACAGCGCGCGGCGTTGACTTGGACGACGTCAGGGCCGCGATGTCGTTGGACAAGAAGACCGTGGGCGGCGCCAACCGCTGGGTGCTGCTGGAGGACGTGGGACGGGCCACCGTGCGCCGGGACATACCGACGGAGGTGGTGGACGAAACGCTGGTCTGGCTGACCGAGTAGAAGGAAATCAGGACGACTGGGACATGACCGCACTGTCAACCGACTGGCAGGCTCTGGAAATTGCCCGCCTGATACATCGAATATCCGGAGCCAGTCAGACCATCCTGTTCGGTTCCCGCGCGCGCGGTGATCACCGGCACGACTCCGATATAGATGTCCTCGTCATCAAAGAGACGCCCCAGGATGAGACGTGGCTCGAAAACCTGCGCCAGGAGGCCCGCATTATCCAGAAGGCCCAGATGCCACAGGCGTCTGGGATCGACATCCTGTGCATGACCGAAACGGAATTTCTCCGAGACAGCCATTTCAGGAACAACCTGGCCAATTCCATCGCCAAACACGGTTGCCCCATCATGCCCGACGAACGACTGGATCGCCATGACCCACCGGAAGAGCGCACCGACTGGCAGGATGTGCGAGACCGCCTCCAGGACTCTAACGACGCGGCCGGGGACCTCCAACTCGCCCTTGAGGCGGGATACGTCACAAGGATGTCGGACAAGGGTGTGGGCCGGGCCGGGCAAACCGCGTTGGAAAATATCTACAAAGCGTTGCTGGGCGCCCACGGCTTCAGCTACCCCACTACCGGCCGGGACGGACACAACCTCCGCCTGCTTGTCGAACAGATACGCCGCGACTTGCGCTGGCCGCAGGACCAACCGGTCCCCGGAGAACAACACCAGTACCTGACCGAATTCGGGGGCAGCGCGTTATACGCCCACGAGCATCCAGCCCTGGATAAAGAACGCATCGCCATTGACATAGCCGAAGCCGTCGGCGAACTGGGTACCCTGGTTGAGGGCGTGATCAACGATTGATCGCCAGATGGCGGTCAGCTCAACACGTCACTACCCTCGCCGGGGCCGTCCCCGGTCGGCGCTGTCCACCATTATGGTGACGGGGCCGTCGTTCTGGAGCCTGACCTGCATATACGCCTGGAACTCGCCGGTGGCGACGGCGAGGCCGGTTTCGCGGAACATCGCCACCGCTTCTTCGTAGAGACGGTTGGCGTCCTCGGGCGCGGCGGCGCGGGTGAAATCGGGACGCCGGCCACGGCGGGTGTCGGCGTAGAGGGTGAACTGGGATACCACCAGCAGCCCGCCGTCCACGTCCAGCGCGGAGCGGTTGAAACGGCCCTCGTCATCGGCGAAGATGCGCATATTCACCACCTTGTCCACCACCCAACGGGAGTCGGCGCTGTCGTCCCCGTCGGCCACGCCCAGCAGCACCACCAAACCGGAGCCGATGCTGCCCACCTCGGCATCGTCGATCAGAACCGACGCGGATGCAACCCGTTGTATCAGTGCCCGCATGGTGAAGGTCGTTACATTTCAGGATAAGAAAAAGCCGCCCTCGAAAGCGCGGCTTGTGCTGAACGCTTGACGGAAAGATGCAAACTAGGCGGAATCTCCGCTGGCCGCCGCTGCCGGCGTCGCCGATTCCGAGCCGCCGGATGATCCGGAGTCGCTGGACTTGCTGTCCGAGCTGTCGCCGGAGCTCTTGGTGGACGACGATTCGGTGGCGGCTTCTTTGGCTTCCTGAGCTTCCGTGGGGCGCTTGGGCCGGCCGTAGTCGGTGGTGTAAAAGCCGCTGCCCTTGTAAATCACCGGCACGGCGTGGAACACGCGCTGGCCCGCGCCGCCGCACAACGGGCACTCTCCCTGGCCGGCCTCGCTGAACTTCTGAACCAGCTCAAACTCGTTAGCGCACTCAGTACACCGATAATCGTAGCGAGGCAAACCTGCCCTCCTCAATTTCAAGAGCGCCGCCGGGGACTTGGCGTCCCAAGCGGGCTCGCTCAGGTTTTCGCAACGGACCGGAGTCTAGCATCCAGCCCACGAGCGGTCAATTTGCCGGGTTCCGGGTTGAGAACCTCGACCGGCCTACCGCCGCTGCCGGCGGCGTCGCCGCGCGGCGCGCTGGGCCGCCAACCGCTCCTTCTGGGCCTTGGACCGGAAGAACCGGCGGTCTTTCAACTCGCGCAGGATGCCCGCGTGCTGCACCGACGCGCGGAATCGATTTACCAGACTCTCAGGGGTTTCGCCGTCTCGTGGCGTTACGTAAGCCATACAATGCTCCCCATTTCCGAATTTCGTTGCTCTTCGCTTTACGGGTCAAAATATAGCACGCCGTCCAACATTGGGCAAACGTGATAGTCCGCCCGGTCGTCCGTCACTCGACGGCAGTAATCCGGCCGTCCGCCATTTGCAATCGCCGGT
The DNA here is from genome assembly GCA_021295965.1 of Dehalococcoidia bacterium. Classification (GTDB taxonomy): domain Bacteria; phylum Chloroflexota; class Dehalococcoidia; order Lucifugimonadales; family UBA3495; genus Bin87. The sequence continues at coordinate 13,653 of JAGWBI010000038.1, read as the reverse complement.
CGGTCATGCCGGCCAGCATCACGTCGTGGGTGGCCGTCACCACCGTAACGCCGCGACTGGCGGCAATGTCGCGCATGATGCCGCCGATGCTCTGCGCCGTGACGCTGTCCAACTCGCCGGTTGGTTCGTCGGCGAAGAGGACCGAAGGGCCGGCCACCAACGCTCGCGCAATCGCGACGCGCTGCTGCTCGCCGCCGGACAGCTCATAGGGGCGGTGTCCGGCGCGGCCCAGCAGCCCTACCAGATCCAGCGCCTCATTGGCCCGTCGTCGCCGGTCTCGCCACGATATGCCACCGATATGGAGTGGCAATTCCACGTTTTCAAAGGCGGACAGCAGCGGTATCAGGCCGAAGGACTGGAACACGAAACCGATCTTTTCCCGCCGCAGTCCCACCAACTCTCGCTCGGGCATCTGGGACAATTCCCGTCCCTCGAACCAGACCTTACCCGAGCTGGGGCGATCCAATCCCGCCAACAGGTTCAGAAGGGTGGTCTTGCCCGAGCCGGAACGCCCGACCAGCGCCACAAACTCGCCCGGCGCAATGTTCACGGTGACATCGTTCACCGCTCGAACCGCGCTTTCGCCTTCACCAAACTCGCGGGTTGCTGACTCCGTAGCCAGCGCCGTTGTCACCGCCTCGACCATTGACTCACCTTGCCTACCGACGTTCTAACCAAGCGCCAACCGGCCGCGACGGTTAATCGTCCAAACCCGCTTCGTGTCGCTCACGGCTGCGGTGTGGCGCCGACGCCGGACGCAGCGTGATTGATCCTCCGTGTTCGTCCATCCCCGCGCTGGCCAGTCCGTCCAGCGACAGGCGTTCCACGAATTCCCTTGGCAACTGCAGCCGACCCGCCCGGTCGATCACCAGGTACTCTTCCTCCTGACCCTCACCACCCCGATAGGATGACATCAGGTAGGATTCGGAACCGATGCGCCCATCCCGGATGCGCACCACCCGGTCCACCCACCGGGCGATGCCGGCGTAGTGAGTGACGATGATGATGGTCACCCCAAACCGCCGGTTGATGCGTTGCAGCATCAGGAAGACGTCCTCGGCCATGTTGGTATCCAGCTCGCCGGTGGGCTCGTCGGCCAGCAGCAGGGGCGGGTTGTTGGCCAGGGCCACCGCGATGGCGACCCGCTGCTGCTCGCCGCCGGACAGTTCCGAGGGGTAGCGCCGGCCCTTGTCCGACATCTGCAGGGCGTCCAGCAGTTCTTCCGCCCGTTCGCGACGCTGCCGCCGGTTCACGCCGGCGATGGCTTGGGGAAGCTCGATGTTGTCCCGCACATTCAGGTAGGGGATCAAGTTGCGGCCCGTGGCCTGCCAGACGAACCCCACCTCACGACGACGATACTCCACCAACTCCTGATCGCTGATGTCCAGCAGGTCCCGTTCGCCCACCCGGATCCGGCCCGCCGATGGGCTCTCCAAGCCGGCCAGGATGTTGAGCAGTGTGGTCTTGCCCGAACCGCTGGCGCCCACAATGCCAATCAACTCGCCCGGTTTCACCTCCAGATCGACACCGCGCAGCGCGACCACTTCCAGATCCGCCGGCTTGTAGATTTTGAAGAGATCGTTGGCCTCCACATAGGCAGGAAGGGTATCGCCGTCTTCCATATCCTCGGCCAACGTTTCCGGAGACGGCAGATCTTCCGGTTCGGGGATGGAAGGGGTAGCGGGTATCGGGTCGGAAGACGCCGATTTAACCGCGGCTGCCGGAACCGCCCCGTCGGATACCTGCGTATCAGGCGCGGCTGCGACAACTTCCGCAACAGGCGTTTCTCGCCCGGCTTCGACAACCTCCGCAACTTCCATTGCGGGTGTTTCCGCCGGGGCTTCGGTTACTTCCACCACTTCCGCAGCGGGTGTTTCCGCCGGTGCTTCGGCTACCTCCGCGCTGGGAGTAGCCGACCCACGGCGCTCCGGGGGCATGAACTGCCGAACATACTCGTCATTGGGACTGTTCTGTGGCGCTTGGGACATCCTGCTCAAACTCATCAAAGGGTGTGCTGCAAAACCGACGGTATTATAACCCGCATCGTCTCCGTAGCCTAGCACCAGGCCGATGCGCGCAGGGCTGGTGCAGAGTAATCGGCCTCTTTGGTTTCCGCTCATCCTGAGCCTGTCGAAGGGCGCCACCGTTGCCGGAGCATGGTTCGACAGGCTCACCATGAGCGGCTAAAGGGACTTTGCACCAGCCCTGCGATGCGCGAAGCTTTGGGTGCCACACGTCCGGGAGTTCTCAGCCGTTGCCGCTGCTCACATCGCGGCGGGCGATGACGGCCAGCGTCAGTCCCCAGAATAATGCCAGGTAGGCCGCCGTGGCCGGCAGGAAAACCCAGGGCCCAAAATCGTCGTCTCGACCCATGAGCCCGTCGGTTACACCCCGCAGCGTCCAGCGCGTGTACTCGTCAAGGGAAAAGTCCAATGCAAGCTCTGCGATGATCCCGGCAATCGGGTAGGCTACCGCTTCAACCAGGACGATGGCCACGGCGACACCCACTCCGAAAGCCGTGGAACGGCCCAGCGCGCAGAGCAGCGCAGCCAATCCCAGGTAGGTGATTGCCACCGGCCACGCCGAGAAGAACCGACCCACCGTTCCTGGCCAGTCGTCGGGCGAATCTGCCAGGAATTCCAGAGCTCCGGCTGACGGCTCGCCGGCGGCCAGGCCGACCGCAGCGGCCAGCGTCCACGCCACCAACCACACGATACCCAGAATTACGCCGGGCAGAATAAGCTTGACCAACGCTATCTGCCAGCGGGCCTGCCCTCGCGCCAGCAGCGGCCGCAGCGTTCCCCAGCCGAAGTCGCCGCCGAAAACAATGGCGGCAAGGATGATGCCAAGGAATGGGCCGAGACGGGACAAGACCTCGAAGACCAATAGTGGAAATCCGTTGGACGGTATAGAAAAGCCGCTGGCGACTGCGTTCTGGACCACTACCGTAACTACCACGACGCCTGCAACGGCGACGGCTACCAGCCCGAGGATTACCCAAAGGCCGGCGCGCCGACTTAGTCGGAACCATTCCCAGCGCAAGGCGTTGGCTATGTCCGCGGCGGAGATCAAGCTGCGTTTTGCTCCGGCCCGCCGGTGACTTCCATGAAGCCGGCTTCCAACGAACTGCCCAGAGACCGCAACTCCGATACGTAAATCCCGCTGTTGGCCAGATCGCGGCTGATCTGCCACTCGTCACCCGGCGTGACCACGACTTCCAGTCCGTCAGCCGATTGGACCGCGACCTGCCAGCCGGTATCTTGCAGGACCGTGGCCGCTCGTTCATCGTCGGTAGTGCGTAGGAAGGCTTGGGCCGGCGCGCCCATGCCGGCGACCGGGCCGGAGTAGAGCAGGCGGCCACGGGCCAGGACCCCCACCCGGTCGCAGACCTGCTCCACCTCGCCGAGCAGGTGGCTGGCGAGGATTACCGTGCGCTGGCCGTCGTTGCACAAGTTTCGGATCAGTTCGCGCACCTCCACAATACCGGCCGGATCCAGCCCATTGGTCGGCTCATCGAGGATCAGAAGGGATGGATCGCCCAGCAGCGTTGCCGCGATGCCCAGCCGCTGTTTCATTCCAGTGGAGCAGGCCCGAAACTTGCGCCGGCTCGCGTCTCCATCAAGGCCGACGGTGGCCAGCAGGTCGTCAATTTCCGTATCGCCGCCGTCGGATTCGTACACACCCTGGAGGCACTTCAGGTTGTCGCGGCAGGACAGATACGGCCAAAAGATGGGCCGCTCAATCAACACTCCCATGCCGGACCGGGCCGCCCGCCGTCCGTCGGCGCCGCTTTTGCCCAGCAGGGTAATCGCGCCGGCGGTGGGGCCGATGAAACCCGCCAGCATAGAGAGCATGGTGGTTTTGCCGGAGCCGTTGGGGCCCAGCAGCCCGAACACACCGCCAACCGGAATTACCAGGCTAACGTCGTCAACTGCCGTAACCCGGCCGAACCGCTTGGTCAGACCGGAGACGATGACGGCGAACCCGTCGCCGTCGGGGTGGGCAGAAGGCTCGACCATCATGGCGGCTGGTCAAGCCAGCACGTCGAAACCGTAGCCGGCGTTGTTCAGGTCGCCCTCGGCGAACCGGGAGAAGCGCAAGGGAGCGATGTCCATGGTGGTTGTGGCGCCGTTGCCGATCAGCTCGGCCATCAGCACGCCCACCATGGGCGACAGCTTGAAGCCGTGGCCGCTGAACCCGCTGCACAGGTACAGGCCGTCCACTCCATCGATGCGATCCATGACGGGATGGGAGTCCGGCGTGTTGGTGTAGAGACCGGCGTATCCGGAGGTCAGTTCAGCGTCGGCTATGGGCGGGATGCGCCGGGCGAGACGCTGCCACACGTCCTGGATAAACGCCGCGCTGGCCCGCTGGGCGTACACCTCCGGGTCATCCACCACGTCGGAGTGGTTGCCGTTTCCCACCAGGGTCAGGTCCTGCCCTTCCGGGCGGAAGTAGATGCGGTTGCCGATGTCTGCTCCGCCGGGATGGTGCGGCACCAGGTCCAGGGGTCGGCGGAAGTGCAGCACCTCGTGGCGCGTGGCGATCATTGGCGCGTCGATGCCGTGGGGCGCCAGAAAACGGGCCGTCCAGGGGCCGGTGGCGACCACGGCAATGCCGGTTTCAATACGTTCGCCGCCGGCGGTGCGTACCGCCACCACCCGGCTGCCGTGCCTGGTCGTGGAATCCAGGCTGGTCTCAATGGCCGAAGCCGGCGTCTGCAAACGGATGGTGACGCCTTCACTTCGGGCGCGGGTGGCATAGGCATAGGCCGTGCCGGAAGCGTCGGCATGGCCGGAGTAGGGCTCGTAGGCAATTGCGGCGGCGTCATCCACAGCAAAACCGGGAGCCAACTCCGCCGCGTCGCCGGCGCTGATGATGTCGGTAATCACGCCCACCGACTGCTGGGTGGCAATGTTGGAGCGGAAGGAAGGGAGATCCTCTTCGCCGGCGAACACCAGGTAGCCGGTACGGGTGTAGCCGCACTCGCCGCCGATGATGTCCTCGAAGTTGCGGAAAATCTGCAAACTCCGCCAGGCCAGTTCAGCATTGACGGCGGTGGAGTAGTGCATACGGATGGCCGCGCTGCTGCGCCCGGTGGACCCGCTGCCCAGTGTGTCCCGCTCCAGCAGGACGATGCGGCGCAGGCCATGGTCGGCGGCGGTCAGCGCCAGGTTGCAAGCGATGCTGCAGCCCATCACGCCGCCACCGATGATGACGACATCGGCGGTTTCAGTTGTGTTGGTCATGAGGCAGTTGGCTCGGGCGGGAAGAGTTCTTGCAGTAGGTCAATGGCTGCTGCCACCCCGTCGGCCCTCCGTATCACAGTTTCGGCGGGAAGGTCGTTCTCGTAAAAATGGATGTGCATACTGTGGGCCGAGTTTGCTCCATTATCCAAAACGACGCCGGAGGCAGGGTCGCGGAGGGACACCAGAGATACCAGACGCTCAGAGACACGCAGGATGATAGTATGACTGCGAACCCGGAGTCGATGCTCTGCTGCGATTGCCTTGATGGTTTGTGTGTATGCTCCCCAAGATTTCTCGGCTACCTGAAGATAATCGCCATCGGCAGCGCTTTTCAGGACATGCTCACGATAATGCTGCAGATTGTCCCGATAGGTACCAGCCAGTTCCGACGCTTCGGATGAGGATAGCACTACGTCAGGACGGTTGGGCAGCCCGGCGCGAATGGCGTCGGCTACTTGCTGCGGCGTGATATTTGGCTGGTTCGCCAAAGCGACGTTCTCACTGGTCTTTTACGGAATCATAACACGATCGGATGTTGTGCAATCATCCACGCTCTTTCGCCCGGCGCACCTGGAACCTCGTGCCGCGCTGCTTGCGCATCCAACGCAGAAAATCTGCGACGCGGGGGTTGGTCCGCAGCAACCCCACGCTGTACAACTCCTCGGCCAGCGTAGTCACCGAAAACATGGCGTGAACCTGCCGATGGCAGGTGGGGCAAAGTAAGGCGGTCGGCCCGTGGTTGCCGCCCCGGGCCCGGGGCACCAGGTGATGCACGGTGAAACGCTCGACGGCCCTTTCGCACAGTTCGCAGATGCCCGCGTCCGCGCTGGCACGCCGCCCGCGTCGGTCGTGGTCTCCCTCGGGATGAAGTGGGGCGGAGTCGTTGGTGTCGGCGGACTGTCGCCTGCGCCCGCCTCGGGAACGGGTTCGAGCGGGACGCTTAGCCACGGCTTCGGGGGTCGGAAGTGTCCAGGAAGCGCCAGCCGGGCAGGTCAATCTGCCACTGGGCGTCTTCCAGCAACATGGGGATCATCAGGCCCGACATGAGCCGGCTGTGCTGCACCACCGTTTCGTCCTTAACGCCGAAGGGCAGAAAGACGAAAGCGTGTTCGTTGTCCACGTAGCGGGTGGGCGCGGCAGCCAACTCGGACAGATCTTCCAGGGGCCAGAGGCGAAGGACGGTGGTGCGAAAATCGTCCATCATGGAATCCCGCATGGGATGGTCGGCATCGTAAGCAGCGCGGTATGCCACCTGCATATCGATGTTGAGACGGGTAGCCCAGACACCCATCCGCATTCCACGGGTTTCCTTGGAGAGCATGGACCAGGCCAAGTCCATGTCGCCGTCGCGTATGGCCTCAGCGAACAGGCCGGCGCGTTGTCCAACCTCGTCGGGTTCCTGGCTGCGGCGTTGTCCGGGCATTCGCATGATGTCCAACCATTACCCCGGGTGGTGGTAAATCGGATAGGCGAGACCCCGGAGACTGGCCCCATTGTAGGGCCTCACGCCGGCGGTGGCAAACGGAGTGCTGACGGTTACGGGAACCCGGGAGAGCAGCCCGGGCAATCGCACGGGTCGGTAGAGTTCTTACTTCTTATAATAGTGCAACCCACCCCGGCCAAAGAAGTCTGCGATTGCGTTATAGAATTCGTCGTCCCCTTGCTCGAATTTCCTCCACAACGCATACGAAACAAGGTCGGCGTACTGAATCAAGCGGGTCGCCCTAGAGTCGACGAAAAGTGGCACATCCACTAGGTTGCGGGCAATTCCCCACTGATGTCCAAACGTTCTGAACTCCGTAGCCAACGATTGGAGGCGCGTTTCTTGGGACGATTTGTCCAGAATAATCAGTCCGCGTTGACTGTCGCCGGCAAAATGCAGTCGTTGCAAAATCTCATCGAATGTCTTGCAAATCTGGGCAAAAGCATAGTCTATTGGGTCGTCGGGAGACAGCGCACGTTTATCAACTACAACGCCGAACAATTCCCATTGGCCGCGGAGCGTCCGCACAGTGAGCAAAGCGTCTATGATGACCGAGCGGCGTTCCATCAGCCCCATTTTTCGCCACCAACCACTTCCTTTGCGAATCGCGTTTCCGTGAAACTCGAGATTTTCAGGGGCTGGGTTGTTGAGGCGAACGGCGAGATTCTCAGCCAACTGCTCCAGCGCAACTTGGAGCCAGTAGGTCTGGCGTTCGAACATCGTGATGCCAGCAAGGACGAAATGCTTATCGTCCGGATTGCCGACAGACCTGGCGTCGTCTAGGTAGAGCAAATGCACAATAAAAAAGACGGCCGGGCAAGAACCACGTCTTGACGAACCGAATTGCAAGTCGGCCCTCCCAACCGTATGATCTAAGGCTATGCCGGGGTTGCCTAATTGTCAACTCTCGAAGTGGCAAACCGGTGTGGTGACGCTCAATACCCCACCGCATACCCGTCGTAGCGGGGATCCGCCGCGCCATGCAGCGCTCCGATCTCCGGGTCAATATACAGCGCCATCTCCCGGCCGGTTACGCCGTCCCACGCGTCCAACTCGTGAACCGGGTGACCCATGGCGCGTAGCTGGCGCACTGCCGCCGGGTCGAAGCGGCTCTCCATCAGCAGGCGATCCTCGGCGGTGTGGGGGATGGTGGATTCGGTGCCGTCGCCCACGTGTTTCCACCGGGGGGCTTCCACCGCTTCCTGCACCGTCATACCGTAGTCCACCAGGTTGGTGATGACCTGCAGGTTGCTTTGCACCTGGCAGTCGGCGCCGGGAGTTCCCAGGACGTAGGTCAGGCGTCGCGCGGGGGCGGCGCTGCCGTTGTCGCCGGTTTGGGACGCATCGTCCGCGCGGCGAAAAACCATCACCGGGTTCATGGTGTGGCGCACCCGCTTGCCCGGTTGGAGGCAGTCCACGTGGTCGGGATCAAGATGCCAATAGGTCATCCGGTTGTTGAGCAGGATACCGGTATCCCCGGCTACCAGCGACGAACCCCAGCCGCTCTGGATGCTCTGCAACTGACACACGGCGTTGCCGTCCCGGTCGGCCACCACGAAGCAGGTGGTGTCCTCCTCCTCCGTGCGCGGGCCGCGGCGGCGCGCGCCCACCCCCGCCGGGGTCCGGCGCGGCGGCGCGGTCTGGTGAGGCCATGGGTCGCCGGCGGCCACGTTCTGAGAGGCGCGCTCCCGGTGGATGGCGGCGGCCCGCTCTTCGGCGTATTCCGCAGACAGCATTCCGGCCAGCGGGACATCAATATAGTCGGGGTCGGCAACGTAGGTTTCCCGGTCGGCAAAGGCCATTTTCTTGGCTTCTACCATCAGGTGGATGGATTCCGGTGAGCCGAACCCCATGCCGGCCATGTCGTATTGCCGGATAACGTTGAGTTCCTGCAGCAGGATGTGGCCGCTGGAATTGGGCGGCGCTTCATAGACGGTGTAGTCGCCGTAGTCGGTGGAGATGGGTTCCTGCCAGCGGGCGGAGCAGTCATTGAGGTCGGCCATGGTGAGCAGGCCGCCCTGCTCTTCGCTGAAACGGACGATGGCCTCGCCGATTGCCCCCCGGTAGAAAACGTCGCGACCGTGCTCGGCAATGGCGGACAGGGTGCGGGCCAGGTCGCTCTGGCGCAGGATATCGCCGGCGCGCAACGGTTCGCCGGAGCCGTTCCGGGTGAAGATGGCGCGGCTGGTGGGAAACTCGCACAGGAGCGAGTCCCCGGCAATGGCCGCCGCCAGGTAGTGCGTGACCGGAAACCCGTCATCAGCCAGCGCGATCGCCGGGGCCAATACGTCGGACAGAGGCAGCGACCCGTAGGCTCCGTGGACGTCCAGCCAGGCGTTGAGGATGCCGGGCACGGAGACGCTGAGAATGCCTTTCATCGGGATGCCATCGCGATACCGGCCCAGCGTAGCGGCGTATGGCGCGGCGCCGGTGCCGTTGCACACCCGCAGGCTGTCGTGACCGGTAACGGGATCGTGGGCGCGGTAGGTCATGATGAACCCGTCGCCGCCGATGCCTGACATGAGCGGCTCAACCACGTTGAGAGCGGCGGCAGTGGCGATGGCGGCATCCACCGCGTTACCGCCCTTCTGCAGAATGGAGATGCCGGCCTGAGCAGCTAACGGATGGCCGGCGCAGACCATGCCGTTGCGTCCCATTATCACGGGACGATGGGCTGAATAGCGGATCCCGTGGGGTGTGGCGGACATTTGGCCGGTGCTCCTTTAGCGGCCGCCTGGGGGAAGCGGCGGGATTAGCGTGTGACTCGCTAAAGTCGAAAATTCGTGGGCAATCATGGGCACGGCAACGGGCCGGCAGCCCACGATCAGCGCTCGCTCATCAAATCGGCCGGGGCGTGTATGGATGACAGCAGCGCCACCGAAACTCCGCCCTTGGACAGGAAGACCTGCTGGTCCGGCGTGAATTCACCGCCAGCGTTCCGCAATGTATTGATGAGAGTATCAGTGCCGATGCTGAGCATCGAGGAAGGTTCGTGGAGCACATTGTCCAGGTTTTTTGCGCCGCCGAGGTCCAGCGCGGCGAAAATGGTGTCGTGGACAAAGGCTTCGTTCAGGTCGGTGTTTTCCAGCAATGCCAGGTTGAAATTGGCGTGTGCCAGGTTCGAGCGTGACATGTTGGCTTCGGTGAGTACCGTTTTGTAGAAAGTGGAATTGGAAAGGTTTGCCGACTGCATGTCTGCCCAGGTAAGGTTGGCCTCGGAAAAATCTGCGTAATGGCAGTAGGTTCCTCGAAGTACCGCCGAGCCCAGGTCGGCGCCACGCAAGTTGATCTGGCTCAGATCAGCCGTGGTCAGGTTCGCTCCCTGCAGCTGGGCGCCGGCCATATTGGTCAGCCGCAGCGTGGCCCCATGCAATATGGCGCCGCGCAGGTCAGCGCCCTGGAAGTTGGCTCCGGTAAGGTCGCAGGCATTCAGGTCGGCCCCGCGCAGATCCGCGCCGGCAAAGTCGGACCCGCTGAAGTCCAGGTTGTCCAGATTGCTCCACGTTAAATCCCTCTCCCGCAACTGCGAATTGGCAAAGGATGTGCCGGAAAGGTCCTTGGTCGCTCGCAGTTCGTTCCAGGAAACTACGTCGCGCCGCAGCAGATTCAAGCCGCGCTCTGTGGAGATCTTGCGCCAAAGGTTCATAACCGAACTCCCAATTGGGCTACGGCACAATGATGACAACTTTGCATTCGATTAATCAACAGCAGGAGTCCGCGGCGTTGGCGTTTAATGAGCGGAAACGCATTCGCCCCGGCATATCAGGCCAGCCGGGGCGAATCGTTGCGTATCCCGGTCGCGCCGTCAGGGGCGCGAACAACGCGGTGGAATTGTGTCGCTGTGCGCCTGGGATCTAGTGTCCTCCACAGCCGCATCCGCCACCACCACCGCCGCAGCCACATCCGCCTCCACCGCCGCCGCAACCACATCCGCCGCCACCGCAGCCGCATCCCCCACCGGCGTACATCGGGTTATTGATGACGAACCCGACCCGTCCGCCGAACTCTTCCACGTAGTCGATGGTCGCCTCCTCCAGGAAGGGGGCGCTGTCCGAGTCCAGCAGGAACTCCATACCATCCATTCGCAAAACGGTGTCGTCCGGCTGGTGCTCCTTTTCCATGGTCAGCATATACTGCAGACCTTGTCCGGCCGGCATCGCCACCACCCGCAGGGCGGAACCGGATTCGTCCTCGGTATCCATGACTTCCTTGAGTTTCTCAATGGCCAGGGGGGTAACGTTCATCTTTGCTACTCCTGATTTGCTCACGTAACGGGGATCCACAACCGGATTCCCGTATTTCTTGCAGTGTTGCCAGCGTATCACGCCTCACCAAACCCGTCAATCGCGCGCGAACGCTCACGCGCCGCCGCGTTCGGTGAAAGCGTCATTGCGGCCCCGCGCTTGATACGGTGGTGGCTTATTCCGTAGCGTTGCGCTTTTGAGTCCAGGCCACTGTTGCACAGCGACCCCCCCGGTGCGGGCGGTTCCGCGAGGCCACTTACAGGGGAGGGTTACAGTTATGACCCGGATTGCAAAAAAAGCATGATCTTGCTACAAAGAGGCTCTGATGATGGCGGACTTCATTAGCAACTCTGCCATTCTGCCGTCGATCGACCTCCCACGCGGTGCTTGCAGGCACGACCAGGAGCAGCCTGGGGTGCCAAAAATGGCAGAGTTTGGTATAAAGACTGCCGTCTCTAAGTTTGGCGAACTGGGTTCGGGCGATGACCGACTCTGTTGGTCCTAACAATTTGCTGAGAGGTCTTTTTGAAGATGTCTTTTCCAGCTGCGACGGGTCAACCTTACAGCGAGGATTTTGACGAGGCCTTGGATCTGATTAACCAGTTGGCTCGGAGGGCGGCTGGGGGCGGGCTTATTTTTCGTGGTGAGGCCAAGTCCGACAATCAAAATATCTCCACTAGTCTGCGCCGGTATATCGAGCGCCAATATCCCGACGTCCGATTTGACTGGCTCGACATCACCTATGTGCAAGAGGAAATGCTCGGAACGGCCAGAGGGTTTACTACGGACACGGACCGATATGAGATTTTAGCCATGCTGCGTCACAACGGTGGTGTAGTCAACGTCGTAGATTTCACGACCGACTACAACGTTGCCCTCTTCTTCGCCTGTGACGGATCGGATACGGACGGCTGGCACGATGGCCGGATCATCGTCCTAGACAAAACGTCCTTCGAGACATTCCTCCCGCAAGCTCCAGCTAATCGGGTCTTGGCTCAGAAGAGTATATTTGTTGTGCCTAAGGACGGTAGTGGGGTCATTCCACGTTCGGAGGTGCATACTATCGTAACTATCCCAGCGCATTTGAAACCCACGATACTGCGCCATCTTGAAAATGCCCACGACATTCGACTTGAGACGATCTATAACGATTTGCTGGGGTTCATCTCCCTTCAGGATCGGTTCACCAGCCCGATTGCCGAATTCACTGCAGGTTCAATGGCCGAAAGCCATGGAGATTTAGAATTGGCGGCGGAGCGCTTGAGCACTTTGGTCGGTCACCCCTTGTGGGATATATTAGCGCGTCTTGAGCGTGGTCGAGTTTACGTCCAGGCGGGCGAGTTTTCTGAAGCAGTTTCCGATTTAACTGCGGTCATTGAGTCTGGCGTGGAGTTGCCTGGCGAGCGCCTGGCCTTCACATATTGTGAACGCGGAGAAGCATTTTTGCAGTTGAATGATCTTCAACGGTCGTCCGAGGATTTCCAACATGCCAAAAGCATTATCGCCGATGATTTCGCGTCGATAGTAGATGTGCAGTTGGGTTTCCTACACTTGGCTCAATCCAACTGGGACGGGGCGAAGGAACTTTTCCAGAGTGTTCTCGACAGGGGATATGTGGAGGGATTCGGTTTCTCAGACTCCTTTGGCTCTGTTTCGGAATTCAATCGAAAATACGGAGTGACCATTCCCGACCACTTGGCCGCAATACTCAAGCCGCCGCCCTGCGATTCTGATTTGGTGTAGCCGATTTACTGATGCGTGAGCGAATAGCTAAACCAACCCCTTCGGTCATTCCCGCGAAAGCGGGAATCCAGTAAGGCCTGACGGAAGGAGCCCGAGTTTAGATCATCATTCACGCCTCAGTAGTTGACCGGGGCCTATGGAATGGGAGACCTTCGACCCGTTGTGGAACCAGAATGGCAGACTTTGAACGGAAGTCTGCCATTTAGGTGTTCGTCGCCTTGATCGCAGCGGAAGGGCCCATGTTGTTGCATGCCGTTGCCACGCGCTGCCCGCAATAGCGAAGCGGGTGCGCGTGAGATTTCCATGCTCACGCGCACCCACGCATGGATACGGCCGGTGTCTGGGTTTGTGGGACGTGACGGCAGTTGGGCGTCCTAGCCGGCGCGCTGGGCGTAGGCATCCCGGGCCCGGTCGATGGCGCGGACGCGGCCGCTGACCAGGTCGTCCTGCCGTTCCTTGGCCCACTGGTTGGACGCCTGGGTGCTGAGGACGCTGCCCTGGAAGTGGGGCATGACGTAGCGGGCCATCAGCTCGTAGCTCTTGAGCATCTTGTCCCGGGGCGCCCAGTCGATGGTCTGGACCAGGAACGCGCCGAAACCGCCGCTCTGCTCGCCGAGGCGCTCGATGGCTTCGATGCAGTCGTCGGGGGTGCCGATGATCCAGCTTCCGGTGTCGGCCATGTTGTCGATCACCTTGTCCAGCGGCCCGTCGAAGACCGGCTTGCGGCCGTTGGTTCCTTCGCTGTACTCCCGCAGGTAGCGGCCGGCGCCCATGCGGGCGTCGTCCAGGGCCTCCTTGCGGGTCTCGGCCAGGTGGCAGGGCAGCACCAGCCGCCAGTCGTCGCGGTTCATCGTGTTCCCATGCTCAGCGGCGGATTCCTCGGCGATGCTCCACAGGCCCTGAAGGTCCGAGGGGCCGGCCGAGGGGTCCCGGG
>JAGWBI010000005.1:129790-130262 GCA_021295965.1 Dehalococcoidia bacterium | reverse complement strand
CGCAGTCCAAATGTCAACACTGCCTAGATATGGGGAGATATTACTGGCTCCCCCGGCAGGATTCGAACCTGCGACCTAGGGGTTAATCCGCCTCCGGCGGACCCGCTCTACCATCGAGCTCGCGCTTCAACCACTCTCTCCCAACGCCTGACTTCAGGAAACGCTCCCTTTGCATCGCTTCCCGTCTCGTAGGGTACTCTTCCCGGTGCAATAACAGCCATGGTCCCCGGCCTTTGGTGTAGCCGGCCAGCCCTGACTGATGTTCATGGAGGCGACGGTCCAGATTTTCCGTTTGCCCTACGTAACGTCGTCCGGTAGTGGCGCTTCGCAACACGTAAACGGTGTACATGCCCAACTTCCGCTAGTCAGCATGGGATGTCTTCCTGGATGCCTATGCACCGCTATCCGCCGCTGGTCACCCCCGCGCTGCAAGCAGCAAATGGCTCCCCCGGCAGGATTCGAACCTGCGACC
>JAGWBI010000005.1:85762-129460 GCA_021295965.1 Dehalococcoidia bacterium | reverse complement strand
ATGCACCGCTATCCGCCGCTGGTCACCCCCGCGCTGCAAGCAGCAAATGGCTCCCCCGGCAGGATTCGAACCTGCGACCTAGCGGTTAACAGCCGCCCGCTCTACCGCTGAGCTACAGGGGAGCAAAGCGCCGGGCCACAGGCCCAACGTGAAATAATTTTAGCACTCCTGGTTAAACGCGGCAAGCCGTCTTGTCTTGCCAATCCATGCGATCCCGCAAATCCATCGTATGATGGCTCCCATTCTTGATAGATATTTATCAGGTTTATGATTGATATTACATCAGTTATTTGACAATGTGGACATAGTGATATATGATGGATTGGAAGTTATTTGTGTGCAGGCCGACGCTACGATGGCTGACTACTACGACATCCTCGGGGTCCCGCGCAACGCCGATGAGAAGGAGATACGGCAGGCGTACCGCCGGCTGGCCCGGCAGCACCATCCCGACGTGAACCCGGGCGACGATGCTGCCGCCGAGCGGTTCAAGTCCATCAACGCTGCCTACGAGGTGCTTTCGGATACGGACAAACGGGCCAAGTACGACCGTTACGGCGAACGCTGGGAGCAGGCCGAGCAATTCGAGCAACGGGGTGAACCCGGCCCTGGCTTCAGTCAGTTTTTCCGGAGCGGGAACTTCGGCGGCCGGAACTTTGACCAATCGCCGGGTGGTTTCACCTTTACTGCCGGCGGAGGAACCCTGTCGGACCTGCTGGGCGGTTTCGCCTCCGATATCGGTGGCGACATTGGTCAGCGTATCCGGGGCGACCGGTTCAGGCCACGCCCGGCCGACGTTCCGGTGGACGTGACGCTGGAGGAAGCCGACCGGGGGACCACCCGGCTGGTGAACCTGCCCGACGGCCGCCGGCTGGAGGTGAAAATACCGGCCGGCATCACCGACGGCGGGCGGGTACACATCGCCGCCGGCGGCAACTCCGGCGACGAGTTCAACCTGCTGGTATCGGGTTTGCCGCACCAGCAGTTCGAGCGACAGGGCGACGACCTTTACACCACCGTGGACGTACCGGTCTTCGATGCCGCGCTGGGCGGTGTCGTCAAAGTTCCAACCCTGCGCGGCCAGGTCGAACTGACATTGCCGCCGGAAACGCAGAACGGCCGGCGTTTTCGCCTGGCGGGACAGGGTATGGCCCGCCTGAACGATCCCGACCGGCGCGGCAATCTGTATGCCGTGGTCAACGTGACGCTGCCTGAGAACCTGACGGAGCGGCAACGGGAACTGTTCGAGCAACTGCGCGAAGCCGCGGGCGATGGGTAGAGTGTTAGAATCAAAGGAGCAAATCGGATGATGCCGGACAGCAACTTCGCTACCGAACCCTGCTTCGTCATCAGCGTGGCCGCCCGCATGGTGGGCCTCCACGCCCAGACCCTGCGCTATTACGAGCGCGTGGGCCTGGTGATGCCCTCGCGTTCCGGTGGTCGGCAACGACTGTACTCCATGGCAGACGTGGACCGGCTACGCCGCATAAAGACTTTCACCGACGAGATGGGCGTCAATCTGGCGGGCGCGGAAGTCGCCATGAAACTGATCGACCGCATAAAAGAATTGGAAAGCCAGGTCGAAGCTCTGACTGAAGAAGTGGCTCAGCTTCGCAGCGTCAGTCGCGCTTCCCGGCCCCGGGGCCGGCAATAATACAAACAAGGAGGCTATAGCTATGGTAATGACCGCTGACAAATTCACTCGCCAGGCACAGGAAGCGCTGCAACGCTCCGAGGAACTGGTCCGTAACTACCAGCACAGCCAGTTGGACGTGGAGCATTTCCTGCTGGCCCTGGTCGCGCTGGAGGACGGCCTGCCCGAGCGCATCCTGCAGGAGCTGGGCGTTGACCCGGAAACGGTCAAGAGCCGCCTCCACCAGTCGCTGGAGGCTGCGCCCAAGGTGGTGTCCGGCAGTCAGCAGATCTTCATCACGCCACGGCTGCAGCGGATGCTCCAGGTCGCTAACGGGGAAGCCCAGCGGTTGCGCGACCAGTTCATCAGCGTGGAGCACCTGCTGGTGGCCGCCGCCCGTGAGGATTCCGGTGACGCGGCCCGGCTGTTCCGGGATCTTGGCATCAACCAGGAGATGGTGTACCAGGCCATGCAGAAGCTGCGCGGTTCGCACCGGGTTGACGACCAGAATGCCGAGCAGCGTTACCGCTCCCTGGAAAAGTACAGCGTGGACCTCACCGAGCTGGCCCGCGTTGGCAAGCTTGATCCGGTGGTAGGGCGCGAACAGGAAATCCGCCAGGTGATGCAGACCCTGACCCGGCGCACCAAGAACAACCCGGTGCTCATCGGCGAGGCCGGCGTGGGCAAGACGGCCATCGCCGAGGGCCTGGCCAGCAAGATCATCTGCGACGACGTTCCCGACTCCCTGCACAACAAGCGGGTGATGGCGCTGGACATGGGCCGGCTGGTGGCCGGGGCCAAGTTCCGGGGCGAGTTCGAGGAACGGTTGAAGTCTGTCATCGACGAGGTGACGTCCTCCAACGGCGAGGTAATCATCTTCCTGGACGAGATGCACACGCTGGTGAGAGCCGGCGCCGGCGAAGGCGGGCTGGACGCCAGCAATATGCTCAAGCCGGCGTTGGCTCGCGGGGAGTTGCAGGCCATCGGCTCGACGACGCTGGATGAGTATCGCAAGCACATCGAGCGCGACCCGGCGTTGGCCCGCCGGTTCCAGCCGGTGTACGTGGAGGAACCCACGTCGGAACAGGCCCTGGACATCCTCCACGCGCTGAAACCCCGCTACGAGGCCCACCATAGGGTGACCATCTCTGAAGACGCGCTGGAAGCGGCGGTGCGTCTCAGCGACCGTTACATTACCGACCGCAAGTTGCCCGACAAGGCCATCGACTTCATGGACGAGGCCGCCAGCAAGGTACGTATCGACGCGGGTATGCTGCCTCCCAAGCTCCAGGAAATGGAGAACCGTCGCCGCGAACTCATCGACCTGGAAGAACGGGCCAGCCAGATGGGCGACTACGAAAGGGCGGCCCAGCACAGGACGGAGCGACTTCGGCTGGATGCGGACCTCAGCGCCGAACACCAGGCCATTGAGCACACCACCGGCCCCGACCTGGTGGTGAATGAAAAGGACATCGCCGAGTTGGTGTCAAACTGGACGGGCATCCCCGTCGGGCAACTGATGGAAGGCGAGGCCGAAAGGCTGCTGCACATGGAAGAACACCTGCACCGGCGGGTCATCGGCCAGGAAGAAGCCATCAACGCCGTCGCCGATACCATCCGCCGCGCCCGCTCCGGCCTCAATGACCCCAAGCGGCCTTTCGGCAGCTTTATATTCCTGGGACCCACCGGCGTGGGCAAGACGGAGTTGAGCCGGGCCCTGGCCGAATTCCTCTTCAACGACGAGGACAGCATGGTGCGGCTGGATATGTCCGAGTATGGCGAGCGGCACACCGTTTCCCGGCTCATCGGCGCGCCTCCGGGCTACGTGGGCTACGATGACGCCGGACAATTGACCGAGTCCATCCGCCGGCGGCCCCACCGGGTCATCCTGTTCGACGAGATTGAGAAGGCCCACCCGGACGTGTTCAACATCCTGCTGCAAATCCTGGAGGACGGCCGGCTCACCGACGGCCAGGGCCGCACGGTGGACTTCCGCAACACCGTGATCATCATGACCAGCAACCTGGGCACGGGTGATCTGTCCCAGCGTCCATTCGGACTGGGACCCAACACCGACGTCGAGCGTGATACCGGCAGGGTGACGCCCGAGCTTTCCCGCACGGTGCATGAGGCGTTGCGCCGGGCCTTCCGCCCGGAGCTGCTGAACCGTATTGACGAGACCATCGTGTTCCACCCGCTCAACCGGGCGCAGATCGGTGAGATCGTTGGCCTGCTGGTGGCGCAGGTGCAGGACCGCTTGGCGGAACGCAGCATCACCTGCGAGTTGACCGAAGCCGGCTGCGACTGGCTGGTCAAGGAGGGGTTCGACGTGACCTACGGCGCGCGTCCCCTGCGCCGGGCCATCCAGCGCCATTTGGAGAACCAGTTGTCCCGGGGCGTCCTGTCCGGCGAGTTCAACGAGGGCGACCACATCATCGCGGACGTGAATGCGGGCGGGGACGGGCTGTTGCTTACGGTAGCGACGCCGGTTGCGGAACCGGAGCCCGAGTTGGTGGGAGCAGTTTAGCCGAAAGGCGCAGGGGCAAATGATTATTCGCCCCTGCGTTATGGTGTTGGCATCAGGGACAACAGGTTGGCAGTAAGGCTCTGGGAGCGACGCCACGAGTTCCGCACCGGATGGGCTTGCAGATTGCCGCGGTAAAAGTGTCGATGCAACACTTCGGCGTACCCAAAGTCGCTGGATAGGCGCAGTGTCGGATACTGGCGGTCTAATTGGCAGACGGCTGCTTTCACGTCGTCGTGGCTGCGCGTAGGCAAGTTTGGCGATTGGTGAGCGATATACTTGACGGCGTGGACAGCCGCCCCCCCAAGCCAGTTCTGCCCCAGTTACCAAACGCCCGCCGGCGTAGCGCAGGCAGGCCCGTATATCGTCCGTCGACAACTGCGGATAGCCGGCTAATAGGTTGGCCTCGCTCTCGCCGTCCGCCAATTGGTCCAGGATGAACGCCACCGACAACCGGGTTCCCCTGACCGTTGGTTGCCCCGACAATATCTTTGGGTCGGTGACGATGCGCTCTTGCCAATCCATAGCACAGTTGCTCCACCATCCGACACATCAACCGGGAAACGGACGCGACCTCACGCTACGCCCATCAATGACCCAGAAACAGCCCTCCCAGTTATCCCGGGTCGAGATGCTGCGCGTGATAAATTCCGGTGTATCAGTCAAGGTGATACCGCGCATCCGAAACAGAATTACAGCGGGCGGATGGGGTGACTGACCTTGAAAGATAAGTGCCCCGAAGTCGGTTTTATCCAAGGTTACCAAGATTCGAGATTCCCTGACCGCTAATTCCAGAACTTCTTCATCCGTCAAACCACGTGCAGCTTCATAAATCGACAGTACGTCGTGACCCGCATCCCTGAGCAACTCCAAAACATTGCCACGGATATTCGCATCCACAAGCAATCTTGCCATGTAACCTTCATGCTATCAGGTCGTTAATCGGGTGTAGTTTCGTAAGGGACTTCCCTTATCCAAGCGTCAATTTCCGAGGTTACCGGAGGTTCCAAGGACTCGCTAGCATAGCGCAGGCAGGCGCGCACGTCGTCCGCGGACAACTGCGGATAGCCTTCAAGAATCTCCGCCTCGCTGGACCCGGCGGACATGAACTCTAGGATGAGCGACACGGCCAACCGGGTTCCTTTGATGCGGGGCCGCCCGCCTACCACTCCGGGGGTGGTCACGATACGTTCTCGCCAATCCATGATTTCAGAACCTTATGAATAAATGGAATACGTCACACGATTATAGCGCAGGAGAGCGGAGCTCAGTTGATCACCAGCACCGCCCCGGCAACCACTATCCACGCCACGATAGCGACGAGCAGGGGCGGGTCCCGCAGCATCAGGATTTCCGGCGATTCGGCGTCTCTGCTGTGGTTGAGCAGGTAGAGATAGCGGAAGAGGCCGAAGATCACCAGAGGGACGGTGAGGAGCATGGTGTTGTTGTCGGGCAGGTTGTCGGCTTCCACGGCGTAGAGGGTGTAGCTGACCAGCGCGGCGGTGGCGGAGAGAATGAGCAACTGTCCGCCCAACGGGGGGCCGTAGTGTTGCAGCGTGGCCCGCTGCGCGTCCGGGTCCGCGCCGGCCAGCCGCGCCTCGGCGTAACGCCGGCCCACGACGATGAACAGCGCGCCGGCTGCAGTCACCGCGTACAGCCACGGCGACGGGGCGGCTCCCACGGCCACCGCTCCGGCCACGGCCCGCAGCACGTATCCTCCCGCCACCAGCATCACGTCAACCAGGGCTACCCGCTTGAGCGCGAGAGAATAGCCCACGTTGACCAGCAGATAGACGGCGCCAATAGCCAACAACCACCCGAATTGGCCCGATATAGCGAGCAGCCCGAACATTCCACCGGCCGCAAGTACGACAATACCCGCCACGGCCAACCACACCGGCAGGACGCCTGACGCTACGGGACGCCTCCGCTTGGTGGGATGATGGCGGTCGGCCTCGCGGTCGGCGACGTCGTTCATGACGTACACGGCGGAAGATAACGCGCAGAAGGAGGCGAACAGAACCGCCAATCGCGGCGCGTAGGGCAGGAGCGTTGCCAAGTCTCCGGGTGACCACACCAGGTCCACGGCGAACAGCAGGGGCAGGAACACCAACAGGTTTTTCACCCACTGGCGGGGGCGCGCCGTGCGCAGCAGGCCGCTAATCTGGCTCATGGGCGATTTCGGTCCCGGAATCTGGCCGTCGTCCTGTCCGAGTCAGCCACAGCCACGCCGCCAGGCCGATGAGCACGGCCAGCCAGAGCGTCGCCAGCCGGGTCAACAGTGTCGCCACCGCCGCCGCGGTTGCAGAAAGCCCAGCCTGGCCCAGCAGCGCGACCATGCTTCCTTCGAAGCCTACCAACCCGCCGGGCAGCGCGGTTACCGCGCCCACCAGGGCCGCTGCCGCGGATATGGGCAACGCCACGCCCAGCGCGATGGAATCTCCCAACCCGACGATGATCACCCAGAGCGCGACGCCCTCAGCGGCCCAGGCCAGCGCGCCGAGGGTTACCGCCGCCGTCAGCAGGCGCGGGGACATCAGGCGTTGCAGTCCTTCCTGCGACTGCGCCAGCGGTTCCTGCCACTTCCGCAGAACGGGCAACCGCAACGCCATCGTGCCATACCGGGAGGCGGCCAGCAGGCCCAAGGCGATACCTGCCACCAGGACCGCCCCGATGACGATGGCCATGGCCGGCGGGAGCAGCAGAACGCCGGTCAACCCCAGCAGGGCGACGGATATGACGTCCGTGAGCCGCTCCATGACCACCGCGGGCGCAGACGTGGCTACCGGGACTCCAGAGCGTTGGTCCAACCATACGCTCTTGAGCAGTTCGCCGACCTTGCCCGGCGTTATGGCCAATGCCAACCCGGCCAGAAACACCGGCAGGCTCACCCGCAAAGGCACGTAGATGCTCAGCGCGCGTAGGTACATTGACCACCGCAGGAAGCGCACGGCGTAGTTGAGCAGCGCCAAACCGGCTGCCAGGGCGAACGCTCCGTAAGCCGACGGGGAGTTGACGAGCATTTGCCCAACTTGCCGAAAATCGCCATAGGCCACCAGCCCGCCGAACACCGCTGCCGTCAGGAACCCCAGTAGCAGCCATTTATTGTTCATAAGATCCGGGGTTCA
Source organism: Dehalococcoidia bacterium (assembly GCA_021295965.1). Lineage (GTDB taxonomy): Bacteria > Chloroflexota > Dehalococcoidia > Lucifugimonadales > UBA3495 > Bin87. The sequence continues at coordinate 122,175 of JAGWBI010000005.1, read as the reverse complement.
TAAAATCCGGGTGCGCTCAATCCGCCTCCGGCATCTGACAAATCTGCGCCGCCAGGTAACCCGCGCCGAACCCGTTGTCAATGTTCACCACGCCAACGCCGGGGGCGCAGGCGTTCAGCATCCCCAGCAGCGCGGCCATCCCACCGAAACTTGCGCCATAGCCGACGCTGGTGGGCACGGCGATGACCGGCGCCGACACCAGCCCGGACACCACGCTGGCCAGGGCCGCCTCCATGCCGGCGACGACGATGATCACCCGGGCCTCCTGCAGGCTCTCCCGCTGCGCCAGCAGACGATGCAGCCCGGCAACCCCGACATCGCTGATGCGAGTGACTTTGCAACCCATTAATTGCGCGGTGATGGTCGCTTCCTCCGCAACCGGCAGGTCGGCGGTGCCTCCGGTCAGGATGAGCAGACCGACCTCTCGCTGCGCCACGGGCCGGGCGTCAGGAACCGCGATGCACCGGGCCAACTCGTGGTACTGGGCCTCCGGAACCGCAGTAGCCACGGCATCATAAACGTCCGGCGCGGCGCGGGTCACCAGCACCGGATGGCCGCGGCCGGCCATCGCTTCGACGATGCCGGCGGTTTGCTCCGCAGTCTTGCCTTCGGCCAGCACCACCTCCGGCCAGCCGGTACGCAAGGGTCGGTGGTGATCCAGCCGGGCGTATCCCAAGTCCTGGTAGGGCAGGTCACGAAGGGCGGCTACGGCGTCGGAAACGTCCATCCTGCCGTCGCGGACGCTTTCCAGCAGGGAAACCAGCGCCCCCCGCTCTGCATCGGTCAGCGCCACCGGCTAATCCGCCCCGGCGGAGGCGGCCGGGGCGGCCGTCCGCTGCTTCATCAGGCGATACAGGCCGCCCAGGGTGCTCATAACGGCCACGTAAGCCGAGAAAACCACCACCGCGATCCAGGTCAATATGACGAACCTCGTGGGAATATCCAGCAGGGCGGTCAATACGATGGCGATGACGACCAGTATCGCCGCTGAGGCCGTGGCGACCACCGCGCCGAACTTGGCCGCCGCCATCAACGGTTGGTCCCCTGTTGTGTTGATGTCGCGTATGCCGAAGTAGGCGCCCAGGAACGGGCCGAAAGGCGCGAGCAGCAGTTGCGCCACCGGCACGACCGTACAAATCAGCATCACGCCCAGGGCGGTGAGCAGTCCTTTCGTCATGGGTGACATCGTAGGTGGCAATAAGTGGCGGCGCCGTCAAATATCGGATAGCAAGTATAGCCGGCGGCAGAAGACATTGCACCGACGGCCGCAAGTATAATGGCCGATGTCCCGACCCGCCTGCGGCGGGCCGGGCCACTGGAAACACAAAGGAGCATGCGACCGATGAGTCAACAAGGACCGGCAGAGGCGCAGGATGGCCCCTTCGCCGAAATGCTGGGAATCCGGCCGGGTGAGTCCCGCAACGGCGTTGGTACGGCCTTTATGACCGTGGCCGACCGCCACCGGCAAGGCGCTGGCGTCGTCCAGGGCGGGATTCTGGTGGCGTTGGCCGACTATGCGTTCTTTCGAGCCTGCCGTTCGACGCTGAACGAGGGCGAGCACGCCGTGACCATCGAGCTCAAGCTGAACTTCATCGCGCCGGCCCGGGACGGCGAACTCACCGCGCGCAGCAGCATCAAGAGCCGGGGCGGGCGCATCATCGTCGGCGACATGGAGATAACCGGAGAGGACGGCCAACTGATAGCCACCGGCATCGGGACGTATATGACAGTTTACGACCGCAGGACGAGCGGTTAAGCGGAAAGAATCCAGGGCAATCGCATTTCAAATAATCTCATCCGTCTCTCCGGTGAAAATCGGAGTCCGGTAACCCGAAAGTCAGTACATCTGCAACGAAACAAACAATTGTGGCCACTGGATTCCCGCTTTCGCGGGAATGACGGATATGTGGAGCCCCAAATGCGACTGCCCTGGGAAAGAATCTGACAAGGTTGGCATACCTGCATCCGATTGGTTATAATCACCGCATAACGGAGGTGTCGTTTTGCGCGTCCCGATGCGAGTTGACTACGGCGTGCGGGCGTTGGTTGAGTTGGCCATGCGCTACGGTGATGGCCCGGTGCAGACTGCGGCCATCGCGTATCGCCAGGGCATCCCCGAACCCTACCTGGAACGGCTGATGTCCACCCTCAACAAGAGCGGTTTCGTGCATAGCCGGCGCGGGCCTCAGGGTGGTCACCTGCTGGCGCGGCATCCGCAGACCGTCAACCTGTACGACATCATGCAGGAACTGGATGGAAATTCATCCCCGTTGGACTGCCTCACTTTGCCCACGGACTGCATGTTCGCCGATTCGTGCGCCCAGAAGGAAATCTGGCAATCGGTGGAGGAATCCATCCAGCAGGTGCTGGAAGCGACCACGCTGGCCCACCTAGCCGAGCGGCAGAGCGCGCTGATTGCGGAAGGAGACCATCGGCAGGCCTTGCCGGACCCGGTTCCCGCCGGCTCGGCTTAGCGTAGTTTGCCAGTACCTTGACAAGTTTTCCGGCCCGGCGATACACTTTCCCATCTAATGCTGTCAATCCAACTGCCACGTGATCTCTGCGCCTGTCCCAGCACATAGGGGCAGGCGGTTTGCGATTTGAGCCGCGCCTGCGCCCGCCGAAAGCCGTCGCCTGACGGTCGAGGACGCAGGTTTTTCGTTGCAACGAAGAATCCACCCCAAGGGAGGAATTGGAAATGGTCCAGCCCCTTCGCCTGACCCCCGACCAGGTAAAACGCTACAGTCGCCACATCATCATGCAGGATGTCGGCAGCGCCGGCCAGCGCAAGATGATGGAGGCCAGCGCGCTCATAATCGGGGCCGGCGGTCTGGGTTCTCCTTCCGCCGTGTACCTGTCCCTCGCCGGCGTCGGCAAACTGGGCATCGTTGACTTTGACGTTGTCGAGTTGTCCAACCTGCAACGCCAGATTCTGCACCACACCCCTGATGTGGGCCGCCCCAAGGTGCAGTCGGCCAAGGACAACATCCTGTCCTACAATCCGGAAGTGAACGTCGTATTACACGAAACCTGGCTGACTTCCGAGAACGCCTTTGACATAATCGGCCAGTACGACATCGTCATCAACGGCGCGGACAACTTCGCCACCCGTTACCTGGTGAACGACGCCTGCTACCTGCTGAACAAGCCGCTGATCGACGGCAGCATCCTGATCTTCGATGGCCAGGCCACGGTGTTCCTGCCCGGAGAAGGCTGCTACCGCTGCCTGTTCCCGGCTCCGCCGCCTCCCGGCATGGTTCCCAACTGCGCCGAGGCCGGAGTGCTGGGCGCGCTGACCGGGCTGGTGGGTTCCATCCAGGCCACGGAAGCGTTGAAACACATCCTGGGCATCGGCGATGGCCTTTCCTCGCGCCTGCTGGTGATTGACGCCCTGAGTATGCAGTTCCGAGAGGTGCGCCTGCGGCGCAATCCCGCTTGCCCGCTGTGCGGCGACAATCCGACCGTGACGGAACTCATCGACTACGAGGTTTTCTGCGGCGTAGCCGAGGTTCCGGAACCGGTCGCCATCGCCGCCGGCGCAGTGTAAGACCCGCCCCGGACCCGAAGGGCCATTCATGGGCACCAAAAACGTACACAAAGGGCTGCTCGGCACCATCGGCAACACCCCGTTGGTGGAGTTGCAGAACCTCAGCCCCAATCCGGATGTGCGCATCTACGCCAAGCTGGAGGGGCAGAATCCCACCGGCAGCGTCAAGGACCGTATCGGCTTGAAGATGATCGAACGGGCCGAGGCCGACGGCGAGATTTCACCCAACCGGACCATTCTGGAGCCGACTTCGGGCAACACCGGGATCTCCCTGGCGATGATCGGGCGGCTGAAGGGCTACAAGGTCAAGGTGGTGATGCCCGAGAACGTGTCGGTGGAACGCACTCATCTGCTGGAAGCCTACGGGGCGGAGATCGTTTATTCCGACGGCGCGCTGGGCACTAACGGCAGCGTGGTCGTCGCCCAGGAGATGGTGGAAAAGAACCCCCACGACTACCTGATGCTCTACCAGTACGGCAACGAAGGCAATCCCGAAGCCCACTACGAGGGCACCGGCCAGGAAATCGTGGAAGATCTGCCCGACGTTGATGTGTTCGTGGCCGGTCTGGGCACCGGCGGGACGCTCATGGGCAACGCCCGAAGGCTCAAGGAACACCGCAGCGACATCAAGATAATCGCCGTAGCGCCGGAACCGGACGACTTCATCTCCGGCTTGCGCCGGCTGGAAGACGGCTTCATCCCTCCGATCCTGGACATCAACCTGCTGGACAATCGGCTGCTGGTGAACAGTTTCGACTCCTTCTACATGACCAAGGAGTTGATGGACAAGGAAGGCATTTTTGCCGGTATCTCTTCTGGTTCGGTGATCGCCGGCGCGTTGAAACAGGCGGAGCGCATGGAGGGCGGCAACATGGTTTGCCTCCTCGCCGATGGCGGCTGGAAGTACCTGAGCAGCCAGCTATGGACGAAGGATTACGAGACGCTGGCGAAAGAGGCGCAGGGCAAAATCTGGTGGTGATTCTGTAGTGCGCGAAACACTGAACGCGGGGCAGTCTTCGGGCTGCCCCTTTCGCATTTTCTGGTGAGTTTCGACCAAGGGGCTTGTGCAAATTCCCTCCAACCGCTCATGGTGAGCCTGTCGAACCATGCCTCCGGCAACGGTGGCATCCTTCGACAGGCTCAGGATGAGCGGAAACCAAAGAGGCTGATTACTTTCCACAAGCCCTGAGTTTCGACGCCTCGCGTTGACGGTTCCGGGCGCGGCTGTCTATAATCCACCGAACAAATGCGAAACTGAGGGGTATTTCCAGCGATGAATCTGAAGACTGGACAGCGTTACGTCGGACCCGGCGGGGCCGAGATGATCGTCAGTAAGGCCAGCGGCGAGGGGGATTTGACCGACGGCGATATTCTGCTGCAAGTCAAGAGTGCCAGCGTGGATTTCGGCGGGGTGACTTCGGCGGACGACGCGCCGGAGGTTACCATGGGCAAGCGGCTCACCTCAGCCGATGGCAGCGTATCGGTACTCATTACCAAGGCGGGCAAGTGCGACCTGCGGCTCGACGGGGAGCCGATGGAGTTGCAGGAGGCCAAACAACTGCCGTCGTCGGACTGACACCGCTTGGCAGCAACAAAACGACGTAGGGGCGGGTTTGAAACCCGCCCCTACGCTTGGTCGCAAAACGACTTGGGAGAGGGGACCGGATTCCGGCGAAAGCCGGAATGACGAAAATGGGGCGGCCTACAGGAAGTGCGGGATGACGTACTTCCCGAAGAGGCGGATGCTGTTCATGATCTTGCTGTGGGGCAGGTTGCCCATCTGCATGAAGCAGAGGAGCTGGTCAACGCCGGCTTCCTGGTACTTTTCGATGGTCTTGATGACCGTTTCCGGCGTGCCCATTGCAAAAGCGCCGGAGGCGAGGTGGTCGTCGGCGGTCTTGTCCACCCGCTCTTCCTGGACGGCGTTGACGGCGAATTGATAGCTCTGAGGCACGTTGCGGCCGGCCCAGGGCGCGTACAGTTCCTCGGCCTTGCCGACAAACCACTCGCCCTCGCGGGCGGCGGATGCGTAAGCTTCCTCGTCGCTCTCGGCGACGTGGACCATGCACAGGGCGGCGATGTTGTCGTTGACCATGCTTCCAATGGGCTGAGCGTTCTTGACCGCCTCGCGGTAAATGCCCACCCGTTCCACCAGCTGCTCGTGGCCTCCCAGGTTGAAACAGAGGACGCCCACGCCCAGCTCGCCGGCCTCGCCGAAGGAGGCGGGCTGGCTGCACGCCATCCACATGGGCGGGTGCGGGTCCTGCACCGGCTTGGGGATCACCGAGCGCGGCGGGATGTTGTAGAACTCGCCGGCGTGGGAGAAGGGATCTTCGGTCCACATCCGCGGGATCATGCCGATGGCCTCGCGCCACTGGGACTTGGTGGTCTCCGGGTCAACCTCGAAGCCGTCCATCTCGATGAGGGTGGTGGAACGGCCCGTGCCCAGATCCATGCGCCCGTCGCTGACGATGTCCAGCACGGCGGCGCGCTCGGCGACGCGGACCGGGTGGTTGTACGCGCCGGGCAGCAGGGCGACGGCGTGGCCGATGCGGATGCGCTTGGTGCGCTGGGAGATGGCGCCGTAGAGGACTTCCGGCGCGGAACAGTGGGAAAACTCCCGCAGGAAGTGGTGCTCCACCGTCCAGAAGTAGTCAAAGCCCACATCGTCGGCCAGTTCCACCTGGGCCATGACCTGCTTGTAACGGTCGGCCTCGATGCCAGGGTAGTGGGGTTCGGGAACCTGGATTTCGTACATCAATCCGAATTTCATGGGAGGTCTCCTTGTGGTTGGGTCGGTTGGTTAGTTGCTTGGGGTTGTCGCTGGCTCGGGTTCGCCGGCGATAGGGATAGGTCTAGTGGGAAGGGGTTTGATTTGGGCGGCGATGGCTGCGCCGTGTTTGCATTCGGCAACGTGCAGGTCGTATGCGTTCTGCAAATCCGTCCAAAACCTGGCCGTGGTGCCGAAGTAGTGGGAAATGAGCAACACTAACTCTGGGGTTATGCCGATACGCTGCGCCAGCAGCGCTTCCGCAGTAGCTACGGGAATGGACAGCGCAGCGGCAAAATCGGCGGGGGACATAGCGAGCTCGGCCAACTCATCGGCTAGTATTTTGCCCGGATGTGCTGGGGGAGTATCGTCATTATTGCTCATTCGGAATCCTTGGATCATCAATCAGCCGTCTTGACCAGTTCACTGCCCCCATACGAAGTACGAATTACCGCCTTCGTCGCGCATCGGCACGACCTGCGCAACGATGGACGGGCCGTGCTTGCGCGCATAGACTTTTACGTCGTAGCCGGCCTGCAAGCTCAACCACAATTCTGCCCCTCCGCCAAAGTAGCGGGACAAACGCAAGGCCAGTTCCGGCGTGATGTCAATGCATCCGTCCAGAAACAGCGCCGTGGTGCCGGCAGGGACGGACAGGGAAGCGTCAAACTCGGCGGGAGACATTTGCATTGCCTCGAGATCATCGGCCAGAAATTCGCCGGGATGGAAGGGGGGCATCCCATTCTTGAAACGCGGCTTTTACTCGACAATCATGCTTCAACTCCTCTGCCTGCGGGTTGATGGCGCAACACTACCGTAAGGCAGACGCCGTTCTTGGATGGTGGCCTAAGCCTGTGGCTTGTGAGGAGTGTAGTCCAGTTGGTCATACAGTTGCTTGAAATCGACAATCCATCGGTTTATTTCCCGTCGGTCGTTAGCGTTGGAGTTCAGTTGCTGTAGCTCTGTTTCCAAGTCGGCTGCCTCGCTACGCGTTCGAACCGTGGTGAACCATTGCAACTTGGGTTCTTTTCTTCTGGTGCTTCGGCTCTGGTTGTTGCGATGTTCGAGCAACCTCTCGTGTATCTCCCGCGTCTGTCCAACATAATATTCGCCGTTGTTCAACAACAGGATGTACACGAAAAATCGGTCGGCGTCTTTATCCGCCGGGAATTCACGGTCGTCGCGTTGCGCAGAATTGGCGTGTGGTTGCGGGTGCGGATGCTGTTGATTGGCGTCACCTCCGGCTCGCTCGCGCATCAGCCGGAGAAAATCCGCGCCATACCGTTCTAATTTGGACGGGCCTACGCCGGTGATTTCCAGCATCGCCTCTGGGGTCATCGGGCGATTCCTTGCCATTTCTTGCAGTGTTTCGTTACTGAACACTATGAATTCTTGCGAGTTGTTTGCACGCGCCAGCTTGCGCCGCAGAGAACGCATTTCCTCGTACATGCAACAGTCGGCATTACCGGAGTCTTTGTACGTTCCGCACGCCGGGCATTGGTCAGTCGTTCCCGCCTTGTATCCGGCGTAATGATCCCTAGCGGAGCAAAGGAAATGGTTACTAGGTATTGTTTCGTCGCAGTCCCAGAACTGGCACTGGTTTCGGGTGGTCATCTATGTGCTCCGTTTGGCCAGAGCACGTGATCACGTACTCTGGCCAATTCGCAATTGCTTTTTTGGCCCTGTTCGCTACGGCACCAGCATGGCCCGCGTGATCTCCGTCTGGCGCTGGCTCCACTCGGCGGCGGCGAAGGCTTCGTTGACCTCGGCCAGGGGGAAGGTGTGGGAGACCAGCTTGTTGAAGGGGAGCCGGTCCTGGTTGCGGACGAGGAAGTCCAGCAGTTCGGGCAGCAGGGCCGGGCGATACATCAGGCTGCCGACGATGTTCTTGCCCTGGAGCAGCTTGGACGGGTCGATGGATACCTCCTGGCCGCGCACGATGTCGCCGATTTCGACGAAGGTGCCGCCGTTGGAGAGCATATCGATGCCTTCCCGCAGCAGGTCGGCCCGGCCCACCAGCTCCATCACCACGTCGGCGCCACGGCCCCGGGTCAGTTCGCGCACCCGGCGGACGCGGGTTTCGGGAGTGTTGAATTCCTCGACGTTGATGGTGTGGTCGGCGCCAAATTCCTCGGCCAGTTGCAGACGGTTCTCCAGCCGGTCCAGGACGATAACGCGGTCGGCTCCCTTCTCCTTGGCCATGGCGGTGGCGTGGAGACCGAGGCCGCCGGCGCCGATGATGACCACGGATTGGCCGTGGCCCATGTTGGCCCGCTCCAGCCCGGTGGTGACGGTGCCCATGGCGCAGTTGACCGGGCCGAGCAGGTTGTCGGGCAACTCATCGGGGACGCGGAAGAAGGGATGACGCGGCGGCAGATACAGGAAGTCGCCGTAGGTGCCAGTGAAGTAGGGCCAGTTGCCGGCGGCGGGATACTGGCGGTTGGCGCACCAGTTGGTCGCGCCCCGCAGGCACATATGGCAGTGGTAGCAGGGGAACACGGCGGCGTACACCACGCGGTCGCCTTCCTGCACGTCGGCGCCCCAGTAGTCGGTGGCGATGCCATCGCCCAGGTATTCGATGACGCCGGTGCCTTCGTGTCCCATGACACGGCCGGTTTCGGGCAGCGGATTGTGTTCTTGCGTCTGGTCGCCCCGCCAGGTGTGCAGGTCGGAGCCGCAGATGCCGGCCTGGGTCATGCGCAGCAACACCGCCCCCGGTTCGGGTTCCGGCACGTCGTATTCATGGATTTCAAAGGGCTGGCCGTACTCTTTAACGACAACAATGCGTCCTTTCATGGTATTTCCCTCCGGTTTGGCGGCATTGCCGATTGGCGGTATCCTAGCACAAACCCGATACGGTTGTGCTAGGATGGCAGCGTATCAGGCATCACCGGAGCGGGATAGTTATGAAGATTGCGATTGGTTCCGACCACGCCGGGTTTGAATACAAGAGCAAGCTGCTGGCGCTGCTGGCGTACCTGGGCCACGAGGCCATTGACTACGGAGCCTATTCCGAGGAGTCCACCGACTACCCGCAGTGGATCCGTCCGGTGGCCGAGGCCGTGGCGCGGGGCGAGGTTGACCGGGGCATCGTGCTGGGCGGCTCCGGCAACGGGGAGGCCATAGTAGCCAATCGTGTGCCGGGCGTGCGTTGCACCCTGTGCTGGAATACCGAGTCCGCCCGCTACGGCCGGCAGCACAACGATTCCAACGTGCTATCCATGGGGCAGCGCCTGGTGTCGTGGGAGATGGCGCGGGAGATCGTTGACGTTTGGCTAACCACCGAGTTTGAGGGCGGGCGGCACCTGCGCCGCATCAACCAGATCGATGGGTGACCCGCTGCGTCGTATAATATTGGTGTTGGGGATAAAACGAGATGACGGTCAACGGCGCTAACAACGAAACAAATCGCCGTCTGCAGCGGCTTGAAGAAGGTCAAGCCGAAACCAATCGCCGGCTGGACAATCTGGAAACCGGTCAGGAAGAACTGCGTTCCGGTCAGGAAGAACTGCGTTCCGGTCAGGAAGAACTGCGTTCCGGTCAGGAAGAACTGCGGGAGGCGGTAACGCGGATTGAACGCAACGTTCAGGCAATCCGCGACGATATCGGGCCTCTGAAGGCGGCCCATGCGGCCAATGGCGCACGCAAGGCAGTTTACCGGATCTGCCTGGCTCTGAGTTTGCAACCCGTGGGTATCCTGAGTGAAGGCGACCTCGCCAAGATCATTCACGCGGCAGATACCACCGGGATCTCCGCTAACGAACTGGATAGTTTTCTGGGTGCCGACGCGGTGATCGAAGCCCTGGGCCAGGACGGAGCTACCCATTATGTCGCAGTGGAAGCCTCGTACACGGCCGACGAAAGAGACACCCGGCGCGCGTTGCGTAACGCCGAGTTTCTGACCCGATTCACCAGTACACCATCACATGCCGTCGTCGCGGCCCAGAGGATTGACGAGCGGATACGGCCCGCCATAGACGCCGGGGATATCTACTGGCGCCAATTGACGGACAGCGACTTTCAAGTAGATTAGCTCACGACTTCCAGCCGGCGCCGGTCACCTTGATTGCGACCCCGTTGCCGGTTACGGTTGTAGCGCGCCGGTCACGCCGATCATGCTGTCCCGGGTGACCAGCCCGGCGAGTTCTTCCTCGCTCATTCCCTCAGTTCCGGCCGGCCGGCGCGGCAGGACCAGGTAGCGCATATCGGCGGTGCTATCCAGCACGCGGACCTCGGCATCGGCGGGAGGCTCGGCGCCGAACTCAGCCATCACGCCCCGGGGATCGCGGACGGCGCGGGCGCGGTAGGCCAGGCTCTTGTACCAGTCCGGCGGGCGGCCCAGCAGCATCCGCGGATAGCACGAGCACAATGTGCAGACCACCACGTGATGCACATTTTCGGTGTTTTCCACCACGGTTAGGTGCGGAGTTTCTTCGGGAAGCCGGATCCCCATTTCAGCCAGGGCGGACCGGGAGTCATTCAGCAGACGGGCCTTGAAGCCGTCGTCGGCCCAGGCGCGGGCTACGACCCGAGCGCCGTCGGCGGGAGTGCGGCGGTCCATCCGGTCCACTTGCTCCTGCACCTGGTCGGCGGTCAGCAGCCCCTTCTCGGCCAGCAGGGCCTCAATGGCGACGGAGCGCAGGGCGACTTCGCTCATGGGCTGGTCGTGGATGTGGTCAACGGTGTGGGTAGCGGTCATAGGTCTCTCCCCAATGTTCTATTGGAGCGGTTGTGGATCAGGACTAGATGCGTTGGCGAGCGGTGGCCTTCGGAAATAAAACCCTAGTTGTGACATCCCCGTGCCTCGATATCCCAAACCGCCTCCACCATTCCGTCCCGTATGCCGATGAAACGATCCCAGCGGCTGACCATGGCGTCCTGCTGGCCGGGAAGGAGTATTACCTGGTCGCCAACGGCGAGTTCGGCTCCCTCCGCCACCTGAAACACGGTGCGGTCGGTGTCCATAGCAACGGCTTCAACCCCGGGGCGGCCTTCCACTCGCGGCAACCCCTTGATGCCGCACACCGCACGAGCGCCAGCGTCGCCTATCGCCGTTCCCTGACGTGGGACGCTGACAATGGTGCTCAGCACCTTGCCGGCAAAGTGAAAATCAGGGATATATTCGTACGAGGTTTCCATCACCAGGTATGAGCCGCCCTGAATTTCGGTAACTTCAGGCATCTCTCCGGCGATATCGTAGCTCCAGGTTTCGCCGGTCGATACGATTTCCACCGGCAGCCCGTCGGCAACCATGGCTTCCCGAAGGTCCAGAACCGGCTGGATGAGACGGTGGGCCTCGGTGACCCGGTCCTCCCGGTCTGAGGAAGGTTCCGACATCATCTGGTGGCTCATCACGCCTTTCAGGGAGAGTCCGGGCAGTGAATCGATGGTCCGGGCCAAAGCCAGGCCGGGTTCCACCTCTTGCACACCGCATCGGAGCAGTCCGGTTTCCTGCTCAATGACCACGCCCAGGTTTACTCCCTGGGCAGTGGCAGCCTGGGAAAGGTCGCGGGCATTGGCTTCGCTTTCGCAGGCCACCAGGACCTCGGCCTGGTCTGCCAGGGCGCAGAGGCGGGCGATCTTGGGTGGGGCAACCACCTCGCTGGTGACGAATACGCTGGCCACTCCGCCCTGCACCATCACCTCAGCCTCGGCAACCTTGGCGGCGCACACCCCGCCGACGGTACCGCCGCGCTGGATCTGCCGGAGAGCCAAGGCCGGGCTTTTGTGATTCTTGCTATGTCCACGCAACTTGCTGTGGCGTTCTCCATAGAAGTCGGCGATCACGTCCATATTGTGATCCAGGGCATCCATGTCCAGGATCAGACATGGAGTATCCAGTTCCTCAACCGGAGTGCCGGGTTGGGGTTCATACGCTTCCTGCATGGACGTACCTCCGAGGTTGCCGAATATCTAAATTGAATCTAGCCGTGAACGTTAGAGCGTGTTGGCATTTTGAAAAGACACCGTCGTTCCTGCGAAAGCAGGAGCCCAGGAAAGGTCTCTGCGATAGGAACGTCAACCAGATTTTACACTCGCTGGATTCCTGCTTTCGCGGGAATGACGGAATTTGTCAACAGGCTTTAGGAAGTTGCGGCAATGAGAAACTACCCCAATCGTCCCCGACCGGCAACGGACCAATACCCTACCAGCTTGCCGTCCCGCACGGCGCGTATGTAGTCATACTGGTTGACGCACAGCGCAAGGTTATACGGAACCAGGTGGACTTTGTCATTGGGCATCAACTGCTCGGTGGCCGGCCCGTCCAAATCCATAATGCCGTGTTCCGCGCTGAACCTGGTGGCGACGGCCCCCGGAAACCCTTCCAGGACGGGTACACCGAAATCGGGCCCGGTGGTTTTGTGACCGGCGTCCAGTACCGCCCGGCCCGCTATCGGATGGCTGATGACCGTTGCCAGGACTGTGGCCGCCCGTTGCAATTCCGGACGAATTCGCAAGGTCTCCACATCCATCAGGGGATACACCCCGGCCTGAACCTCAGTGATTCCCGACAGTTGTGAGACTATGTCATAGTTGTAAGTGCTGCCCGCGCTTACCGTCGCAACCTCCATACCGGCCTGCTCCAGGTCGCTTCGCGTATCCAGTACCGGCTGCAGACGACTACGGGTTTCGGCCTCCAGTTCGGCGCGTTCGGTTATGGGCAACGGGCCTTCGTAGGCCATTATCCCGTTGAAGGACAATCCGGGCGCGTCCGCAACCGTTCGCGCCAGGTCAACGGCATCGCGGCCGGGCGCAACGCCGCCAAACCCGTAGCCGGCGTCTATGTCCACCAATACGCCCAGAGTGACGCCGGCGGCCTGTGCAGCCTCCGATAGGTCACCAACATTGCGGGGGTCGTCAACTGCCACGCTCAGCGTGATTCGACCGGCCAGGGAGATCAGTCGGCGAATCTTGGCAGCGGTGACCACCCGTCCCGCTATCAGTATGTCGTCGATTGCGCGGGAAGGTGACGCGGACTCATCCCCGGTGGAAGTGTCTTCACCGGCGGCGGCAAATGCTTCGGCTTCGCCCAGAGAACCAACCGCCACGCCGCCGGCGTTGCCTTCGGCGGCCAGCTGAAACCGGGCGATTTCAGGGCAGCCGTGGCAAGAGACGTGAGGGCGAACTCGAACGCTGCCAGTGGCTGACCCTGCGTCAGAGGCGCGAACAGCGTTGTGCAGGACCGCAATGTTCTGCGCCATTATCCCCAGATCAACCACCAGGGCCGGCGTATCCAGTTCCTCTGTGGGTGCGCCAACAGGCTGAAATATCGGTCGCTCCATTCCTCATGTCCCTCTCAATTGCGATGCTGGCCGGCAGGATAGCACGAATCAGGCCGGTTCCAGCCAGTGCTGGTACACATCCACCAGCAGGGTGTCCGCCGGGTTGCCGGCGTAGTCGGACCAGAGGTCGGTTTGGCGCAGGCGGATGCGATAGAGAGGCTGGCGGGGCAGGCCGTCGCCCCCGTGGGCCAGCGACTCCGGGTTCGGATAAACGCCGCAGAGGGCATCGACAACGCCGGTATGCCCCTGGATGTAGGCCGGCGTGCGGAAGTGATGGGCCGGCGAGCCAGAGCGGACGCGGACGGTGGCGCCGTCGGGGTAGCGGATGGGTTCGTCGGGGGAGGCGGTTGCGGTGTTCATTAGTATCAGGCCTGACTTACGGAAGGAAGTTGTACATTTACTGACTAATTATCGTCCGGATAGCGAAACGCCCAATCCCCTACCACATTAGCGTAGCAGTATCCGAATCGACTGAGGCGTATCAGTCGGTGGAGCAATTCTCTATCGTCGTTAGTATATCCTTCCGATTCTAGTAGTTCTTGATAATCGGGGAATCGTTCCAGCCAACGGACCAGCTTGGCGTCTGCCTCAATGATTTCGTTCCAACTGTAGTTTGGCTCGTAGGCTACTCGAATTCTGTTCGACTGTTCTCTTAGATTGTTAGGGATTCGGCGCATTACCCCTTCCGCCTCTGACACTAACAACGGAGCTTGCTGTTCCAACTCTTGTCGCGTCCATGGCCCTGACCCTATACTTGGCCTGGCAGCCGCCATCATAAGCTCAGTCTCGGATATCCAGAACGCGTACGGACGTACATGTAGGGTTTTCATCAATCGAACTGCTTCGTTGATAATATCGTCAGTGGCTGTTGCTACCGAGCTGTCGATGTCCGGCCGGGCGTCATTAATCGGTAGGTCTAGAATCTCATAGTAAGGGTGCCCAAGTACAGCTTCAATATCGGTTGTGCTTACTTGATCATTTCCGAGCGTCCAAGTCGCTAAAGCCGTCTGGGCCTTCATTCTGTCTTCTGGGTTGGTTGAGTAGTAATTCCGGCGTACCTCGTGCTTGTCTCGAAAATTAACAGAATCCATGGGTCGCGTCCGTGAAGTTTCGAAGGCGATGATCATGTGGTCGCGCATACCGAACGAGCGCGCGCACTGATACCAAAGCGACTTCTTGTCAGAGTAACGTGCCAAGATTCGCCCCCGTTCGTCGCGGTCTTCCAAAGTTGCCACGTGGAACCGCTGGTCGAGTTCTGTGACAAACCGGTCACGGTGCTCACCGACCTGACGATCCAAGTAACCTGTACGCCAATAGATGGCGTCCCAATAGATGTAATCCTGGAAACTCGATTGATGAAAGAAAGTCGAGATTCCGTTGGGATTCCAAGATTGGCCATCCACGTTGGTTTCGCGCGGTAGTCCAAGTGCGTCCCACATGAGTGTCACGTAACTTGTTCCAAGCCGGCATCAGAGCCCTTGCCGCCGCAACTGGGCGGCTTTGGCGTCGATTTCCTCGGCAGTCAGTATGCCCTTTTCAATCAGCAGGATTTCCAGGGCGGCGGTCCATTTGTTGTTTTGGACGGTTGGCATGGTGGTTACCGCGGGGGTTCGATTTCCGGCCTGGGTCGTCGCATTGTGCAGTGGACTTGCCCGTATGACTCACCGCTCAATGATTCAGGAGATCGATGTCCGATGTCTTCATCGGGGCCAAGCTTGCTGCTCCAGGCTCCGCCCGGCAGCTGTACAGCCGCGTGAGTCCAGTGGCCCTTTTTTGCGTAGAGCGCTATTTTCTCAAATCCAGGCTCTTCGTGCGCATCATCACAAAGCTCAAAACCGAGCCCGTTGAACACTTGGATGAGGCTATCGATTGAGGGAGTGCGGCTGGCGTTGGGCCAGCGGTAGCCGAGGATATGACTCCACCAAGCAGTGGTGTCTCCTGCTGCATAAGCGATGCAGTTGTAATCATCGGTTGGATCGCTGGTGATTTCATAGCCTTCCACTGCCAGTTGAGGAAACTGGTCTTCAATCCACGTAATCTGACCACTCGTATCCATTTTGCTTGCCCCAGTGCAACCAATCTCCTGCCATAGCTTTGAGATTGCCCTCACTCTCTGGCGGAACGGGCTGCGCTCCGGTTATCCGGTTCAGGGCAAGGAACCAATGGCCTGGTCGTCGTTCCAGCCTCGCCAGCAACCACGGCACTGCCGGGAGGCCCATGTCTATAATGCTTTGGTAGGCAGGGTGCATTGCCATTGCTGCCAGGTCTAGGCCGCGCGGCCGGTCGCGTTCCCACTCGTCGGCAAGCTGCTCGAACTCCGCACGGTCGGCCGGAGCCCGATGGTTGCCTGCGACTTTCTGTTGTGTCGATTCCGACGTGGTCATTTTATGCTCCCTGCTTGCTACCTGAATTGCCCAGCCAAATCGTTGTGGGCACTCACAATTATAGCCCGTGCTCCCGTAACTCCGCCGCCTTGGCATCAATCTCTGCTTCGGTCAGTATCCCCTTCTCTATCAGCAGGATTTCCAGGGCGGCGGTCCACTTTTCGTAATAGGACAGGGCTTCGTAGCGTTCCGGCGGCAGGCTTTCAATGGCGCGGCGCATTTCGTCGGTGGTGCGGATACCCTGAGCGCCCAGGACCTGACCCAGTCGCTGTATTCGTGCTCGGTGTGGTCGATGGGCGTGTCGTCGGGCCAGCCGCCCCGGTCGTGTACTGCGGGCATGGTGGTTGTACTCCTCAACTGTCACTGCGAGCGCAGCGTGGCAATCTCGTTGCTTTTGCACCGTGGGAGTGTTGCACCGCGGGAACGGGATTGCCATCCGCCGCAGGCGGACTACGCTCCTCGCAATGACAGTGGATTAGCTATTTTCCCACATTTCGGCAACGTCCACGGATCGCATGAAGCGGACGCCGGGGAAGGTCTTGATGTATTCAATCAGCCGTTCCAGCATCAGCAGGCGACCGGGCCGGCCGATGTACTGGGGGTGCATGGTGAGGTTGAAGCAGCGGCCGTAGCGGTAGATACCGCGAAACTCGGCGGCCCAGCTGTCGAAAACCTCGTCGGGGTTGCGCATGGGGCCGAGGCGGTTGGCGGAGGGCGCGTAGGCGAAATGGGGAGCGTCGTCCAATAGCCAGTGGATGGGGAGCTCCACCATGCGCCGGGGCGGGTCGCCGCCGGATACGAAATAGGGAGCGTCGTCGCCCATCAGGCTGCTGTCGTAGCGGAAGTTGTGCTTGGCCAGCAGGTCCAGCGAAACCGGGCTGAGTTCCCAGCTTGGCGAGCGATAGCCGACGGGAGCCTCGCCGGTCAGGTCCCCCAGGATGCTGATGCCTTTGATGAGGACTTCTTCCTCCTTCTCGGGCGTCATAGTGGCCGGCGGTTCGTGGATGTAACCGTGGTGGGCCACTTCATGGCCCCGTCCGGCGATTTCCCGCACCAGGTCGGGGTGGGTTTCGGCAACCATGCCGGGGATGTAGAAACTACCCGGGATGCCCTGGGCGTCCAGCATGTCCAGGATGCGCGGCGTAGCCACGCTGGGGCCGTACTCGGCCATGGAGAGCAGGCTGGGGTAGTTGATGAAATCGGGGTTGCGGTTCAGCCAGGAGGTGATACCGTCCACATCGAAGGTGATGAGGGCGACGCAGTGGATGTTGTCGGGCCAGATACCGGACATATAATTATCTCCGTTCTATCAATCTTGACAGAGGTTAGCGATTGCGGCTGTGGCGGCTACCGTCGCGATTGCGACCACGGACCAGGTTGCGGAATTCACTTACGGTCCAGCCGGCTTGCACGATGATGCTGCCCATGGTGTTGGGGAGAATGTCTCTACCATGATGTCGTGTGATAGGCACTGACCGACCGTCCTTTTCTGCTTTCGTGTGCTTGCCGCCTTCCCCGATTTGCCACCCATCGTTGTGGAAAGCGCGCAGAACGTCTGCGACGCTAAAACCTGGTACGCGAGGCGGCATCAGATGCTCTTCTCACGTTTCCATAACGCAACGTAAGCCATTTCCAGGCTGACGTAGGCAATATCGTAGTACGGGTCGCGTCGCAGTGTGGCGTCATAATCGGCGATGGCTCGGTTATATTTCCCACTGCTCCGATAAGCGTCGCCTCGTCTGCAATAAGCTTCGGCGTCGTCGGGGGTAAGGGATATAACGGTGGTGTAATCGGCGATGGCTCGGTCGTATTCCCTTTTGTTGAGATAAGTGCCGCCTCTCGTTAAGTACGCTTTGGCGTCATTGGGATTGCGCTGAATCGCAGCGCTACAGTCGGCGATTATGGCGTCCCAATCCGCCGGAAGCACAGTGGCTATTTCGATGCCGTAGCCCTCGGCCTGGTATTCCGCGACGGTGGGAGCCATGGCGTCGGGTGTGAAGGGAGGTTCCAAGCCGTCTTCGGCGTAGCTGTCCAGGTACATTGCTATGGCGTCGGCAATCATTTCCAGCGCTTCCTCGCGGGTATCGCCCTGGCTGGCGCAACCCAGTGAGGGGCAGAACACCGCGTAGCCAGGGTATTCATAGTCCCTGACCAGCAGGACTTCGTACTCTTGACGTTTACCGGCCCGCGTGGACGGGCCGGTATTGGGCGCATAGTCCGTCATGGCGGTTATCTCCTCCACTCAGGGCGCAGGGATGATGTCAAACCCGGTGTAGGGACGCAGCACTTCGGGGATGACCACCGAGCCGTCGGGCTGCTGGTTGTTTTCGAGTATGGCGATGATGACGCGGGGCAGGGCCAAGCCGGAGCCGTTGAGAGTGTGGACGAAACGGGGCCGTTCTCCCACGCCGGGCCGGTAGCGGATGTTGGCCCGGCGGGCCTGGAAGTCGGTGCAGTTCGAGCAGGACGAAACTTCCAGCCATTCCTGGGATCCGGCGGCCCAGACCTCGATGTCGTAGGACTTGGCGGATGGGAAGGATATGTCGCCAGCGCACAGCTGCAGGATGCGGTAGGGCAAGTTTAGCTGCTGGCAGACGGTTTCGGCGTTGCCGAGCAATGACTCCAGTTCGTCGAAAGAGGTTTCCGGCGAGACGAACTTGTACATCTCCACCTTGTTGAACTGATGGACGCGCTTGATGCCTCGGGTGTCCCGGCCGGCGGCGGCTTTCTCGCGCCGGAAGCAGGGCGTGTGGGCGACGTAGTACAGCGGCAGCTCGTCGGCGGAAAGTATCTCGTCCCGGTGCAGGTTGGTTACCGGCACTTCCGCCGTGGGGATCAACCACAGGTCGTCCTCTTCGTCATGGTACAGATTGTCGGCGAACAGCGGCAGGTTGCCGGAACCTTCCATGATCTCCCGGCGGACCAGGATGGGCAGCGCCACTTCGTTATAGCCATGCTCGCCGCCGTGCAGGTCCAGCATCCAGGAGATGATGGCCCGCTCCAGCCGCGCCCCGTAGCCGTTCAGGGTGTAGAAACGGCTGCCGGAGAGTTTTACGCCGCGCTGGAAGTCGATGATACCCAGGTTTTCGGCCAGGTCCCAATGGGGTTGCGCCTCAAATTCCAGCGTGGCGGGTTCGCCCCAGTGGCGCAGCACGATGTTGGAGGTTTCGTCGTGTCCGTCGGGCGTGCTGGCGTCGGGCAGGTTAGGCAGGGCCAGCATGGCGTCGTTGATCCGGGCGTCCAAATCGCGGACAGCGTCCTCAAGGACGCTGATGCGTTGGCCGACCTGGCGCATCTCGGCGACCACGTCGTCCGGCGGCGGGCCGCCCTGGGAGCGGGCGCGTCCGATCTCGCGGGACACCTGATTCCGACGGGCGCGAAGCTCGTCGCCTTCGGTGATGGCGGAACGCCGGCGGGCGTCCAATGCCAGGATTTCGTCGAGGCAATCCTCGTCCTCGGCGCGGCGTACCAGGGCAGCGCGAACCGTGTCGGTTTCGTTGCGGATTTGTTCAAGTGAGAGCATAAGGACAGTGATGCTAAACCAAGTCAAATATCAGATTGCGAACCTCAAAGACGAAGCCGGGCAGCACGTCCTCACCGTCCAGGGTCTCCGGGTCGGCAAGGAACTCCGGTTCGTCGGCGCCGGCGCGGTAGATGCGGACGGTGCGCTCCAGGGGGTCGATGAGCCAGCCCAGCTTGGCGCCGTTGTCCATGTATTCCTGCATCTTGTTGAGCAGTTCGGCCAAATCAGACGGGCGGGATTGGGATGCGGAGCGGATTTCTACGACGAAATCGGGGCAGTAGGGTCGGGCGCGGGGTGGTTCGGCAGGCCGGGGACGAACGTTGGCCGCCACCGTCCAGGCCGCATCAGGGTAACGGATGGCGCCGTTGGGCAGACGGTAAGCGCTCGATGCGGTTGTTGCAGTTCCGAGACGCCCGTTAGCGATGTTCCAAATGTACAGCTTCCCGTACATTTCACCTTCCTGTTCGTCGGCCGGATAGTAGGGCGGCATCGTCAGCTCCAGTTCTCCGCTGGCGTTGAGTTCGATCCGGTAGGGCGAATCGTGATTTGCCAGTGTCAAATCCACGACCCACTCTTCGCAGGCATCGGCGCCGGCGGTTATCACAGCATGGGGCAGCCGCAGTTTGACGGGGAACGGGTTGACGCTGCCGGCATCAGGGGCCTGCGGTGGTGGCGCCTGTGCCGCAACAGTGGCAGACGGGGCAGTTGTCGTCATGGGAAATCACTCCGCCCCAAGTCAAAGATCAGCCGCCGCACCTCAAAGACGAAGCCGGGCAGCACGTCCTCACCGTCCAGGGTCTCCGGGTCGGCCAGGAACTCCGGTTCGGCAGCGCCGGCGCGGTAGATGCGGACGGCGCGCTCCAGGGGGTCGATGAGCCAAGCGAGCTTGGCGCCGTTGTCCATGTATTCCTGCATCTTGTTGAGCAGTTCGGTCAGATCTGAGGGACGCGATTGTGAAGTGGAACGGATTTCCACTACGAAATCGGGACAGTAACGGCGAGCGCGAGGCGGATCTGCCGGACGCGGGTGCAGGTTATCAGCGTGTGTCCATGCCGCGTCCGGGTAACGAATGGCTCCGTTGGGCAGCCGATAAGCGCCTCCAGAGGCGGTTGCGACACCGGGGCGGCCCCGGCTGATATTCCACTGGCGCAATTCTCCGAAAAACTCTCCTTCGTGTTCATCCGACGGTTCGTAAGGCGGCATCGTCAACTCCAGTTCGCCTTCGGAGTTCAGTTCCATGACCCAAGGAGCATCTTCGTTGGCCAAGGTCAAGTCCACAAACCACTTCTCGCAGGCATCGGCGCCGGCGGTTATCACAGCATGGGGCAGCCGCAGTTTGACGGGGAACGGGTTGATGCTGCCGGCATCAGGGGCCTGCGGTGGTGACGCCTGTGCCGCAACAGTGGCAGACGGGGCAGTTGTCGTCATGGGAAATCACCAAGTCAAAGATCAGCCGCCGCACCTCAAAGACGAAGCCGGGCAGCACGTCCTCACCGTCCAGGGTCTCCGGGTCGGCAAGGAACTCCGGTTCGGCAGCGCCGGCGCGGTAGATGCGGACGGCGCGCTCGATGGGGTCGATGAGCCAAGCGAGCTTGGCGCCGTTGTCCATGTATTCCTGCATCTTGTTGAGCAGTTCGGTCAAACCCGACGGGCGCGATTGTGAGGCGGAGCGGATTTCTACGACGAAATCGGGACAGTAGGGCCGCCCTCCGGTATCGCCGGGCTGCCTGGAGCGGATATTTTCCAACGCTGTCCATGCCGCGTCAGGGACACGTAGCGCGCCGTTGGGCAAGCGATACCCAGAGGTGGGGCCGGTTGGGACGCCGGGGAAATCCTGTTCTTCATCCCAGACATACACCTTGCTGGAGGTTCTATTTTCATGGAGATCGGAAGGGTCATTGGTGGGCGGCATCAGTTCCAGTACTCCGTCAGCGGTGAGTTCCATTTGCCAAACGGATTCGTGGTTGGCGAGGCAAAGGTCCCAGAACCAGTTGACGCAAGCGTCGGGGCCGGCCGCTATTACCGTCTCCGGGAGCCGCAGTTTGATAGGAAACAGCCCAATATCCGCCGTATTGGAGACCGATGGCGCAGTTTCTTCTACTATTTCCGGCTTGCTCGCCGAGGCAGTCGTCGTCATGGCAATCATCCCGTCGCATCATCCGGCGTTGCCGCGTTTCCGCCGTCGTTGGAGAGGGAGCGCATTTGCGGGAATAGTAACACATCGCGGATGGTGGACTGGCCGGTGAGGAGCATCACGAGACGGTCGATGCCGATGCCCAGGCCGCCGGTGGGCGGCATACCGTATTCCAGGGCGGTGAGGAAGTCGGCGTCGGTGCGGTCGGCCTCCTCATCGCCGTAGGCATCGCGCTGGTGTTCCTGGGATGCGAAACGGGCGCGCTGAACCTCGGGGTCGTTCAACTCGGTGTAGGAGTTGGCGATCTCCATGCCGGCGGCGAAAGCCTCAAACCGTTCCACGTAGCCGGGCTTATCGGGATGGCCCTTGGCCAGGGGCGACATATCTTCGGGGTAATCCGTGAGGAAGGAAGGCTGGATCAGGTGCGGCTCCACGTACACGGACAGCATCTTGTCGATGAGGCGGCCCCGAGCCTCTCGGGGACCGGGTTCCAGGCCGAGATCCCAGCATATGCGGGTGAGCGACTCCGCGTCGGGATAGTCCTCGATATCGACTCCGCTGCGACGCAGCAGTTCCTCCCGGAGAAACAGCCGAGGCCAGGGCGGCGTGAAGTCGATGATGTCGTCGCCCATGGCGATCTGCATACTGCCATGAACGCCCTGGGCCAGAGACGACACCAGCGACTCCACCATTTCCATCACCGCGTTGTAGTCGGCGTAGGCTTCGTAGGACTCAAGGAGGGTGAATTCGGGATTGTGGTCCTGGTCAATGCCCTCGTTGCGGAAGACACGGCCAATTTCGTACACCTTGTCCAGGCCGCCCACGATGAGGCGTTTCAGGTACAGCTCGGTGGCGATGCGGAGGTACAACTGCTCGTCCAAGGCATTGTGATGTGTGATGAACGGGCGGGCGTGGGCGCCGGCGGGAATGGGCACCAGGATAGGGGTGTCCACTTCGATGAAGCCCCGGTTGTCAAAAAACCGGCGGATGCCGCTGATGATGCGGCTGCGCTGGACGAAGGTATCGGCGATCTCCGGGTTGGCGATGAGGTCCAGGTAACGCTGGCGGTAGCGGGTTTCCACGTCGCGGAGGCCGTGCCACTTCTCGGGCAGGGGGCGCATCCCCTTGGCGAGGATGGTTAGCGAGTGGGCCTCGATGGTTGCCTGGCCGGTGCGGGTGCGCATCATGTCGCCGGTTACGCCCAGGAAGTCGCCCAGGTCCAGGTCTTGCAGCAGGGCGTATTCGTCGCCGAGGACGTTCTGGCGGAACATGGCCTGCACCACGCCTGAAGTATCGCGCAGGTCCAGGAAGGCGGCACGGCCCATCACGCGCATGGAGACGATGCGGCCGGCCAGATGGAGACCGGCTACGCTTTCAGTTTGGCCGGCGGTTTCGGCTTCCTCGAACCGGGCCACCGCTTCGGCGGCGGTGCAATCGCGCTGGACGCGGGGTGGGTAGGGATCTATGCCGCGTTCGCGGATGCGGGATAGCTTGACTCGCCGGCTGGCCAGATTGGCCTCCAGGCTGCCGAGGTTGTCCTCCCGTTCGGGCGGCGTCGGTTCAGGTGTCTCGGGCATGATAACCGTTGGAATAGTAATTCTGGGCCGGGGTATTGTAAAGGCAATAGCGCTGTCTTTGGCCCTACGCGGGCTGACCGAAAGGCAACGAGGGGTCAACGTCCAGGGTCATGTCGGCGACGTCGCCCCGCTGGTACTGGTAGAAGGCTCCGGCGGCGATCATGGCCCCGTTGTCGGTACACAGCACCGGCGGAGGTATGACTGCCGGCAGGGGCGAATCGGCCAGCACTCGCTGGCGGAGCCTAGCGTTGGCCGTAACTCCGCCGCCCAGGATCAGCCCACGGGCGTGGTAGCGTTCCGCCATGGCCAGCAGTTTAGCGGTCATTACGTCCACCAGGGACTCCTGGAACTGGTGGGCCAGTCGCGCCACCAGCCGGTCCGCGTCGGGATCAGCCATTTCCGGCGGCGGATACAGCCCAACGTCTTGAGCGCGATGCAGCAGAGCCGTCTTTACTCCGCTGAAGCTGAAATCCAGAGTGTCCCTCATCCAGGCTCGGGGCAGCGCCGCCGCGGCCTGCTCCTCCCGTGGGCTGTGGTTTTCGTCATCCTCGTCGAACGTTGCCAGGGACTCGGCGGCCTTCTGTATTTCCGGTCCTCCGGGGAAACCCAGGCCCAGCACCCGCGCCGCTTTGTCAAAGGCTTCCCCGGCAGCGTCGTCGCGAGTGCGCCCCACCAGTCGGTAATCTCCGTGGCCTTCCATCAGGATCAGGTCGGTATGCCCGCCGGAGGCGACCAGGCAGGCCAGGGGGAACCCCGGCTCGTCGGCGGGCGCAGCATCGCTCGCGGCGGCCAGCCACGCGGCGTAGATATGTCCCTCCAGGTGGTTGACGCCGAGCAACGGCACGTTCAGCGTCATTGCCAGAGCCTTGGCCGTGTTGACGCCGCTGATGAGCGCGCCGGCCAGTCCGGGGCCGTGGGTAACGGCGACGGCGTCCACGTCCTCCAGGGTGACTTCAGCATCAGAGAGAGCGCGGTTCAGGGTGGGCTGCATGTCGCGGATGTGCTGGCGGGAGGCCAGTTCCGGCACCACGCCGCCGTGAACGGCGTGCAACGCCGCCTGCGAGGCGATCACGTTGGACCGCAGCAGGCGGCCGTCTTCCACCACGCCGACCGCAGTTTCGTCGCAAGAAGTTTCAATACCCAGAATAAGCATAAATGTTGACCGGTCCCGATTGATGACGAGAAAATTATAGCAGGGAGGTGTGTGAATCAAGACGGCGACTCTGGTTCGAGTTGAGCGGCAACTTTACGGTAGGCTGCCGCCAATGCTATCCTTTTCGCGAATAATCAAAATCGGGGTTTTGGTTGCCAGGGATGGCAAACTCTGCCCGCGTTCTCATCAGGAGGTTTGACGCCCCAATGTTGGACATTGCGCCCGATGGTTTATCCCGCTGGGTGGTTCTTTTGCAGGCCGGAGATTTGAACGGTGGGTTGAGCGTACCCTTGGGCCTGCAGATTTCGCTGCTTGTCATAAGTTTTCTGGGGGTGGCGTTCTTCACCAGCGCTGAAGCGGCGCTGGTTGCGGTCAACAAGATACGTATCCAGTTTCTGGACGGGGAGGGGAACGCCGGCGCTCGAGTGGTGAACCGGGTACTGTCCCAGCACGAGAAGTTTTTCGCCACAATACTGCTGAGCCAGAATGCTTTCACCATATTCGCCACCGCCATCGGTACGGCCCTGGCGGCGGACCTGCTGCAGAACGCCGGATACGCCGCCCTGCTGACCACAGTGATAATGACGGTGGCGATTTCCATATTCGGCGAGATAACGCCCAAGACCCTGGCCGCCACCTACTCCGAGCGTTGGTCCCTGTTGGCCGGTCGTCCGGTGGCCCTGGTGATGCTGCTCTGCACCCCGTTCATCTATCTGTTCACCGTGGTTCCGCATCTGATGTACAAGCTCTTGGGAACCTCTCCGGATGCGTGGCAAACGGGCTTGACCGAGGGCGAACTCCGCATGATGATCGACTTGTCCAGCCAGCAGGGCGCGGTGGAACAGGAGGAAGCGGAGCGCCTCCATCGGGTGTTCAACTTCCGGGACCGGCGGCTGAGCGAAATCATGACGCCGCGCACCGAAATCGTCTGGATAGAGAAGGGCACCACGCTGCGGGAGTTCCTCGCGTTATACGCGGAAAACAGCCACACCAGGTTTCCGGTGTTCGAGGGTTCCCAGGAAACGGTGCTGGGGGTCATTTCCAACAAGGAAGTGCTCATCGCCCAGAGCCGGGGGCAGATCGGGCTGGATGACTCAATAACCGACACCATGCGGCCCGTTGACTTCATACCGGAGACGGTGCCAGTGTCCGACGCTTTTGACTCCATGCAGGCGCAACGCCTGTCCATGATGATGGTCACCAACGAGTATGGAGGCATCGCGGGCCTGGTCACGCTGAAACAGATCGTCGGCGTTATAGTGGGGACCGTGGTGGACGACGACCCGCCGTCGGCCGAGGCCGACAGCAGTATCGTCGAATTGGATGACGGAGCTTTCCTGATGGAGGGAGGGTTGACCATCATCGAGATCAACGACCGTCTGCAGGACGCCGGCATCTCCGTTCCGGAGGGCGATTACCAAACCATCGCCGGCTTGGTGCTCCACGAACTGGGCGAACTGCCCCGGGAAACCGACTGGGTGAGGATCGGAGATTTGATGGTTACGGTTATCAACATGGCGGGGGCGCGTATCGACCAGGTGCGGTTGGAACGCGTGGCTGCAGTCGGACAGGAGGCGGTTCGGTGAAACTCCACTTGGTGCGCCACGGCGAAACCGACATCAACGCCGCCGGCCGTCTGCAGGGTTCCACCAACTCCCTGCTGACGGAACGAGGCCATCGACAGGCTAGGGAACTGGCGGTAGCCAGCCTGGCTTGGAACCCGGAGGCCATTTACTCCAGTCCGCTCAAACGCGCCCGTGACGTGGCGGCGGAAATGGCCGATTTAACCGGCTTGGCAGTTTCCGAGGAACCCCGCCTTACCGAAATGCACATGGGAGCTCTGGAAGGCGTGACCATTCAGCAGATGCGCGACGGGTGGCCCGACCTGTACCAGGGCTGGCGCCGGGACGCCAGCAGCGTCACCATGCCCGACGGCGAGTCTCTGGGCATGGTCCAGGAGCGAGCGATGGCCGCCTTCGTTGACATGGATGACGCCCACGACGTTGAGGACACGGTGATTGCGGTGACCCATAACTTCACCATTCGCTGTATCGTCGCCGCCGTGCTCGACCTGCCCCTGGCCAACATCAACTACATGGACCTGGGCCTGGGCAGTCGCACCACCATCACCACCGGGCGGCGCGGCCGTCGGCTCAACCAATACAACGCCGTGGACCACCTCGCCCCGGCCAACCGGACCGGGTACTAACAGGTTAGCCTCATGGGCCGGAACAAGCGGCGCAATGATCGTGGATTCTGGCCTGCCATGCGGCTGTACACGACGGCTATAACAATGGCGCGACGGGCCGGATTGGGGCCAGACGACGTGGTGGTCGCCGGCGTTTCTGGCGGGCCGGACTCCTGCACGTTGATGCGGGTACTGAGGATTGCGAGTATTCGGTTCGGTTTCAGGGTTCAGGCCGCCCATCTGATCCATGATTTCCGGGGTCAGGAGACCTACGATGACGCGGATTTTGTGCGACGCAGGTGGTCCAAGTGTATCGTCGATGAGGTGGACGTGGGCGCATACCAGCGGGAGTTTGGCATCAGCTCCTTCGAGCAAGCCGCTCGGGATGTGCGGTACGACTTCCTGTCTCGGGTGGCCGAGCAGGTAGGGGCAAGGTTAGTGGCAGTGGGCCATACCGCCGACGATCTGGCGGAAACGGTGCTGCTGCACCTGGCCCGGGGCAGCGGACTGCACGGTCTGCGCGGGATGAGCGAGTTGGATGAATGGCCGTACCCGGCCGGGAGAGAACAGGATTTGCGGGTATGGCGTCCACTGCTGGAATTGACCCGGCATCACACCATTTCGTATTGCCAAAATTACGGTATCGATTACCGGGACGACAGCACCAACTATATGCGAGAGTTCGCCCGTAACCGGGTGCGCCACGATCTGATGCCCGCGCTCAAAGAACAGTTGAACCCGCGCATCGTGGAGGCGCTGGGCCGCCTCTCCCGCACCGCATCGGCCCAGGCGGATTACATGGAGGAGCAGGCCGAGCTGCTGTGGCCCGAAGTCGCGTCCAAACCAGTGACCGAGGAAGGCATACTGCACCTGAACCGGGAGCGGTTGGCGGAGGCGCACCCGGCGTTGCAGTACGTCCTGTTGCGTCGGGCGTGGATTACCGTTACCGGCCAGGACCGCCGCCTGACCGAGCGACATCTGGCCGCGATGGCGCGTATAGTGGCTGCGCCCGGGTCGGGGAAAACGGTGGAACTTCCCAAGGGTTATCGTTTCTCCGCCAAGGGCCCCTGCGCAACGCTGGCCGCGCCAGCACCCCGCGACGGCTGCCCGTATCCGGCGCTGAGCCGGCCGTTCCGGTTGACGCTGCCCATGGGGCCCATCGCAGTTGCAGTTACCAAACAAGACCGGTGGGAGGTTACGGCTCAGGCGGTCAGGCTGCCGCCGGATGCGGCGCTGAACACGGGCGACCCCCTGGCGGCGTACCTGTCCCCGGCGGCGTTGGCGGAAGGCGCTACCGTTCGGACCTGGCAGGCCGGCGACCGGATCCAGCCCTTGGGGATGTCTGGCACGCGCAAATTGCAGGATCTGTTCACCGACGCCGGCGTTCCCCGGGGCTGGCGGGAACGGATGCCGCTGGTGGTCACGCCGCGCGGCATCGCCTGGGTTGCCGGGGTGCGGATTGCGGACTGGGCCGCCGTGTCACCATCGGACGGCGATGAGTATCCAGCCATTATGGTGAGGTTTGAATGCGTTTCCGGCTAGATGCAGCGCAACGGATTCCTGAACCGCATTGCCCTGTGACTAACTATTCCCGGCCCACTCCTGCCTCCTTTGGGCGGTCGTTCCGCTCGGGAAGCAGGATTCGCGCCAAACGGTAACGGCCGGTTCTAGCATTGACGATTCGATGATTGTGTAGAATAAGAGGATAATACAAAGTAGCCGGATTGACAGCAAAAGCCGCACGATTCACAAACATGCCGATCGTCGGTTTCTCGGCAGCTAAAGGAGGGGTTTAGGTGCCGGTCCGCAATCTGACGAATTTCCTGGTGCATCTGTTCAGCGATGGAGATGAGCTGGAGGAGATGTACCTTTCGGCGGTGCATGACCACTGCCTGTTCTGCCATGAGCCCATCAGCGACTCCCGGGCATACCTGGATTACCGGGTTTGCCCCTTCTGCCGTTTTCATTACACCCTCTCGGCACGGGAACGCATCGAGCTGCTGGCCGACCGGCGCAGCTTTCGCGAGCATAACCGCTACGTTCGCTCGGTAGCGCCCCTGTCCTTTTCCAACCGCACGCCCTACGACGACCAGCTGACTGAAACCCAGGACCGCACCGGACTCACTGAGGCCGCCGTCACGGGGACCTGTCGGATCGGCGGGCGAAACGTCATGCTGGCGGTGCTGGACTATGGCTTCATGGGCGGGAGCATGAGCAGCGTGGTGGGGGAAAAGGTGGCGTTGGCCTTCGAGCTGGCCGCCCGCCGCAGCCTGCCCGTGGTGGCGCTGGTCACCGGCGGCGGAGCCAGGACGCAAGAAGGCGTGCTGTCGCTGATGCAGATGGCCAAAACCGTCACGGCGGTCAACAAGCTGCGCGAGGTTGCGGCGCCGTTCATCGCCGTTTTGTCCAACCCTTCCACCGGCCAGGCCTACGCCAGCTTCGCCAACCTGGCCGACATCATCATCGCCGAACCGGGTTCCGTGGTGGGTTTGTCGCCCATACGCACGATTGTTGAAGCCACCGGCCAGCAGTTGCCCCCGGACGCGCATACCGCCGAACACCACCTGCGACAAGGATTGCTGGACAGCGTCGTGGACCGGGAAGAACTGCGGGAACGGCTGAGCCAATTGCTTAATCTGCTGGTGGAACCGGAAGGGATCCGTTTGAGCCGGCGGGCGGTCTCTCGTCTTCAGGCAGTGGCGGCGGAGGATACGGAGACGTGGGAATCGCTCAACGCGGCGACCCACGACGAACGGCCCGACGCACTCTACTACATGAGGCACATACTGGATGACTTCTTTGAGATCTGCGGTGACCGGGTCAGCAGCGACGATCGCACCGTGGTCGGCGGCATCGGCCTGCTGCGCGGACACCCGGTGGCCGCCATCGGGCAGCAGCGCAGCCATTCCCACGACAGCGACCGGGGGCGGTACCTTCTGCATCCCAGCGGCCTCCGCAAGGCCCAAAGGGTGATCGGCCTCGCCGCCCGGTTCAACCTTCCGCTGGTTACCCTAATCGACTCCCAGGGCGCCGATCCGAAACTGGAGTCGGAAGAGCAGGGCGTTGGCAACGCCATCGCCAGCAGCCTCTCTATGATGCTGGATGCGCCGACCCCGCTGGTTTCAGTAATCATCGGCGAAGCCGGCAACGAGGCCGCCCTGGCTCTGAGCCTCAGCGACCGCATCCTGATGCAGCAATACGCCATCTATTCCCCGATTTCACTGCATCACACCGTGGGCGGACCGTCCCGGGAGCGCTATCTGACGCGGGAAGCCGCGGAAGCCCTCATGCTCACCGCCCGTGACTGCCAGGAGCTTGGCATCATCGACCAAGTGGTGCCCGAACCCGCCGGCGGATCCCACAACAGCCCTCGCGAAGCCGTGACGAACCTCGAATTCGCCATCTACAAACACCTGGCGGAAGCGAGCCGCGTATCCACCGGCAAGTTGGTCAAGCAACGTTACCGGAAATTCCGCCAGATGGGTGAACTGAACCCCTTCGCCCAGGAAGCCATCCAGCAAGAAGTGTCCGCGCTGCTGCGGATGCACGTGGTGGACGATACGCCGGCGGAACTGTCACCGGGCGTGCCGGGCGAACGCCTGGCGTTGGAAGAAGGACTGGAACGGCGGGCGTCGTAGGCGAGAGACCGCTGGCAGCTACGCCCCTGATGCGGTAGACAGTTCCGGTTTGGCCGTCTCGTACTCGAACGCTATCTGTCTGATTTTGGGCTCCGGCGTCCGGTCTCCGAACTCTCGTGCAACTTCGAGCCAAAGGTCCATTGCTTCCATGATGCTTTTGAGCGCGTCTTCATAAGTGTCGCCGTGGGCCATGCAACCTGGAAGCTCAGGCGCATAAGTTACGTACGCATTGTCCTCATCGCTCCAAAAAATCACAACCTCGTACTTAGGCATCAGTTCGCTTCCCCTGATTAGTGCAACTCGTACTTCAAGATAATCTCTCGGACCTGTCTCACTTGGTAGGACTTGGCTTCGCTACCGTGGCGTTGGAGGTTGATCCTATCCGCAACATCGGCCCTCCGAAAGACGTGGTGGCTACCGGTTATCCGTTCATCGAATCCTATACGCCGGAGCAGGATAACCAAGTCGTTGAAGCGGATATTGGCGTCTGAACCACCAGAAAGGACCCTTTGCAACAGCCGTGAGCGCGGCCTCAATCCAACCCTCTCGGCGCAAAGCCGAACGATCAGGCTTCGCGCCCGAAGCTTTTCAGGCTGCTCCGCAGCTGGTCGGCGACGGCGGCGTACTCTTCGCCGACGGTTTCGTCCACCAGGACGGTGGGTTGGCTGGTGTCGCGGTAGGAGCCGCGCAGGGACATGCTGCCCAGGAACGGGGCGTCGATGTCCTCGGCCAGCTGGCGGCCCGCCCCTTCTCCGAAGATGTCACCGGAGTAGTTTTCAACGATGCCGACTACGTTCAGGTTCAGCTTGCGTATCATGTTGATACAGCGTTTGGCATCGATGATGGCCAGGTCCTGGGGCGTGCTGACCACGACGAACCCGTCCATGGGCAAAGTCTGCATCACGGTGAGGGGCGAGTCAGAGGTTCCCGGCGGCAGGTCAACGATCAGATAGTCCAACTCGCCCCAGTCGGTGGTCTGGAGGAACTGGTTGATGGCGTTGTGGATCATCGGGCCGCGCCAGATGATGGCCTCGTCCTCATTCTCCTGGAAGAAGGCCATCGACACCACTTTGACCCCGTGTTCCTGGGCTGGAGTGATCTGGCCGTCGCGGTAATCCGGCGTGTCCACCATGCCCATGACGCGGGTGACGTTGGGACAGTCGATATCAACGTCAAGCAGCCCGACTCGCTCGCCCTGCTTGGCCAGCATCGTCGCCAGGTTGCAGGCCACGGTGGTTTTGCCCACGCCGCCCTTGCCGCTATAGACGCCTATTGTCGTGCGCACCGCGGCCAGGCGGTCGGTAATCTGCCGTTTTTGCTCCCACTGGCGTCGGATCTGCTGCAGGCGAGCGTTCTGCTGGGCGTTGGGCTGCTGTGGAGTTGCCATCTTCGGATCTCTCCGTAACCGTGCGGTCGGGCGGCGGCGAACTGGGTTGGAACGTGTCCAAAAAGCGGGAGGCGTACCGCCTCCGAAGGCAAGCGGCGACTGAATGTCCCAGCATCTAGACCCTCTCCCGCCAGGGGAGAGGGTTCAATTGATGCGGTATCAGATGCCCAGCATGTTGCGGGCTTCCTCGCTGATCAGGTCGGGAGACCAGGGCGGGTCGAAGGTCAGCTCGATGTTGACTTCCTCGACGCCTTCGACGTCTTGGATGGCCCACTCGGCCTGTTGCGCGATGTGGGGCCCCATGCCGCAGCCGGGGAAGGTCAGTGTCATCTGTACAAAGATGTCGTTGGCGTCGCTGACCTGGACATCGTAGATGAGGCCAAGGTCCACCACGTTCACCGGGATTTCGGGGTCATAGACCGTGCGGAGCGCCTCATAGACTTCATCGGGATTCACCGTAGCCGGCATGGTGAGCCTCCTTTGCCGTGGGTAATTACGAGCCATTATAGCCGATATTCGGGTGGAACGGGCGGTATTGCCATACCGGCGGTGTATGATGCGGACATGGATTCCGGCTTTCGCCGGAATGACGGGATTGCTGCGGGATGTCGAGATTGTGACGGGAGTATGACGATGGTTGACTTGCTATTTGCCAACGGCACGGTGATTGACGGCACGGGGATGGCCGGCTATCGCGGCAGCGTGGCCGTGACCGGCGATACCGTTCAGGTGATGACCGGGGACGTATCGGCGGTGGACGCCGGGCGCGTCATCAACGCCAGCGGATACGTCATCTGCCCCGGCTTCATCGATATGCACTCCCACTCCGATTTGAAACTGCTCACCGAGCCGGCCCACGAGGCCAAGATACGGCAGGGCGTCACCACCGAGGCTTTGGGGATGGACGGCCTGTCCTATGCGCCGACCACGCCGCGCGGCCTTGAGCAGTTGCTCGTCTATCTGGCGGCGGTGAACGGCGAGGCGCCGGATGTCCGCTGGAGCAGCGTAGCCGATTTTCTGGCGCTGTTTGAGGGCAACTCGGCCTGCAACGTGCTGCACTTCGTGCCCCATGCCGCCATACGGGTCGCCGCCATGGGTTGGTCGTCCCGCCTGCCCACCGACGCCGAACTGAACGCGATGCGAGACTTGACCCGCCAGGGGATGCGCGACGGCGCCTTCGGTTTCACCACCGGCGGGCGTACAGCGATACCGACGAACTGGCCGCCATCGCCACGGTGGCCGCCGAGGAGGGCGGTTTCTACTGCACCCACGCTCGCTACACCCTGGGCGACCGCCTGCTGGACCCATTCCGCGAGGCGGTGGAAATCGGCCGGCGTTCCGGCGCGCCGGTGCATATCTCCCACTACCACAGCCCGGTGGCCGGCCTGGGCGAGCAGATGACGGCCCTGGTGGACGAGGCCCGCAACCGGGGCCAGGACGTAACCTACGACCAGTATCCGTATCCGGCGGCCAGCACCATCCTTCACTCGCTGCTGCCCTATTGGGTGCACGCCGGCGGCCCTCAGGCGTTGCTGACCCGCATCGCCGACCCCGAAGTGCGCAACCTGATGGTGCGCGCGGTGGAGCCGCAGTGGGGCGGGCAGACGCTGGACAACTATATCTTCGCCAACATCGCCTCGGACAAGAATAAGGAATGGGAAGGCCGCTCGCTGGAAGAGCTGGCGCAGCACCGTGGCGGGCGCATGGTGGACGCGGTGTGCGATCTGTTGTTGGAGGAAGACCTGCAGGTAGCCTTCGTCGCCCGCACCGGCAACGTGGAAAACATACGCGAGATCGCGTCGCATCCGGCGCAGATGATTGGCACTGATGCCATCCTCACCGGCGGCCGGCCCAACCCGCGCACCTACGGCACCTATCCCTACGTGCTGTCCCAGTTTGTGCGCAACGAGAGGTTGTTTTCTTTGGAGGAAGCCATCCGCAAGATGACGGGCGCAGTGGCGCAACGCTTCGGCCTCACCGACCGGGGCATAATCCGCAACGGGGCGAAGGCCGACC
The DNA here is from genome assembly GCA_021295965.1 of Dehalococcoidia bacterium. Taxonomy (GTDB): domain Bacteria; phylum Chloroflexota; class Dehalococcoidia; order Lucifugimonadales; family UBA3495; genus Bin87. Next base: position 88,575 of record JAGWBI010000005.1, on the reverse strand, counting down.
TGGTGCTGTTCAACGCGGACACAGTGGACACGCCGGCGACGTTTGAGGATCCCTTGCAATATCCGGTGGGCATCGACTACGTGGCCGTCAACGGGACGCTGGTGATTGACAACGGCCGGCATACCGGGGCGCTGCCGGGGCAGGTGGTGCGGAGCCGGTAGTTTCAGAAGAGTGGTTTGGGCTGGTGACAAGTTTTGGTCGAACAGCAATCTCACAGCGGTTGCGGATGGCGGATACGGCGTTCGGGATCTGCGGCAAAGGCAAAGCAGGCCAGGATGTCTTCGTGGGTTAGTTCCGGAAAATCATCCAAAACTTCCGCCTCGGTCATGCCGCCGGCCAGGTATTCCAGCACGTCATACACCGTGATGCGCATCCCCCGGATGCACGGCTGTCCGCTGCGCTTTCCGGGCTCAATGGTGATGATTTTCTTGTAGTCCACGGACATGGCGCTGCGTTCCTGAATTGATGTCGCCGGCCAGAGCATCGTTCATCCCTGCCAGGGCGGAATGCTATCGAACAATCGCAGCGTAGCATCCCTCAACGCCCATTGTGGATCGGCCGGCGGTCAGGACGGCAAGGGAGTGATAGTTACCCGACCGTCTGGAACGATGTCCATGGTGAGCCTGCTGTTCCAAAGCAGGGCCATGCCAACGAGTGGGTCGCTATCCACGCTGAATATAGGGATAAGACGCTGCTGATCGTGCCAGACGATACGTCCAGCATAGACATCGTAGTGACCGATTGCGCCATCTGCCAGCTCAGCCGGCTGGTTTGCGATGAAGGGCAGGCCGGGTTGGGTAATTGCCTCTGGTCTCAAGGTCAGGAAGCCGGTGAATCCGGCATCTACGGCGGCCTGGAATGGTATGGAAAGCTGCTCGTCGGAAGCATTGGAGACTGTTACGCTGATGATTGGCTTTCCAGTGACCGCAGGGTCGGCAATCGCAATTACAGAGCCGCTAATCATCGTCCTTCCGGGAAGCACCGAAATAACCGAAGCTGTGCACGTAGGGATAGCCCACTCGCTCCGACCAACCCATGGCGTTGGGAAACCGTTCCATAAAGCGCTTCATCGCCGCGCATTCGTCGGCGTCGATTTCATACCCCCCGGTCTCGATGTCAATAAAGATGACCTTGCCTTTATCAGAGGGAGACAGGGTGGGCAGGATTCGTTCCTGATAAATGGCCCGACCGATGACGCTGATGTCGTGGGGGGAATTTACTGTGGCCATGGGAGTTTCCTCTGCATCTGTCGATTGCGTATTAGCGTAGCGACTGCGGGGGCCAGCGTCAGTTGTGAGTTTGCCTTTGGAAGTCTGCCAGCATATGCGCCGGCACATCTGGTCGAGGCCGGTTCCTCCAAGCCTCCAGCCTTTCCTTCTCCACGGTCTCTAGGTATTCCACCAGCGGTTGGCGATAGCGTTCCCACACCGCGCTGATGTATGCCGTCCAAGCGGTCATGTACTCCCGCTTAATGGCCTGGTAATCGATGCCACCTTGACGCTGGCGCAACCAGCGGTCAAAGCCGGGGTTTCGTTGCCGCGCCTGCTCCATACAGCCGTGTAGCTCCATCTCCCGGTGGTGTAAATGTTTCACCCCATCTATAAATAATGGCCTAATTTCCCAATGCGGCTTGTCGTTTTCATCGAGCCATGCAATATCCTCCAGAAAATCGTTCCAATTGTCGTCGCTTGCCGCCTTTACCCAACATGCTGCATCTTCCCAGCCAAGCGTTTGCCAGTCGAAGCTGATCGCCGCCAAGAGTTCCTTTTCCTGTTCCAAGAGCCTGTCGATTGCCAGAGCAACGTCGTCATTCTCCAGTCTAAACAGCATCCGTTCGTGGCCTTCTGCTTTGGCCGTAAGAGCCTCCCGACAAACCTGCGAAATGTTCAGCTCCCGCTTCAACGGCTCCAGCCGTTTCATCAGTTCGTTGGGGATGTTGATGCCGATTCGCACCATGATCACCTCCGCTAAATCCGTATGGGGTATGTCCAATACGAGCATACGACATACGATTTCCGTGGTCAGCCATTCCCGCATTTGTTGGATAGATTAAGCCAGCAGCAGACCGTGTTCGGTGAACCTGCCAAAATCATCGGTATTTGTGGTTGCTAACAGCGCGTCATCGGCGATGGCGGCGGCGGCAATCATGCAGTCCACCATCATCCGGCGCCGTCTGCCGGTTGTGTTGAACAGGCGAGCTGCAATAGCTGCGTGCTCCGTAGTGAACTCCAAGTACCGCTCAACTATCTGAAGCGCTGCGTTCAAGTCGCTTTGTGACAGTGGCCCGCAAAGAAATTCTGCCCAGGCCACCGCGCTGATAACGATAGTTTCGCTTTCACTAACCCAGTTCCGTACCTGCCAGTCTTGCTGAGTATCCGGTATCAAGGCTGGGATTAGAAAGCTGGTGTCCAGGTGAATCATTCAGGGTCGTCACCATGTCGTATCGCCCGTGCCTCGCGCGCCCAAGCGTCGAAGTCAACACCCCGCTCCGCCAGCGATTTTTGCAGCCGGTGCAACGCCGCTAACCGTTCTTCAGGGGAAATAACAGGGCCGTAACTAGAAGCCACCTGGAGCAACGCGCGTCGCAGCGCCTCGGACTCGGTTGTATTCCAATGCTGCGCCAACTTTGCCAGCGCACGCGCCGATTCGTCGTCCAATGTGTACGTGGTTTTGATGTTTGGCGTAGTCATACCCGGAATATATGGTTGCACCAAATGCGCGTCAAGCCCTCACGCGTACCCACCTGGGCTTGTGCAAAGTCCCTTTAGCCGCTCATGGTGAGCAAGTCGAACCATGCTCCGACAACGGTGGCA
>JAGWBI010000005.1:79770-85611 GCA_021295965.1 Dehalococcoidia bacterium | reverse complement strand
CGCTCCTCGCAATGACAAACCGGGTACGCGTGAGGCGTCAAGCCCGGTTGCCCCTTCCCGCCCCATAGGGCATAATTGCGGCCTGTTCCGCATCCTAAACTTTCGGCCCCGGCGCGGCCGGCCATGAGGCTTACCATGGACTTTGAACCCCGTTATACCGCTGAGCAGGAAGCCTTTCGCACCGAGGTGCAGGAGTGGCTCCACGAGAACATTCCGGCCGGCATCGAGCATCCCGCCGACTCCATCGACCTGACCTTCGAGCAGTATCAATTGCGCCGTGACTTGGGCCGGCGGCTGGGCGAGAAGGGCTGGCTTTGGCCCACCGCGCCGGAGGAATATGGCGGCGGCGGGTTGACCGTTGACCACTCGGTGGTGCTGGAAGAGGAGATTGACGGCTACAACCTGTCGCTGCCGCCGTACTACGACTCCGGCGGACGGCTCGGCGGCAACTCCATCCTGGTCTGGGGTTCGGAGGAGCAGAAGCAGGAATTTCTGCCCAAAATTTTCAGGGGCGAGATCCGCACCTGGCAACTGCTTACCGAGCCGGAGGCCGGCTCCGACCTGGCCAACGCCAAGACCGCGGCCCGCCGCGACGGCGACGATTACGTCATCAACGGCCAGAAGGTGTACGTGGGCAGCGCCCACGGCTCCGACTATATGTGGACCATCACCTGCACCGACCCGGAGGGCGACCGCCACCAAAACCTGAGCTGGTTCATGGTGCCTTCCGACCTGCCCGGCATCAGCGTGTTCCCCATGGACCTGCTGTCGTCCGCCGGCGAGTCCGGCGCCGGTTCGGGCGTCAAGAACATCGTCTATTTCGACAACGTGCGCGTGCCGGCGAGGAACCTCATCGGCGGCGAGAACGAGGGCTGGAAGGTGGCCACGACGCACCTGGAGCTGGAGCACGGCACCGGCGGTCGCATCGGGCGCAACTGGATTGTTGACCGCATCTTCGACCACTGCAAGACCAACAACCGGCGCGGGCAGCCGCTGAGCAAGGATCCCGACGTGCGGGACCGGCTGATCGACATCTACATCGACGCCGAAATCGGCCGGCTGTTCCAACTGCGCAACTACTGGATGCGGCACAGCGGCGCACACATCACCTATGAAGGCCCCCAGGCATCCTACTTCCGCAAGATGTCCGGCCTGCGCATTGCCACCGGCATCCTGGACATCCTCGGCCCGGCGGCCTTGACCAAGGACCAACACTGGGGCGCCGGCGACGGCCACATTGAGTCTCACCAGCGGGCCGCCATCATCGCTCTGCATCCGGGCGGCACCACCGACATCCAGAAAGTCATCATGGCCCGCCGCATCGGCATCGGCCGGCAGCAGCGGGAGCGGGCCGGAGCGCTGGCCTGAGATTATCGTCGTTGAGCACACGTAGGGGCGACGCATGCGTCGCCCCTATTAACGAACAGCGGGAGTAACTACCAATGGACCTGGCCCTCACCGAAGAACAGGAAATGCTCAAGGCGGCGGCGCGCCGGTTTGTGGATACCGAATACCCCAAAGAGGTGCTGCTGGAACTGCAAGTCACCGGGCAGACCGCGCCATCGGAACCGTGGCAGAAGCTGGCGAGCACCGGCTGGTTGGGCATCGTCATCCCTACCGAATATGGCGGTGAGGGCGGTTCCTACACCGATGCCGGAGTGCTGTTTGAGGAACTGGGGCGCGGGCCGGTGCCGGGGCCTCACCTGAGTACCGCCGCGCTGGGCGCTTTGACCATCCTGGAGGCGGGCACAGATGAGCAGAAACGCTCTCTATTGCCTGACATCGCCTCCGGGCGGCGTACCGTAGCACTGGCGATCACCGAGGCCGATTACCAGTGGGACGAGTCCGACGTGCAGACCATCGCCGCGCCCGACGGAGCCGGTTATCGGATTTCGGGGACCAAGGTGTACGTGTATGATGCCGCCGCCGCCACCGATCTGATCTGCGCCGTGCGGACGGAGAACCGGCAGCACGTGGGCCTGGTGATGATCCCCGCCGACGCTCCGGGAGTGGCCATCAGGAAGCTGGAAGGCTTTGCCTGGAACCTGGCCGAGGTGCGGTTGGACGGCGTGCAGGTGGGGCAGTCGGCAGTGCTCGGTGGTGATTTCTCCCGGGGCTGGATCGCTTTGGAGCGGGCCGTAGCTGCTGCCATCCCATTGCTGTGCGCTTACCAGGTGGGCGGTTCACAGCAGGTGTACGAGATGTCCGTCGATTACAGCCGGACCCGTATCCAGTTCGGCACCCCCATCGGACGCTTTCAGCGGGTGCAGGATCACATCATCAACCTGGTCAACGAGTTAGACGCGGCCCGCTGGACTACCTATGAAGCACTGTGGAAGCTGGACAGCGAACGGCCGGCCGAGGACAGCATCCACCTGGCCAAGGCGGTGAGCAGCGCCGCCTACTACAACGCCTGCAACCACGCCCACGAGGTCCACGCCGGCGTGGGCAGCACCACCGAGTACGGCCTTACCCTGCACACCACCGCGTCGCGCACGCTGTACCAGTTCCTGGGCGATCCCAAGTTCCACCGACGCCGGCTGGCGGACGCGCTGGATCTGTAGGAACCGGCTTACGCCAACTCTGCTCTAGGTTCAATGGTTACCCGGCCGCTTTCCCAGAAATCTATGGTAAGGCGGCATTCGTTCATCATTGCTGCGCCGAGCAGGGGTTCAGCATCCAATTGATGGACAATTACCGGGATATGATCTGCGAATGCCAAGTATAGGTCTGTTTGTGACATCTCGTCGTTGGCCAACAAATATTGACTGGTTGCACGATATTCCAAATCAAGCTCTCGAATTATACTTAAGGGAAGGGTCAACCAGCCAGTAAAGCCGGTATCTACAGTGAAATTGATGCCCCGGCGAAGTCCCCTGATATTGTGAACCTGGACAGTAACACGGGGTTTCAAGATAGGTGATTGTCCCACCATACTGACCAGTTCAACCGCTCCCTCAATGATCAATTTCCGTTTTCCTTTTGCCGAGTTGCGTGTCTGACCAGTTCGGGTCGTGGAGATAATTGCGGTTGAGGTAGTAAGGCGCCCGATACCCAACCCGCTGTACCCAACTCATCGCGTCGGGCCGGCGCTCGATCAACCGGAGTATGGCGGTGAGGTCGTCATCGGCAACTTCGTAGTCGCCGCTGTTGACGTCGATTACCACCATACGGCCCCACTCGTTGGCTTCCATTTCCTCCCGTATACGGGCGTAGATTTCTTTGCCCAGACGAGAGATTTCCTCGCTACTCGGCTGCGCCGCCATTTTGCGCCTCCTCTTTGATATGGATTAGCGTAACCGGCGTATCCGTTGTTACTCCCCCATCCCCTTCACCGCTTCCCTCACCTCGGCTTGCAGGGCCTGGAAAACCTCGCTGACGCTGCCCCGCGCGTCCACGGTCACGAAGTTGTGCTCCTTGGCTAGTTCACGGAATTCGTCAATCAGCGCGCTCTGGTAGCGGATGAAGTTTTCGTAAAGATCCGTGCCGCCCAGAAAGTCGTCGCCCGACTCCCAGTGGTCCAGTTGCCGTACCGCCAGCACTCTGGGAAGCAGATGCTCCACATCCACATCCAGGAACAGCACGCGGTCGGGGACCACGGCGAACTCGAACACGTCGTTGAGCCAGCGCGGGGGCACGCCACGCACGCGCGCGCGCGCGATGATTGAGTAGATGTAGCGGTCAATGAGGGCAACCATGCCGGAGCGCATGGCCGGGATAATGCTTTTCTCCAATCTATCCCAGAAGTCGGTGGCGTAGAACAGGTTGAGAGTGAGGGCGTCCAGGGTGTTTCCCCGCATCGCCCGGTCAATGCCTGAAGATGCCAGTTCGGAGCGTCGGAGTCCGGTTACCAGCACCGCATAGCCCTCGGCTTCCAACCACTCCTGCAACATGGCGATTTGGGTCGAACGGCCCACCCCATCGGTGCCTTCCACCACGATGAGACGGCCCAGGGTAGGCTCGTCGCCGGCTACTGGCGGAGTATGACCGTAAAATCTAACGGTATTCATCCTTGGCGCTCCCTGGCAATTCTCACGATCAGTTGATTTTGATGCGATGGCGGCTGCCGGCCACTGGGCGCGGCGGTTAACCGCTGGAGGCAGCAGCCAGCGCTTCCTGTTCCGTCAGCCGGCGGCGCGAGGGAGGCACGATGTAGCGACCGGACAGCCCGTGCTTGCCCAGGGCTTCCGGCACGCTCTGCCCCTGAAGGTTCATCGTGCCGTTGATCAGCGGCTCCACGTAGCGACGCACCTGCTGCTGCTGAACGGCGATGGGCTGGGTGGCGTCGATGGTCATCAGCCCGAATTCTTCGGTCAGGGAGTCGTACTCTTCCAACAGCCTGCCCTGGAAGATACGGAAAGATTCCTCACGGTCGGTGGAGAAGCCCATGTCCTGGCCGGACTCGTAGTATCCCAGTCCTTCCCGACCGACGTTGATGCGGTGGATTGACACGTCCAGGGGAACCTTGAAATACAGAGCCAGTGAAGGCTGCACGGCGAAGGAATAAACCCGTCGGAGCCACTCGCGGTTCACTCCTCGGGCGGCGTCGCGGGCGAAGGCAGTGAAAACGTACCGGTCGGCCAGCACAACGGCGCCGGCGCGCAATGCCGGAATAATCTGCGCATGGACGCGGTTGGCAAAGTCGGCGGCGTGGATCAGGCTGAACGACATGGGCGTCAACAGCTCCTCGACCTTGCCCTTTTTGGTGGTGCGCCGCACGATGGGCGACGAATTCCACTCGGTGAATACGGTCACCAGGTTCTGGCTGGTGAGCCATTTCCCCAGCAGGTCGATCTGAGTGCTCTTGCCGGACCCGTCGATGCCTTCCACAATGATCAGCTTGCCCGGATATTTGCCGTCGTCCGGGTGCTGGCCGTAGCGCTCACCCATCTTATACGCCGGTTGTTCTAGCAGCACGGTCATGTTTCACTTCTCCCTATGTGTATGTCTTCCCCCATTGTCTTCAACCACTTTTCCTGGATCCCCGGACCAGCCACCACAGACCACCAGGGCGTTGTCAATGTCAATGTACCCGATTGTCGCCCTATTTGTACAACAGTGTCGTTGCAATCAGGGGGCAATCTCCGCTCCAGCTCGTCGGCGACCAGCAGAATCGTCGCCGCCTGTCTGACCAGCATAGCGTCGTCCCTTGGCAACAGTCGCGATTCGCGGAACCGGCGCGGCAGCTGTCCGGCTTCCGCTTCCAGCAGAATAGCCGCCACCTGCGCCGACTCCCGGTGGGTGAACCCCGGCAGATCGGTCCGTACTATTATACTGGCGGCTCGATTCAAGCGGTTGTAAAAATCCACCGCGTTGCCCAGGTCCACCAGCAAAGCCGCGCACTCCAGGGATCCGGTGATTTGCCGGTGCTGCCCTTGCCACGTCACTCGGGCGATGCGGGCCGCCAGCGCAGCTCGCCGGCGGCCGCGTTGGGAAAACTGCGGCGCGAAACGGGCCTCCAGATCAGCCAGGGACTCCTGTCGCACCGTTTCCAGATCGGGCAGCCGAATTTCTTCGCATTCCTGCAGTGGAGCCGGATGGCGCGCCAGTCCCTCGCGCAATCCCTGCCCCGATACCAGTATCCCCTCAGCCTCCATATGGCTCACCAACGCGTGCGCTACCACCGCTCCTCCAACGATGGAATGGCTGCGGTCGAGGTTCATTTCCGGTATGGCATTGCGTTCCTGACGAGACAGCGCGGCGAGGATATAGACCTGTTCGGCCAGGGCGTCGGCGTCGATCTGGAACCCGTGCATCTTGATTATCGGGTACATCTCCCGGTGGCGCCGCAACCGGGACAAGAGCCGAACCGACCCGCCGGAGCCCACCAATGCGCCGTCG
>JAGWBI010000005.1:1339-79632 GCA_021295965.1 Dehalococcoidia bacterium | reverse complement strand
ACCAACTCGGTACTGCCGCCGCCGATATCCGCCAGCACCCCGTCGGTTACCCGCAGCCCGTGTATCGCCCCGATGAAGCAGTAGGCCGCCTCGTCCGTTCCATCGATGATGCGCAGGGTGAGACCGAAGCGTTGCTCGGCAGCGGCGATGATGGCCTCGGCATTTCCCGACTCTCGCAGGGCGGCGGTGCCGACGGCGTGGACGGTTTCAATGCCATATCCCCGGGCTACCAGGGCAAAATCCTCCAGGGCATCCAGCGTGCTGCGGACACCCACCGCGTCCAACACGCCGTTGGCGTCCACATGGCTCATCAGGTTCAGGTTTACCCGCTGCTGGGCGACGATCTCGATGCCGCCGCCGGAGTTCACCTGCATCACCACCGCCCGCGCCGAGCCGGAACCAACGTCGATGACGCCAGTGTACTGACATCGCCCTCGGCCTGGGCGATCAGCGGAGATCGGATCGGCGACGAAGGCGGGGTCGATGGTCTGGGTTGTCGTCATTGCATCCTCAGATGGTGGCCGCGGAGCCGGCGGGAACTGCGGTGCTATAATCCGCCAACCGGCAACGTAAGTAGTGATTCAGCAGGAGGTTTGCGATGCCCAGGCTGGAAGGCAAAATCGCCATAGTGACGGGAGCCGCCCGGGGCATGGGCGAAGTGGAGGCCCGGTTGTTCGCTGAAGAAGGAGCAACGGTGGTGCTGTGCGACGTGTCCGACGACGCCGGGCAGCGGGTGGCCGACGACATCGTTTCCAGCGGCAGAGCCGCCGAGTACGTTCGCCTCAACGTCACCGATGAGGACAATTGGCGTCAGGTGATCGGCGACGCCGTGGCCAAGTACGGACGGCTGGACATCCTCGTGAACAACGCCGGCATCTCCGGTTACGACGAGGAGGACAACCTGGGGACGACGACCTGGGACCGCCTGCTGGACATCAACGCCAAGGGCGTTTTCCTGGGTATGAAACACGCCATCGGCGCGATGGAGCAGGGAGACGGCGGCAGCATCGTCAATATCTCGTCCATCTCCGGCATCGTGGGTCAGGACTTCCTGCACATGGGTTACAATGCCTCCAAGGGCGCGGTGCGCCTGATGACCAAGTCCGCCGCCATTCGATGGGCGGAGGCCGGAATACGGGTCAACTCCGTCCACCCGGGTCTGATGCCGCCCATGGCCGGCAGTTCGGCCAACTCGGAAACCCGCAACTCCATGATGACCAACGTCCCGATGAAACGCGCCGGACGCCGGGAGGAAGTGGCCTACGCCGTGCTGTTCCTGGCCAGCGACGAAGCGTCCTACATCACCGGCGCGGAACTGGTGGTGGACGGGGGGTTCACCGCGCAGTAGCCTCGTGCGCCGCCCAAAAATAAAACCCGTATGCCGGAAGGCCACGGGTTGCTGGGAACGCTGCCGGCTCATCGATTATCGGCACTCCGCCGGCAATTCGGCGATTTCGGACTCAAGCCGCTCGATGTCGGCCTCGTCCAGGTTGAAATACTTGGCTTGGGGATGGTGAAAAACCACGGCGGATACTGATCCCTCCGGATCCATCATATACCCGTCGGTAAGTTCGACGCCAATGTTGGCGGCTACGTCCAGGAGGGAAAACAGTTTTTCCTGGTCTTCCAGCCGGGGACAGGCCGGATAGCCGAAGGAAAAGCGCTTGCCCCGGTAGTTGGCTCGGAACAGGTCCCGCAGTTGGTCCTCATTGGGGCCCTGGCGTCCCGACGGTTCGCCGATGTTCCACATGGTGCGGATGCGCTGGTGGAGCAACTCGGCGAATCCCTCCGCCGATTCTAAAGCCAAAGCCTGCAGCGTGTGAGAGTCCAGGTAACGCCCATCATTCTTCCACCGCTCGGAGAGGTCGCGTACTCCCGGCCCGACGGTGGTGGCGAACATGGCGAGGTAGTCATTCGGCCCATCACCCACCGGACGGGCGTAGTCGGACAGACACAGACTTTCTCGTTCCTGTTGCCGTCCGAAGTAAAAGCGTTCCAACTCCGTGGCCCCGTCCGACTCGTAGATGACGAGCCATTGTCCCTCGGAGCGGCAGGGAAAGAATTTGAAGACGGCGTTGGCGCTGATGTCGGAACGGGACAGCATGATGTCTTCTACCCGCTGCACCTGCCGTCGCAACTCCACGGCTTTAGGTTCATCGTTGCGCAGCGCCTCCCAGAACCGTCCCCGGTAGCCCAGGTGCCGGACGTAGAGCATCTGCGGGTTGATGTAACCGAAAATCTCGTCCAGGTCGTAATCGTGCAGGACGTGCAGGCGGAGGTCGGGTGGCTGGGGCGAGGAGGCCAGCCGTTGGACGGTTGAAGTATTGGTGGTGTTCATTGTCGGTGCTGTCTATACGGTCTTCGCCTTGCTCACGTCAACGCGCTGCTGAGGTTCCACGCCGTACTTGGCCAGAATTGCGTCCACGAAGGGTTTGAGCAGATGCTCGGCCCACTCGATGGTTATCCCGGATACCTCGCACTCGTCTGGCTCCCCCGGCGCCTTTGCGTAAAACACCGTAATGCCTTTCGCAATATCCTCACCTTCGGTAAGGGGCCGTCCATTTTCGATGTGTAAGGTTTGCGTGTCGGGATAGTACTGAACCGAAGGTTCCATTTCCCAGTGATATGTCGCTTTTTCAGGCATCTTACCTCCGCCTTTCGCTCCCTCTGCGGATTTGCTCCACTTGCCTGTCGCTGAGTTGGTATGCCGTGTGGAATACGCCACTGTCAGGATATCCTTCAAGCACGACCTTAAGCCATACCGCGCTATCGGGCACATATCCTAGGATGATTGTCCGAACTGACAGTTCGTCTGCCTTGTCTGTGCCGTACTCTATCCGTTCGTAGGAATCCGTGGCTTCGATAACGCGCATTATCCATTCTGGGCGAACATCTGGGTGCCTATTCGCCAATCTGCGCCCATAGTTCGTTTTGGGCAATTCCTCCCAGGCCTGCCGTAACCGGGCGTTTTCCGGCATTGCTTACGCCCGTGCTGCCGCTTCCCTTTCCAACTCCGCGCTCTCCACTTCCAGTTTCGCCGCCAGCCGCTCTCGCTCGTCGGCGTCCTGTATCACGTTTGCCAAAGCCAGGCCACTCATGGCGTCCGGGGAGTAGGCCACCATGCCTTCGTACTCCGGAGCGATGCGCAGGCGGGTGAAGCGGTTGGAGAGGGCCGCGCCGCCCACCAGCACCGGGACACGGATGCCGGCGGTGCGGAAGTCCTGCACCGTTTCCACCATCATCTGCGCCGACTTCACCAGCAGGCCCGACAGTCCGATGATGTCCGGGTTATGCTCGCGATAGCCGGCGATGAGCTCCTGGGCTGGAACCTTGATGCCCAGGTTGACCACCCGGTAGCCGTTGTTGGACATGATGATCTCGACCAGGTTCTTGCCGATGTCATGCACGTCGCCGCGAACGGTGGCCAGCAGCAAGCAGCCCCGACTGGCCGCGTCGGTACGTTCCATGTGCGGCTCCAGGTGGGCCACGGCGGCCTTCATGGCTTCTGCGCTCTGCAGCACTTCGGCGACGATGAGTTGGTTGGCGTTGAACTGCCGGCCCACTTCGTCCATCCCGGCCATCAGTGGGCCGTTGATGATTGCCAGCGGCTCCCGCTCCTGCAACGCCAGGTCCAGATCCTCGGTCAATCCTTCCTTGCTGCCTTCAATGATGCACTGGGCCAGCCGCTCGTCCAGGGGTAGGGCGGAGCGTTCCTCGGCGGTGGCTCGCGGCGCGCGGTCGCGGAAGTGGGCGGCGAAGGCGGCCACCGGGTCCTCGCCCCGGTTCCAGATCAGGTCTTCCGACAACTGCCGCTCTTCTTCCGGTATGGTGGCGTAACGCTGCATCATCTCCGAGTTGACGATGGCCATGTCCAGGCCGGCCTGCGTGCAGTGGTACAGGAATACGGAGTTGAACACCTCGCGGCCGGCGGCGGGCAGGCCGAAGGACACATTGGAGATGCCCAGCACCGTCTTGGTGTTGGGAAGGGCTTCCTTGATGATCCGCACGCCCTCGATGGTCTCGGCGGCGGAGCCGACGTAGTTCTCGTCGCCGGTGCCGGCCGGGAATACCAGGGGGTCAAAGATGATGTCCTGCTCGGGAATCCCGTACTTCTCGGTGAGCAATTTGTGGGAGCGCTGGGCGATTTCCAGCTTGCGCTCGCGGGTGATCGCCTGGGCCTGGTTCGGGTCGTCGTCGATGCAGCCCACCACCAGCGCGGAGCCGTACCGCCGGGCCAGCGGAACCACCCGCTGGAAGCGTTCCTCGCCGTCCTCCAGGTTGATGGAGTTGATGATTGACTTGCCCTGGAGCCGCTTCAGCGATTCCTCGATGACGGCCGCGTCGGTGGAGTCGATCATGATGGGGGCCTTGACTCGGCGGTTGACCTGGTCAAGGAACTTGATCACGTCGGCGGTCTCGTCCCGGTCGGGATCCTGCAGGCACACGTCCAGCACGTGAGCGCCGTTGCGAACCTGTCGCCGGCCTATTTCGGCGGCTTCCTCGAACCGTTCGCCGCTGATGAGCCGCTTGAACCTTCGGCTGCCCAGGACGTTGGTGCGCTCGCCGACGATGGTGGGGCGGGTGTCCTCGTTGACCACCACGGCCTCTATGCCGGAGACCCTGGTTTCAACCTGGGTTTGCGCCGCGCGCGGCGTCTTGCCGGCCATGGCCTCGCTGATGCGACGGATGTGGTCCGGTCCGGTGCCGCAGCAGCCGCCGGCCACGTTGAGCCAGCCGTTTTCGGCAAAGCGTTCCAGCGTTCCGGCCAGCATCTCCGGCGACTCGTTGTAGTTGCCGTCCTCGTCGGGCAGGCCGGCGTTGGGGACACAGGCGATGCCGAACCGCGACAGGTCATTCAGCACGCGGATATGGTCGGTCATGAACTCCGGCCCGGTGGCGCAGTTGAACCCGACCCAGAGCAGGTCCCGGTGGGCCAGCGACGTGTACAGCGCCTCGGCGTCCTGGCCGGCCAGCAGGGTTCCCATGGGTTCGACCGTGCCCTGCACCGCCGCCGGAGTATCCGCGTCCAGCTCGGCGCGGGCCCGGTCGATGCCTTCCAGGCCGGCTTTGATGTTGATGGTGTCCTGGCCGGTTTCCAGCACCAGTACGTCGGCGCCGCCCTCGATCAGCCCGGCCGCCTGCTGGTGATAGTCCGCCGCCAATTCGTCGAAGGTCAGGCCGCCCGTCACGGAGATGGTCCGAGTGGTCGGACCCATGGCCCCGTACACGAAGCGGGGTTTGTCGGGTTCGGCATCGGTGAAATCGTCCGCCGCGCGGCGGGCGATGGCAGCGGCTTCCCGGTTGATGCGGCGTGCTTCGGGGGCCAGGTTGTACTCGCCCAGCACCAGGGCCGTCGCCCCGAAGGTGTTGGTCTGGATGATGTCGGCGCCGGCGGCCAGGTAGGAACGATGAATGTCGTCAATGACGTCCGGACGGGTGACGTTGAGATACTCGTTGCACCCCTCGTACTCTTCGCCGCCGAAGTCGTCCGGTCCCAGCCCGCGCGCCTGAATTTGCGTACCCATGGCCCCGTCGGTGACCAGAATGCGCTTGCCAAGCAACGATTTCAGTTCGTTGATGCGTTCAGAAGCGTCCATAATTCAATGCCATTTGTACCGATTTTCACAAACAAGGCTACCCGCAATGAGAAGGGATGTCAAACCGCACCCTCCCCAGTCGAAGTATAATCAACCCCATGACGACCCTTGATTCAGTCACTCGAGCGCCCCGTTTGGTCCGGTTCTTGTCGGAGGCAATGGTGGTTGACGCAGCAGACCGGAGAGGCCGTGGCCGTGGCGTACTGCTCGGTTTGGCGGCGGGGAACCTCCTGGGCCTGCCCGTCGAAGGCGCATGGCACCACGATATCGCCGCAACGTATCCCGACGGCCTAACCGAGATTGACCCAAGGGAGGCAAACCTTCCCATGGACGACGACCTTGCCCAGGCCGTGGATTTGGGTGAAGCATTGCTTGGCGGTGGTGATTACGTCCGAGAATTCGCTGACCGCCTAATCGCCTGGGCGCGGGGGAACGGGCGCGGAATGGGGATCACCACCGGCGAGGTGATCCGCCAGCTGGAGATAGGGCATCCCCTGCCGGAACCGGCACGTATCATCTACGAGCGGCGTGGCCGCATCGCGCCCAACGGGGGCGTGATGCGCTGCGCGCCTGTCGCCGTCGCCCGACGGAGTGATCCTGCGTTGCTAATCAGCGACTCGGCGGCCACCTGCGCCGTAACGCACTACGCTCCCGCTTGCCAATGGTCCTGCATCATCATCAATGCGGCCATCGCGCTTTTGCTGGACGGTGTAACGCCGGACTTGGCTGCTCTTTTTGCCGCCGCCCGCGCCGACGGCTGTCCCGATCTGGCGGCCATTGCCCATGCCGACGGCATTCCGGCTGACGTCCTGGACACCATTGCCGCCGGCGATGCTCCGCCTGGCGATATTTCCTGGCTATTCTGCGACCACCGCCTCATCGGCCACACGCTGTTGGCCCTGCAGGTCGGGCTGTGGGCGGCGGCGACGCCGCTTAACTTTGAGGATGCCCTGGTTGCGAGCGTAAGCGCCGGCGGAGACACCGACACCAACGCGGCGGTCGCCGGCGCTGTGCTGGGCACACGTTACGGCGCGTCTGCTATACCGGAACGGTGGCTGGAATGCATCCCGCAGCGGGAGCGGATTGAGGCGCTGGCCGATGGCCTGCTGGCTATGGGTGTTCCGTAACCAAAACGTCCTGATGCATTTCCTGGTTAGCGAACAGAGCCTTCTCCATCTCTTCAGACAACTCAATGGGGATGAAGTAACTGCTGGGGAAGAGGTAGTCTTCCTCAGACTCGTCGATAACACGAATCATTGCGTGCTTTGATGCGAAGTCATCAGGCAGTGCGCGGTAGATTTTGCGAACCTCCAGCGAAGCCAGATAGTCTCCGTTTTTGATGCAGACGACGTATTTTGGGCACATTTTCCTCACCCCAACGGGCGCTTTATCTTGAAGTCTCTTATGCCGATGCCATGCGCTTCATACCAATGGATTTCAGCACGGTATATTTCACCGTCGGGAAGGCGCACTGTCGCAACACCCTTCAGTTTCCTCCATCGTCCTCGCCCGTATGTCAACCGCAAACGGGCGATGTCACGGATAGAACCGGCAACCGCAATGATTTCAATTTCCTCGATAGGTCCAATTAGCTCAAAGTCATCCATGAATTTGTAGTGCGGTCCAACTGACTGGCCGTGCTGTCAATAAGGGAAGTGTCGGTCGTGGGCAAATCATTATTCACCCACGTCGCTACCCAAAATACTGCCCCAGTTCCTCCCGGTTCCGTTCCAGCCACGCCACGTTAAGGGCGATGCGCTCCAAGGCTTGCCGTATGGTGCGTTCCGCCGCCGGCGTGGGGTGTTCCTCGAAGAAGGCCGCCACGTCGTCGCGTTTTTCGTTGCTGGTGAAGGAGTTGGTGACGGCCACCAGGCGCATCAGGCCGAACCCGCCGCTGCCGTAACGCCGGTCAAATTCGTCCCACTGCTCCTTCAGGAAGTCCCAGGCGATGTTGCGGCCCCGGTTGTTGGCGGCCACCGCCGACACCACGAAGATGGTGTCCTGCAAGCGCACGTCGTCGCTCAGCGAGCGATCCAGGGTTTCCCGCAGCAGGTCATCCTGCCGGAACCGGGCCAGGGACATCAGCAGGCGGATCTTTTCCTCGTGCAGTTCAGCGGCACGTTCCAGTTCCCAGATGCGGTCGTACATTGCCCGGTCGCCTTCCTGGGCCACCAGGCTGAAGACCACGCCGCGCAGGTCGGGCCGCACGTTGGACGGGTCGGCCTGGTAACCCTCAAACAGTTCCTGTGCCTGCGATATTACCGCCGGATCGCCGTACACTCCGGCCTGGCTGAGGACGGTGGAGCGCAGCAGCGAGTCCAGGTGTCCTTCTCCGGGCTGCGGCTCCCACCCGGAGCGCTGCGCCGCCGGCGCGAACAGGCGGCGTCCGAAAGCGTGGAAGGCATCCAAGTAGGGTTCCTCGGAGATCATGCTTTCAATCTCCCGCAGGTTGGTCGCCAGGTCGCTCCACACCGAGGCGTCGGTTTCGTACTGGTATGACTCCGCCAGGGAGAGGAAACGGGTGACGGGCAGAAGGCCGGCGCGGGACAGGGCATAGGCGTCGTTCTGAATGCCCAGCCGGTCGGTGGCCGGCAGCCCGCGGTCGGCGACCACTGTTGCGAGGCGTTCCCGGTCGGTGTCGGTGTAGTTCACCCGGTAGAAGCCGGTCTGGTCGGGGTTAACTTTGAACCAATCGGGATCTGCCGGCGCGGCCACGGGAACCGTATCGCTGGCGGCGTTAACCAACCGGGCCGTGATCGGGGCGCCCGGCGCGGTGACGGTCAGAGGCACCGGCCACACCTGTTCCTCCTCGTCGCCAGCATCATCTCCCAAAATGGAGTCATAGACGAAGCGCTCCTGTCTGATTTCCAACGCCAGGCCATCATCGCTGGGACTGGCCGCCACGTCGAGGACCGGATAGCCGGTCTGTCCCGTCCAGCTGCCCATTATGGTGTTCACCGGCTGGCCCGATGCTTCTTCTAGGGCCGTCCAGAGGTCGGTGGTGCGGGCGTTCTGGTAGGAATGGCGGTTCAGATAGACGTTGAGGCCGATGCGGAACACGCTGGGGGTGAGGAAGTGTTCCAGCATCCGCAGCACGGAGCCGCCCTTGCTGTAGCTGATGGCGTCGAAAAGCTGGCTGACCTCGGCCGGATTGGCGACCTCCTGCTCGATGGGGTGCGAGTTTTTGAGGCTGTCCAGGCTGAAGGCCCGGTTGGTGTCCATGTTGACGAACTGCGTCCACATCGACCACTCGGGGAAAAGCCAGTCCACGGCCTTGGTGCCCACCCAGGTGGCAAAACTCTCGTTGAGCCACAGGTCGTCCCACCAGTCCATGGTGACCAGGTCGCCGAACCACATATGAGCCATTTCGTGGGCCACCACTTCGGCAACCCGCTGCCGGGTGCCGGCGGATGAGTTTGCCGCGTCCACCAGGAGGGCGGTTTCCCGGTAGGTGATGCAACCCCAGTTCTCCATGGCGCCGGCGGCGAAGTCCGGTATGGCCAGATGGTCCATTTTGGGCAGCGGGTAGGGAATGCCGAAGTAGTCGTTGAAGAACGACAGCAGCTTGACCGAGGTGTCCAGCGCGAACTGCCCCTGTTCCTCCTTGCCCCGGGTCATCCAGACACCCACCACGGTGCCGTCGGCGGCTTCTTTTTCAATGTGAGTCAGGTCGCCGATTACGTAGGCCAGGAGATAGGTGGACATAACGGGGGTCTTGCCGAACACCAGGGTCTTCAGGCCGTCATCGCCGCGCCGTTCCTCGATGATGGGTGTGTTGGATACGGCCTGCATATCCTGAGGAATGTTCAGCGTGACCTGGAAGCTTGCCTTGACTGCCGGCTCGTCCCAGCAGGGCAGGGAGCGGCGGGCGTCGGTGGCCTCGAACTGCGTCGTGGCGAGATAGGCCGTTTCGCCTTCGGGGTTGGTGTATTGGCTGCGGTAAAATCCCCGCAGCTTGTCGTTCAGCTCTCCGGTGAACGTCATCCGGAGATGAGGGTTGCCCACCACGCCGTCCCCCGGCCCGTTGGCGATGCTGATGGTGGCCCGCTCGTTTTCGGTGTCGTAGGCGATGCCGCTGGCCGCGTGCTCATGTTCGCCGTTGTTGTCAGTCCAGCTCACGCTGGCGGTATGGATGTCGATTTCGGCGCAGTTGAGCACGATTTCGCTGGCGCCGGGTTCCATGCTCAGCGTTATATTCACCTCACCGGCGAAGGTGAAATCGTCGAAGTTGGGCGTCAGCGTCAGGTCATAATGAACAGGGCGAACGGTGTCGGGCAGTACAACGGCGTCGGCGGAAGGCATCGGGATTCCTCCGGATTTGCGGTTCAAAATGGGTTTGCGGGCAGTTTATCACACACGTCTCCGCCACTTGTTAGCAGGACAGGATTGCGAAATAATAGGTGGCGCTCATCATGGGGTAATCGACAGCCAAACCATCAAGGATGGCTATACGAACAAAAGTGGTGCCGATGGGTTTCAATATCCTTTCAAATCCAATACATGGAGAATGGCAAGTATGCTGGTAGAAGGGCTCTCGTTGCACGGGTTAACGGAGCTGTTCAGTTTTACCGGACACACCGTCGAGCTGCGTGAAGCGCTGTTGGCGCTTGGCGCGCTGATCATAACCGCCAAGCTGTTCGAAGGCGTTTTTCGCCGCCTGCGCCTGAACGCCATCGTGGCATACGCGGCGGCGGGCATATTCCTCGGCCCGGTAATGCATTTGACCGGAATATGGTGGATCCAGTCTTCGCTCCACGTAGAACTGATTCTGACCCTGGGCGTGTTCCTTTTCTTTTTCCTGATTGGCCTCGACGAGGTCGATATGTCCAGTTTCATGGCGTCGCTCCGGGGGCACTACTTCCTGGCTGCCGTGATTTCCGTGGTCGTTTCATTAGGCATCTCGCTACTGGTGACCACCGACTTCCTTTTCGATTTTGGACTGGCGTTAGATTTCACCGAGTCCCTGGCGCTGGCGGGCGTCCTGTCCATGACCAGTCTGGGCATCGTGGCCAAAGTGCTTGCAGACGATGGACACCTCAAGAAACCGATTGGGTTGCAAATTTTCACTGTGGTGATCATCGCTGAGCTGATCACGCTGCTGATAATCGGGTTCAACATCGGCGAACACGCCCACGACGTAACACCGGTAGGGATACTGATCCTGCTGGGTAAAGTGGTCGGTTTTGCGGTGGTGTCCTGGGTGTTGTCGTCGCGGGTGCTGCCCCCACTGGTCGCGCTGTTGCAGCGGATAATCCAGGTCCCGCAACTCTCCCTGGGTCTGCTCATCGGGGCGCTTTTCCTGATCGTTTACGGCGCGGAAGTGATCGGATTGCACGGTTCGTTGGGCGCGTTGCTTTTCGGAGCGTCGCTGTCGGGGCTTCCCTACCAGGTGAGGCGCGAAATCATCCCCGGACTGCGCAGCGTAGCCGAGGGGCTGTTCGTGCCGCTCTTCTTCGCGTCCGCGGGACTGAGCTTCAGCTTTACGTTCGTCACATTGCCGCTGTTGACCATGGCAGGGTTGGCGCTGATCCCGCTGTTTGGGAACTTCGCCGGCGCTTTCATCGGGGCTTATGTGTCTCGCCTGACGGTTCCATACGCGGTGGCGACCGGGTTGATGGGTAAGGGAGTTGCCGAAATCGCCCTGCTCCTCGTCATGTGGGATGCGGGAATAATCGACGAGGTCGTTTTCTCCTTCCTGGTCCTGGTGATGTTCTGCTACATCCTGTTCATGCCGCCGGTGATCAGCTTTGCGGTCAATCGGGGTAGTCGCCGGACTGACCTGCCAGATCAACTTGATGATATTCCGCTGGGGATCGCCCGTTTTGCCCTCGAGGACATCACGGTGGACGACATTCTGGATCGCACGCACCGGTATCCCAACCCTTCGGTCACGGTGCGGGACTTTACGGAGCGGTGGACGATCCCGCACCAGCACGACTACGTGGTAGCGGACCAGGGCGCCTTGGTGGGCATCGTGTCCCTGGAAATGTTCCGATATCTGCCCAAAGAGGCATGGGGCAAGACCCCCCTCAGCGACGTGGTGCGCCGCGAGACTCCGCTAGCCTGGCCCGACGAGCATGTGGAAGACGTGCTGCACCGGATGTCCGAGAACTCCGTTTCCGTCATCCCCGTCGTGGAGAGGGGTTCGGACAAGTTTTTGGGCGCGGTCACCAGCAACGACATCATTGAGTTGATGACCTCGGAAGCAATGGGAGAGCATTAGGTCAACGACCACGCTCATAATGCTATAATGCTGGGCTGTATCGCGATTACCGCCGGGTTTCTGCGCGTTTGCCCCGGCTTGAGGAGGAACTGAATTGGCCGCCCGCACAATGTTCGAGAAAATCTGGGATGCCCACGTGGTTCACGAAGAACCGGGCCAGCCCTCGCTCATCTACATCGACCTGCACCTGGTGCACGAAGTCACGTCTCCCCAGGCCTTCGACGGCCTCCGTCTGGCCGGCCGCAAGGTGCGCCGACCCGACCTCACCGTGGCCACCGCCGACCACAACACCCCTACCTGGGAGCTCACGCGCCCCATCGAAGACCAGATTTCCAAAGCGCAGCTGGATGCGTTGGACCGCAACGCCGCCGAGTTTGCCTTGCCTTTTTATTACGACCGCTTCAGCGAGAACCAGGGCATCGTCCACGTCATCGGGCCGGACCTGGGTTACACCCTGCCGGGCAAAACGGTGGTTTGTGGCGACAGCCACACCTCCACCCACGGCGCGTTGGGCTGCTTCGCCGTCGGCATTGGCACGTCGGAGGTGGAACACGTTCTCGCCACCCAGACGCTCAGGCAGTTCAAGCCCAGGACCATGGAAGTCCGCGTGGAAGGCGAGTTGCCTAACGGGGTGTCGGCCAAGGACGTGATCCTGGGCATCATCGGACACATGGGGGTCAACGGCGGCACCGGCCACGTTATTGAGTACACCGGCGACGCCATCCGCGGCCTGTCCATGGATGGTCGCATGACCGTCTGCAATATGAGCATCGAGGGCGGCGCCCGTGCCGGCATGATCGCCCCCGACGACACCACATTCGACTATGTTCGCACTAGGCCCTACGCTCCCAAAGGCGCCGAGCTTGAGGCCAAGATCGAAGAGTGGCGCGGTCTAGTGACCGATGCCGGCGCGACCTACGACCGCACCATCGTCATCCAGGCCAGCGACCTGGCCCCCTTCGTGACCTGGGGCACCAAGCCCGACATGGTCGCGCCGATTACCGACCGGGTGCCCGATCCCGCGTCCTTTGAGACCACCGCCGAGCGGGAAGCCGCCGAGCGCGCCCTGGAGTACATGGGCCTGGAGCCTAACCAGCGGATCGAGGACATCAGGATCGACCGCGTGTTCCTGGGCGCCTGCACCAACGCCCGCATTGACGACCTGCGCGCCGCCGCCAACGTCATCCGCGGCCGGCAGGTCAGCTCCGACGTGTACGCCATGGTCGTCCCCGGCTCGGCCCGCGTCAAAGCGGAAGCCGAGGCCGAGGGTCTGGATCAGGTGTTCAAGGACGCCGGTTTCGACTGGCGCGTCGCCGGCTGCTCCATGTGCCTGGGCATGAACCCCGACATCCTGGATCCGGGCCAGCGCTGCGCGTCCACCTCCAACCGCAACTTCGAGGGACGGCAGGGCAAGGGCGGCCGCACCCACTTGGTCAGCCCCGAAATGGCCGCCGCCGCTGCCATCGCCGGCCACTTCGTTGACGTCCGCGAGTTCTAAACTCCACCACCGTAGGGGCGACGCAGGCGTCGCCCTTACTCGACCGAGGTACAAACAAAATGGAACCCTTCGTCAAACTGGAAGGCGTCGTTGCCCCCCTGGACGCCGTCAACGTGGACACGGACATGATCATTCCCGCCGTGTATCTCAAGAGCATTGAGCGCGTCGGCTTCGGCCCGCACCTTTTCGACCGCTACCGCTACAACGAGGACGGCTCGGAGAACCCCGACTTCATGCTCAACCAGGACGCCTATCGCAACTCCAAGATACTGGTATCCGGCCCCAACTTCGGTTGCGGCTCTTCCCGGGAGCACGCGCCCTGGGCGCTGGAGGACTTCGGCATCCGGTGCGTCATCGCGCCCAGCTTCGCCGACATCTTCTTCAACAACTGCTTCAAGAACGGCCTGCTGCCCCTGACCCTGCCGGAGGACGATTGCCGCCGCATCCTGGACAAGTCCAAGGACAACCCGGGCTTCCAGCTCACCGTTGACCTGGAGGCCAAGCAGGTCCGCGACTCCGACGAGGAGATCGTCGTGGATTTCGAGGTGGACGAATTCCGCCGTTACTGCCTGCTCAACGGCCTGGACGACATCGGGCTGACGCTGCAGCACGAGGACGCCATCTCGGCTTACGAGGCGCGGCCCCCCCCCCCCCCCCCCCCCCCCCCCCCCCCCCCGCTTCTCTATTGGGATTCCGGTTTTGATGTGATGTATGTCCAGAGCCTTTCTATGATCGCCACCAACAAAACCAGGATGGTTCCCGCGATTACACCGTATCCTACGTTGGTCAAAAATTTGTCCAACTCTTCGTAGGCAGGCAATTTCAGGACGTTCATCGAAAACAATGCAGAAACTATGGCCATGGCCATGAGAAGCAAGAGGAGAAAGCACAGAACCGTTACCCTGAGCAGTCGAGACTTGCCTAGCATACCGAGTTCACTTTCGCGGGCTGTATCGTTCCAGCAACGAGACGGCTCCAGCCAGTCCGCCGATGACTAGACCCAGTGCGATCATCCAGCCGGCGGCCGGCCAGATGACTGCGTATAAACCGTCCCCCAAAGCAATCCCCAAAGCTACGAGAACGCTCCCTAATGCCGCCACACCGCCGGCCGCAATCATAGTCCAAGTGATTACTTCTTCATTCATAAATGAACCACCATACAACTCATCAAGGGGCCTTCTTCTTTGTCTCACATTCTATCACTTTGCACTATTGTGCCTGAATCCCAAACCACCCCCGCACCCGCTCAGCGTAGTCCGTGTCGTACCGTTGCATCCGGCCCTGCCGCACCTGCTCGTCCAGCGACGGCCGGCGCACCCCGCGAGGTGACAGGGGCGTGTAACCGATGATTTGCGCCTCTTCCAGCGCGGCGATCTCGTCACCGGTCTTGCCCAGCAGTTCCTCCAGCAACTCCCGGTTGTGCTGGCCCATGACCGGGGCCGGCTTCGGCGGAACTGCCGGCGTGCCCGTCAACTTCCAGGGCCGTCCCGCATAGGGCAGAGGGGGCATCCCTGTATCCGGGTGGTGTTCTACAACCTCGTAGAAGCGTCGCTCTTTCAGGTGCTCGTTGAACAGCAGGTCTTCGCTGTCCATCACCGCGCCCGCTGCGACACCCTCGGCCTGTAACCGCGCCATCAGTTCGTGGTTGTCGTGGGCGCGGGTCTCGAAGGCCAGCATCTTGTCCAGTTCGGCACGGTGGCGGATGCGGCCCAGCGCATCGGAATACCTCGCATCCGCTGCCCAATCCGCCCGGCCCATCACCCGGCACAGAGCCTGCCAGGCCTCGTCGCTGTCCACCGCAATGGCGATCCAGCGGTCGTCGCCAGCACAGGGGTAGCAGCCGTGAGGCGACATAGCGGGATCCTCGTTTCCGATGCGCTCCTGCACTCGTCCGTTCACGGTCCAGTCCAGCAGGGCCTCGGGGATGGTCGCGCTGCAGGTCTGGGTCTGGGAGATGTCGATGAACTGGCCGCGCCCGGTGTTGAGGCGGTGCATGAGGGCCAGCATCACGGCGGCTACGGTATGCTCGCCCGCGGTGTAGTCGGTGAACGGTATCTCCGACATTACCGGCCCGCCGTCTCGATAGCCGGTCATGTAGGCCAGGCCGGCCGCGCCTTCCGTCGCCGGCCCGGTGGCGCCGAAGTTGGCCCAGGGTCCGTCGAAGCCGTAGCCCGTTGATGACACCATGATGATGTCGGGCCGGATTTTGCGGAGGTCGTCGTACTCCAATGCGAAGTTGCGAATGACCCGGGGGGTGAAGTTCTCGGCGAACACGTCGGAGACGGCGATGAGGTCCCGCAGCACTGCCCGGCCTTCGTCCCGGCTCAGGTCCAGCGTGAGGCCCAGCTTGTTCCGGTTCTGCTCGTAGAAGTTGGCGCCCCGGTTCCAGAATTCGCCATCAACGTCGTTGTGGTACAGAGAATCGGTTCGGTAGCTTTCCAGCCGTTGCACCGACTCCAGGCGTATGACCTGCGCGCCCATGTCGCCCATCCACTTCATCGCCGAGGGTATGGCGATGAGCTGACCCATCTCGACGATGCGGACTCCCTGCAACGGACCGGCCATTTCAGATCACCTCCGATGCCCGCAGGTACGCCAGGTCCTGCGGCGAGTACCCCAGTTCGCCCAACACCGCCGCGTTGTGTTCGCCCAGCCGGGGCGCGGCGGATTGAACCTCCCACGGCGAGTCCGACATCAGGAACGGCGCGCCGGGGAATGTGATCTCCCCCAGATGGGGATGTTCCACCGGAACGTAGTAACCCCGCGCTTGTATCTGCGGGTTGTCCACCGTTTCCTCGGGCGAATCGATGACGCCGTAGATGAAACGCTGCTGGTGGGCCGCGTAGAAGATCTCCTGCTTTCGCTTGGTGGCGAATATTTCGTCCAGGATGTCGCCCAGGGCTTCCGCGTTTTCCAGCCGTACCGAGGCGTTGTCAAAGCGCGGATCGTCCAGTTCCGGCGCCTCCAGGAAGTCCACGAGAATCTGCCAGTTCAACGAAGCCCCGATGCCGGGGTTGGGCAGCACGTAACCGTCTGAAACCGCCCGCAGCCTGGTGAGATCGCCCGTATGGTTGGGCTGCCGTCGCCGCACGGCGCCGGTGTAGGTGTAGTTGTTGGTGACGTCCCGCAACGCCGACGCGATGCTCTCCTGTATGGAAACGTCCACCCGCTGACCTTCGCCGGTCAGCCGCTGATGGTACAGCGCCATCAGAGTCGCCGACGCCAGGTTGGTTCCGGCCTTGAACTGGGCCTGGTGCAGGGCGTGTTTCAGCGGTTCCCGGTCGTAGGCCCCGAATATATACATCAACCCACCCAGGGCGTACTCCACCATGTCGGTGGCCCGGTAATCCCGCCACGGTCCGGTCTGCCCGAAGTTGGACACCGACGCCGCCACCAGCCGGGGGTTGTGCGCCCGCAGCGTGTCTTCGTCCAATCCGAGCGATGCCATCACGCCGGGGGCGAAGTTTTCCACCAGGGCATCGGCGTCGGTCAGCAAATCCCAGAGGATCGCCCGCCCGGTCTCAGACTTCAGGTTCAGGATGACGCTGCGCTTGTTGGTGTTGAGGTATAGAAAAGGCAGGCTTTTTTCGGCGTCCGGCTCGTCGTGGTAGAAGGGCGGCAGCCGCCGGGCCGGATCGCCGCCGGGCCGCTCGATTTTCAGCACGTCGGCCCCAAAATCGGCCAGCAACTTGGTGGCGTAGGGGCCGGCGATGTGGTGGGTCAGGTCAATTATCTTGACGCCGGCCAGTGCTCCGCTAGTCAATATACAGCCCCCGGATAAATTTCGGTTGCCCATTCTAGCCGCATACCGCGATGGGTACAACGCGAAATCCATGGCAGGTACCGCTCCGTTGCACGTGGTATATTTGCACTGGTCGGTTGCGGAGAGATGACCATGCGATATGACAACCCGTTCCCCGGCATGAATCCTTACCTGGAAAACCCGGATATATGGCCGGATTTTCACAACGGATTGGTTGGACAATTGCGCGACGTTCTGGGACCACAACTTCCGGACCGCTACCGCATTGCCCTGCAACGGCGGGTAGAGGTTGAGGAACCCTTCGGTGCGTCGTCCGGGTTGAACCTGAGGGTCCCTGGTGCGCTGGTAACGAACGAGTCCGCCGGTGCGCCGCCGGCAGATGGGGAAACACCCTCCGCCGTTGCAACTCTGCCGGATGAGGTTGTGGCGGTTAGGGTGCGAATGCCGCGTGAGGTTGGCGTGTTGTGGCTGCGAGTGGAAACGGTTCTGGAGCGAGAGTTGGTCACGGTGGTTGAAGTGCTATCTCCGACCAACAAGCGGCCCGGGGAGGGCCGCCGCCGGTATATCCGCAAGCGCGAAGGCATCGTTGCCGGACTGGTCAACCCGGTGGAGATCGACCTACTGCGCTGCTGGGAGCCAATGCCGTTGGAAACGGCGCCTCCGGCCAGCGATTACCGTATCCTGGTGTGCCGGAGCCTGGAGAGCCCCGGCGCCGTGATGTACCCCTTCATGGTGCAGCAGCGTATCCCAAAGTTCACCCTGCCGCTGCTATCCGAGGATGAGACGCACGCCCCAGAGGTGGACCTGGGCGCCATCGTTGACAACCGGCACCATACCGCCCGCTACAACCTGGAAACGCGGTACAACGAACCGCCGCAGGAGCCGTCGTTGGGGGACGAGGCGGGGGAGTGGGTGAAGGAGCGGCTGGGGGGTATGGGGAGGAGGAGTAGACATCGAACTGCCCTTGGTATAGCTCGGCTGGAAGAGCAAAGTGCCCGCTAACATGTAGTCGTGAAAGGCTGGTAAGGGCAGGTATTCAGCCTAAACTGTTTTATGAGGTGTAAAATAATGGTACAGCATTCCCTAAACTGGACTCACCGTATGAGTCGAAGGATTGTGACGGTTCTGGACCGAACGATCAGCGACTTTGGGCGCCAACGATTAGCGGAACTCATTCGGGAGAGCGGAGATGCTCCTCAGAGAGCAGTTGCTACGGCAGACCGGATTAATGACTCTTTGAACGCGCTGGCAAATTTGGCGTATCGTATGCCACGCTACAATGATGATTGGTTAGCTTTATTCTATGCACTTTGGTATCAACCGAAACAGATCAACGTGGCATATCGGGCCATTCACGGCATGAGAGCGTCTCGTGGGTTGCAAGCTGGAAACCTGATAAGCGGCCAAAGGTTGCACATTGTAGATTTTGGAAGCGGATCTTTGGCCATGCTATTCGCCACGGCCTTAGCGGTGGCGGATGCTTTGCACCGTGGAGAACATCTCGATTCCGTCCGGATCGATTGCATCGACAACGAGGAGATGATTTGGACGGGCGCTCTGATATTGGAACATTTTCGGCAGATCGTGGAGCAGCAGGATGAATTGGGACCTCTTCGCGATGCTTTGGAATCGATCCATTGGGAGGTCAACGGCATTGAACAAGTCACACAGGCAGTTCAATTCGAAGAGGATACTGAACGTTGGTTCAGTGCATTGCATGTCGTTTACAGCGATAACATGACCGAGATTGCGCCAGCCATTCACGCCATGCGTGCAACCGACCCGTTTGTAGCATTTTTCACTTCCTTTGCGCTCAAAGAAAATCTGGTTCGGCAAGTTGCCAGGCCGTTTGAAGGTGCACCTTATCTCCCTGTCGAACGGGTGCAACATGCCCCACATCTTGGACTAACCGGTGTTCTCACGAACACCACCAATCTTAGGAGGGAAATCGCGAATTTGGAGCGGCTACGTCCACATTTGTCTGAAACATCTGTCAATTTTTTGACAGGCCGGCGAAGCAACGTAGACTGTGAACCACAGTCGACATTCTACCGAATATACCTGAGGCAGTGAGCCTTATGTCCTTTGATACACAGCAAGGGCGGTTTTTTGATGACAGCAACCCTGAATTGCTATTAGATAAACGCCCATCAAGCATCGGTCAAACCTCCATCGCCTACACTCCCGCCCGCGAAATCCTCACCCGCGCTACCGGGTTCATGGATGCTTACGACTTCACCCTGAACCCGTATAGCGGTTGTTCCTTTGGCTGCACCTACTGCTATGCCGCTTTCTTTAGCCGGGATGTTGAGAAACGAGATTCGTGGGGCTATTGGGTCAACGTCAAGGAAAACGCCGTTGAGTTGATGGCCAAGCGCAAACCCGGCGCGCTGGACGGCAAGCTCATTTACATGAGCAGTGTTACCGATGCTTACCAGCCGGCGGAGCGGGAACTGAAACTCACTCGCGGCATACTGGAAATAATGGCGGACCGACACAAACCCAAGCTGGTGATCCAAACGCGAAGCCCCGCCGTCGTGCGCGATTGCGACTTGTTCCGTCAGATCGAGGAGAACGGTGGGCGTGTTCAGGTGAATATGACCGTCACCACTGACGACGAAGACGTCCGCCGCACCTTTGAACCCTTCTGCCCGTCGAACATGGTACGGCTGCGGGCGATTGGCGAGGTGCAGGCGGCCGGGATTGATACCTGCATCACGATGACGCCGCTGCTGCTGGTCAGCAGCCCCTACGCTTTCGCCGACAGTTTGGTTGAAACCGGCGTCCAGAAGTTCATCGCTCAACCCTTCCATTTTCAACGCGGGAAATTCCTGGCCGGCACACGGGACAAGGCGTTTGACCTGATGGCCGAAAAACTGGGCTGCGACCAAGCTTCATTCCGCGAGGAATACCTGGAACACTACGGAATGGTGTTCGACGTGTTGCGCGATACCTTGCCGGAGTTGGGCGAAGGCAAAGACGGGTTTGCGCCGCCGTTCTAGTGCCCGGCTACTGCACCTGTTCCTTGACACTCCATCCTGCCGGCGGGTAGTATGCGGCCATTCCCCGGGGGTTTCCCGATGCCCATGGAAGTTGCGGTATGGCATCGTCGGAAACCGTCGGCAACAGCCCCTGTCACGGTCGAAACCGTCAAACTACCAGGAGGTACACGCTATGCCCACCAACCAGGAAATTGCCCAGATGGCGCACCTGATGCGTCGGGCCGGCTTCGGCGCAACCTACGCCGAACTGGAGGAGCGCGCCGCCGCCGGCTACGAAGCCACCGTTGAAGAACTGCTCAATCCCATCGCCCAGCCCGACCTGGAGATGGATATTCTTGAGCGGTACTTCGTCGATTGGAAAGAGATGAACGCCCTGGAAGTCAACCAGGCCTATCTCACCTACCGGATGATCAACACCAAGCGCCCGCTGCAGGAGAAGGTCGCCCTGTTCTGGCACGGCATCCTCTGCACCGGCAACTCCAAGTGCGAGCATGGCCGCCAGATCCAGCTCCAGCTGGATATGTTCCGCGACCTGGGCATGGGCAAGTTCGACGTCCTGCTCAAGGGCCTCGCCCGTGACCCGGCCATGGTGTTCTACCTGGACAACTGCATGAGCCACAAGGGCGCCATCAACGAGAACTGGGGCCGCGAGCTCCTGGAACTGTTCTCCCTGGGCGTCGGGATGGACGGCGAAGCCAACTACTCCGAGGACGACGTCAAGGAAGCCGCCCGCGCCTTCACCGGCTGGACCATCACCAACGCCGTGCCGCGCTATCCCTACGGCCGCTACGAGTCCAACTTCATCTACAATCCCTACGACCACGACAACGACGAGAAGACCTTCCTGGGCGAAACCGGCAACTTCAACGGCGACGACATCGTTGAGATCATCGCCCGCCAGCAATCCGCCGCCCGCTTCGTCTCCCGCCACCTCTACAACTTCTTCGTCGCCGACGAGGTGCAGGTGCCGGCATGGCAGAACACGCCGCCGCGGGACCCAGAAGCCATCGCGCTGCTGGAGCAGACTTACTTCGACTCCGGCTATGACCTGACGGCCATGCTGCGCGTTCTCTTCAACTCCGACTTCTTCAAGAACTCCCGGTTCGAGAAGGTGAAGAGCCCCACCGAGGTGGTCATCGGCACCATGCGCCTGGTGCAGGACTTCACGTCGCCCAAGCTGGGCCTGAACCCCCTGGCCAACACCATCCGCTACATGGGCCAGGACCTGATGAACCCGCCGACGGTTGAAGGCTGGCACACCGGCGCCGAGTGGATCGACTCCGGCACCCTGGTGGAGCGCATCAACTTCGCCGCCGACCAGGTGGGCAACACCAGCCTGCCCGGTATCCGGGACATCGTATCCCGCCTGGGCAGCGAGGAAGTCGCCGGCGCCGAGAACATCGTTGACCGCTGCCTGGAAATGGTCGGCGCCTACGAGTTGGCCCCGGAGACCCGCGCCCAGTTGATTGAGTACGCCAGCAGCAACGGCAACCCGGCCATTGGGACGCCGGAATACTCCGAGACCATTGCCCAGACGCTGCAGCTCATCGTCAGCACCCAGGAGTACCAGTTCGCATAGTCAAGGCCGTGTCGGGGCGCATAATAATTCGCCCCGGCGCGACGCGACGCGAACGTTTCTGCTCCCACCGAATCAAGGAGAAACAAAAATGACTGCTACCAAGAAAGATCCGGTGCTGGTGGTGCTCCAGCTCTCCGGCGGCAACGACGCGCTCAATACGTTGGTGCCTCACGGCGACCCGCTGTACTACGACAACCGCCCGTCCGTGCGTGTGCCTGAAGGCCAGGCGCTGGACCTGGACGGCTACGCGGGCCTAAACCCCAACATGGGTCCCCTGAAGAGGCTTTACGATGAGGGCAAGGTTGCCGTCATCCAGGGCGTTGGCTATCCCAATCCCAACCGCAGCCACTTCCGCAGCATGGACATCTGGCACACCTGCGAGCCCGACAAGCAGGGCACCGAAGGCTGGCTGGGCCGCGCCATCCGCGAGATCGACCCCAACAAGGAAAACGTGCTGACCGGCGTGAACTTTGGTCGCGGCCTTCCCCGGGCCCTGGCCGCTCCCGGCGTGCCCGTTGCCTCCGTCGGCAACCTGGCCACCTACGGCGTGCTCACCGGCATTGAGGCCGAGGAGCAGCGCATGGATGCCCTGGACATCTTCTCCAAGATGTACTCGCCCACCATTGGCCGCAGCGCCGTCGTCGAGTACCTGTCCCAGACCGGCACCGACGCGCTGAAGGGCGCCGACATCCTCAGCACCGCGCCGGAGATGTACACCTCCAGCGTGGAGTACGGCGGCGACGTGGTGGCCCAGTACATGAAGAACATCGCCCAGGTCCACCTGGCCGGGTTCGGCACCCGCATCCTCTACACCACGGCTCCCTACAACAGCTTCGACACTCACGCCGGCGAGCTGGCCGCCCACGCCAGCCTGTGGTCGAACACCTCCAACGCCATCGCCGACTTCATGGACGACCTGCGGGAGCACGACGCCAGCGACAACGTTACGCTGCTGGTCTTCACCGAGTTCGGACGCCGGGTGCACGACAATGGCTCCGGCACCGACCACGGCAGCGGCGGCGTGGCCTTCGTCGTGGGCGACAACGTCAAGGGCGGCATGTATGGCGAATATCCTTCGCTGGAGGCCGACAAGCTGCTGGAGGGTGACCTGCACTTCAACAGCGACTTCCGCAGCATCTACTCCGACCTGCTGGAAAACTGGATGGGTCTGGACGCCCAGCCGTTGGTCAACGGGACGTTCGAGAAGTTCAACTTCATCTAACGAGTAGCCCGTAGGGGCGAATGATCATTCGCCCCTACCCGTGCACCCGCATACACCACATCCGTACCAACGGAGGAACGCCTTATGACCACCACCATTGACCGCACGGCATTGCCCGCCGTCGGCATTGACCTGAAGTACAGCCACACCATTGGGCGCGCCGAGTTTTCCGGCCCCGGGTTCCGCAACCCCACCGCGATGGCCCGTGGCGAAGACGACGTCATGTACGTCGCCAACCGATCCTATGACTACCGCCCCGACGGCAAGCGCATCACCATGTGCACCGTCGACGAGGAGTTCATTGGCGAGTTCGCCAAGGGCGTTTTCGAGCAGGGCGACGGCGAAGCCGTGTCCACTGACGGGGCAATCATCTGGCCCACCGCCATCACCGTCGGCCCTAACGGCAACGTCTATCTCGCCGACGAATACCTGGACCGCATCAGCATCTACTCCGGGGAGGGCGAGTACCTCACCAAGTGGGAGCGCCCCGGCGACGGCGACGGCCAGTGGAACAAGCCCAGCGGCCTGACCTTCGGGCCCAATGGCACGCTGTACCTGGTTGACAGCAACAACCACCGGGTGCAGATGCTGACCGCCGATGGTGAGTTCATCGGCCAGTTCGGCGGGTTCGGTGACGGCCCCGGCCAGCTCAACATGCCCTTCGGCATCGAGACCGACCAGGATGGGAACGTGTACGTTGCCGACTGGCGCAACGACCGCATCCAGAAGTTCAACGCCGACGGCAAGTTCCTGATGCAGTTCGGCGAGACCGGCGACGGCATCGGACAGTTCAACCGCCCCACCGACGTGGCGGTGGACAACGAGGGCACCATCTACGTCGCCGACTGGAACAACGACCGGATGCAGTTGTTCCATCCCGACGGATCTTTCGCCGGCATGACCTACGGCGAAGCCACCATCTCCACCTGGGGCAAGGGCAAGATTGACGCCAACCCTGAAATGTGGGAAGAGCGCGAGATCGCCCAGGGCCTGGACCGGGAAAAGCTGTTCTGGGGCCCCATTGCCGTGGAGTGCGACGACGAGGGCCGCATCTTCGTCGTGGAAACCGCTCGGTCACGGATCCAGGTCTTTACCAAGCTGGACGCCGTCTTCTACGGCGTCAATGAGCGCGTCTCCGGCGGCGGCGGACGCCTCTAGGCCAACCCCCAAATCTTCGCCGCGATTCGGGGCGGGTTGCTCAACCCGCCCCGATTTATGAGCGGCCCAATGCGGCTTCTCAGGGCAACACGCCGCCCTGCTGATTGTCAGACATTGACGCCACTGATAACGAGGTTTCACCGTACCCATTGCGGGGAGGTGAGGACTGTCGGACGGCGACTGCGCCTATATTGGTACCGACTGCGCTTCCAGAACCTCGGCTACGATTGATTCCTGGTTACGTTCCCGTAGCCGGGCCATGCTTTTCAGTATGATCCGATGGGCCAGGGCCGGGGAAGCCAGCGACTTGATATCGTCCGGTGTTACGTACTCCTGACCGCGTATGCCGGCCAGGGCCTGGGCGCACCGGTACAGACCCAGGGTGGCTCGGGGACTTGCCCCCAGTTCCACGTCGGGATGCTCGCGCGTTGCCCGGATCACGCTGACCAGATATGACCGTAGCACCGGGTCAATGTATATCTGGCGCACCATGCCCTGGATCCGCAGCACATCGTCCGCCGACGCCACCGGGCGTAGCGACTCCAGCGGGTCGGCGTCTTCAAAACGCTCCAGCATGGCCTCTTCGTCGCTTTCCGAGGGGTAACCCAGCCGCAATCTGAGCATGAAACGGTCGATCTGCGCTTCGGGCAGAGGAAAGGTTCCCTCCAGCTCGATGGGGTTCTGCGTCGCCAGTACCAGGAAAGGCGCCGGCAACGGCACCGTATCCTGGTCGATGGTCACCTGTCGCTCGGCCATGGCCTCCAGCAGCGCCGACTGGGTCCTGGGAGTGGCCCGGTTTATCTCGTCGGCCAGTACCACCTGGGAAATGACCGGCCCGGGACGGAACTCGAACTGTCCGTTGTGTTGGTTATAGTAGTGGATTCCCGTGATGTCCGAGGGCATCAGGTCGGGGGTGAACTGGATGCGGCGGAACTCGCAATCCAGCGAATAGGCCAGGCACCGGGCCAGCGTGGTCTTGCCGATGCCGGGTACGTCCTCTACCAGGATATGGCCGGCGCTGAACAGGGCTGCCAGGGTGTATTCGATTACATCATCCTTGCCGACTATCGCCAGCTGGATGTTGTCCCGGATTGCGGCGGCGGTATCCGCGATTTGCTGCGCCTGCGCGGATGTGATCACCGCGTCGCTCCGACCGCGTCGCCGGCCGCGCGAGTAAAATACTCTTCCGCTTCTCGCAGGTCTTTGGGCGAGTCCACGCTGCGCCAGAAAGCGCCGGTCTGGACGGCGGACATACAACCGGATGTTGCCAGGGTGGGGAAGGTCGTGGTCTCGTGGTCGCCGATCTCGGGAAGCATATCCCGGATGTCGGGATGCAGCACGTACACGCCGCCGTTGATGGCGTAGGGCAGGACCGCCTTTTCG
This sequence comes from Dehalococcoidia bacterium, assembly GCA_021295965.1. Taxonomy (GTDB): domain Bacteria; phylum Chloroflexota; class Dehalococcoidia; order Lucifugimonadales; family UBA3495; genus Bin87. The sequence goes on along the minus strand of JAGWBI010000005.1, from coordinate 54,207 downwards.
CGGAATTGGCTGACCAACCCATCAGCGCCGGCGTCAACGATGCCGTAGGGACTGGTCATGGGGACGGTCAAGATGCTGGCGACGTGAGCGGGATTTTTGCGCCGCCGCCGGTGGTAGTCATCCAGCAACTCATCGAGCCTGGCGTCGGTGATCACATCGCCGTTGGTGGCGATGACCGGATCGTCACCCGCATCCGGCGGCAGCATTGCCAATCCTTGCCTCAGAGCGCCGCCGCGGCCCAGGGGAGTGTCCTCGTGGCAGTAGTGGGCGCGTATCCCGTTTTCGGCGCCATTGCCGAAATAATCCGCTACCACATCGGCCAGATGGCCCACCAGGAAAATTACGTCGGTCACGCCGGCCTCCCGCAGCCAGCGAACCTGGCGCCACAGGATGGGCCGGCCGTCCACCGGTATCATCGGTTTCGGCACGGTGTCGGTGAGGGGACGCAACCGCTCACCTTTGCCTCCGGCCAGTATCAGTGCGTACATAGCGGGGGCTATGCTAACCCCGGCGGGGGATTGGGTCAATGGCGGTCGCCATGCCAAACAAGTTGCCCCGGCCGTCCCGGGACGGCCGGGGCAACTTGCCAGCGCTGTGAACAGGTGCAGATTCAGACTTTTCCTACTCGTAGGCACGCGGTCGGAACTCGGAGGAGCAATACTGCACTTGCTCCCAGAACCCGGCGGCATCTCGTTCCACATTAATGTGCTGGAGGAAATCCCGGCTTGGATCATCGTAGATGAGACATGGCGCCCACAAGGCAATATCAGGAAAAGCGAACAAAAGTGCTATAACCATCGCCATACAGCCCATGAACGGCAGGACACCGATGTACACATCGGTAATGGTACTTTCCTGCAGGGCAGCCTGTGCGGCTGCCGTTTGTTCCGCCATTTGGGCGTCCACGTCCTGTCTTACTCCGTGGAGGATGTACAGATTGATACCCTCGGGCGGGCTGATCAACGCCGCCTCTACCAGGATCACCATGATGATGCCGAACCAAACCAGGTCCACGCCCACGTTGACCAGCGCCGGGGTGAGGATCGGGATGGTGGTAACCAGCATCGCGAAGCTTTCCATAAAGGTGCCCAGCAGCAGGTAGAAGAACACCAGAATTATCACGAACTGCAGCGCGTTGAGGTTCAGACCCGTGATCCACTCCGAGATGTCCTGGGAAATGCCCAGGCGCGCGAAGGCAAAACTAAGCGTGAAGGCCGCCATGACGATGAGCATGATCATGGACGAGGTGCGCACGGTGGAGATGATGGCATCCAGCAGCATCAGGTACACCGCCCGGAACGCCTGGCCCCAGCTGGAGTAGGTGCCCAGAACGCGCTTGTACAGTTCGTTGGCCGCCGCCACTATCAGCGCTCCGCTTACGCCGAAGGCCGCCGCCTCGGTGGGCGTGGCAATGCCCAGGTAGATGGTGCCCAGCACCACCGCGATGATGATGATCACGGGTATGATGGCGACCAGGCCGACGAAGGCTTCGCCGATCATGCGGAGCCACTCGGAGGTGGCTTCCAAATAGTTGAGCGTAGAGCGGCCACGGCGATAGGCCTTGCGTTCCGCCAGGTCAGTCAGGCCCGCTTCGGTGGCCTGTTCCTGGCGCAGAACGTTCAACTGCTCTTCGCTGTAGCGGCGGATGCCCAATCCATTGAACCAGCCACGGTAGAGGCGCTTAACTTCCTCGTCCATAGGCGCCGTGCGCGGCGCGACTATGGATGTGAATACCATCATGAGAATCATGACGAACGCCAGCAGGAAGCCGGGGAAGAACCCGGCCATGTAGAGCCGGCCAATCGACTCTTCGACCAGCACGCCGTAGATGATCAGGCCGATGCTGGGTGGAATCAGAATGCCCAGGGTGCCGCCAGCGGCCAGGGAGCCGATCACCAGGCGTTCGCTGTAGCCACGCTGCCGGAAGGACGGCAGGGAAACCCGGCTGATGGTGGCGGAGGTGGCCACGCTGGAGCCGGAGCAGGCGGCGAACACGGCGCAGGAGGCGATGTTGGTGTGCAGCAGTCCGCCGGGCAGGAACACCAGCCAGCGCGACAGGGCGCCGTACATCCGCTCGCCCATGCCGGAGCGCAGCATCAGCTCGCCCATCAGCAGGAAGAGCGGCACCGCCACCAGGATGAAGTTGGTGTTGCTCTCCCAGGCTTTGTTGCCGAGGATGTTCCACAACGGCGCATCGGAAAACGCCTGCATCATCACCAGCGAGAGCACCCCCAGGGCGCCGGCGACGTACAGTCCAATGAGGAAGAAGACCCCCATCATGCTGAAAGCGGTGATGATTGCCATTTGCTTGCAGTCCTCCGGTCAGTTGAGGCCGGTCAAAGGCTGGAATGATGGATGTCGGCAGGTACCCCGGGACGCTAGACGCCCGACGCGGCTTCCTGGACGTTTTCGGTGGTCACCAGGTCCGCAACGTCGCCGCCGCGGGATTTGTGGATGATCTCCAAAATGCCGCGTACCACCATGCTCAGCATCCACTGGAAGGACGTGAAGGCCAGCATCGTGAACCCGATGGCCACCACCGTCTGGGGTATCCAGAGGGGCGTCAGGGGGTAGGTATTGGTCAACGCCTGAATACAGGCTCCCGTGGCCGGGTCGTTGCTGATGCAGTACGACTCTAATACCTCTTCCCACGTCTTCCAGGCGGTGATGGCGCCAAAGAAACCCACCGATCCCAACGCCAGCCAGTCGGCGGCGGAACGCATATAGGGATGAATGCGGGAGAACAGCGGGAGCAGCACGTCGATGCGCACATGGGAGCCGGTGCGGAGCGAATAGGAAAACGCCCAGGTCCCCGCGAATGCCAGCACATAGCCACTGAGCTGGTCCATGCCCGGCGCCATTGGCCCACCCAATTTGCGAGCGATCACCTGGTAGGTGATGAACAGGCCGAGCAAAAGGAGCAACGTTCCGCAAACATAGCCGAGAATGCGATAAACGTAGTCCAATCCACCGTCCATCTTATAGATGGCTCGCGTTATGGTGATGGTGGCCGGCTGGTTGTCCGCCGTGGGCTGAACGGCTTGAGTGCTCAACGGGGGCCTCCGGGTTTCATTCGGGTCTCTTCAAAAGGAGCCTGGCGAGGTCGCAGCATGAGACGCAAGATACCCGATTTCAACCGGAACATTCACAAAATCAGGCGTCTCAATACGCTTGGGCAGTCTATGCGCCCCAAAAAAGGATGTCAAGAATGCGTCATCGCTGAGGCAAGCGCCGAACCGCCATAAGCGATGCGCCAGCAAACTCCATTCCGGTACGGGTGGAAAAATCGGCAAATGCCTGTCGCTCCATTGAGGGGAGTGTGTTGAAGTCCGAGAGAAACCGGCGCGTCCAGTCTAGACGATAAAAGCGGACGTCCAGCTGGTTCAACCCCAAATCGTCTATGGTTTGCAGGGCTTGCCCGCGATCGCTCGCGGGCAAGCCGGATTGTGGGATTATTTCCCCGGTAGCGGGATCATAGTCGAAATATCGCTCGGGCCGTTCCTGGGGTTCCGGCGCGGAGGGATCAACATAGCCCGTGCCGGGCCACTGGTCCTGCTTGTTTTCCTCGTTGCATCTGCGGCAACTGAAAATCCAGTTGGCCCATTCGTAGGCCAGATCCGGGAAGCGGCTCAACGGACGGAAATGATCAACGGTGCCTGCTGGCAGCGTCGTTCACAATACCAGCAGATGTTGCCGGAGCGGCTGCCTAGCACCTCCCTAAACTCTCGCCAGTATGAATCAGTAGGCCGGCCGCCGATTCCACCCTGGAAGTAGTCAACCCACCCCGGCGTGAACTGACGGGCGTAGCCGGCCACACCGTCCGGCTCCGGCCCCCGGTCAATCCAGCGCATCGGCTCGTCGCCTAGCCTAGCTGCCGTCCTGGGATAAATCAGACTGACGGGAGCGCAGGAACTCGAGCATCATATCGCCATAACGTTCCCGCTGCGCCTCCAATGGCGTGCTGCTGGACATAAAGTCCTCGTTGACCTGACGGCGCAGCTCGTCCATTTCGTCCCTTTCGGCGTCGCTCAGTGTTCCCTTACCGCGCAATTCCCGCAGACGATTAGCTCGGTCAATGGTCTGCTGGTCGGTAGGTTCGTCAACCTCCATAAACGTGCGCAGGATTTCGTCCGTGGTCCAGCCGATGATGTCGTGCTCGTTAGTGCTGGCGGTGACCACGCCGTCGGCGTCGCGTTTCAGCATATGCACCTGCCCTTTCTTCCGGCCGGCTACCACAAAGGGCGAGTGCGTGGTTGCGAATATCTGTAAACCGGGGAAATGTTCCAGCAGGGTGGGGATGACGCGACGCTGCCAGGTGGGGTGAAGGTGATTTTCGATTTCGTCAATCAGGAAAATCGCCGGCTGCTTCTCCCAGCCAGCTCTATATCTGTAATGGTGAACCATCTTTAGCGCTAGGAGCCACACCCACATGAGCGTTCCCTGTGAACCCGCGCTCAGATTGCCGGCATATAGTGGTCCATCGTTGTACCACATACCATCATCGACCGTCATAATGCCCATACCACGATGCATCACCGGAGGAGTGGCCCCGAGATGCTCTATTATGTCGCCTTCACCAGGTTCTACAAAATTGCGCGGCCTGTCGCTAGTGATGATCTCGTTGCAAATGCTGCGTGCACATCGCAATCCTAGTTCTATCGCAGTATTAAACTGCTGCCTGCTTAAGAACTCGTACTTCATTTTTGACAAAATCGGATCTAATCCCGGTCCAATCTCCGGTTCAGACAACTTCCAAATCTCACTGGCTATGGCTGACTTAACTATTATTGAGTCGAATGTGTTGGGCCTTCCGTTACTGCCGGTAGCCACTACTGGCTCGAAAATAGCCTGTTGCACGATCGGCGAGCCCACTGGGTGAACTTCACCAATGTCGCCTAATACGTCCGCTTGTTCCGGCAAATTCAACCGTGTTGACCCAACATAGACGAAGGGAATTTCATCCCATTTCGGTCCAGGTGGATCGTCAGCCCAGCGACCCGCCTGTTCATCATGTTCCACCGGCCAATCCGGGCTTACTGAAAGCTCCTGTCGACCGGAATCACCGAAATAATTTACGCACCGATATGGCGGGGCTGACGGAATTTTTGACAGACCGAGTAATACGGCGGTTTTTCCAACCGCGTTCGGACCCACGAACACGTTCACGTGCCTGTCAAACTCGAACTCAACCCGGCTCGTGAAGGGCGGCACGCTTTCCACCTTCATCTTGGTAATGTACATATCAAAAACCTCAGCTCATCCATTCTAGCCCAACGCCCATCAGCCGCTTAATAGCCCTCCCACAACCGCCCCCACTCCGTCCGCAGCGCCTTCTTCACCCGCCCCTTCCCAATCGTATTAAGCCAGTACCCGTTGTGGTACAGATTGCTCGCCGCGTAGGCCCACGCCGCCAGCGGGGAGCGCAGCAGCGCGTTTTCCAGCGGCTTCAACGGCCCCCAGTAGATCATCTTCTGGCCGCGGCTGGCGAAGGTGTTTTCGTTGTCGGCGAAGTTCCAGTTGACGCGGCTGATGTCGGGTTCGTCGCCGACGACCTCGATGTCGCGCATATCGCCGACGCCCAGGCCGCGCTCGTGGGCCAGGCGGATGAACCGGAGGGACAGCGGATCGAAGCCCATCATCGACGCTACCACCGCATCGACGGCCACCTGGTCGGCGCCGGCCACGATGCGGTTCTTGATGTGCCAACGCATGGCCCGGGGACCCGGGCCGTCGCCGGCGAAGGTGCCGTCGGTTACGGCGAAGATGCCGGGGTGGATTTCCTGCTGTATCGCCAGCAGGTCCACCAGCGTTTCGTGGATCACCGAGTGGGTCCAGTGTCGCTTGCGGTGGAGCAGGCCGCCGAAGGCGTTCTTCATCGCGCCGGTCATGGTGGTGAACACGTGGGTTTTCATGGTGGGCAAATGCACGATGTTCTTGCCGGCGAATATCTCCGGTATCTCGATGCCCTCCGGGTAGATGTCATCCAGGACCAGCATCTCCGCCTTGGGTTCGTAGCGCACCCACGGCTCCGGCGGCGTGTCCAGATGCACCGTGCGCAGGTTGTATTTGTCCTGTACCGGCTTGTGCTTGTTGTTGACCTCCCCCTCAAAGGAATCCACCACCACCGTCCCGTTGTGCGCCGCGATGAGATCGCGATGCCCCAGGTTCTGCAAGGCGCAGACCACACCCTCCAACTGCCACGGCGTCGTTGAACATCCCGGATACCAGTGCTGCCAGGAGATGTTGATCTTCAGCAGCGTTTCCTGCTCCGGTGACAGTATTTGCTCTGCGCCGGCGAGACGCATGGCCCGCTCCACATCGGCCAGCACCATTTCCGGCGTGGTGGCAACCACCGATACCACCGGCGTGCCGGTTCTCCGCCCTGCCGCTGCCAGCGGGCTGGTCCCTAACTGCTCAACAGTAGTCATCAATACCTCCCGAATCGCAACATATCAGGGGTGTCATTGCGAGGAGCGAAGTCCGCCTGCGGCGGATGGCAATCGCGCGAGCAAAACGACCTTACATCCGGCAACGAGATTGCCATCCGCCAGAGGCGGACTCGCAATGACAACGTAACAGTCGCCACACCCTATCGGCTTTCTTTCGCGCGGAAATGCGGTATCACGTACTCGCCAAACAGCCGTATTGAGTTCATAACCTCTTCGTGCATCGCGTATCCGGCCTGGAAGATAGGCATGATCTCGTCCACGCCCATGGCCTCGAACTCCTCGATCACCCGGATGCAGGCGTCGGGGTCGCCCACGCAATAGCCGCCGCCGGCCAGCAGTTCCTCCGGCGTGGGCGGCTTCTGCTGCTGCGGGTCCTCCGACGGACGGGACGGGCCGCCGCCGCGCACCGCGCCGCCCTGCACGTAGAACTTGTACTCGTCCGGCACCGCGTCGGGATCAACGCCGGCCCATTCCAGCACAAACCGCGCGCGGCTCTGCTCCAGGTACCATGCGGCGACCTCTGCTCCCTTCTGCCGGGCCCTGACATCGTCCTCGTCGCAGAAGCCGATGGTGGAGGCCACCACCTGCCGGTTCACGAAACGGCCCACCGGGTTAGGGTTCTCGATAGCCTCGTAGTAGGCGTTGACCAGCCCCCGGGTCTTATCGGTGCCGCCCAGCGTGTTTACCAGGCAGCCCACGCCCAGCTGTCCGGCCAGGCGGAAGGTGTCCTCCTGGGTGCAGGCCATCCACAGGGGCGGGTGGGGCTGCTGCAACGGCTTGGGTATGACCTCCCGGGGCGGTATCGTCCAGTTCTCGCCGTCGTGGCTGAAGACCTCGTCGCACCACATCCGGGGCAGGCATTCCAGCGTTTCCACCATCATGCTCTGGGTCTGGGCCACGTCCGTTCCGAAGGGCGTCAGCTGGTACGGCCCTTTGGTGCGGCCGACGCCCACGTCCACGCGTCCGTCGCTCAGGATGTCCAGGGTGGAGGCCCGCGCCGCCACGTGCAAGGGGTGATGCACCGGCGCCAGCACCACGCCGAAACCCAGGCGCATTTTCTTGGTGTGCTGGGCCATCACCGCCAGCATCACCTCCGGCGCCGACGAGTGGGCGAACTCGGTCAGGAAGTGGTGCTCCACCAGCCACGTCCGCTCGAACCCCATTTCCTCGGCGTACTGCACCTGCCGCACCGCGTTCCACAGCGTGTCGTACTCCGCCGTGTCCGTCCACGGCCGGGGCATCTGCAACTCGTAAAACATCCCGAACTTCATACGATTATCCTCCCGCACCAACCGGTCATTGCGAGCGCAGCGTGGCAATCTCGGTGGGACGATGGTGGCGTTTTGACCCAATGTCAAATGATACTACAACGCCGTCCACCCACCATCCACCACCAGCAGGTGTCCCGTCGTCGCGCCGGCCGAGTCGCTGGCCAGGTAGATCGCCGCGCCCACCAGTTCCTCGGGGTCCATGCGCCGGCCCAGGGGCATCTTGATCGCCATTTCCGCCGCCACCTCGTCGGCGTCCCGGTCGTCGGCCTCCAGCAGGCCGGGCGTGGTGGTGGGACCTGGGCCGATGGCGTTCACCGTCACGCCGTGCTGGGCCCATTCCAACGCCAACACCCGCGTCAGGTTCGCCAGTCCGCCCTTGCTGGCGCAGTAGGCCGCCCGGTTCACCGCGCCCACCACCGCCATCTGCGATGCGATGTTGATGATGCGTCCGAACCCGTTGGGGATCATCAGCCGGGCCGCGGACTGGGCGCAGAAGAATGCCCCTTTAAGGTTGGTGTCCAGCACCGCGTCCCAGTCGTCTTCCGTGACCTGGAGGGCGGGAGCGCGCCGCCGAATGCCGGCGTTGTTCACCAGTATGTCCAGTCCGCCCAGGTCATCTGCCATGCGCCGGACGGTGCGGTTGATCTCCGGCACGTCCTGGACGTCGAGATCGCAAGCTAAGCCGACGCGCCCCTCGTTTCGGATGCGGATTACCGTTTCGGACAATCCCTCCCAGGATTCGTCCGTCGCCAGATCGCTCACCGCCACGTCGGCTCCCGCCTGGGCCAACCCCAAAGCCAACGTCGCGCCGATACCCCGCGCCGCGCCGGTGACCAGCGCCTTGCGTCCCGTTAGATCCAATCCTGGATATGGCATGGTCCAGTTCCTCCCGTTGCCGAAGCCTGTTGTATTCCAATCCCGGATTTTACCTTATTGTTTCTTGTCCCACGATCAATAAATGCGTCAATAAGACCAGTAATGACAAACTACATCGCAACGTATTACACGGAGGGAAACCACTTCCAGATATACCTTAATATCGTTGACATCATGCCAAACCGCTGGTAGCGTATTTCGCTGAGACTTTATCGTTGGAGCTGTTGGCAAACGCCAGCAGCGCTATGCTGTTAACGTGAGGATTGCCCATGCTGAACTCGTACCGATCACGCCCGTACCTGCGGGCGTCCCTGCCCTGGAGAGCACTGGTCGCCATGGTTGCCATTGCTCTTTTGATGACGGTCGTGGCCGCTTGCGGAGGCGGCGGCGATGAGCAGCCGGCAGCGCAAACGCAGCCTGGCGCCGCTACCGGCGGAACGACCCCGGCAGCCGGCGGTCAGACGGCGCCGGCCGCCGCTACCGGGCCGGAGAATACACCCACCCCGGTGCCTCCCACGCAAACTCCGATTCCGGCGCCGGAGGTCCAGGAGGCCATCACCCTCCAGGTGGTCTGCATCAACCGTTCCCTGCGTCCCTGTGAGCTCATTCGGGACTTCTACGCCCCTCGCGTGGCGGAACGCTCCAACGGCGAGGTGACCATCGAAATCTCTTCGTATCCCGAACTGGGGTTGGGCGGTCCTGACACGATTCGCCTGGTGGAAGACCACACCCTGGAATTCGCGGAGATCTACTCCGGATACGTCGGCGGTGACCTGCCGGTGATCGACGTCGGCAACCTGTGGGGACTGTCCCCCAGCAACGACGCCCACCTCGCGCTGACCGACGCCATTGAAGAGGATATGATCCGTATCCTCCGCGATGCCACCGGCGGCGAGCCGGTCTTCCGCAACTACTACCCCAACCAGTACATCTTCAGCCGCGAACCCCTGCCCGACCTGCCCGCCTTTGATGCCAAGAAGATCCGCCAGCACAGCACTATTTTGGGCGACCTGCTGGCCGGCCTCGGCGCCGAGGGTCAGTTCGTCGCTTTCGCCGACGTGTACACCGCTCTAGAACGCGGTGTGCTGGACGGCGGCGTAACCGGCGGGACCCCCGGTTACGGACAGCGCTGGTATGAAGTCACCGAATACCTGTACGGCCCCATCGTCGGCTCCATCGGCGTGACCTACACCACGGTCAATGGTGAAAAATGGGCCCAGCTGACCGACGAAAACCGCGCCATTCTCAAGGAAGTGGGCCAGGAATACGAAGCCGAAAATCTGCGCCTGCTTAAAGAGCAATGGGATCCGGACGGCATCAACCTCAATGTTGAGGAAGGAATGGAGTACTCCGACTTCCCCGACGACGTGAAGGCCAGGATGCGTGAGACCGCGCTGAACCTGATCATTCCCAACTGGGTGCAGCGCGCCGGCGGCCCCAACTCCGAAGGCGTCAACATCTTCAATGAAAAGGTTGGCCCCATTGTCGGCGTGGTCATCAATCCCGATGGCACCGCCAGCGAAACCTCCGCCTCGATGATGATGGATGACGGTGACCGGAAGGTTGGCGACGTGAGCATCAGCATCGTCGACTCTCCCAACGGCGGCCAGGAAGCCATCGCCGCCACGCGTTGCGACGGCGAGGCGTCCGCAACGGTGCCAGATGTCCACGGCGGCGGCAGCCCGTCGGGCAAGTCCTGTGGCCTGGAAGACGGGATCAATTTCAACCTGACTCCCCTGGTGACGGAAGGAGAGCAGTTTGAGATGCAGATGGCCTGCATCAACCGGACCCTGGTTGACTGCGGACTGGCCATCGGCAACTACGCCGAGACCGAGGACATCGGCTTCGTGGAACGGGTGAAGCGCCGGACCAATGGACAGGTAATCTTTGAAGTCTCGTCCTTCCCTGAACTGGGCATCGCTGGGCCCGACTCGCTGCGCCTCATCGAGGACGGTACGCTGGACTCCGCGCAGATTTACTCCGGCTACGTGGGCGGCGACTTCCCCATCATGGACATGAGCAACCTGTGGGGCCTGTACCCCACCCAGACCGCTCAGCTGGCTGTCATTGACGCCATCCAGCCCAAGATGGCCGAGGTTACCGAACAGAACGGCGGTATCCAGGTGGCCTACATGATGACGGCCCACAACTACATCTTCGCCAAGCCCAACGTGGCCAGCCTGGAGGACCTGCAGGGCCTCAAAGTCCGCAGCCACAGCACCGTGTTGAGCGACCTGCTCTCCGGCATGGGCGCCGAACCCCAGTTCATCGCCTTCGCCGACGTGTACACCGCCCTGGAGCGGGGCGTCATCGACGGCGCCATCTCCTGCGGGTCCTGCGGACACGGCCTGCGCTGGTACGAAGTGGCCGATTACCTGGTCGGTCCCATCGTCTCCGTGGGACACAGCTGGTTCTCCATCAGCGAAAACCGCTGGAACCAGATGCCCAAGGACCTCCAGAACATCATCCTGGAGGAGGGCGCGCGCCACGCCTACCTCAACCGGCAGTTGCTGTTCGAGCACTTCGCCCCCAACGCGATCAACTCGAACATCGAACAGGGCATGAAGCTGGTGGAGTTCACCGAAGAGATGCAGAACGCTCAGCGCCAGTCCGCCATCCAAAACGTGGTGCCGGGCTGGGTGGACCGGGTTGGCGGCCCCACTTCTGAGGCTGCCGTCCTGTTCAACGAACTGGTTGCGCCCATCGTCAAGGTGGAGATCAACGCCGACGGGACGGCGTCAGCCACCGAGTAACCGTTCGGTCAACAGTTTACGTCATGCGGCGGGGCGGGTTCTGAACCCGCCCCGCTTCTTTGGTGGCGGGTCTCGTTTCCGACATTTACGGTTTTCGTAACAAAACGACCTGTTGGCGATGTAAGGAATGCCCTTTGACAACAATATGTCGCTGAAATAAACTTGCGTCCGGTCTGAATCACGGCTACCGCCCAGTGCGGCGGACAATATGCCGAACGGAGGGAGTATGAGCAAGACAACTGCTGATCGATTCCGCAAGACTGGTATCAGATTCCTGTTGCCCGCGCTGCTGGCCACGCTGGTTGTTGCCCTGTTGGCCTGCGGGGGCAGCGGGCAGCCCGCGCCCGAGACACCAGCCGGCGGCGCAGCCACCGGCGGCGCAGCCACCGGCGGCGCAGCCACGGCCGGAACCGCCCCGGCAACCGGTGGTCAAGCTGCCACGGCGGCGCCCCAGGCCACCACCGCCATGGCGCAGGAGACCCAGCTGGAAACCCAGGGCGAAAGTTTCGAGTTTCAGCTGGTCTGCATCAACCGCAACGTCGCCGCGTGTGAATTGGTCAACAGCTTCTTTATTCCCGAAATCGAGAGCCGCACCGGCGGCCAGTTGCAGTTCACGCTGTCGTCGTTCCCCGAGCTGGGCATCGCCGGCGGCGACACGTTGCGCCTGATCGGGGACAATACTCTGGAAGTCGCCGAGGTCTATAGCGGATACGTGGGCGGGGATCTGCCGCTGCTGGACGTGGGCAATCTCTGGGGCCTGTCCCCCAGCGAGGAGGCCCACCTGGAGCTGACCGACGCCATCCACGAGGACCTGGTTGCGGTGCTCAAGGAGACCACCGGCGGCCAGCCCATCATGCGCCAGTACTACCCCAACCAGTTCATTTTCAGCCGGGAAGAATTGGATTCGCTGGACCAGTTTGATAACAAGAAGATCCGCCAGCACAGCACCATCCTCGGCGACCTGCTGGCCGGCCTGGGCGCGGAAGGGCAGTTCGTGGCCTTCGCCGACGTGTACACCGCCCTGGAGCGCGGCGTGCTGGACGGCGGCGTGACCGGCGGCGAACCCGGACACAGCCAGCGCTGGTACGAGGTGACCGACTACCTCTACGGCCCCATCGTCGGTTCCGTCGCGGTGGCCTACTACACCATGAGCGGCGACGCCTGGGCGCAACTGCCGCCCGATATCCAGCAGATCACGCTGGAGGTGGGCCGCGAATACGAGGAACTCGCCCGTAAAAAGCTCATTGAAGAATGGAACGTGATCAGCGTTACGGCCAACGTGGAATCAGGAATGATCCACCGTCCCTTCAGCGACGAGGTGCAGGCCAAGATGCGCGAGGTCGCTCTGGAAGTGATCCTGCCCAACTGGGTGCAGCGCACCGGCGGGCCGGACAGCGCGGCGGTGAAACTGTACAACGACAAAGTGGGCCCCATCGTTGGCGTCAGCATCGGCCCCGACGGCGCCGCCCACGCCATGGACGGCATGATGATGGCCAAGGAGACCGAGCTGGTTTCCCAGGGCGAGAACATCGAAATCCAGCTGGTCTGCATCAACCGCACCGGCAACCCCTGCACGCTGATCTACTCCACCGAGGAGGAGCAGGGTATTGACGGCTTCATCGAGCGCGTGCGCGACCGCACCGAGGGGCAGGTTGAATTCCAGATCAGCTCCTTCCCCGAACTGGGCCTGGCCGGCCCGGACTCGTTGCGTCTCATTGAAGACCGCACCATGGAGCTGGCCGAAATCTACTCCGGCTATATCGGCGGCGACCTGCCCATCATCGACATGGCCAACCTCTGGGGTCTGTACCCCGACTCGGAAACCAACTTCGCCGTCATCGACGCCACCCGGGAGGATGTTCACCGCATCATCGAGCAACAGTCCAACGGCATCGTCATCATGGAGAACTACTACGAGAGCAACTACTACTTTTCGTCCAAAGAGTTGAGGACGCTGACCGACTTCGAGGACCTGAAAACCCGCAGCCACAGCACCGTACTCAGCGACCTGCTGGACGGCATGGGCGCCGAACCGCAGTTCATGGCCTTTGCCGACGTGTACACCGCCTTGGAACGCGGCGTGCTGGACGCCGCCGTATCCTGCGGCACCTGCGGCTCCGGCGTGCGCTGGTACGAGGTCACCGACTATATGGTCGGCCCCATCGTTGCCATCGGCGTGACCTGGATCACCATGAACAAGGAAGTTTGGGACGCCATTCCCGCCGACCTCCAGGCCATCATCAGGGAGGAGGGTGAGCGCCACCAGAGCACCTCTCGCGAGTGGGTGGAAACCGTCTGGGCCCAGGAGGGCATCGACGAGAACACCGAGGGCGGCATGGAGTACATCGAGTTCTCCCAGGAGATCCAGGACGCCCTGTTCCAGGCCGGCCGCAACAACGTGTTGCCCCGTTGGGTGGAGCGCACCGGGGGTCCCAACAGCCAGGCCGTGCAAATCTACAACGAGAAGGCCGCGCCCATCATCGGCGTCAGAGTCGGCGCCGACGGTCTGGCGGAGGACATCAACTAGGGCGTGTCGTCAATTTATCCCTGGATTCCTGCTTTCGCAGGAATCCAGGCGTTTCCATAACCCCGATCATTCTGCGACAGCAGGCGATTCTGGATTCCCGCTTTCGCGGGAATGACGGACATGGGGCGGATTGACGCTTGGCAACTTAATTTGACGACAGGCCCCAGCTCGTACTCTGGTCGATATTTCGCGCAACCCCCTGAAACCCGATCCCAGACGCCCGGGCTGCCGCCGCAACATCCTCGTATTCCGGCGCCGCGCTGACCACCTCTCCTCCCAGCCACTTGCGCTTCACCCGCATTGGGCCGTACTCCGTCTCCAACGTCACGACGTCCCGTTCCGCCACGTAGCGGCCCACCGGGCGGACGCGGACGCCCAGGGTTGGGGTGTCGCGCAGGAAGACCTCGGCCAACTTGCTTTCCAGCGCGCCGGGCCCCAATGCCGAGAGCAGTACGCCGGGGCGGTTTTTCTTCATCTGGATCGGCGTGTGCCACACGTCCAACGCGCCAGCCTCGAAGAGGCGTTCCATGGCGAAACCCAGCTGCTCGCCGGTGGCATCATCCAGGTTGGTTTCCAGTAATATTACGTTGTCCTGCCAGCGAGCGACCGGCGGAGATTGCCGCGCTTCGCTCGCAATGACCGGGGCGGTCTCCCCCAGCCATAGGCGGAGCACGTTTGGGAAGGCCGGCGGGTTCTTGCCGCCGATGCCCACACCGATGCGGTCCAGGGTCATGGCCGGCTGGCGAAACTCGCTGGCCAGGGTGGTGATCAGGGCCGCGCCGGTGGGTGTCGTCAGCTCGCCGACGTTGGCGTGGAAGGGACGCTCCGGGGCGACGGGCGCTCCGGCGGCCGCGATGATTTCCAGCGTCGCCGGAGCAGGATTGCTGTAGCCGCCCGGACGCCGGGGGCCGGTTGCCTCGCCCAGCACCAGCGGGGACGCATAGACCCGCTGGATGCCCAGTTCCTCCAGCCCGTGAACCACGCCCACCACGTCCACGAGCGTGTCGGCGCTGCCCAGTTCGTGCAGATGGATCTCATCCGGGTCGGACCCGTGGACTCGCGCCTCGGCGGCGAACAGGGCGTTAAGGACGGCGGTTGCCCGTTCGCGTATCCGCTCGGACAGTGCGGCCGCGTTCGCCACGCTGTCCAACATCTGTTGCGGCGAGTAACGCGGCGCGGCGGACACGTCCACCAAGGCGCGGGTACCGCGCACTTCGTTGCGATTTTCGCCGGCTGCGCTTATCTCGACGCCGGGGATGCCAAGTGCGCCAATTGCGTCACGGACGGCATCCAGAGGCAATCCAGCGTCGAGCAGCGCGCCCAGGAGCATATCCCCGCTGGCGCCGCCGACGGACTGGATGTAGGCGGTTTTCATCGCCGCTGCTTTGCGCCGTCAGTCCGCAGCACGTCGTTCAGGCTGCCGGAGCGGAGGCCGCTCAAATCCAGAGACACCCACAGGTAGCCCAACGCTTTCAGCCGTCGGGTTATTTCATCGCGGTGGGCGAAGGCCAGCTCCATCTCGTCCGTGCCCACCTCGATGCGGCACAGCTTGTCGTGGTGGCGAGCGCGTACTTCCCGGAGGCCCAGGTCGCGCAGGATGTCCTCGGCGGCCTCAATGCGACCCAGGGACTCTATGGTGACCGGCGTGCCGTAGGGGATGCGGGAGGACAGGCAGGGCTGGGCTGGCTTGTCCCACAGAGGGACGCCCAGCCAATGGGCGGCGTCGCGCACCTGGGCCTTGTCCATCTCGGCCTCCACCATGGGGCTGCGGATGTTGTGCTCGGCGGCGGCGGTCATGCCGGGGCGGTAATCGCCCAGGTCATCGGTGTTGGCGCCGTTGGCGATCCAGGCGTAGCCCTCGGCCGAAGCCAGCGAGCTCAATTGGTCATAAAGCTCGGTCTTGCAGAAGTAGCACCTTTGGGGTGAGTTGGCGACGTAGCCCTCCCGCTCCAATTCCTCGGTGCGAATGACCCGGTGGTTGATGCCGAACTGCGTGGCAACGGTTTCGGCGTCGGCCAAATCGCGGGCGGCCAGGGCTGGCGACACGGCGGTTACGGCCAGAGCTCGGGGTCCGAGCGCACGCTGGGCGGCAACCGCCAGGAGCGCGCTGTCCACGCCACCGGAGTAGGCTATGATCACCGACTGCATTTCCCGGAGAATGGATTCCAGCCGGGGCAGGCAATCAGGGGGAGCGTCGGGACGGGAGCGTCGGGGTTCTGTCATAATATCCATCTAAAACTGCGGTGCGGTGTTGCATCATTCTACTACAACGAGGTCCGATTCCGATTTGGAGATTCGATAATGACGGTACAGAGCATCAGCGCAATTACGCTGGCCGTGAAGGATATGGCCAACTCGGTGGCCTTCTACCACGGTGGGGCTGGCATACCGATACTATATGGCGGACCGGACGCCTCCTTCACATCCCTCAGCGTCGGCGACGGCTATCTGAACCTCATCCTGGAACGCGAGGCCGACGTACACTGGTGGGGGCGTTGCATACTGTACGTGGACGACGTGGACGCCCACCATAGCCGGATGATCGCCGCCGGATATTCACCCGACACCCGGCCGGCCGACGCGCCCTGGCGGGAGCGCTACTATCACATCACCGACCCGGATGGGCATGAGATAAGCTTTGCGCGGCCGATTGGTTAGCCCGCGTTAGACGCAAATCAAGTCAGATAGTGTCTGTACCTCGACCCTTCGACGAATTGCCGGGCGATGGAGGAGAACCGCGCATCCGATGAGACAAACCCTCTGGCTACGTCAGTAAGCGTGGAAGGCGCAACCTCTACGATGATGTCCAGGGTTTTTCGCAAGTCCGAGACCCATCGTAGGCGGAGTTCAGCCAGACTGATGCGCCGTTCGCCGGCGCTGTAACTGGTTTTTTCGATCCGGCCGCGCGGGTCGTTAAGGGCCAAGTCTCGGATAGTCTGAACGGCGTTGGCTCTGGGAACACCGCTCACATCCCCACGCACGGTGAGCCTGCCGCTGTCCAGATCGTACTCGAACACCCGGTTCGGCGCGGCAGGATTGTCCGGATGCTCACACGGATTGATGTACGAGACTGCTACGTCGCCATCCGTTGGCCATTGCCCACCCTTGACTGCGTTACACGGTTGACAGGCGTAAACCAAATTGTGCCAATCGTAGATCACGCAATCGAACCTATGGGGTGGCGATTTAGCCGTACATTGACCCACTGAAGGATCCGGATTGCAAAGCAATCGGCGGGGGCGAACATGGTCGCAAGTGAAGAATAGTCCCTCTCGGTCCGGCAGGTCAGTATCATCGGCTCCCACTCCATCCTGCCGGGACCGCCATAATGGTTTGCGCTCACAGTAGGCACACACTCCCTCGAACATGGCATCCAAGGGCGCATCCAGCGGGCCGAAGTCTTCATCGCCGGACTGCCGCAAAGTCGTAAGTTCGGTTGGCTCTGAGGAGTTCCTCGGAATGTTACGCATACTAACCGTTCTCTTGATTCAGGTCTTGCTGTTGGCTGTAGCGCTGCAATATTGATCTGAGGTCAGCAAGAAAACGTGCGTCCTCCGCTGCGCGCGGGCCGGAAAGCGCGGCCCGGTCAACGATATGTCGCAGCCTGGTTATCTCGGACTGCCGTTCGTTTTCCTCTTGCTCGTCCGCCCGCGGCCCTTCATCCCGCAACCGCCTCAGCTGTTGCGCGGCCTGGGCTGTCGGCTCATCGGTGGGCTCTTCAACCCCCATGAATACGCGCAATATCTCATCCGCAGTCCAGCCCTCGATATGCTCGGTGGTGGTGGTGGCGGTAACGACGCCGTTCTCATCCCGGTTGAGCAGATGTACCTGTCCCGCTTTCAGCCCGGCCACGACGAAGGGCGAGTGAGTGGTGGCGAAAACCTGCAATCCGGGGAAATGCTTCAGCAGGGCGGGGATGACGCGGCGCTGCCAGGTGGGATGCAGGTGGTTCTCAATCTCATCAATCAGCAAAATCGCTGGTCGTTGATACCAGTCATTTGCAAAGTTATAGTGATACAGCATTTGGAGAGCCAAGAATCGTGTCCACAGTAGCGAACTCTGTGTACCCGAACTCAAAACATTAGCCGCTATTGAATCACCATCAACAATATCCACGGCCATGCCAAGACGCACGTCCAGGTATTTTATGAATAGTTCGTCGCGGAAATCACTATCGCCAGTTACCAAATTGTGGGGAATCGGACCTGTCAATATTTCGGACGTTATAGATTGTGCACAGTGATAACCAATGTACATCGCCATTTGCAGATTGAATTCAGCCTCGGTGAGACCGGGATGTCGTACCAAAGCCCCCAAACCTCCTTTGTCTGGTTTATCTTGTGCTTCATTGACTAGCAACTGTAGAGCTTTTTCAACTTGGCTGGCATCGAAAAGGTCTAGATCGTAGCCATGCCGGAAAATGCTATCGAGCGTTGGATTCTCTTCACCCTTATATGCTGGCTTTTCTAATGTAGCACTCGATGACCAAGGCAGGCTCAGCCGTGTCGCGGGGATTTGCACCCAGGGCACTGCTGTCCAACGAGGCGCATACGCACACTGCCCCAAGTCTTCCAATGGCCAATCTTCGCTGACCTCGATTGCATATTGACATACGTACTGAAAGTGGCTGCCCCCGCCATATGTGAATCCGTCGTGAACAGGCATGCTCAACATCCGCAGCAAACTGCTTTTCCCAGATGCATTAGGCCCCGCGAATACGTTTACGCGCTTGTCAAGCCTAAAGTCCACCCCATCCCCAAAAGGCGGCCCCCCCAATTCAATCGTCAAACCTGTGACGTGCATCGCCGCCACCTCCTTACCATACCATCCAATATACCAAAACCGCCGCCGGCGAGCGCAAGCAGCACCGCCTACAGGTCCAAGCCGTACAGATAAAGCGTCAAACTGGTGTGGGGAAAAGCGTGGTCCTCAAGCTCGTGGTAGCCGCGATGCTTGAGGAAGGCGATGGCGGAGGTCATGTGGTTGGCGGTCCAGACGATGGCCCGGGCATAGCCGGCGTGCCGGCAGAAGTCTTCCGCCTGGTCCAGCAGCCGGGAGGCGACCCCCTGGCGGCGGGCCGTGCGGTCAACTGCCAGGCGGCGGATTTCAGCTTCTTCATCGTCGCGGCGGTACGCGCCGATGGAACCGACCAACTGCCCGTCCAGATCGGCAACCCAGAAGTTGCTGCCGGGCCGTTGCAGGTAGCTCTGCTCGACGTGGGCCAGGTCGTGGTTGAGCGCGCCGTCGATATATTCGTGGAACCCCTCCCGGTCGGCTTCGTTGTGCAGATAGCTCCCCGCGAAGTCGTCCTGCGCGTGGGAGAACAGGTCGCGGACGGCCTCGGCGTCGTCGGGTCGGAACTGGCGGATCGTGAGCATAAAACGCGGCTAGAGATCCAGGGCGTACCAGGAAATGATGATCGTGGTGTTGGCAAAACCTTCTTCGGAAACCAGCCGGTAGCCCCGACGCTGGTACATACTGATGGCGGCGGTGAGAAAGCTGGCCGTCCTCAGGATGATGCGGGAATAGCCGGCATCTCGGCAGAACGACTCAGCGTGATCCATCAGTTGGGATGCCACGCCCAGGCGTCGGGAGTCGCGGTCAACGGCAACGCGACAGACCTCCGCTTCGGCGTCGCTGTGACGATAGATGCCCAGGCAACCAATCGGGTTGTCACCCTTCTCGGCTATCCAGAAATTGCTGTTGGGACGGTCCAGATAAGCAGTCGCAATGTCGGCCAGGTCGCCGGTGAGGGCGCCCTGGATGTAACCATCCAGGGCTTTCCGCGCGGCCTCGGTGGGGAAGTGGTCGCCCATAAAGTCCCGCTGCCCCTCCCGGAACAGTCGGTGTACCGTATCGGTATCTCCGGGGCGGAACTGACGGATGGTGACCACGAAAACAACCCCATCAGGTGTTAACCAGGAAATTGATGATGTCGCCGTCCTGTACCGGATAGGTCTTGCCTTCGGAGCGCAGCAAGCCCTCCTTACGGCCTTGGGCCATACTTCCGCAGGCGTGAAAATCATCGTAGGCGATGACCTCGGCACGAATGAAGCCCCGAGTGAAATCGGTATGGATGACGCCGGCGGCGTTGACGGCGGGCATACCGCCCGGAACGCTCCACGCCCGCACCTCGTCGTCGCCGACGGTGAGGAAGGACACCAGACCCAGGGTATCGTAGCTGGCGCGGATCACCTGTGACGTGGCCGGCTCGCCCAGCCCGAAGTCGGCGCGAAACTCGTCAGCTTCCTCAGCGTCCATCATGGCCAATTCCGCCTCGATGCGCGCGCTGATGCTGACCTCGCCCACGCCAGCGGTCAGCTCTGCGTCCAGGTCCAGGTCGGCGATGCGGATGTCGTCCGCACCCTCGTCGGTGTTGAAAACGGCGATCACGTTCTTGTCGCTCAGCAGTTGATAGTTGAGCAAAATCGCCCGCTCCGAATCGGTGAAGGTCTGCCGGCGGACGGGGATGCCATTTTCCAGGCCGGCGCGGGCCTTGTCCACCGTTTCCTTTTGGCGAGCCATGGCGGGACGGTCGGCGGGTTTGGTCTTGTTGAACTGTTCCGCCAAGCGCGTGGACGCTCGTTCCAGCACCTCCAGATCGGCGAAGGACAGCTCGCCCAGCATGGCTTCCAGGTCGCGGGCCGGATCGACCGTTCCGGACGGGTGTGGCACCGCGTCACTGTGGAAGGCTCGCACAACAATCACAAAGGCGGTGGCGGACTGGAGGGCGTTGCGGTAACGACCGCTGATCCCCTGGGAACGGGCCATGCCCTCCGGGCCGGGCAGGTCGGTGTAACGGACCTCGGCCGGCACAATCTTGCGGGGATGGTAGATGACCCCCAGGTGATCCAGGCGTTGGTCGGGCACTTTGACCGCGCCGAGGTGCATTTCGGTGGGACTGCCGGAAGCTCCGCTGGCGTCGGATTTGCCCAGGGTGAGAGCGGTAAACAGGGTGGTTTTGCCGGATTGGGGAAGGCCGATGATTACGATGTCCATGGGCAGGCTAAATTGGGCATTACGCCATTTCGGTGGGCTAATCTGATTCGTCGAACAGGATTTTGACCACTTCGGGGGGCAGTGTAACCCGCAGCGCGCCGTCAGCATCCCTTTCGCCCTGCGCTATAAAAGCCGCGATGATACGCTGGCGCTCTGCTTCACGGCCCTCTCGCCAGCCGGCTTCACGCGCCTCCCACAGGCTCGCCTCCGGGATTGCGACGGGCTCCGGACGGCGTTCTGCCGCGAGCCGAAGCTCTTCCTCAATGCGCCGGCGTTCCTCGCGTCGGCCCTCCTCTCGGCCTTCTTCTCGGCCAAGTTCTTTGAGTCTCTTGATCTCAGCCGGAATTAGCAGCACCATGCGCCCTAAAACCTCCAGGAAAATCGCCACCAGCAGAGCAGAGCGGAGCCGGCCGATGCGCCAAAAATGGCGGCCGGCCACAGCAAACCGCCGTCGTCCGACAGCCTGTGCCAGTAGCTGGGGATGCTGTAAGCAACGCCGCCAGTGTACACCAGATAGTAGATAATCCAGTAGCGTCTGGCCGCTTGCTTGATGAAGTCAATTGTAGCATAGCCCGCCGGTCTGATTACTCAGCCGGTGGCCAGCACCACCGTTCCGGTTGAAGACAGTGACCCGCCGGTGCCGTTGACGATGCTGGTGGCGGCGGCCTGGTCGGTGGATCCCTTGCGATTGACCTGCCGCTCGCCGCACTCCCCGCGCAGTTGCCGTACCGCCTCCACCAGCAGGAAGCTGCCGTACATCCCGGGGTGGGAGTAGGATAGCCCGCCGCCGTTGGTGTTCAGCGCGAAGTCCCCGCCCGGCGCGGTGCGTTGGTTCGCCACGAAGTCCGGCCCTTCTCCCGGTCCGCAGAAACCCAGACCCTCGATGGTTACCAACGTCGTGTAGGTGAAGGAGTCGTAGATCATCGTCAGGTCGATGTCGGCGTGGGTCAGGCCGGCGCGTTCCAGCGACAGGGGGCCGGTCTCCCGGGACCAGGTGGACGTGTGATCCTGCATGAAGCTGATCAGGTTGTGGTCGTGGCCCTCGGCGGCGCCCAGCACCCACACCGGTTCTTTGGCGCAGTTGCGGGCCTTCTCAGCCGTGGTGACGATGATGGCCGCGCCGGAGTCGGTGACCAGACAGCAGTCGAAAAGGTGGAAGGGCCAGGCCACCCAGCGGGAGTTGTGGTAGTCGTCAAAGGACATGGGGCTGTCGTGCATGTAGGCCACTGGGTTGAGGTTGGCCCACTTGCGCGTGGATACGGCGATTTCGGCCAGGGCCTGGCGGGTGCGGTCCTCGCCGTACTCGTGCATGTAACGGGTGCAGGCCATGGCGTAGTTGATAGGCTGGCCGATCATGCCGTAGGGGGTCTCATACTGGGCCACCGGCAGGTTCCGGTCGGGCGGCACCGCGACGCGGGTGGAACGTCCGGCCTGGCCGTGGGTGATCAGCACGGTATCGCAGTAGCCGGCGCGGATGGCCGCGGCGGCGTGGGCAACGTGGATGACGAAAGAGGAACCGCCGACGGACGTGTTGTCCGTAAAGGACGGCCGCACGCCGAAGTATTCGGCGGTGGCCAGGGTGCTGAATCCGGCGGTCATCAGGCCGTTCACATCAGACATCGACAGGCCGGCGTCGGCCAGCGCGTTATGGGCGGCCTCGGCATGGTGCTGGAGGGAAGATTTGTTGGGAACGTTGCCCATCTCGTCGGATTCGGCGACGCCGACGATTGCGATGTCGCGTTCACGTTGTGCGGTGCTGGCCATGGATCTGCCCTCCGGTACTCGTCTTTGGCGATTTCAAGCCCAACGATGGTACAACATTCGTTGCAGCCCTACAATTGCCGAATATCCCGAGGAGGCGATTTCGCTGTTCCGACAACTAAGCCCCGGTCCTTACGGCCCTCAATATTGAACCAACGTCCCCAACGGCTTTGCCCTCAACGTGCACCTGCCGCGATAGCGTCGCCATCCGCGTCCGGCTTGATCAGGGGCGTTCTGACCGCTCCTGTGGGATCAGTGATCCAAAGCCAGGTGTCATCTGGCAACCGGGGCGTCCATACGGCGGTGTCTTGACCGTCCGGCGACCATGATGCGTGTGCGTAGCCCTGCCAGATCCGTCGTTGTTCCTGTCCATCGGTACCGACGGCGTATAACGCGCTGTCCACCGGTTCGGGTTGGTAAAAGTCGGGTCTTTCCAACTGCGACACCAGCAGGAGTCTTTCGCCGGTGATTACGGCAGCGAGTTTGCCGGCGCGAGTAGGGGCGAATGATCATTCGCCTCTACAATTGGTGCCGTTTGAATTGCGACTTTGTCGCTCCCACCCGCAGCATCTCTCGGTGGAAATGGCCTGCCGGATCCGCCGGGCAGAGGTAACGTGCTGTGCTAGAATTAGGCCAGATTTCGCGTGTTGCGAATGCCCGCCGGGTGGGGAAATGCCGCACAATTTCTGGATGATCAACTGCAACGAGCAGAACTACAACATCACCCGCGATTTGGGGTTCACCAAGCAGGCGCTGAAGGCTGAATATCGCCGGAAAGTACAGCGCGTCGAGCCGGGTGACCGAATCATCTACTACGTGACCGGCGCCCGCGTATTCACCGCCACCGCGACTGTGACACGCAGCTACGAGGAGGTCAACTCGGGGCCGTGGATCAAGGAGGGCAAGACCGCCTGGCCTTACCACATCCGCATCAAACCCAATGTGGTCCTTGACGCGGAGCAGTACATCGACGCCGGGCTGCTGGCCTATCGCCTCGAATACGTGCGGAAGTGGCCTCCGGAAGACTGGTATATGGCCTTCCAGGGCAACCTGCATCTGCTATCCAAGAACGACTTTTTCCTGCTGGAAACAGAGATGCGTAAACTGCGCGACGGCCGAGACCTGGCCCTGCGACAGGTCGATGCCGAACTGGCCGCCGAGGAAGAGCGGTCAAACTCCCAGCGCGAGCGCCGGCGACGCGCTCCCAGCCGCAACGCCGGCCGGCCGCCCCGATCCAGGAGTAGCGAGCAAGGCGAAGATCGGGCTCAATCGACAGTGGAAACCCCGGTCGCGCCGGCCGAAGAGGGGCAAGCTTCCCCTGAGAGCCTTCCAACCAACGGGAGGCAACGGCGCAACGCGCGCTCGCGCTCCGGTAGCCGGCGTCCTGCTGCTGACCCCAAACAGTCCTACGACAACGGATAGGAACGCTCTGCGTCGGCCAAGGCCTCCCGGATTTCGGCCAGCACCGCGCCATCCGACTCGGTGTCAGCGGCGGCGCGCAGGACCTCTCGTGCGTCAGCGCTTCCAATTCGTCCCAGCGCCCATGCCGCATGGCTCCGCACCACCGACGCGGCGGTCTGCAACGCTCGGGACAGCGCGGGAACGGCGTCGCCATCGCCCAGGTTCCCCAGAGCCACGCCGGCGTTGCGCTGCATACCTTCTCGTTTGGCCCGCATGATGGGCGTGCCGGCGAAACGCTGGCGGAACTCGTCCTCAGTCATTTCCAGCAACTCAACCAGGTCAACGGCGGACAGGTCGCGCCGCCCGAAATTCGGATCGTCGGTAGCCTTGGCCTTGCGGTTGACGGGGCAGACCTCCTGGCAGATGTCGCAGCCGAAAACCCAGTTGCTCATTTCCGCGCGCAATTCCCGTGGAATATCGCCCTTGTGCTCGATGGTCAGATAGCTGATGCAGCGGCGATTATCCACCACGTAGGGGGCGACGATGGCGTCGGTGGGGCAGGCCGGGATGCAGCGGCTGCATTGGCCGCAGGTTTTGTTGAGCGGCGCATCGGGCGTTAGGGGTAGGTCAGTAATCACCTGCCCCAGCAGAATCCACGAGCCGTAGGTCGGGTTGAGGATGTTGCCGTTCTTGCCGAACCAACCCAGCCCGGCCCGCGCGGCGGCGGCCCGGTCCAGCATGGGGCCGTCGTCCACGTACCAGCGGGCCGCGAATTTGTCGCCCAGGCGATCCTGCATTTCCAGCACCATCCGACGCATCCGCCGCTTCATCACCCGGTGGTAATCCCGCCCCCTGGCATAGCGCGCAATCTGGCCGTGACCCGGGGTCTCGCCAATCTCTTCCGTCGGCCGGTAACTCCAGCCCAGGGAGATGACGGAACGCGCGCCGGGCAGCAGTTCGTTTGGGCTTGAACCACGGCGCACCCGCTCCCCGGTGAACCAGGGCAAACCGTCCATCAGCCCGTCATCAATGCGGCGCACGGCAATGTTCCGGTCATGGACGAACTCGTCCGCCGTGGTGACGGCAACCAGATTGAAACCCACTTCGCTGGCCGTCTCGTCAACCAACCGGCGCAGGTATGCCGGGTCAACGCCATTTTCAATGGATCCGGTCACAGGTTTTCACCCTGGTATCTCCCTCCGTAGCCGAGAGCGTCCGCGCCGTTCAGCGGCAAGAATACCAGTTGGGCAACCCTCGCGTTGCGCTGCAGGTGCAGGACGCCCGGTTGGTGGACCACCAGCAGAGCCTGGGACCGCCCGCTGTATCCGGCATCCCAGACGGCGGTGTGCAGGGCCACGCCCATGCGCAGCAGGCTGGAACGGGGCCGGCCCAGCGCCATTAGCCAGCGGGGCAGGTTGACCACCTCGTTGAAGGTTATCCGGTACGCGCCCGACGACAGACGCCACCAATCGTCTTTGTGGAAATCGGTCTCATGCGGTTCGGGCAGCCGCCGGTCTTCATCAGACGCGCCCAGGGCAGCCTCGCCGGATGCAGCGCGTATGCCGGCCACGTCGCGAACCGTCAGGTCGAACCCGTTGGGTTGTAGTTGCCGGGCGAGGTCGGTGTACTCGGACACCAACGGTAAAGGGGCCGCGCCGTTGATCAGCGCGGCGATGGCCTCGCGGTTGAGTGCGCCGTAGAGTTGAGGTTGTGGGTTCACAATGGGGGTCGCTATATAACTGTAGGGGCGATCCGCCACCGGCGGACGTCGCCCCTACGCAGCCAATCGGAGCAGATCAGCCGCTAGTCGTGCATGAAGTCCTGGATGTCGGCGGGCAGCGGCTCGTACTTGGGAATCTCGGTGATGATCGCCTGGGTAGTGAGCAGCATTCCGGCCACGGAGCCGGCATTCTGCAGAGCCGAGCGGGTCACCTTGGCCGGGTCGATGATGCCCCGGGCGACCAGGTCGGTGTAATCGCCACGGTCGGCGTCAAAGCCGTAGTCGCCCTCGCCGTGGCGCACCCGGTCCACGATGATATCGCCCTTGTGCCCGGCGTTGTCGGCGATGGTGTACAGCGGCGCTTCCAGGGCCTCCCGCACCAGGCGGATGCCCACGGCCACGTCGCCCGAGGCGCTTTCCAGCAGGTCGTCCAGGATCGCCTGGGCGCGGAGCAGGGTCACTCCACCGCCGGGTATGACGCCTTCCTCCACGGCGGCGCGGGTGGACGCCAGGGCGTCCTCGGTGCGGCTCTTGCGCTCGTTGAGTTCGGGCTCGGTGGCGGCGCCCACCTTGATGACGGCCACGCCGCCGGCCAGGTTGGCCAGCCGCTCCTGCAGCTTCTCGCGGTCGTAGTCGGAGGTGGTGTCCTCAATCTGGACGCGCAGTTCGGCCACGCGCCCGGTGATGTCGTCTTCGTGACCCCGGCCTTCCACGATGGTTGTCTCGTCCTTGGAAGCGACCAGGCGACGCGACGATCCCAGGTGTTCGATTGAGATGTCTTCCATACGCATTCCGGTGTCGCTGGTGATCACCGTGCCGCCGGTCATGATCGCCAGATCCTCCAGCAATGCCTTGCGTCGCTCACCGAAACCGGGCGCTTTGACGGCCAGGCTGCTGATCGTGCCACGCAGTTTGTTGACTACCAGCGTCGCCAGCGCTTCACCGTCCACGTCCTCGGCGATGATGACCAGCGGGCGGCGCCCACCCTGGGCCACGGCCTCCAGGGCAGGGATCACGTCGGCCGCTGCGGAAAGTTTCTGGTCGGTCAGCAAAAAGAGCGGCTCATCCAGGGACGCTTCCATGCGGTCAACGTCGGTGACGAAGTGGGGCGACAGATAGCCCCGGTCCAGGCGCATCCCTTCGACCACTTCCAACTCGTCGGTGAGGCCGCGACTCTCTTCCACGGTGATGATGCCCTCGCGTCCCACCTTGTCCATGGCGTCGGCGATCAGTTCGGCGATGGCCTCTTCGTGAGCGGACAGGGCGGCGACGCGGGCCACCTGCTCCCGGCTCTCCACGGCCACGGCCTGGGCGCTGATCGCGTTGTTGACGGCGGACACAGCCTGGTCGATGCCGGATTTCAGCGCCATGGGATTGGCGCCGGCGGCCACGTTCATAAACCCGCCCTGGATGATGGAGCGGGCCAGCACCACCGAGGTGGTGGTCCCGTCGCCGACCACGTCGTTGGTCTTGGAGGCGGCTTCCTTCACCACCTGCGCTCCCATGTTTTCGTAGGGATCGGGCAGTTGAACTTCCTTGGCTATGGTGACGCCGTCGCTGCACACCACGGGCAGGGTCCAGACCCGGCCCAGAATGACGTTGCGGCCACTGGGTCCCAGAGTGAGGGCGACGACGCGACCCAGTTGGTCAACGCCGCTCATCAGGCTCTGCCGAGCCTCTGCATCGAAAATTAGCTGCTTTTCAGGCATCGCTGGAATCCTCCGAAAACATGGTGTTGTTAAACGCAATTCGCAATAACTAAACCGAAAAACCTGTTCCCATAACGACAGGCTGGCGCGGTTTTTAGCATATTGATTTTCGGGCAACCGGGCCGGAATTGTCAACCTGATGCGTCCAGGACGGCCGAAGCGCGATACGGGAAGCGCGTCGCGTCAATGTTAATGACAATTTCTGCCGCGTCTGATACCATCTATGCCCGATTTCAAGAAACAGGAGTTCTCCTTTTGCCTGCTCAAAAGGCCCACCGACAATCCGCAAAGCGCAATACCCGCAATATGAGCGTGCGTCGCGCCACCCGCACCGCAATCGGCCAGGCTCGCCGCGCCGTTGCCGACGGGTTGCCCGAGTCCGAAGAGGCCGTGCGCAAAGCGATGAGCCTGCTGGACATCGCGGTGCGGAAGGGCGTCTTCCACAAGAACAACGCCTCCCGGCGCAAGTCGCGCCTGGCGGCAGCCCTGAATCGCTCCCGCATCGGTTAATCCCGTCGCCGATTTCGTTTTTTCGCGTTGACAAATGGTGGCGCTGGTCGTAGCATGTTAGTATCGAACATTAGTTTGTGTGACTGACGATCACGACCCTCGCACGGAGGTTGCCGCCATGCCACCAAAGAAAACCCTTCGACCACGACAACAGCGCATCCTCGACTTTATCGAGCAATTCCTGGATGAGAACGGGATTCCCCCCACCGTGCGGGACATCCAGCGCGGCTGTGAGATTAGCAGCACGTCAGTGGTGGACTACAATCTGCGCCTCATGGAGCGTGATGGCTACTTGAAGCGCCGCTCCGAAGTCGCCCGAGGCATTGAGCTCCTTGACGAGATGGGCCAACCGGTCACCAGCGGCGCAGCCCGCGTCCAGATCGTAGGAAACATCGCCGCCGGGGAACCGCTACCGGCTTTTTCATCGGAAGGCGTCGGTTCCGCCGCTGAGTTTGACATCGTTGAAGTCCGCCCCGAGTTGAAGAAGCGGCACGGGACCCTTTTTGCCCTTTCCGTCAAAGGCACGTCGATGATCGACGCCCTGATTGACGACGGCGACGTGGTGGTGATCAAACCCACCGGAACCGCCCGCAACGGGGATATGGTCGTGGCTTGGCTGAAGGAAGAGGAAGAGGCCACGCTGAAGAAGTTTTACCGCGAGGGCGACCGGATCCGCCTCCAACCGGCCAACAGCACCATGGATCCCATCTACGTCGCCGCCGACAACGTGGAAATCAGGGGCCAGGTAGTTGAAGTGCTACGCCAGTTCTAGGACCGTTAACTGGGTCGGAAATCACGCCGTCGTTCCTGCGGAAGCATCCGCCTTTGGCGGACAGAAAAGCCTTTGCAGTCGGAACGTTGCCTTGTTTGCGCGTTCCCTGGATTCCCGCTTTCGCGGCAATGACGGCATTCGTTAATGCCCCAGCCGGGGGCGTCAGTTGCGGCTGTTGGACAGCGCGCCATAGGTTGCCACCAGGAAGGGCACGCAATAGGTCAAGGGGATTTTCCAGGCCAGCGCACCCGCCAGTTGGCCGGACAATATCGCGTCGCCCTGATTCAGCGCCGTGAGCGCAGTGCCCACCACCGCGCTGGCGATAAGGGATCGGCGCAGCATTGGCCAATGGCGCAGGGCGCAACGGACGCATTTGGTTACGCCGACGTTCCCGCCCGGAGGTCGAAACGTATAGCTGCCGCGCCGCCTGATGCGCCGGCCGCAACTCTGACACCCGACTTCGGACTCATCCATCGCCGCTAAGTCATCGCGCGGACGCCGGGGCGTAGGGCGACGGTTCAGCGCCGTGAAACACCCGAGTTGGTTGCCATAGCCCGTCCGACTGGCGGTCCAGGAGGGCCAGGAATACTCCATCGGGGTCGTACGCGCGCTGCTGTACGCCGCTGCCCCTCCGGCCGAAACCTCCGGCCCATATCGCCTGACCGTGGCGGACCGCCCAGGCGTCTGAGGCATCCAGCATCATCGCCGGTATATCCCGCATCGCCCAGTCCACCGGGCGCAAATACTGTTGCCAATCGCCGTTCAGCTCTGCGTCGGCCAGCGCCTCCAGGGTGACGCCGTCCTCCGCTCGAAATCCGCCGCAGGACAGCCGGGTGAGCTCGATCACGTATCCACCGCAGCCCAGCGCCTGGCCCAGGTCGTGGGCGATGGAGCGCAGATACGCGCCGCGTCCGCAGTCCACGGTCAACCGCAAATAGGGCATCGAGATTTCGTCAATTCCGATGGCCCGCACGTTAACCTGGCGGGGCGGGCGTTCCACCTCCTTGCCAGCCCGGGCCAGGTCATAAAGCCGTTGCCCGTCGATCTTGATCGCGCTGTACATCGGAGGGACTTGATCGATCACTCCGACAAACCGTTGGAGAGCCGCCGCAATCTCGGCGCGGCTGAGGTCGGAGGGATTGGCTATCTCGGTGATTTCACCCTCGGCGTCATAGGTGTTGCTCACCGCGCCTAGTCGCATGGTCATGCGGTAGCGTTTCCAACCGGATACGATCCGTTCCATCAGCCTGGTGGCCTGCCCAAAGCAGATGGGCAGCACGCCATCGGCCAGGGGATCCAGGGTGCCGGCGTGGCCAACCTTTTTGCGTTGGCGGGTGATGCGCTTGACCCGGCGCAACGCCTCCATGGAAGTAATGCCGACGGGCTTGTAGAAGTTCAGGAACCCGTTGACCGCCGGCGCCTTCCTACCGCCATTGGACATAACGTCAGGCACGTCCCCTGGTCCACGCGGTTTCATCCCCTTCGGACGCCTCGGGCACTTCCAGGTTATCGATAATGCCCATCAAGCGGTCCGCATCCAGCATCGCATCGTCCAGCGCGAATTTCAGGAACGGCACGTAGCGCAACGCTACCCGATCCCGCAGTTCCCGTCGCAAGTATGACGCGGAAGATTGGATGCCGTCCAACGCCTCTCGGCGGACGGCCTCAGTACCCATCACGCTGACATAGACTCGGGCATTGCGCAGGTCTGAAGCCGTCTGCACCCGGGTGATGGTGATGATCCCCTTGAGGCGGGGGTCATTGACTTGTGACGCGATGAGGGCGGATATCTCCTCGCGGAGCAACCCGTTCACTCGCTCGATGCGCCTGCGGTCGGCCATGAACATCCTTCGGCGACGACGCCAGGTTATGGCGTGTTGACAGTTGGACAATCAAACCGTCGTTCCAGCGGAAGCAGGATCCCAGAAAAGCGTCTGCAACAGGCACGCTCGCTCGGGTCTGCCCTCGCTGGATCCCCGCGAAAGCGGGAATGACGGTTTTATCACCGCAGCCTAGTTCGCGCGTTCCATACGGTACACCAGGATCACGTCGCCTTCCTCAAATTCGTTGTAGTCCGCTAGAACGATACCGCACTCGGTGCCGGCGGTAGCCTGGTTGACCTCTTCTCGGAAGTGGCGGAGGCTGTTGATCTCGGTCTCCACCATGATGTCGGCCTCGCGCAGCACGCGAACCGAACCTTGACGCATGATGCGCCCGTCCAGCACACGGCAGCCCGCGATGCGTACACCACGTCTCCCGGGGAAGACTTCGCGGATTTCCGCCCGCCCGACGACGACTTCCCGGTACTCCGGTTCGAGCATTCCCTGCAGGGCCTGCTCCACGTCTTCCAGCAACCGATAGATAATCTGGTATTGGCGGACCTCCACGCCCAGCCTTTCGGCAGTCCGTTCCGCCCCGACCTCGAAGCCGACGTTGAAGGCCAGAACGATGCCTCCCGAGGCGGAGGCCAGTTGCACGTCGGAGTCGCTGACCGCGCCGGAACCGGCATGGATCACCCGGGCCTTGACCTCGCCTTCTGACAGCTTTTCAATGGATTGGACGGCCGCTTCAACGCTGCCCTGCACGTCAGCCTTGAGCACCAGCACCAGTTCCTTCACGTCGCCGGCGTCGATCTGCTTGACCACGTTGTCCAGGGTCAAAACGGTGTCCAGGTTGCCCACGCTGGTGGGACGGTGCGCCCGGCGGGTAGCCGTCTGCCGCGCGGCCCGTTCGCTGCCCACCACGTTGAGAATGTCACCGGCCTCCGGCGTGGCGTTGAGGCCGATGATCACACCGGGAGAACCGGGGGTGATGGATTCCATCGCCTCGCCGCGCTCGTCGGTGATGGCCCGCACCCGGCCCCAGGCGGCGCCGGCGACTATGTAGTGACCCACACGCAGGGTGCCGGTCTGCACCAGCACCGTCGCGGTCGGTCCCCGGCGTCGGTCCAGCGTTGCCTCCACCACCACGCCGGCCGCGGGACGGTCAGGGTTGGCCTTGAGTTCCAAGATCTCGGCCAGCACCGACAGGTTCTCCAGAAGGTCGCCCACGCCATCGCCGGTCTGCGCGGAGACGGGAACCGCGATGACGTCGCCACCCCATTCTTCCACCAGCAGGTTGCGTTCGCTGAGC
Organism: Dehalococcoidia bacterium; assembly: GCA_021295965.1. Classification (GTDB taxonomy): domain Bacteria; phylum Chloroflexota; class Dehalococcoidia; order Lucifugimonadales; family UBA3495; genus Bin87. The sequence goes on along the minus strand of JAGWBI010000005.1, from coordinate 22,327 downwards.
TGGCGCTTGACGACGTCCGGCTGGGCCGTCGGCAGGTCCATCTTGTTGATGGCTACCACGATGGGGACCTCGGCGGCGCGGGCGTGGGAGATGGCTTCGTCGGTTTGCGGCATGATGCCGTCGTCAGCGGCCACGACCAACACCGCTATATCGGTCACCCGAGCGCCACGGGAGCGAATGGCCGTGAAAGCGGCATGACCCGGCGTGTCCAGGAAGGTTATGGGACGCCCGTTCTCCAACACCTGGTACGCGCCGATATGCTGGGTGATGCCGCCGGCTTCCTTCTCCACCACGGCGGTATTCCGAATGTAATCCAGCAGGCTGGTCTTGCCGTGGTCAACGTGCCCCAGGATGGTAATGACCGGGGGCCGTGGTTGCAGTGACGGGTCGCTCTCTTCATCCGACCCGGCCTGGATGGCCGACGTGTCCTCAACCGGTTCGGCCAGGCGGGTTCGCACGCCATAGGCGGCGGCGGCCACGGTGGCGACCTGGTGATCGATCACCTGGTTCACGGCTACCATGATGCCGTGACGCATCAATTGTTTGATAACGTCAATCGGCGACTGATCCAGCAGTTCCGCCAGTTCTTTGACGGTCAGGGTCTCCGGCAACGTGAGGGTGCGCGGCGTGGTGCGGCGCGGCTCACCGCGGCGGGAGCGCCGTGGTCCGGAACGTTGTTCACCGGATCTTTGTTCAGTTGTCGTGGTCATGATTGTCACCTCCTCCTGGGAAACGGAGCGTGCCTGGCCGCAAGGCGGGGCGCTGCTGTCGTTCCTCTCCCCGGGCCGACTACGAAGCGACCCTGGATCCGGCGGATGCACCGCCGGACGCTATGGTTTCGATAAAATACAGTTTCAGGGCTTCCAGGTCATCGCTGGCCACGGGGCCCCGGAAACTCCGTTCCAGGGTCCGACGAACCAGGCCTTTTTCCCAACACGACGCCTGGCTACAGAGGTATGCGCCGCGCCCGTTGCTTCGCCCGTTGGGGTCAGGACGCACCGAGCCGTCCGGCGCGCGCACCAGTCGCGTCAGGTCTGCCTTGACCGTTTTTCGGCCACAGGCGATGCAACTGCGTTCCGGGATATGTCGCTCTCTTGGAATGGGGGATATCCGATCCGTGTGGTGGTTTCCAAAGCGTCTGTGATGGCGACCGATGACGGTTTACCGGCGACGCGGACCGGGGCCACGGGCGCCCGGGACGTTGCCGCCGCGGCGGTTGGCTCCGCCGCCACGCCGACGGCGCCGGTCTCCGCCTCTGAATTCGCCCACGATGTCTTCCGCAAACCTGATCTTGCCGGCGTCCGGCGCCAGATTAGGCAGTCCTGCCAACAGGTCGGCCATATCTTCTGCCGGTTCTTCCTCGTCGTAATCGTCTTCGTAATCGAGTTCGTCTTCTTCATCTTCGACTACGTCGTCAATGGTCAGGCCGTCCAGGTCATCGACGCTCAGGCCAATGGGGTCGGCTGGGACCGCCGGTTCCTGAGCCTGCGCGGCGGCCGCGGCCTCTTCTTCGGCCATTAGGGCTTCCAGCAACGCATCCTCGTCGATTTCCGGTTCAGCCGGAGCCGGCGGGACGATGGCGATTTCGGGCAAGGCTTCGGCAACCGGCTCCAATACAACCGCGGCGGCGGGGGCTGCATCTTCAACCGGCGTGGCGACTTCCATTTCGACGACATCCGCCGTAGTTTCGAGGTCCGGCAGCGTTGCCAGCTCGACCTCCCCAACCGCGACGTCGTCGGTTTCGGCCACTGCTTGGATGGCTTCTACGTCCGCTTCGGCAGCAGCGGCGGCGGCTTCCTCGGCCGCGGCCCGTTCTGCCGCCTCGCGCTCGGCGTTGAGCGCCGCTTCTTCAGCCGCAACGCGGGCCGCCTCGGCGGCTCTGGCGACCCGAAGAGCTTCCCATTGCTCCACGTTCTTGATGTCGAGCCGCCAGCCGGAGAGCCGCGCTGCCAGCCGGGCATTCTGGCCGTCCCGACCGATGGCCAGGGACATTTGACTCTCAGGCACCACCACATAGGCGGTCTTCTCGGCCTGGTCGGTTTCTACCGCCTGCACTTCCGCCGGACTGAGGGCCCGTCTGATCAGTTCGCCGGCGTCCCCGTTCCATTCGATGACGTCGATTTTCTCGCCCTGCAGCTCGTTGACGATGCTCTGGATCCGGTTGCCCCTGAGGCCGATGCAGGAACCGACGGGGTCAACACCCTCCTGGTGGGAGGCCACGGCCACCTTGCTGCGTATGCCCGGGTCACGCGCAATGGCGCGGATCTCCACCGTTCCGTTGCTGATTTCGGGCACTTCCGCCTCCATCAGCCGGCGCAGCAGGTCGCGATGGGAACGGCTCACAATCACTTCCGGCCCGCGAGTGGTCTGCTGGACTTCCACCAGCAGGACCTTGAGGTTCTGTCCCTTGCGGTATCGTTCGTTGTGCACCTGGTGATCCGGGCGCATTATGCCCCGGGCCCGGTTCTGATTCTGAGCCTGGTGAGGGTTCAGGTTGACGAATACCGTGGGTCCCTTTTCTATGCTCTCGATGTTGCCGCTGATTATCTCGCCCTCGTAGGAGGAATACTCCTCGAAGATCTTTTCGCGCTCGGCCTCCCGGAGTCCCTGCATGAGCACCTGCCGGGCCGTCTGCGCCGAGATGCGGCTGGTGTCATACGCGACCTCATTGGCCTCGGAAATCTCGCTGCCAATCTGGGCGCTCGGTTGGATTTTCAGCGCATCAGCAAGGATGATTTCGGTCTCTGGGTCTTCGATCTCTTCAACAACGCTAAGGAGAGGAAAGATGCTGATGTCGCCGGTGTTCGGATTGAGCTTCACCGCCAGATTCTGCGAACCGGCCACCCGATCCCGGCGGAAAGCGGTAGCCAGGGCGACCTCCACCTTGTCAAGCACCAACTCCTTGCGTAAGCCACGCTCGGCGGATAGCTGATTCAACGCCATCATGAAGTCGCTTTTCATCGTCGTCCTCCGCCGGCCATGCTATCGATCAACTTTTGTCCTTTCGAGAATCGCAAAAATAAAGCGGGTGTCCGCCCCGCTCTGCAAAACCTCGTAACCACTCGCTGCAGGCCCAGCAACCGAATGCAACCGGATCCTACACCAGGGCGTGATGTGGCCGCATTATAGCATCGCCGCCGAAAGGGGGCAAGGGTTGGAACCGTCGCCGTGGGGGTTACTCGCCCGTGCCGCCGCGTCCCGGCGCCGGGTCCACAACCCGCAACAATTGCCGCCGGATGGTCCGGCTGTCGGCGGCCAGGTCAACCGTTGCAAAACGGATTTCGTGGCCCTGTATGGTGGCCGCTTCGTTGTAGTCAGCCTCCAACGACGGATACAGCAGGACGCCGGCGGCGTTGCGCCAGAGGAGATCGCCGCCCTCTTCCTGGGAACGGAGGTAGGCGTACATCTGGTAGATGTTCCCAGATCTGAAGGACTCTCCTCCGTACCATCCAGATGCGACGATGGATGTGAACTTGGTGTCGATTACAATGCGCCGAGCAGCGGTGGGAACACCAGGAAGGCGGCGCTCCAAGGCAATGTCAGTGAACATCGACGGCATCAGGTCCGGTAAACCCGCAGTCTGGTCATCAAGAGGCCACTCGATTTTGCCCTGGCATCTCACCCTCCAGCCGCGATGGGACAGGATCGCGTCGTAGAAACCGGCCACCGCGTCCTCGTACAGCTTCCACCCCCGGTTGGCTTCCCGGTCGGCCATAGCCAACAACGCATGCCCCGACTGCTCGGTGGGAATTGCGAGATCAAAGGCCAGCTGCGCCGCCGCCAGCATTCGGCGCTCGTCAGATTCCATCCAACCCAACACGTCTGGAGGCGGATGCCTACCGTTCCGGCCAGCATCCCAGTCGCTGGACACGCCGGCCCGTTCCAATCTAGCCGACAAATTCCGGCAGCGACGCAACAATTCCGTGTCTTTGACGACCTGGCCCAGCCGTAGCAGAGCCGCTTTCACGTAGCGGTTGCGGGGCGTGTCAACGGTCAGCTCATCGAAGATGCACGCCACCTTTCCGCGCTGGAGCAACTGCCGCCGCTCCGTGCGAAGCACGTTGATCCGGCCGCGCACCCTGCTGAGGTTGGCCTCTCTCCGCTCGTAACCAAAGCTGAGGTTGCGCCGGAGCCGCCGCTCCACCGCGTTGGCGAGGATTTCAGCCACCAACTCCGGTATGTCGTCGGGCGCGTCCTCCAACTCGACGCGGGCGGCCTCCGGCAACTCTTTGTACAACTGGGAGGCGTACAACAGCAGCAGCCAGATATTTCGGACCGGGATCCGGCCGATGAACCCGATGGCTGGGGCGTCGGGGTGTTGAGTCACAAGCCATTCAACAGCTGCGACACGGCGGCACTCGCCGCGTCGGGATTGTCAAACCAGTATTCCTGCAGGAGCGGGGCGATCTCGGTTTCCACGGCGCCCCGGTACCAAGCCGCTTCGTCGCCAATCGGTACACCGGGTCCGGGCGTAAAGTAGCTGTGACCGATACGGAACTGGCGTCCGAGGTTGCGGTCTGTCGCAATCTGATCGTTCAGCGCGTTCATGCTCTGCGCGACGCGGGCGAGAAATCCAGTAGGAATGCCGGACTGTTCGCTTACCCAATCGCGCCAAACATTGTCGAAAATCGGCTCCAGGTCGAAGAAGGCGAACCGTCGCCGCAGTGCCAGGTCCACCAGCGCCAGCGAGCGGTCGGCCACGTTCATGGTGCCGATGACGTACACGTTGGGCGGGATGTAAAATCGCTCGCCTGTCGTACGCGGGTAGGCCAGCGCAAGAGCCTCGTTCCGTTTGCGCTTGTCCCCTTCCAGCAGGGTCAGCATCTCGCCAAAGATGGACGCCGGATTGCCCCGGTTGATTTCCTCAATGACGATGACGTACGCGCCATCGGGATCATTTCGCGCCTCGTCCGCCAGTTGGAGGAATGGTCCGTCCACCAACGTCAGGCTGCCGTCGCCCTGGGGCCGCCACCCGCGCACGAAATCCTCGTAGGACAGGTTGGGATGAAACTGGAAGGGCCGAACTTTGCTGTCGTCCTTGTATCCAATCAGGGCGTAGGCCAGACGCTTGGCAAGCCAGGTCTTGCCGGTACCGGGCGGGCCTTGCAGGATAATGTTCTGCTTGGTCTGGAGACGGTTTAGCATCGTCTCCAGCTTGGGAAGGCCGAGGAAGCAGCCGTCCGCTAGGATGTTGTCGATGGTGTAGGTATCAGCGCGTGTCAGCTCCGGCGATGCAGGGACGTATGGTTGACTAGAGTCATCAGAGTCCCCGAACCGTTGTACCCAGTAAGGATCATTACGAAAACCGTCTATATCCTGTGGTTGGTTATCAAAAACGAAACCGATTAACTGATCAGTAGCCCAAGTGCCGGGTCTCACCTCCCAAACTGTTGCACGATAAGTGTAGAAATACCACTCTTTGGCGGGATTGACAGGAACCCAGGCGACCCGCAACCTACGGCCATCTCCCATGTTCTGGGTAACCGTGCCGATGGCTTTGATAGCCATTACTGAGACGGGATTTCCGCGATTATCGAATGGTAGCCCATCTGGATTGCTACGAACATACGCAGATTTGATTGCGATGCGATCCCCTTCGGCGATAGACTTGACCGCGTTTAGATATCGGTCTGTGTAACCGTTCTCCCAGATGCCTCGCCGTAAAAAACGTTCAGTTTGGTCATCTGTGCCGCCATAGGAAGCGCCGACGAACCAAGCCGGGCGCGTGTTACCGTTGTCAGCGGGCATAACCATTTGCGTTGATTCCTTTTCGCTGCCGCTTTAGTGGATTCTTGGCCAGTCCGTTCAGTGTAGCAAGCATTCCTCACCGACCGGAAAGGTCCCGGTGCTATAATCCTGCTATGCGGGGAGCGACCATTAGGACACCGGAGGGCCAATCATGTTTCTGCAAATCATGGGGATGACCCTTATGGTTATTGGGCTCGTCGGCTTCCTGGTGGCAGTCAGCGTCATACTCTACCGACTGATCCGCGCCGAAAGTGCTACCCGTCAGCCGGGCAATCGGCCCCAGCCTGAACCGTCGGGCGAGGCCGAGCGATGAGAGATGCAGTTAGCCCCGGTTGGACGCTAGTCGCTTTGTTTATGATAACGATAGGCGGCATCGGCATCCTGCTTTTCGTAGCCTCAATCCCCGCCGACCGGTTCAACCCAGCCCATGACAGCCTCATCGCAATCGGCGACTGGATGGTAAAGGTGTCTATCGGGGCAATCCTGGGCTTGGGCGGTGCACGCCTGACTATGGCCCGGCGCAACGGCGGCAGTTACTCCACAGTGGCAGAGTAAGCGTCGTACGGTCGCTGACATCTTTGCTTTCGGCCCGCGCCGGGATTAGAGCAGCAGCATCGCGTCCCCGAACGAGTAAAAGCGGTATTCCTGCCGCACCGCCTCCTCGTAGGCCGCCAGGATGCGCTCCCGGCCGGCGAAGGCGGAGACCAGCATCAGCAGTGTGGAACGGGGCAGGTGGAAGTTGGTGAGCATGACGTCAACCAGGCGGAATTGATGCCCGGGGACGATGAACAGGTCGGCGTCGCCGGCGGTCGCCGTGATCTCCTTTACACCTTGCTGATGCGCGTCGCGGCCCACCTGCTCCAGGGTCCGCACGGTGGTGGTTCCCACGGCGATGATGCGCCGTCCCTCTCGGCGGGCGGCGTTGACCAGGTTGGCGGTTTCTTCGGGCAGCTCGTACCACTCGGTATGGATTTTGTGTTCGGCGATATCCTCGCCGCGCACCGGGCGGAAGGTGTCCAGCCCCACGTGGAGGGTGACCCAAGCCGTAGTAATCCCGAGGCCGCGTATCTCCTCTAGCAGTTCATCAGTGAAATGCAGTCCCGCCGTGGGCGCGGCGACGCTGCCCGGCGCGTCGGCGTACACCGTCTGGTAGCGCTCCGGGTCAGTTGGCGTCTCCTTGATATAGGGCGGCAGCGGGAGTTCGCCCAGACCCTCCAGCACCGTCTCGTCGGAAAGTCTAACCATCCTCAATCCGTTGTCCTGCGTTTCCAAAACCTCCACCCGCGCCGTGGGGACGGGTTCACCTTCATTTCCGAGGGATACCGTCGTGCCTACGCGCAGCCGTCTGCCCGGCCGGCCCAACGCCTGCCATACCCCGGGCGCCTGACGCCGCACCAGCAGGATTTCCACGCGGGCGCCGGAACGGGTTTCAGTGCCGTGCAGCCGCGCCGGTATCACGCGGCTCCGGTTGAATACCATCAGGTCCCCCGGCCGCAGGTAGTCAGTTAGATCCCTAAACTTCCGGTGTTCAATGTGGACGCCCGGTTTATGGCGATCCAGCACCAACAAGCGCGAGGAATCCCTGGGTTCCGCCGGAGTCTGCGCAATGCGTTCCTCCGGCAGAAAGTAGTCGAAATCACTGGTTCGCATCTGCGCTGCGTAGGGCGGCTTCCAGCGCGTTGTTGAGCGCCGTGGCAGTGTGACGTGCAGCCTCTACCGTGTTTCTCAGCAACATGGCGATGGTCATTGGCCCGATGCCGCCGGGGACGGGGGTGATGGCTTCGGCCTTGGCAGCCACCGCTTCGTATTCCACGTCGCCCACCAGGCGATAGCCGCGGCGGCGCGAAGCGTCGTCCACCCGGTTGATGCCCACATCGATAACTACGGCGCCCTTGCGTACCATGTCGGCGCCGATGGCGCCTGGGACGCCCATGGCAGCCACCAGAATGTCCGCCTGACGGGTAATTTCGGGCAAGTCCCTGGTTCGAGTGTGGCAAACTGTTACGGTGGCGTTGCCGCCGGGAGCGCGCTGCATCAGCAGGGCCGCCAGTGGCTTGCCGACGATGTTGCTGCGGCCCACGATGACCACATGTTTTCCGGCCGGGTCATATCCCGAACGGAGCAATAACTGCTGGACCCCGAAAGGAGTGCACGGAAGGAATGCGGGCTCGCCCTGCAGCACTCGGCCCTGGTTTACGGGATGCAGGCCGTCCACGTCCTTGCGCGGGTCAACTCGCTGGATGACAGTGGTTTCGTCCAACTGTTCCGGCAGGGGCAGTTGCACCAATATGCCGTGGAACCGCGAGTCGGCATTCAGCCGGTCGATGAAAGCCAGCAGGTCGTCTTGCCTTGCATGGCTGGGCCAGTAAAAAATCTCGGAGAATATGCCGGCCTCGGCGCAGGCGCGACCTTTGTTGCGCACGTAAACTGCGGACGCGGGATCATCACCAACCAGCACGGCCGCAAGTCCCGGGATTACGCCGGAGGTGCTGGCCAATTGGCCTGCGCTGACCGCGACCTCCGCCCGGAATTCGGCGGCTATCTCATTGCCGTTGAGAACACGAGCCGCCATAGGTCTATTCCTCCGGTCCTGCCAGGTCGAAAACGTACTGCCGTACCGGAAACACGAAACCCGGGAGCACATCCTCCCCGTCCAACGCCTCCGGGTTGTCCAATACTTCCGGCTCCGTCTGCCCGGCCCGATAGATGTACACCTGCCGGCTGCGAGTGTCGATCAACCAGCCCAGGCGAGCGCCGGCAGCCATCCACAGCGCCATCTTGTTCCGCAGTGGCGGCAAGTCGTCGGTGCGGGAGCGTATTTCCGCCACGAAGTCCGGTGCGCCTTCGACAATCCGGTTCCATTCATCCTCGGACAGCGCGTCAAATCGTTCCTGTGTGATCCATGCTGCATCCGGCCCACGGATCTCCCCGGACGGCAAACGAAAGCGAACGGTTTGAGATGAGGCGCTGCCGCCATTAGCCAGTTCCCACCCGACCAGGAAGTGGTTCATGTAATTTTCCTGCTTGTTGCCCCGGTATCCGGTCATAGGCAGTATCAGCAATTCTCCGGCGGCGTTGACTTCCATTTCGTACAGGTCGTTCTGCTCGCAGAACTCGATGAACTGGACGGGAAAATCGCTCGCCCGGTGGTCGATACCCAACGCGGCCAATTTCAGCCGAATGGTCCCGGCCGGCTCAGCCATTCCAGCGTCATCCGGCACTGGTGGGGCGGCGGCATCAATCGGTTTTGGTGCGGTCGTCATACCGTGATCGTTCTCCCGCGATACTGGCGTCTATCATACCACCGACCTTGCTGCCAGGGTGTTTGCCAATGGTAACGAATGCCCCTACAATGCCGCCCATGCGTATAGTTTCGCTGCTGCCGAGCGCGACCGAGATAGTGTTTGCCCTGGGACTGGGAGATTCCCTGGTCGGCGTGTCGCATATGTGCGACTACCCCGCCGCCGCCCGTGGCCTGCCCGTCGTCAGCCGCAGCATCCGCAGCAAGTCGCACCTGTCCAGCGCGGAAATCGACGCCATCATCCAGCAGGCTCGAGCCACCGGCAACCCGCTCTATATTATTGACGTCGATTTGTTGCGCCGCTTGCAGCCCGATTTGATTCTGACTCAGGAGCTATGCGAAGTCTGCGCTGTTGGCGCCGGCTCGGTCTTTGAGACCGCCGCCAAAGTGCTGGACTATTCTCCCGAGATATTGAGCATCCGGCCCGCCAGTTTGGACGACATTTTCAACAACATCTGGCGCATCGGCGAAGCCGCCGGCGTGCCGGAAAACGCCGTCGCGTTGTTGTCCCGGCTGCGCGGACGCAGGGATTACGTTGCCCAACGCGCCGCCGATGAACGTCGCCCCAAGGTGTTCTGCATCGATTGGCTGGAGCCATTGCGCAACACCGGCCAGTGGACTCCGGAGTTGGTGGAGCTGGCCGGCGGTGAGGAGGGTTTGGCCGCGAAGTGGGGCAAATCGCGGGAGGTCGGCTGGGACGAGGTTCTGGAGTACCAGCCCGACTATGTGATGGTCATGCCTTGCGCCTTCAACATGGACCGCACCATTGCTGAAACGGCCCGCCTGTCGGAACTGCCGGAATGGAACGCCCTGGATGCCGTGAGAGACGGACAGGTGTTGCTCTTCGACGGCCAGATACCCAGCCGCCATGGCCCCCGCGTCATTGACGTGCTGGAAGGATTGGCCGAGGCGATGCGCCCGGAGCGGTTCGCCGGACTTACCCAGCCGGGAATCTTCCGGCCGGCGACGTTGCCCAAGCCGGTGGTGGCCGGGTAACCGGGCCGCCCATCTATTTTGTGACGGAGGGACGCGCCCATGGCGTTGTACATGGTATCGCTGGAGCACGCGCCGGAACGCTGCCCCGGGGTTGACCTGGGTGTCCGCGACCGGGTTTTACGCATGTCGGCGGAACTCACCGACACTCTGTCCCGTCGCGGTTGCGAGTACCGGGGCGGTTGGGTCGGCAAGTCCTCGCATCAAACGTGGCTGATACTCGACGGCCCCGACGCCCACGCCATCGACGACGCGGTGATTGACATGGGCCTCGCCACCTGGAACCGTACCGACATTTACCCAATCATCACCATGGAAGACGCTTTCGGTGGGTTGCCGACCGACTAACGCCAAAGCACGCTGACGCGCGACAGGAGAAACGCCATGAGCGAGAATATCTACCACCGCCGGCGACGGATGTACACCGATCCCGCGGACATCGGTAATAACAAGATGGCTCCGGCGCGTCAGGTTGACATCGGGGCCGTGGCCGACTTCAAGGAGTTTCCGGCCCGAGTCCGATTGGAAAGCGGGGAAGAGCACTGGCTTGCCAAGGCGCGGGACGGGGAATACCGCCTGCTGTCCATGGTCTGCCCCCACGCCTGGGGCCGCGTGGTCAAGTGGGACAAGAGCTTCCTGTGCCCCGACCACGGCTGGCGTTTTGAGGAGGGGCAAGGAATATGCGTCAACGGGCCCCGCGCCCAGCTGTTCTACCATATCGTAAAGGTTCAAAACGGACGGCTGATTGCCGAAGTCCCTGCCGACAACGACCCGTCGGTGGTACACGCGCCCCCGCCCACCTGGGCGATACCAAAATAGCGCTGGTTACGCGTCGCGACGCCGCTTCGAAGACTTAACTACGCCCGGAGCAACGTCCAATCTTGCAGGAGGATTTGAAAAAAGAACGGAAATGATGAAATCATACATAGTTATCTCAGCACTGGTGGTTGCTGCGTTGATGGCATTGTTCGGCGCAAATGTGACGCCGGCGGCAGCCCAAACCACTCCAGCCAGCCCGGAGAAGCCGCAGGTTGGGGCCGGCTCAAACCCTGGCGAGGCGATTGTTACCTGGAACGCCATAGCCGATGCGGCGTACTACCGCATTGGGTGGGTTCACAAAGAAGACTACGACGCCGCTATCGCGGCCGGACGGGACTGGCAAGAGACGTTTACTTCCGTGGGCGTGCGCAATCAGGGGCAAGCCTCCTACACTGCTAAGCGGCTAACTCCGGGGGCTTCGTACTGGTTTATCGTTGGAGCCAGCAACGATCTCTACGGCAATCCCCAATGGTCGCCTTGGTCCGACCTGGTGGAACTTCCCAGTGATGCACAGGCGTGCGCCGGCGACCGGGCCGCTTTGGAGGCGTTGTACAACTCCACCGGCGGCCCCGGGTGGCGGAATAACGTCAACTGGCTCAGCGATGACCCCATTGGCACTTGGTTCGGAGTATCCACCGACGGCAACGGCTGTGTGGTGGTGCTGTACCTGGAAAGCAACTACCTAAGAGGAGAAATGCCGCCTGAGTTGGGCGACTTGGTCCACCTAGACACGCTTGACCTTGATGCTAACTACCTGCGCGGCGAGATACCGCGCGAGTTAGGTAACCTGACCAACCTGACCGTGCTCTCCCTCGACCACAATGACTTGACCGGGCAGATACCGCGCGAGTTGGGCAACTTGGTCAACCTCACCGATCTTGAGTTGTGGAACAACGATCTGACCGGAAATATTCCGGCCACATTCAACAACCTGGACAACCTCCGAACTCTTGACCTCGACGGCAACCGGCTGCGAGGGCAGATACCGCCTGAAATGGGCGGGCTCAAAAACCTCAGGGCTCTGTGGCTCGGCGACAACCTTTTCTCCGGGCCGATTCCCCGCGAGTTGGGCGATCTGGAGAACCTGACCGTGTTGGGCACGTATCGCAACGACCTGACCGGCGAGATACCGCCTGAGTTGGGCAATCTGGAGAACCTGAGGGGGCTGTGGCTCTATGGCAACCAATTGTCCGGCGAGATACCATCGGAACTGAGCAATCCCACTAGCCTGCAGTGGCTCTACCTCTTCGACAACGAGTTGACCGGGGAGATACCCTCGGAACTGGGTAATCTCACCAGCCTGCGATCCCTGCGCCTTGACAGCAACCGGCTGACCGGCGAGATACCATCGGAACTGGGCAATCTGACCAACGTGGAAAGGCTGTACGTTTCCAACAATCAGCTGATGGGCGCGATTCCCCCGGAACTGGAGAATCTAAAAAAGGTGAAAACTCTGCGCTTGAACAGCAACAGGCTGTCCGGCCAGGTGCCGCCGGAATTGGGCAACCTCGCCAGCCTTGAAGGGCTGTACCTTCTTGAGAATGAACTGGAGGGATCAATCCCGCCTGAACTGGGGAATCTAGCCGAGCTGAAGGTATTGAACTTCAACCGGAACCAGATGAGCGGCGCGATACCTGTCGAGCTGGGCAATTTGGCGAATCTGCAGGAATTGCACCTGGACAACAACCAGTTGAGCGGCACGATACCGCCCCAGCTGGGCAATCTGTACAACCTGGAGCAACTGCACCTGGACACCAACCAGTTGACCGGCTCGATACCGCCTGATTTGACCAATCTGAGCGATCTGATGCTGCTGTACGTCATCAGGAACGACTTGACCGGGTGCATACCGGCGGCGTTGCGGGACGTGGCTCAGAACGACCTGGACGAACTCACCCTGCCGAACTGTTAGCGGGACGCGAGGTTACGCAGCACGGCAATAACGTAGGGGCGAATAATCATTCGCCCCTACTAAATTCCGGCTTCGACCGGGGTTGGGAGATCAGGCGCGTTATCCGCCGTTCTGCCCCCACAGCGCTTCCAGCACGGCGCCGGGGTTCATGGGCAGGCTCTCCAACCGCGAGCCAGTCGCCCGCGCGATGGCGTTGCCAATGGCGGCCATGGGCGGAACCAGTGATACCTCCCCGACGCCGCGCACGCCCAACGGATGACCGGGGTTAGGCACTTCCACTATGACCGTGTCGATCATGGGCAAGTCCAGCGCGGTCGGCATTCGGTAGTCCAGGAACGACGAGTTCATCATCTGGCCGCTGTCGTCGAAGAAGTATTCCTCGTTCAGCGCCCAGCCGATGCCCTGCACCGCCCCTCCCTGGATCTGGCCCTCTACATAGCTGGGATGAATAGCCTTGCCGCAGTCCTGGATGGCCGTGAAACGCAGCACGTCCACCTTGCCGGTGTCGGGGTCAACCTCCACGTCGGCGATGTTGATGGCGAAGGCGTTGCCCACGCCGCCCGGGTTGGCCGCGCCGTGCCCGACGATGGGGCCGCCGGTCCCGTTGAGTCGGCGGGCCAGCTGATCGAAAGTCATTCGCAGGGCGTCGTCTGATTTGTGGGCCAGGGTGCCGTCTTCCTGGTAGTCCACGTCCTCCACTGGCACGTCCCAGATGCGGGCGGCGCGCTCGATCATCTGCCGACGCACCTCCTCGCCGGCCTGGTAAACGGCGGTGCCCATCTTGAAGGTGACGCCGCTGCCACCCGCTCCACTGCTGTAGCCGATGCTGTCGGTATCGACGATGGACGGCTTGATCCGCTCGGCGGTCAGCCCCAACACTTCGGCCACGTGCATCGCCATCGCCGCCCGCGAGCCGCCGATGTCCGGCGAACCCTCAATCAGGCTCACCGTTCCGTCGGGCATCACGCTGGCCACGGCGGTGGCCGGCCCGGTGCCGTTGAACCACGCGCCGGCGGCGATGCCGCGCCCGGTCATGAGACCTGGAGCGGACGGCTCCGGAACTGGCGAGGCAAAGTGAGGATGTTCCTGGGTAGCCTGCAGGATTTCCTCCATCCCGATGCGGCGGAAGACTGGCCCGCCGATTTGCCGACTGCCCTCCTTGGAGGCGTTGTTGGCGCGGAACTCGATTGGGTCGATGTCCAGCTTTTGGCAAAGCTCGTCAATCGCCTGCTCGGCGGCGAACGACGCGGCCGGCGAACCGGGCGCGCGGTACGCGGCCGCCTTGGGAACGTTGGTCACCACGTCATAGCCCTCAACAAAACCGTTGGGGATTTCGTAAGGAGCAAACATGGTGCGGCAGCCGCTGGGGACGGGGGAGCCGGGGAAAGCGCCGGCTTCATAGACCAGCGTCGCCTGCGCTGCGGTGAAGCGCCCGTCACGAGTGCCGCCGACCTTCACCTTGATGTGGCAGCCGGAGGTGGGTCCGGTGCCGGTGAAGACCTCGGTGCGGGTCATGGCGATCTTGACCGGCCGACCGATCTTGCGGGCCAGCGCGGCGACCACGGGCTCCAGGTAGCAACCACCCTGACCCTTGCCGCCGAAGCCGCCGCCGATCTCCATTGGGACGACGTTGAGCTGACCAACGGAAATCCCGAGGATTCGGCTGGTGTGGTCACGCAGCGCGAAATGGCCCTGGCTGCTGGCCCAAACCGTGACGGTATCGTCGTTATTCCAACGAGCGGTGGCCGAGTGGGGCTCAATATACCCCTGGTGGACCTGACTGGTGTGGTACTCGCGTTCCACGATGGCGTCGGCTTCGGCGAAACCGGCCTCCAGATCACCCAGGGTGGCCTGGAAGTGGTTGGATACGTTGGAACCGTCGCCGGCGTCGGCTTCGGCCCACCCGCCGGAACGCTGGGCCGGGTTGGCCAGCGTTACCAACCGTTCGTGAACCAGGGGCGCGCCTGGCGCCATGGCTTCGTCGGCCGTCAACACGGGGGGAAGGACTTCCCAGTCCACGTCGATGAGGGCCAGGGCCTCTTCGGCCAGATGGGGCGAGTCGGCGGCGATGGCGGCGACGGCATGGCCCTTATAGAGCGCCTTCTCGCGGGCCATCACGTTGCGGCTGTAGAAGCCGTAGTTGACGGCGGCCCCTTCTTCCTGGTCCTTGATCTCGGCGGAAACTTCGGGGAAGTCTGCGGAGGTGACCACGACGTGGACGCCGGGCAGGGCCAACGCCCGGCTGGCGTCGATGCCGCGGATGCGGGCGTGGGCGTGGGGACTCCGCAGGATCTTGCCGTGGAGCATCCCAGGCAGGTGGATGTCGGCGGCGTAGCGAGCGCGCCCCATCACCTTGTCCGGCCCGTCGTGGCGCACCGGACGGGTGCCTACCACCTTATAGTTTTCATCGGGATTGGAGAGGACGATATTCGGTTTGTAGTCAAGCATAAGCGGCAATCTCCCTGTGCTCGTGCGAGGCAATGCGACGGGCGTAATTTACCACAAACGACCGGTCGGAAATGCCATCCCCGTCAAACCGAAGAGGGGACGACCGACCAGGCCGTCCCCTCAGCGCCCGAGCTACTGCTGGGCCGGACATTGGCTATTGTTAGCTTTCTTCATCGCTGTCGTTGCCGTGGTGCCTGTGTTTTCCCGAATGACGCCTTGCGGTTTCGGGCAACGATTCGGGACGGTCGTCGTGCCATCCGGACAGGGCATCGGATTCATCCTGGGTAAGTTTTTCGTTTTCCACCAGTTTGGCCAACCAGCTGTCCACTTTCTCGGAGTCGGAGGTGCCGGCCAACCGAATGGCGAGGGGTCCTGACAACTCAGGGCGATCCTCGAACCAGGTCTTGGCTGCGTTACCCTCACCTTCGGTCAGCGTTTCATCCGTTACCAGAGCGTCGATGCGGTCGTCGAACCTGGTTTCGGCCTGTTCATCGAAGGCGGTCTTGAAAGCCGACTCCAGGGTGTCCTGTTCTACATCGACGATTTCAGCGACCCGTGCCAGGACGGCGCTGCTATCACCCTTGCCGTGCCGGTTTCCGTCTTGACCCGAGGCATGGTGCAGGCCGCTGCCCAGGGTGTTCCCGGTCGCGCTCGCGGCGAAAACGCTGCCGCCCACCAGCCCGATGGACAGCAAGGCGACCGCCCCCACCACCACGAACCACCGCTTCTTGATGTTGCGAATCCTGTTGAACATTTTTGCCTCCTGCGCCGCCGCGATTGTTTGGTGTCGGTTTGGCGGCTTTGATGGGTTCAGGATAGGAGGACAATGTTAAGAAATTATCAATATCAGGAAACCGGCAGGTCAAAACCGAACCGGCTGCCCGCTCCTTCCTGGCTTTGAACCCACACTGTCCCACCGTGGGCTTCCACCAACTGGCGGACGATGGTCAATCCGAGGCCGGTTCCTCCGGTGGCCCGGTCCCGGGAGGAATCGGCGCGATAGAGTCGGTCGAACACATGCGGGAGTGCGTCGGCCGGGATGCCGGCGCCGGTGTCGGCAATCTGCACGCGCACCCGGTCCGAATCTCGAAAAGCCGAAACAGTGACCGTGCCGCCGGCCGGCGTGTGTCGGATGGCGTTATCCACCAGATTGCCCACGACCTGCTCAATACGCAGACGGTCCACTGACAGCAGCGGCAGCCCTTCCTCGGCCTCCGTGTCCAGGACCACCGACGCCGCTTCCGCCCGCGGACGGAAAGAATCCGCGACTCTTTGGATGATATCCGTGACGGACGTGGGTTCGAGTTCCAGGCGCAACTCGCGTGCTTCCGTTGCGGACAGCAATCGCAGGTCTTCTACCAGGCGATTCAGGTACAGAGCCTGTTGATGTATTGTGCCCAACGCCGTGGCGTCCGGTTCCAGCAGCCCATCCTGCATCGCCTCAATGTGGCCCTGGATGTTGGCCAGGGGAGTGCGAAGCTCGTGGGCCACATCCGATACCATGGCGCGACGCTGGCGTTCCGAATCTTCCAGGGCATCCGCCATGGAGTTGAATGCCTGCCCCAGTTCGGCTATCTCATCATGGCCCGTCACGTGGGCCCGGCTCGACAGATCGCCCGCGCCGAGCGACCGCGCCGCCGACGTCAGGTTGCCGACCGATCTCAGCACTCTGCGGGACAGCAGCAGCACCAACAATATGCCGACAGCGCCACCGATGACGCCGGCCAGGATGAGCGATTTCCTGACGGCATCAGCGAGCCTAGACAGCGACGGTTCTGCATCAGGCGGTGACCCTGCGTCGGGCTCGCCGGGCGGCAACGGGGCCAAGCCGCGTCGGCCCGGCCCCGCCACCGCTACCGAACCCACTGCTACTCCGTTCGACGCTATCGGCGTGAAATACTGTGGGGGAGGCAGATGATGATCGGGATCTTCGGAGTGATGTGAAAAGATCCGGCCGCGGTCATCGCGTCCTCTCCGTCCCGGCGGTCTGAGGCGGCTGTCGGCAACCACGTTTCCCTCGGGATCGACCACCACGATTTCCCGTTCCGTTTGGAAACTGATGCGTGATACGAGGGCCTGGGATCCGTCCCAACTCCCATTGGAGCCGTAGTGATCGGTCAGCGCCACCGCGATCCGGTTTGCCCTCACCCGGTCCAGTTCCAGCTGAACGGCCTCAACCTCTCGCTCCGCCGCCTTGCTGGTGAAGACGGCCACCGCCACAGTGGACAGGGCCAGGATGGCGGCAAAACCCAACGCCAGGCGCAGCTGAAGGCCGAATTTGAGCCTAGGCATCGCCAAACCGATAGCCCACGCCGTGTACGGTCTGGACGTAGCGGGGTTTCCTGGCGTCCGGCTCAATCTTGCGCCGGAGGTTGGCGATATGCACATCCACGGTGCGGTCGAAACCGTCGAAGTCGTAGCCGAAAACTTTGTCGATAATCTGATCTCGGGTGAAGGGCCGGCGGGGTTCCGTAGCCAGCGCCGCCAATAACCGGAACTCGGTGGGGGTCAGCGAAGGCTTGGCCTCACCACGATTGACTGTCCTGTTCTTGAGGTCGATGGTCAGCCCATCGAACTCCAATAAAGACGGCTGTGCGGCGTCGGTCTGCCTCGCGGTCCGCCGCAACACCGCTCGGACGCGCGCTGCCAATTCGCGAGGGCTGAAGGGTTTGAGGATGTAATCATCCGCGCCCAAGTCCAGACCCGCCAGCCGGTCGTCCTCGTCCACCCGTGCAGTGGCCATGATGATTGGCACGTCGGATTCCTCGCGCAGGATACGGCACACCTCCATGCCGTCCAGTCGCGGCAGCATCAGGTCCAGCACGATTAAATCGGGATCCAACTCGCGCGCTGCTTGCAGTCCGCTGATGCCATCGCCAACCGCGGTAACGCGATGGCCGTCCCGCTCCAGGTACAGGCAGACGATACGGGCGATGCCGGGGTCGTCTTCAATCACCAGAATGTCGCTGGCCATAGTGGCGCCTCTAACGAAGCGGAGTAGCCCAATAGCTAGGCGCTGAAATCTCTGCTGGCGCTGAATCCGGAACGCTATGTTGCCAGCTGCATTGCGCTGTCTATCGTCAACTCAAACCGATTTACGTCGGCGGGGCGGTTGCCGGGATAGGTGGGGAACTTGGGCGGCCTGGTATCCAGCTCCATTCCAAGGACGGCGGCCCGGGGCACGGTCAGCCATTCTGAGCCGGGATCTACCAGGCAGTTGAATTCGGGAGCGGCCGGCCAGCCGTTGATTGCGCCGGAGACGATGGGGATGTTCAGCCGGAACGGGTTGTGGCTCAAGATATGTGTGGAAAGGAACAAAATATGCACGCATTCCACTACATCGGTTTGAGGGTGTAACTTGGCGAGCACTGAATCATCAATCTCATCCGTTTCCTGCCCACGGTAGGGGTGGCATTTTCGGATCAAGAGGATATCGCCAATCCGGTCGTACTCAAAAATTAGTTTCTTATCCATTCCGTTTCTCCTGTTGCCGGCCTCCGGGAAATATAGGCGGTGATTATCCAATTTCTGGGTCCAGGGTGGATGACAACCACCACAATCACATACTTCGCCAGTTCCGGATACCAACGGCTAAAGACTCTGGCATCTGCGTCGCTGGGGCTGATTTGTACGCGGTCAGGACTATCCAGTGTGAGGGCAATGTACTCCCGACGGTTTGGCAACAATTCGTCATGCTCGGCCTCGATATGCTTCTCCCGTTCATCATTAAGTTCCACGGGGCCGCCCAAGTAGGGGCACTGAAAGAAGCCCACGTTTGACCTCTGCTACTCAGCCCCACCGTATCACGCCGGCAGTATCGGCGGCGCTTCCTCCGGCAGTGGCACATCGCGCAGCGAAAGGTGGCTGCCGTCGGTGAACCATGGGTTGCGCGGATTCTTGGAAGGCAGCAGAACCGTCGCCGTTCCGGGGGCTGTAACCTCGCCCCGCTGGTTTTCGGCCCAGATGTCCACGTCCACCAGGGCGTTGCCGTTGTGGACGTACTTGCGGGCGACGCGGCCTTTGCAGAACTGGGTGTCGCCATACACGTTGAAACGTCGGGTTTCCACGCGCAGCCGCTTGAGGAAGGCATCGTCGCCCATCCAGTTGGTCATCAGCGTGCCCAGCCAGGACACACGCTGGGGGCCGTAGTCATAAGCGCCGGGGACGCCTACGGCCTCGGCCACGGAATCGCGCAGGTGGCCGATGCCGGTGTACTCCAAACCGCCGCCCGATTCGGGATTGCGGAAGAAGTGGTTGGGGTGTCGCATGGCCTCGCGGAGCAGGACGCCGTGGGCGCTGGAGCGTCCGGTGCCCACCAGGAACGCGCTCACGTCCTGCAGCGACAGGGGGCCGCGCACCACAGTCGGCAACTCCTCGCCGATCTCTGTGTCCTCCCAGTAGCGGGGCTGGCCGCCGCGAGCGGTCTCGTGGAGCACCTGCTCGTCAATGGCCGCCAGTTCCTCCTCAGTGTACTCGTGGCGTTTGGGAACGTCGGCATACTTGCCGCGCTCCCGAGAGGCGCGACGCTGGTGGCGGGTGCACCATCCGACCACGCGAGCCACCAACTCGTCTCGCTGGTTGGAGTAGATGGTCTCCACGTACTGAATGACCAACCGTCCCGAATAGGCGCTCTGCTTTTCCTGCACGTCCAGCACCCGCTCCACGCAGTTGACGGCATCGCCGGGACGCAGCACCCGAAAGAACTCCCAGTCGTTGCCGGCAAAGAACCCGTGTACGCCGGGCAACCCCCAGCGGGTCCGTCCGGACCAGTGCCGCATGTAGGGCGCGCAGGGATGGCCCACGACGCTGCCGTACTTGGAATACACGGCATACTCCTGGTCGCGGAACAGCGGGTTGGCGTCGCCGATGCCGTTGACGAAGTTGAGCATGGTGTCCAGGTTGGCCTGCCGGACGTACTGCTCAGTACGCATCCGCACGCCAATCATGGCGCGGGCGGCGGCCAGGGCTTCATCAGATATGCCGCCCTCGACTTCGGGGAGGGTTTCGACGACCTGTTGTTGGGATTGCTGTTGTGTCACGGTATTTTGCCCCTTCCGATCAGTCTGAACCCAAATCTTCCATTAGCCTGACGAAATAAATCCATGCGAGGCTAATCATCTCCATATAGAGCCACATAATCGGCCCATTGGTGAGTTGCCGACCCGAGATATTATCATTTGACAACATCCTGCCCACTGTAATCAGGACCATAAAGTAAAACACGGTAGTTGCCGCCGCTCCGATCAGTTTGGCCCACTGGATTTCGCGGGCCAAACCGGACGCCGTAGTTAGCTCGCCCAGGTCCAAATCGCTCCCGAATAGGCCGAATCCGATCGCGGCCGTCGCGATCGCTAGTATCGCTACGGCTAACTGATGCCTGTCCGGTGCCTTCGGTTCCATCAGAACAATCTACGCGGCACATCATTCCCTACCACGCCAGTCCTGCCACCATCCGTACAGGATTGCGCCCAACCCGCAGGCGGTCATTGTCGCGCTCAAAGTCAGCGCCAGCCAAGCATCTCCTTCTTGTGGAAACTGGCGCACCGCAATTACCGCAAAGCGTAAAGCTATGGCACCCATTACCAAAGGGCCAATACCAAAACGCCCGTATGACACCAGGTTGCTGTCTTTCCTGATCCCAAGCATCGTCCCAACTCCTACCCCAAATCCATATCGAAGCCAACAACTGCTCTCAATATACCACCTGCCGCTCCTCCAACTCCGTAAGCTCGCCCTCGCTCAACCCCAGCGTGCCGCACAGCACCTG
>JAGWBI010000005.1:526-1287 GCA_021295965.1 Dehalococcoidia bacterium | reverse complement strand
ATGGGTTCCGCTCCCAGCGACGGGTGGTCAATATCGTTGTAGAGGCCACGCTCCATGAAATGGGGATGGAAGAGGCGTTCCTCCGCGCTCAGCACCGGAGCGGCGGCCACGCCGTGATGTTGCAGCAAATCGGTCAGCGCCTCGGGATCGTGCTGCGCCGTCCATCGGGATAGCAAAGCGTCCAGTTCCCGCCGATGCCGCTGCCGGCGGTATTGGCTGCGGAAACGGTCATCGTTTGCCCACGCTGGATGTCCCATTGCATCCAACAGGCTCTCCCATTCGCTTTCGGATGCCACGGCGACGGATACCCACTTGTCATCCCCGGCGCAGGGATAGTGCCCGTAAGGCGCCATCGTTGGGTCGTAATTCCCTCGGGGCTGCAAAGAGCGCCCGGTGAGAGCGTGTTCCATCAGGCCGACCCCTTGCGTAACCACTGTGGCCCGCAGCATGGACACGTCGATGTATTGCCCCTGTCCGGTCCGTTTGCGGTTGTACAGGGCGGAGGCGATGGCGAACACCGCATGGAGCGCGCCGCAGATGTCGCCAAAGGCGTGCTTGAGGCCCAGCGGCCCGCTGCCCTCGTAGCCCATAGTGCTGTCCAGCCCCGACAGCGACCCGATGGACGGCGCGTAGGCGCGCAGATCCCGCAGCGGTCCCTCCTGGCCGGTAGAGGAAATGGAGGCCATGATGATGTCGGGCCTGACGCCTCGAAGGGTCTCATACCCCAGCCCCAGCCGGTCCATCACGCCGGGCGAGTAGTT
>JAGWBI010000005.1:0-333 GCA_021295965.1 Dehalococcoidia bacterium | reverse complement strand
CCATATCGGCCAGAACCATGCCGGGCAGAGCGCCGGCCAACACCCAGCCGAAGTCCAGCACCCGGTACCCGGCCAGCACGCCCTCGTTGGGTGGGGCGGCGTTTCTGTCGCTGCTTGTCGATGAGGTCATAATCCGGGTTTTCCTATGTTTGTCGCGGCGGCACGATCCATGCGGCCACCGCCGGCATCACGGCCAGCACCCCAGCCGCTGCGATTTTGGTGTAGTTGCCGCCGTAAACCAGGCTCAACGTCCACAGCACCGCAAACGCCAAGGCTCCCACGATTACTCCGGCAATGATGATTACGTCGGGCCGGTGGTTCTTGCGTATGGCG
>JAGWBI010000068.1:3547-7103 GCA_021295965.1 Dehalococcoidia bacterium | reverse complement strand
CCACACCCACGCCCGTCCCCGCGCCAACTCCGACGGCGATACCCGCACCGACCCCGACCCCAATACCAACCGCCACGCCGCCTCTGCCTACGCCGACACCCGCACTCCAGTTCCTGGACGTAGATCAGCCCGAGAACCTGGACACGATCCACGGGCCGCCTTGGGTCGATGTTTCCGGTTCTACCCTCCCCTGGTCATTCGTGGAGATCACGTACGCCAGCGGGGCGCAGGCCGAACGCGACCTTCGGGTTCAGGCCGACGGCAGTGGTGACTTTTCAACACAAGTGCCGCTGGCCGGCGGTATCAACGTGGTGGAGATAACCAGCTATCACGGCGCGTCGGACCAGCAGGCGCGGCAGTTTCTGCAGTTGCATTACACCGGGACGGCCACGCCGCTGGAACTGGTCATTATCGAACCTGAAGATGGAGCCACCATACCCAATCGTGTTTTGACCCTCGTCGGAAAGACCGCTCCCGATGCCCAGGTGGTCATTAACGATATTATCCCGGCGCACCCGGACGAAGAGGGAAGGTGGGAAGCCACCATGTTCCTGCAAAGAGGACTCAACGAAATCCGGGTAACCGCTACGCTGGAAAGCCAAACGGCAAATGCCACCATCAATATCGAGTACGAGCCAGATCAGGGTTGATTGCCATGTGTCAACATGCCTCAGACCCTCACCAGGGCCTTTTCAAAGTCGCTGTGGCGGTCGCTGAACCACCAAATCGTCATTCCTGCGAAAGCAGGAATCCAGGGTCCGTCGTGAACAGAGACGCTCCGGGTTCCCGCTTTCGCGGGAGCGACGTGCGGACTTTGAAAAGGCCCTGGACCCTCACGCGTACCTGTTTTGTCATTGCGGAGGAGCGTAGCCCGATCTTTGATGAATCTGGCAATCTCGCAGACTGAGCAATGGCCCCTACGGCTAGGAGATTGCCGCGTTGCGCTCGCGATGGCAGGTGTTGGAAAGGGGTACCCATGAGACCTGCACCAGCGTAAGGGGAATGATCATTCGGCCCCACACCGTCCGGCTCTGCGCCGTTCGGCCCCCGGAGATTCATAGAGCACACCTGCCTCAGTCAACGCCGCCACGTCCCCTGCCGAATATCCCAGGTGTTCCGCCAGGATGTCGTAATTATGCTCGCCCAACTGCGGCGCCGGTCCGCTCACCGCCGCTGGCGTCGCCGAAAAACGGTAAGGTGGCGATACCACTCCCACCGGCCCTACTTCGGGGTACTCAATCTCCTGGAACGCGCCCCGCCCGGTGTAGTGCGGATGTTTCCAGATCTCCTCCTGCGACAGCACCGGCCCCGATGATATGCGCGCCTCCGCCAGCACCAGCAGCGCCGCCTCGTCGTCCGGCAGGCTCTGCAACCATTCCTCGATGATGCCCACAACCTCGTCCCGCCGCTCCACCCGGTGGTCGTCCGTCAGGTAGCGCGGGTCTTCAATCAGGTCGGATCGATCCATGCACATGCAGAGGCGGCCCCACGCGCTGTTATGCCCCTGCCCCGGCGCTTGCAGTGAGATGTAGCCCTCCTTGGCCTTCAGTATGCCCATTGGGAAGGTGTAGGTGTTCTGCTCGCCATTCCGGTAGTGCAGCGGCACGCCGTGGTTGGCCGCCACATGGGGCATGGCCAGCGAGTCCAGGAACAGCAGACTGTCAATCATGGAAAGGTCGATGTACTGGCCCTCGCCGGTGCGTTGCCGGTGGAACAGGGCGTAGCCCACGGCCATCGCTCCCGTCATGCCGGTGATGGTGTCGCCGATGCCGCCGCCGATGGTATAGGGCGCGCCGTCCCGCTCGCCGGTGATCCAGTTCAACCCGCTCACCGCCTGCGCCACCGGGTCGGTGCAGACGTGCTCCGGGTTGTGGGCAAACCCCTCCTGCCCGTAGCCGGTCATGGAACACATGATGATGCCCGGGTTGAGCTTGCGCAGATTGGGATAGTCCAGCCCGTAGCTCCGCACCACGTGAGGCGTGTAGTTCTCCACGAACACGTCGGCCCGCTTCACCAGCGCATGCACGATCTCCAGCCCCTGCTCAGTCTTCAAATCCACACAAAGGCTCTTCTTCCCGCCGTTCAGGTGCAGATACGGAACCCCGTTCCGCGTGGGCAGCGACTCCGCCGTGAACCGCTCGTCCTGGTCTCCCACCGGCCGCTCGATCTTGATAACCTCCGCCCCCATATCGGCCATGATCCGGCTGCAAAACGGCCCCACAAAAGCCGCCGTAAAATCCAAAACCATAACCCCCGCCAGCAATCCCGTAGCCATGAGCGACCCTCCTTCAACTAACGTGCCTACCCCGATTGTACACACCGTCGTCTCCACTCATCCCCATCGCGGCGCTCACCCACGCAGGGGCGACGCATGCGTCGCCCCTGTCGATCATTCTGTATCTGCTATGGCATCGTTTCTAGCGTGACCTGATGAGGGTCAAAGTGGCGATGTACACCTTCTCGCCCAATGCGACTTGCGAGTATCTGTTTGTTGCCGCTTCGGCCCGGTCGAGGGCCACGCTGGCCTGGTTGATGGAAAAGGCAGCGTTGTGGTCGTAGTCGGCTAAATGGCGCAGCTCTTGCATATCTCCGAACGTGTCGGCGAAATTCCGGGTCTCGACAGAGAATTCCTGGCGGTGTCTTTGCAACTCCCGTCGCGCGGTGGTGTGGTCGAGGCCGCGGTAAGCACGCGACCAGGCAGCGGTGGTTTCCGCGTCGTTAGGTGATCCGATTAGCGCATTGGCGTTGCTGGCGGCCAGTGCGTGGAACAGTGCGTAGTAACCGTTGCTGATGGCTCTGCGAACGTGTTCGTTGGTGGCGGCATGTCCCATCTGTTGAGGATTGAGCAGGTCCCGTCCCGCCTGTAAGAGGCTTCTCCAGTCAATCGCTGTTGGTGGCGGGCTTCCGGGTGTGGTCATAGGCTGAGCTCGCTCCGGTTCGCGTAGGTGATGTTGGGCGGGTGGCCTATTCCGATCTGTTCGAAGAGGGTGTGCATATCGCTGCTGAATTCCATCACCTTTCGCGGGTCGAGTCTTGGATGATCGTCTTCAAGGATCACCCTGATATGCACGAAGTCCTCGTCGTCCGGCCCGGATCGGTTCTCCGCCTTCACGTCCCAGATTACGAAGTCCGGAGACAGGTACTTGGGAATTTCGTCCTTGATGATGATGGACATTTTTTCGAGGGTTTCAGAATTGGCTTCCATGTTTCGCACCCCGAGGAATTGTGCTGGGATTGGATGATATTTCGTAATGCAGAGAGAGGTCAACCGGAGCAGCGACAGCATGACACTGCCTGTGGTAGCAGGTCATTTATCGAGACGTTTTGTCATGCGTCGCACCCAAAACGCTGATGTTTGTGCAAGTCCGGCTCAACGGCAGATTCTTCTGACACCATTCACCTTGACCTCGCCGCGCCAAAACATATATTCTAATTACAGCCAAGGCAAAACAGCTGTTTCTACCCAATCTCATCCAAAAGGCAGGATTTCACTTCGACGGCCAACCCCGTCAGCAAAAATCGCAACCGGTCGCACTCGGCAAGGCTCAGTTAGACC
>JAGWBI010000068.1:0-3453 GCA_021295965.1 Dehalococcoidia bacterium | reverse complement strand
CCCCGGCCGTATGCTGACAACGAAGTGCTGCAAAGTCCGCCTCCGGCGGGAAATCCTGCCTTCCTCACCATGCCGCACCGAACCCCCGAAGGAGCGAAACCACCACAACACCATCAACACATTGCCATTGCGAGGAACGTAGTCCGCCGCAGGCGGATGGCAATCCCATCGCCTTTGCCGCTCATCCTGAGCCTGTCGAAGGACCACCCCACCCGCATCAGGTGGACATCCTCCCGTTTGCCCCGTACTATTCCCGCAACAACCGATTGCGTAATCAAGGAGTAGCACAATGCAGACCAGGGAAATGACCGCCAGCGCGTCCCGCCTGATGGTGGAGCAGATGGTGTCGTCGGGCGTCAAGTACGTCTTCAACAACTCCGGCTCCCGCGAGGCGCTGTTCTTCAACGAGCTGCACGCCCGCTCCGATATTCACGGCATCCTGGGCCTCCACGAGGGCGCGGTGACCGCCATGGCCGGCGGCTACACCCAGGCCAACCTGGCCCCCGGCGTCATGGTGGTCCACCTCGGCGCCGGCCTCGCCCAGGCCATGGGCCAGCTCATCAACGTCTGGACCGGCAGCCTGCCCGTGGTGGTCATCACCTTCGCCGGCGACACCGGCAGCTTCGCCGGCAAGATCAGCCTGGACGTCAGCCACAACGCCGGCCCCACCGCCATCGCCGCGCCCATGATGAAGGCCAACTGGACGGTCATCGAGCCCGAGGGCCTGCCCGCCGCTCTGGAACGCGCCCTCCGCGTCGCCATGACCCCGCCCGTCGGCCCGGTCCATCTGGCCGTGTACGACCGCCTGCTCGGGCCGGCCGAACACACCGCCAACATCGTCGACGGCCATACTCCCGATTTCCGCGCCGGCTACCCCTCCGACTCCGACGTTGAGGCTGTCGCTCGCGCCCTTCGTGACGCCCAGCGCCCCCTCATGTACGTGGGCGACGGCGTCTGGAAGAGCGGCGCAATCGCCGAGGTCACCGCCCTCGCCGAGCGGTTTGGCGTCCCAGTGGTCGGCGACCCCCGCGCCGTCTCCATCAAGCATCCCCTCCACGCCGGCGGACGCCGCCTGGAGCAGGCTCCCGACCTCAACCCCGACCTGATCCTGAGCATCGGCGTGACCCACAACGGCGCCGGCAACGCCAGCGACTACGCCGCCTTCTACGACGCCGCCCGCACCATCGCCATCGGCGCCGACGCCGAGAACCTGGAAAATATCCCCGGCCTCGACCTGGCGATACTGGCCGACGAGCGCCGCGCCGCCCAGAGCCTGCTGGACGCCACCGACGCCTCGGAGGATCTGGCCGACCGCCGCAGCCGAGCCCGCGAGGAAGTCGCCGCCCTGCGCGCCCAGCGTCGGGACGCCGCCTGGCGTGTCCCTGCCGAGCAGGGCAAGGTCCGCGCCGTGGCCCTGGGCGACGCCCTGGACGCCGCTTTGGAGAGTCGCGGTGGCGGCCTGGTGACCATCGAGCAGTTCGCCGTGGCCCAGGACATCCTCTCCAACTCCGGTGACGCCGGCAACAACCAGTACATCCGCCCCGCCGGCGGCTCCGAGGGCTACGGCGTCGGCATGGCCATCGGGGCCAAGCTCGGCGCGCCCGACAAGCCGGTGGTTGGCCTGGTCGGCGACGGCTCGCTGTACTACTCCGACCACGCCCTGTGGACCGCCGCCAGCCACGGCGTCCCGGTCCTCTACTGCATCTCCAACAACGGGGCCTACGGCATCGTCGCCAGCTCCTTTGCCAACGCCAACGCCAACATGAAGGAGACCGGCGAGTACCGCGGCGTCGTCCTCGACGGCATCGACCCGGTCAAGCTGGCCGAGGGCTTCGGCGTCGAGGCCATGGACGCCACTGACGAAGCCACCATCAGCGAGGCCATCGAACACGGCCTCAGCATCGTGGAACGGGAGAACCGGCCGTTCCTGCTGAACGTCCACCTCCCCCTCGGCCTCCCCGAAGGCGGCCGCCCCGGCCACATCTACAGCCTGAGCGGCGAGCTTGGGTAGTCTGATCCTTGCCATGCACGACACGTAGGGGCAGGTTTGAAACCTGCCCCTGCGCCGGCGCTCGCCACTGACTTGGCGTCGCTGTTTTCAGCAATGACCGATCCCCTTGAAACCGACCGCAAGCGTCTGTTCGACCACTTGGCGAAGACTGTGGGCGAGGGGCCGACCTTGGACGCCATGCGCCGCGTTCCCCGGGAACGTTTCGTGCCGCCGCCGTCGCGAACCAAGGCGTACCTGAACATCGCTCTGTCCATCGGTAACGGCCAGACCATCTCACAGCCTCAGATGGTTGCCCACGCCACCGACGTCCTGCAGTTGCGCGGCGACGAGTACGTGCTGGAAGTGGGCGCCGGCAGCGGTTATCAGGCCGCCGTCATCGCGGAACTGCTGCCCTTCGGGTCCATCGTAGCGGTGGAACGCATACCGGAGTTGGTGTCATTCTGCCGCCGGAACCTGGCCGCCTGCGGAATCTCCAACGTATCCGTGAGACCGGCGGGCGAAATCCTGGGTGCGCCCGACCACGCTCCCTTTGATGCGATCCTGGTGTCCGCTGCTGCTCCGCAGGTGCCGAATACCCTGCTGGCTCAGCTGAAACCCAGCGGACGGCTGGTGCTTCCCGTGGGAAGTTTCGAGCGACAGATGCTGACCCGAGTCTCGATCGGATCCCAAACGCCGATCATGGAGGAATTGGGTTTTTGCAGCTACGTTCCGCTGCTGGGCGAAGACGCCTGGCAGGTAGTGTGAATCCCGTGCGGGAGAATTTGACGCCGCCTTTCGCCGGCTACCGGGCATGGAGGGAAAACATGGCCGCCCAAATCGAAATCCGCCAGATCAACCACGTAACCACCATGGTCAAGGACACCGCCCGCGCCATGGCCTTCTACAACGACCTGCTGGGCATCAAGCAGATCCAGAGCCAGGTGGACAACCCGGCTATCACCTGGCTACAGCTTGAAAACGGGATCATGGTCCACC
The DNA here is from genome assembly GCA_021295965.1 of Dehalococcoidia bacterium. GTDB lineage: Bacteria > Chloroflexota > Dehalococcoidia > Lucifugimonadales > UBA3495 > Bin87. The sequence goes on along the minus strand of JAGWBI010000068.1, from coordinate 467 downwards.
TGATTGAGACCGACGAGGCCCCCGCCAAGCCCGGCAACGTCCACCACGCCTTCCAGGTGGACGACCTGGAGGAAACCCGCGCCACGCTGGAGAGCAACGGCTACGAGGTCCTGCGCGGCGGCATCCGTTACGACGGCCAGGCCTACTTCTTCATCGAAGACCCCGACGGCAACAGCGTCGAGTTCTGCACCGCGTCCGGCTACGCGCCAGCGCCGCCGCGCCCGGCCTAACCCTGATGCCATTGCGACCCCGCACATGATGCGGGGGTGGCAATCTCGCAACGAGCTTGAGCGTGGCAAACCTGTCGAAATCACCGCCGCCGGTGGAGCCGGCAAACATCATCCTCGTCGGCTTCATGGCCACCGGCAAGAGCCACGTCGGGCGCATCATCGCGCGGATGACCAACCGCCGCATGACCGACCTGGACGAGGAGATCGTGCGCCGCGCCGGCAAGCCTATCCACCGCA
>JAGWBI010000067.1 GCA_021295965.1 Dehalococcoidia bacterium | reverse complement strand
CTTTCGTGGGCCCGGGCGCTGTCGGAGTTTGGAGCCACCATCATGTTTGCCGGCAACCTCACTGGCGAAACCCAGACCATGCCGCTGGCAATAATGACGGCCATGGAATCAAGCGGCGGTCTGGACAGCGCGCTGGCCCTGTCGGCTATGCTGCTGGTGGTCTCGGTGCTGGCCCTGTCGGCGTTGACGTTGGGGTCAAGGCGCCGCTGGAGCGGACGCTTATGAACGGGCAATCGGGCTGCCGTGGATGGCTGCACTGCCAGCTGGGACAATTCGATCTCCAGCTGGACTGGGAGTTGGATGCCGGCGAGACCCTGGTGCTGTTTGGACCTTCGGGATCGGGAAAAACCACGGCACTGCGAGCTCTGGCGGGGCTTGTTCGTCCCGTTTCAGGGCGAATCGATATCGCCGGCCAACCCGTTTACGACAGCGCAGAGCGAGTCTGGGTGCCCGCCCATAAACGACGCGTGGGCTATCTCACCCAGCAATACCACCTGTTCCCACACCTGAACCTGGCGCAGAATATTTCCTACGGTCTTGGTTCCGGTTGGAGAAATCCGCGGTTTGGAAACTCGGCTTTAGAGCTTGAGGAAACACTTGACGCTTTCCAACTGCGGGGGCTCGAGGAGCGATTTCCGTGGGAATTGTCGGGCGGCCAGCAGCAGCGCGTGGCGTTGGCCAGAGCGATGGCGACACAACCACAACTGTTGCTCCTGGACGAGCCGTTTTCGGCCCTGGATGCAGGGCTTCGACGCTCCCTGAGGCACGAGCTACGGGTCGCACTGACCCGCAGGCCCATTCCGGTCGTCCTAGTCACTCACGACCGAGAAGAGGCACTATCGATGGGTGACAGTGTTCAAGTTATCGACGGGGGTAGGACCATCGCCAGGGGGTTACCCATCGATGTGCTAGGCCAGCCCGGTCAGACTGCCGTGGCCAGGCTGGTCGGTGTGGAAAATCTCTTTCGCATGAGGGTGGAGTCGCGCCATCCCAGGGATGGGACCATGAGGCTCTCGGGGGAAGGCACCGATATCCCGGTCGTGCTCGAGGCGCCGCTGGATGACGGACCGCTCGATTACAGGACAGCTGACTGGGTTACCGTCGGGATTCGCGCCTCAGACATTATTCTCTCGTCTGACGAACCCGTGGGATCCTCTGCCCGTAACCGCTTGCCTGGAACGGTTTCCCGCATCGAGGCCAGGCCTCCCGGCTACCTGGTGGAACTGGATTGTGGCATACCTTTGCATTGCCAGGTCACCGGCGCGTCGCTCGAGGAAATGGGAATCAGGAATGGACAGCAGCTTTGGGCGGTTTTCAAAGCGTCGTCATGCTTCCTGGTGCGGGAAACCGACGCAGAGGGTATGAAGTACCTCTAGCTCACCTATTCTCTGACATGGCGCTGGCTCCCTTGTCGACCGCGTCATAGGTCTACTCCACCACTCAGGCGCCCGTGTCTTCATTTCTTGACAGCCGCTGGGCCGCACAAAATTGCAGACGGGTGCAGAACGAATACCCGTTTTTTAACTATGCGTCTGCAATCGCCAGTTTTGCGACGAAATCAGGCGAAATACACAAAGATTGCCAGTTTTGGTTGCATGTTTCCCTTCGATGGCTATAATGTTGTGATACGTACATAAAAGGTTACTTGGGGCAGGTATTCCAACGTCAACCGGCCGGGTCAACCACCCCGACAGCCGTCGTTTGGTGTTCCGTGGCTACAAAGCTCACTGGCCCTGTTCCTTAAGTGCCTAGGAGGTCACCCGTGGCGTTGTCGGACAAGACCCTGGTCTGCGTGGAGTGTGGAAGCGAGTTCATCTTCACCGTCGGGGAACAGGAATTTTTCCAGGCTAGAGGATTTGGGAACGAACCCAAGCGGTGCCGCAGCTGCCGGGCCGTTCGGCGTACTGAGCAGCGCGGTGGCGGCGGGGGTGGCATGTACCAGGACGGCCCCAGGGAAATGTACCCCATCGTTTGCGCAGAATGCGGCAACGAGGCCATGGTGCCCTTCCGTCCCCGGGGAGACCGCCCGGTGTACTGCAGCGACTGCTTCAGCCGGATGCGGGAGCAATCCGCACCGGGGTTCTGAGCCTTCCACAAGACTTCCAGCGGGGCCGCATCTAGCGGCCCCGTGGTTTACCACTGCAACCGGTGGCCGCCCCAAAAGTTGTCTGCCGGCTGGAGAATGATTCCCGTCGCCCAGGAAGGGTTGCTCGCCACGACCGAGATCCTCTTCGCTCTTTCCCTTGCCTCAGCGGCCGTATTGGTTGCCATTTGATTGAAGCACTGGTTGTTTCGGGATAAAATGGTCCTTGCGTTGCTTGCCGTTCTGCCTACCCGCACCGCCACACCCCTCCATTCTGCTGCCTTGCTGGACCGTTCACTTAATGAAATTCCGAGACATCCGGGAATTCACCTCCTTTCTGGAAGAAAGAGGCGAGTTGCGCCGTATCTCCGTTCCCGTTGACACTAGGCTGGAAATCGCTGAAATCGCGGACCGAATGATCAAATCCGGCGGACCGGCCCTGCTGTTCGAGAACCCTGAGGGCTATGACATTCCGGTCCTGATCAACATATTTGGCTCCAAGCGTCGAATGGCGTGGGCACTGGGGCTTGAAGACCTGGACGATGTTGCTGTGAAGGTCCAGGGGATTCTCGACCTAGTGCAGGGGCCTCCGGAGGGGGTCGGCAACAAGCTTCGCACCCTCGGTCAACTGGTCAATCTCGCCTCCGCGCGCCCCAAAACCGTCAGCAACCCACCGTGCCAGGATGTCATCATCCAGGGCGACGATGTCGACCTGTTCAAGTTCCCAAACCTACAGTGCTGGCCGATGGACGGCGGCCCATACATCACCCTGCCGCTGGTGATAACCCGCGACCCGGAGACCGGAGTGCAGAACTACGGTACCTACCGGATGCAGGTGTATGACCAACGCACCACGGGCATGCACTGGCAGACGCACAAGGTGGCGGCCCACCACGAGCGCATCGGCCGGGAGCTGGGGCTGGACCGAATGGATGTCGCGGTCGCCCTGGGCGGCGACCCGGCTTCCATCTGGACAGGGTCGGCGCCGCTGCCCCCGGATGTTGACGAAATGATAGTCGCCGGCTTCCTCAGGGATGAGGGTGTCTCCCTCGCGAAGGCGCGCAACAGCGACCTGATGGTGCCGGCGGAGGCGGAAATCGTCCTGGAGGGCTACGTGCTGCTGGACGAGCAGCGAATGGAGGGCCCCTTCGGGGACCACACCGGCTATTATTCGATGCCCGAGCTCTATCCCGTCTTTCACGTTACCTGCATCACCCACCGCAATCGGCCCATTTACCCGGCGGCCATTGTGGGGCGCCCACCCTCCGAGGACTACTGGATGGGGAAGGTCACAGAGCGGATGTTCCTGCCGCTGGTCAGGACCATTCTGCCCGAGGTCGTGGACATGAATCTGCCGGCCGAGGGGGCGTTTCATAACCTGGTGATTGTTTCGATGAAGAAGGAGTATCCCGGTCAGGCACGCAAGGTTATGCACGGTCTTTGGGGGATGGGCCTGATGAGCCTGACCAAGGGCATTGTCGTCGTGGACCACTTCGTTGACGTGCAGAACGTGTCCGAGGTGGCCTGGCGGGTTACCGCCAACATGGACCCTGCCCAGGATTTCGTATTCACATCGGGTCCTACCGACGATCTGGACCACGCGTCGGCCGTTCCCAGGTTCGGGAGCAAGGTAGGCATCGACGCGACCGCAAAGTTGCCCGAAGAGGGGC
>JAGWBI010000037.1:18979-20412 GCA_021295965.1 Dehalococcoidia bacterium | reverse complement strand
GATCTACACCGTAGCGGCGGAGAAGATGCCGTGGCTGCTGGTGAATATAACGGTGCCGTTGGCCCTGGCAGCGGGAATGTTGCTAGGGCATTTGCTGGATCGAGTGCCCTGGCCCCTCAACGGCGCTGGAGGACGGCGTCTTGCCTGGTCTTTGGGCCTTGCGCCGGCCTGGATCGGATTGGCGATATGGGTGGCCTGGCTTGCTTTGAAAGGCGACAACGGGAACATCTGGGTCTGGTTGGGCATGCTGATACTTTTGCCGTTGTCGGCGCTGCTGGCGGCGCTGGTGCGTATCCAGCCCGGGGCCGGCGCGGCTGCCGCACTGGGGGTCGCCGGCCTGCTGTTGGTCTCCGGAGTGGTGGGGGCATGGAGAGCCGCATACACCTACGACGATTCCAATCTGGAGATACTGGCGTACGCCCAGGGTTCCGCGGACCTCGTGACCACCTACGTTGACCTGAAAAACCGAGTACTTTCCGCGACCGGCGAGTCTCAATCAGGTGCGGTCAAAGTGGATTACGATATGTGGTATCCGTTTCAATGGTACGTGCGCGAGGAAACCGGACAGGGAACCTTGCAGTTCGACCGTTTCTGCGCCGCTAACGATGACGAAGGCAGCGAAGGTTGCCGGCGGGTGGGAGAAGACGCCGGTCCGAGCGTTTACCTAGCCGAACACGCCCACGCGGTTGACCAAGAGGACGCCGGCCAATACCGCAAGGACGGGCCGATGCGAAATCTGCTGTGGTATCCTGAAACCTACCGCCGTCCAGGTGAATCGCGTGCTGATACCGGAATGTGGCGTCAATTGAATGAGGATGTCGCGTTCTTCAGGGAGACAGCGGTTGATCCCAAGAAATTGCGCTCCGCGCTGGAATACGTCATTGCGCGCCGTCAGGAAAGCGACTGGTTCACCGCCGAGTATTATCAATACACCAAAAGACCAAGTGCAGGAATCAAAGGGTCCATCAGATGACGAGGATGCCCGTATTGCCGGAACCTGGATTCGCTACGGTGGAAGACCGGGTACAAATCAGCCGGCGGTTGATCCAACAAGCGCGGGACGAGCTTGACCGGGGAGACCGTCTGCAAGCCACCGAAAAGGTTTGGGGCGCGCTGGCCCAGATGCTGAAGGCGCATGGGCAGCAGCGAGGTTGGCTGAATTTGGGCGGCCATCGAACCGTTGGCCATATCGCACGGCAACTGGACGCTGAATACGATGACCTCCGCGTCTCTGACGCTTACGTAGCCGCTGATAACGGCCACCGGAACTTCTACGATAACGAGATGAGCCCGCCGGAAATAGGAGGCATCATAGCGACGGTCGTCAACGTATTGCCAGATTTGGAAAGGGCGCTGTGGGAACCTCCGCGTCCCTTCACCGTCCGCGAAGAAGACCGCTGGCGGTTGAGAACGCTCACGGGCAAGCAGTATCT
>JAGWBI010000037.1:0-18882 GCA_021295965.1 Dehalococcoidia bacterium | reverse complement strand
CAAATCAGCCGGCGGTTGATTCAGCAGGCGCGGGGCGAACTGGATAAGGGAGACCGCCTTCAGGCCACCGAGAAGGTTTGGGGCGCATTGGCCCAGATGCTCAAGGCCCATGGCCAACAGCGCGGGTGGATGAACTTAGGCGGCCATCGTACCGTCGGCCATATCGCCCGGCAGTTGGCCGCCGAATACGACAGCCGCAGTATCATTGACGCCTACGTTGCGGCTGATAACGGACATCGTAACTTCTACGACAATGAGATGAGCCCGCCGGAAATCGAGGGCATTATAGCGACAATAGCCAGCGTGTTGCCCGATTTGGAAAGAGCACTCCACGAACCTCCGCGGCCCTACACCATCCACGATGATGATCGCTGGCGGGTGCGAACGAGGTCGGGGATACATCGCCGGTGGGATTCTCGAACACGCACTCAGTTCCCGGCACCGACTAAAGATGACCTACTTCCTCGGCAACTGGCGGTTCTGGGCGGGGGTGCTGGTCAGCGTGGTGGCGCTGGGTCTGCTGGTGCTACTGGTGGATCGTGGGGAACTTGCCGAGGCGTTACTCACCGCAAATTACCTATACCTGGCGCCGGCCATCGTGCTGTATTTCATCGGACAGTGGTTCCGGGCTTTGCGCTGGCAATATCTGCTGGCTCCCATTGACCGCATACCGGCGCGACGGTTATATCCGGTCATCATCATCGGTTATATGGCGAACAACGTGCTGCCGGCCCGATTGGGCGAACTGGTGCGGGCCGTGTATCTTTCGCAGCGGGAAAAGGCGGTGAGCGTCCCCGCGTCCATCGCCACCCTGAGCGTGGAGCGGCTGTACGACGGACTGACCCTGCTGGCGATGGGAGCGGTGGCAGCGCCGATCCTGTTAGCCGCCGGTCTGTTCAACGATGCAAGCCTGGCTTATCAGTCCACCGCCATTGTGTTGATGGTGGGCGTAATCGGTAGTTTCGCAGTTGCCTTGGTGGCGCTTACTGCGCTGGCGACCAGCCGGCGAGCGGTGAACTGGCTCATCGCCTTGACGGTCATCCTGCCGGCCAGGTTTCGGGTGCTGGCTACGGAGGTGATCCACGGTTTCGTCGAGGGATTGGCGGCGCTGAATTCGCCGCGCAAGCACGCGGTGTTGTTCCTGGGTTCGCTGCCCGTGTGGCTGGCCGAGGCCGGCGTGTATCTCATCGTGGCTTATTCTTTTGAGCTTCACGGCTACTTCGGTTCTTTCTGGATGTTGGCGGCGGCAATTTTGTTGGTCACCGTTACTTCCAACCTGATCACCGCGATACCGGCCTCGATTGGCGGAATTGGCCCTTTCGAGGTGGTAGCCCAGCAGACGCTGGTGGCGCTAAGCATTGGAGCGGCGGTAGCGGCGGCCTATACGGTGGCGGTACACCTGGTCGCGTTGTGGTTGCCGGTCAATATTGCCGGGCTGATTTTGCTCTTATGGCACAACGTGTCGCTGCGCCGTTTGACGGCGTTGCCGGAAGACGAACCTGCTGCGACGACGACCGACGGGGACAGTGTCGCGGCCGGCGGCGCCCCCCCGGATTCCGGCTTTCGCCGGAATGACGGACTGGGGGAAGGCGTTCGCGCCGCAGAGGATAATTAGGCAATGCGAGTGGGGATCATCGGAGGTGGCGCCGCTGGCCTGGCGGCAGCCCTGGAATTGACCGGCAAAGGTCATTTTGCCGAGGTATTCGAGGCGGCGCCTTTTCTGGGCGGTCAGGCGTCAACTTTTGAGGTGGGCGGCGGTCAACTGGAACGTGGCTACCATCATCTATTCGTCAGCGACACCGACATGGTGGACCTGATCGATGAGGTCGGTCTGGGCGACTCGATGGAATGGCTGGAGTCGAAGGTGGGCCTGTTCCACGGTGGCCGCATCTGGGATTTCGCCACGCCCATGGATTTGTTGCGCTTCTCCCCGCTGCCCTTGGTCCAGCGTGTCCGGCTGGGATTGTGGACGTTCCTGTTGCAGAAAACGCACAACTGGCGCAAGTTTGAGGATGTAACCGCCGCAGAATGGACCCGCCGTCACATGGGTGAGGACGCTTATCGGGTAATTTGGGAACCCATGCTGCGGGGCAAGTTCGGCGACTACTACGACCAGGTCAGCATGACCTGGCTGTGGGGGAAGATTTACCTGCGGGTAGCATCGCGGAAAAGGATGCAGAAAGAGCGGCTGGGTTACCCGATGTGCAGCTTTGGCAAGGTATTCGACGTATGCGGCGAGCGGATTGTGGAACAGGGAGGACAGGTGCATATAGGCGCGGCGGTGCGTCGCATCAACGTGACCGACGGCAAGACCACCGGCCTCAGCGCCAGCGTGGATGGCGGCCCGGAGCAATCTATTGACTATGACGCGGTGATAGCCACCACGCCGTCCAACATATTCACCCGCCTGGTTCCGGACCTCCCGGCAGATTACCGGGGCGTGTTGGAATCGGCGCGGTACCTGTCGGCGGTACTGGTAATCCTGGTGCTGGATCGTCCCCTGACGTCGAAATACTGGCTGAACGTGGCCGACCGCGCCTTACCGTTCGTCGGCGTTATTGAACATACCAACATGATCGACCGAAGTCTTTACGGCGGTCGCCACATCGTCTATCTCACCAATTACCCGGACCGCGAGAGTGAACTGTACCGCAAGGAACCGGCGGAGCTGTTGGAAGAGTTCGTTCCATACCTGCAACGCCTCAACCCCGACTTCAAGCGAGATTGGATCCTGGAATACTTCCACCACCGGGTTGACGGGGCCCAGCCAATCATCGGCGTCAACTACAGCGAACGCATCCCCGACCACCGGACGCCGTTCAAGTCGCTGTACCTCGCCAATACGACGCAGATTTACCCGGAAGACCGGGGGACAAACTACTCGGTTCGGATGGGACGGCAGGTGGCGCGGATGGTTTTGGAGGATGAATCGCGTGGCTAGCGCCCGGACCTAGACATCATAGATAGCATCAAATGGTGTATCATGTGATGTGAGACCAACGGCTGATGGAGATTGGCATGAGAACTACCATCAACATAGATGAGGAATTGTTGACCAAAGCTCGAAAGCTGACCGGAATAAATAGCAGGACAGACTTGGTACGCGAAGGGTTGCGCTCTCTCATTGAGCGTGAGAGTGCCCGGAGACTGGCCCGGCTGGGTGGGAGCGCCCCCCAACTTGAGGACATCCCACGCCGCAGGGGTGAGACGGCATGACGCTGGCCGATACTTCGGTATGGGTTAACCACTTACGCGCCAATGACCCGATACTTGAGGCGCTGTTGGAAGACGATCAAGTTTTGATGCATCCTATGGTCATTGGGGAATTGGCTTGTGGCAACCTTCCCGACCGAGAACAGGTACTTGACCTTCTCAAAGAGCTGCCGCAGATACCAGTGGCCGGCGATGAAGAAGTGCTGTTTCTAATCGAAAGGCACCGGCTGATGGGGCGGGGGATTGGGTATGTTGATGCCCACCTGCTGGCAGCGGCGTTGCTGGCCGGTTCCGTTCGACTATGGACACGGGACCGCCGCCTGTGGAGTGCCGCGGCTGACTTGAACTTGGTTTACCAGTTGCCTGACTTGCGGTGAGAAGGCCATTGCCGGTACAACGATAACGAGTGGACGCCGGTTTTCAACGAAAGGCGATGGCAGGTGTAACGGACGGATTGGCGCGAAATCTAGTATAATTGGAAGGTGCCGATTTACCCGTTTTAGATTGCCTTTTGACCATCATCACCATCCTGGCCGACCACCGTAACGGCCATCATCCTGAACCATCCATCCGCGCGGTTGAATTGGCCGGCGGACAGGTCAACGTAGTTACCGTCGCTGAAGCCAATGCTGACGCGTTGGCGGATGCGGCAGGTTTGCTGCTGCCGGACAACGCGGCCCACGAAAGGAACGCCCCGGCCGGTTTGCGCCTTTTGGAGGGCGCCCTGTCCCGAGATATGCCGGTGCTGGCGACCGGTGGCGGGATGCACCTGCTGAACGCCTACTTCGGCGGTGGACCGGCACAACCAGTGAATGCGCACCGGGAAGAGAGTGACGCTGGTACGGTTCGGCATCAAATATATCTGTCGCCCGGCTCCAAGGTCGCGGCCATCATCGGCAGCGCGGGCATGTTCCGCGTCAACAGCCGGCATCGGTTGGGTTTGCGCGAACCGCAAAGGGCCGAGAGGTTGATGACTATTGCCTATCAGCTCGACGACGGGGTGATTGAAGGACTGGAAAGCAAGGAACACAGTTGGGTGATTGGAGTCCAGTTCCTGCCGGAACGCGACGACGAGGTTCCGGCGAACTTCCGCAATTTGTTCCTGGGTTTGGTGGAACGAGCCCAGGAGTTCATGGAGAGTAACGACAAGAGGAGAAATCCACGATGACCACGGCCCCTCCACCGCAAACCGGCGGCGAATTCATTGATCGCGCAATTAGCGACGAGATGCGCGAGTCGTATCTCTCCTACGCGATGTCGGTCATCGTGGCCCGGGCGCTGCCGGACGTGCGGGACGGTTTGAAACCGGTGCAGCGCCGGATTCTCTATGCCATGCACGACATGGGCATCAGGCCGGGGAGCCAGTATCGCAAGAGCGCCCGCATCGTCGGTGAGGTGTTGGGCAAGTTCCACCCCCACGGCGATGGGTCCGTTTACGACGCGCTGGTTCGGATGGCCCAGCAGTTTTCCATGCGGGCTCCTTTGATTGACGGCCAGGGCAACTACGGCAGCATCGACGGCGACCCGCCGGCTGCAATGCGCTACACCGAGGCTCGGCTGGCCGCCATCGCCGACGAGATGCTGGCCGACATCGATCAGCAGACCGTTGATTACAGCGACAACTTCGACGATTCCCTCAAGGAACCCCAGGTGCTGCCGGCGCGAATGCCCAACCTGCTGGTCAACGGTTCATCGGGCATCGCGGTGGGAATGGCGACCAATATGCCGCCCCACAACTTGGGCGAAATCTGTGACGCCGTTTGCTACGTCATCGACCATCCGGCGTGCAACGTTGATCAACTCATGGAGATCGTGCCGGCGCCGGACTTTCCCACCTCCGGCCGTATTCGCGGCGTCGCCGGCGTGCGCGATATGTACGCCACCGGCCGGGGCCGGGTTGTGATGGAGGCGGTGACGCAGATCGAGGATATGCCCGGTCGCAACTCCAACCGGCAGCGCATCATCATCAGCGAACTGCCCTACCAGGTCAACAAGGCGACTCTGGTCGAGAAAATCGCCAGCCTGGTGCGGGATAAGACTCTCGCCGGGATCACCGAGATCCGCGACGAGTCGGACCGACGGGGAATCCGGGTGGTCATCGAGTTGGCCCGCAACGCCCAGGCCACGGTGATCCTGAACAACCTGTACAAGAGGACGGCGCTGCGCTCCGCGTTCAACGCCATCATGCTGGCGCTGGTTGACGGTCAACCCCAGGAATTGCCGCTGAAGGATCTCATAACGCACTTCGTCACCCACCGGGAAGAAGTAATCCGCCGGCGGACCGAATACCAGCTGGGTCGGGCGCGGGACCGGGCGCACATTGTGGAGGGTCTGCTCAAGGCCCTGGACGCCATCGACGCCATCATCGAAACGATTCGCAACAGCCAGGACGTGGAGACCGCGCGGAACAACCTGGTGCAGGAGTTCGACCTGTCGGAGATCCAGGCGCAGGCCATCCTGGATATGCAGCTGCGGCGGCTGGCCGCGTTGGAACGGCAGAAGCTGGATGAGGAGTACAACGACCTGCTGGCGACAATCGCCAGGCTGGAGGACCTGCTGCAGAATCCGCAGAAAATCCGGGCCGAGATCAAGCGGGAAACCCGGGAAGTCAAGCGCAAGCACGGCGACCCGCGCCGCACCGAGATCATCCGGCAGGAGCTGGAAGAACAGTCCATCGAACAGTTCATCGTCCAGGAAGACGTGGTGGTCACGCTGAGCCAGCGTGGCTACATCAAACGAGTTCCCATTGGCACCTACCGGAACCAGCGCCGGGGCGGCAAAGGCGTGCGCGGCGCCAATAACCGCGACGACGACGCCATCATGCAGATCGCGGTGGTCAATACCCACGAGCAGCTGCTGTTCTTTACCAACAAGGGGCGTGTGTATCCGCTGAACGTGTACGAAACTCCCAACGACAGCGGGAGGACGGCGCGCGGAACCCTGCTGGTGAACCTGATCCCATTGCAACCCGGCGAGCAAGTGCAGACCATGTTGCCGGCCAGTCGCGCTGAGTACAACCGTCTCTACATCTTTGCGACGCGCAACGGACGCGTGAACGCGTTGCGTCCGGGTCAGTTGGAAAACCTGCGGAAATCCGGCCTGATCGCCATGAAGGTCCAGGACGGCGACGAGTTGGTGGCGGTGCGTCCGGCCCAGACTGATGCGTCGGTCGTTTTGGTCACCGAACAGGGCCAGGCGCTGTTGTGTCCCGTGACCAGTATCCCGGAGCGGAACCGCAACGCCGCCGGCGTTATCGGCATGAAGTTCAAGGACGAGTACAGCGGAAAGGACCGGGTGGTGGCGATGGACGTGGTGAACGATCCCGAAGACGAATTCCTGCTGGTGGTCAGTGAGAAAGGCTATGGCAAAGCCACGCCCTTGTGCAACAGCAAGGGAGAAGCAGTCTATCGCGAAACCAACCGGGGCGGGATGGGCGTTAAGACCTTCGCCGTGGACCAGAGCGACAAGCCCACCGGGCCGGTGGTGGACGCCAAAATCGTGAGCTCGGCAGAGATGAACGATGAAGAAGGACACGAGGTGTTCATTATTTCGGCCAACGGCCAGGTGGTACGGATCAATCTGGCTGAAGTCAAGGTGGTCAACACCCGCCAGACCAAGGGCGTCATCATCTGGAGAGAGCGCGGCGGAGACGATAGTGTTGTTTCCATATACTGTTTCCGAGCCAACGACTACAGCCAGGAGGACCCCTCCAGGCAAAATGAAGACGCCGGTTCGGCGCTGGCCCAGGCCGAGGAGGTCGCGGCCCAGGCGGACAGCCAATATGAGGACGGCGACGAATTGGAAGTGGATGAAGCTGATCTGCCCAACGATGATGGCGATGATGAGGGTGACGATGACGGCGGAGATGAACCGGATGCGCCCGTGAACGGGCAGGGTCACTTGCTGTAACAGATGTACGGGACCGAAGGAGGCGCAGATTACGGCAATGCAATTGGTTATGGTTCACGGCTCCGGCCAGAACGAACTCACCTATCACTACCAGACCGCCAGGTTTGCCAATGCTGACGCGGTTAACCTGCCGGGCCACCCTGATGGGGAAGCCCGTGACAGCATCGGCGGCTACGTGGACTGGCTGCGCGATTACGCGAGCGCCAAGGGATATACGCCCTTCGTACTGTTCGGTCACTCCATGGGCGGAGCCATCGCGCTGGACTATGCCCTGCGCTTTCCCGAGGACTTGGCCGGCTTGGTCCTGATCGGGACCGGAGCCCGGCTGCGGGTGCATCCCGACTACCTGAACCGTTGCCTGGACGATGCCCAATGGCGGGCCGAGGCTCCCGCCTACTACGAAGCCGTCAACCGCGAGCTGGCGCCCCAACTGGCCGCCCGCGCCCTGCAGTCCGGCCCGATGGTAGAGCACAACGACCTGACGGCCTGCGACAAATTCGACGTTATGGAGCGGGTGAAAGAGATTGCCTTACCGAGCCTGGTCCTGGTCGGCGCGGACGACATCATGACTCCGGTGCGATACGCGGAGTACCTGGGGCGGGAACTTCGGGATGCGGAGGTCGTGGTCGTCCCGAACTCCGGTCATTTCGTAACGCTGGAACAGCCGGAAGCCTGCAACGACGCCATTGCAAAGTTTCTGGAACGATTCGACAACGCAATTGGTTGAGTTCCGGTCAGACACGCCTTCATCAAGCCCGGCAAACGTCCGGGCTTTCGCTTTTCAGCGAGAGGATTCGGAGCGATGGCGTTGCTGGTATGATGTAGCCAAATGCGCCTTACCTTGCTCCGTGGACAATGGCTACCGATCAACGCTACATTCCCGACGGGCACCAGCTGGCAACGTCCCTGGCCGCCGCTTATGCGCGGCATCCGGACGCGGAAGGACTGGCGGCGGCGCGGCGCATTGCCGGCGTTGCTGCGGAGTTGACAACGTCCGACGGGGCGAACGGGGAGTCAGCGGAGACCAATGCGGCTGCCCTGTTCCACCTGACCGGCGTTCCTGGGGACCCCAACCGCTGGGAAACTTCAAGCGCCATTGCCGCGGCATGGCTGCGGGGAGCCGGGGCCCCCGAGTCATTCGTTGACGCGGTTCGCGACGGAATTCTGGGCATGTGGTCCGCATCTGCTGACGATGGTGTCGCCTTTTTGTTGATGCACGCGGCGTTACTGGATTTGGTGGATACTGAACGCCACGCTGACTATCTGCGCGAAACCCCCGCTGCCGGCCGCACCCGTGAGAGTTACCTGGCCGCGTACCGGCGGGATTATCTGATGCCGGCGTTGGGTCTCCGCGAAAAGTTGAGCTTGCCCCAGGCGACCGCAATTTACGACGAACGGGCGCCTCGGTTGGGCGCGTGGTTGGACGAGCAGCCGGCTGCCTTGGTGCCGCCGGACTGGCGACGCCTGGTGGAAGTCGAAGAGATAGAACGGGGCGTCAACCGACTGCTGGCCGGCGAAGACCCCGCTTTGGTTCGTTCGCAGATGCCGGGCGGTGGCCTTCCCTATGGTGAGTATCGGGGTCGGCAGCGCGCGATTATTGCCGGCAGCCACGACCGGATCCTGGAATTGGCCCACGCTCGTATCGAGGCCTCGCGCAACGTCGCCGCCGAAAAGTACCTCGAAAGTGACACCATCCACAAGCCGGCAGTGGAAGAAAATCTTTTCGTCAGCGCCCGACGCCGGGCGCGACAATTGGGGTTGTCGGCGGAAACTGCGGAGGATATCGCACGTCTGCTTTTGTCCAACGCCCGCGAGGCGCAGGAACGGACGCTGAACGACATCGCCCAACGACTGAGCCGCCTTTACGGTCAGATTCTCGACGCCGAGTCGCCTGAGACTCGCACCGACGAAGCGGACATTGCCATACCCTCGCTGGTGGTTCGCACCGGCGATCAGCCCCTGGCACGGGAAAACGAACTCATCAAGGAACTGCGCGTAACCGGCCTCAACGAGGCATACCCCGAACAAAGGCGGCAGTTCACCGAGTGGTTCGACGAGGCCCATCCCTACATGGTGACGGGGCAAATCGTAGGCAGCCGGGATGCCGATTTATTCCTGCAAGCCCTGGCCGACCGCCACCGGTGCAAAGTGATTGTGACTTTTCCCATCGACGGCCCCATGCACCTGGGTCGCGGCACGCTGGTCAGTCTGCTGGTTTTTTTCCAGCGTCTGGGCGCAGACATCGTAGTGGGTTTCCGAGACGAGTTGGATGACCTGGAACAGGCGCGCCGCATCATGCGCGACAGTTTGCTGACGATGGCCGCTGCCGGCCTTGATTTGGATCGCGCCGACGCCTACCTGCAACAGGACAATTCCGCCGTCATACAAACGGCTTTTGCCCTGGGGAATGCCATTCCATTGAGCGTTTTGAACTCCGCCTTGGGGCTTCGATTGCGGGATAGCGCAACCGATACTTTCCGTCCTCTACTGCGTCTCGCGGATATCTTGCATCCCCAGCAAACAGAGCGCGGCGGGCCTTGCCGGACGCTGGTACTGGACGGCATCGGCGGCGACGTTTACGTGCGAATGGGGCGAAACGTTGCGGAACGGTTCGGGTTCGTCAAGCCATCGGCGTTGTACGTTCGGATGATGCGCGGGCTGACCACCTACAGCGATCCCGCCACCGGAAGCGCGGTGGACGTGATGACCAACGCGGTTCCTCCGGGACGCATTACCTACGATGACGAGCCGGCCGATATACGCCGCCGCGTCGGGCGCGCCTATACCGGAGGCCGTAGGACCCTGGAAGAGCAGCGTGAAAAGGGTGGCAATCCCGACCCGCGCGTCTGCTCAGTCTCCAGCCTGCACGCCTTTTACGCCACGCCGGAACCGGAAGAATACGCGGCTTTGCAACAGCGGTGCCGTTCCGGAACGCTGCTGTGCGGCGAATGCAAAGCAGCAGCGGCGGATGGCCTGCTAGAATACCTGCGGCGGCACCGTCAATCTCTGGGAAATCTTGGCGGGGATGCTCAGAACCGGGCCACCTCGCGGGCTGGTTTGGCCGTCGGTGACGCGAATTAGATACAACGGGTATCCTTTGGGTTTCAGGATATCGGCTCAGGAGACCATCTGACATGGCTGATCAACAACGCATCCTTACCGGAATGCGCCCCACCGGGCAACTGCATCTTGGCCACTATTTGGGCGCGCTGGAGAATTGGGTCCAGATGCAGCATGAGTACGAGTGTTTCTTCCTGATCGCCGACTATCAGGCCATGGGAGACCATCTGGACGACATCGGCCTCATCCAACGGTCGGTGCTGGAAGTCGCCACCGACTGGCTGGCCGTCGGGCTTGACCCGGAGAAATCCTCGTTTGTCATCCAGAGCTACGTGCCGGAACACGCCGAGTTGACCATGTTCTTCACCATGCTGATGCCCTTGAACCAGCACCAGCGGAACCCGACCCTTCGCGCTGAAACCGCCCAGTTGGAGGCGGAGAACCAGTCCATCACGTTGGGGTTTTTCAATTATCCGATCAGCCAGGCTGCGGATATTCTGCTGCCCAAGGCCCACCTGGTGCCGGTGGGCGAGGACCAGGTGGCGCACATCGAATACACTCGAGACGTGGCCCGTCGTTTCAACCGGCTATATGGCGACGTATTTCCCATCCCCAGGGCCCGGGTGGGCCGGGTGCCTCGCCTCGTAGGCACGGACGGCCAGGCCAAGATGAGCAAGAGCCTGAACAACGCGGTGTACCTGGCCGACGACCCGGAAGCGGTGGCCGAGCGGGTAAAACGGATGGTCAGCGACATCACTGGCCAGAACCCCCGGCTGCGCGCCACCGACCCCGGCGTGGTGGAGTACAATCCGGCGTTTCTGTACCACGACGCTTTCAATGATGATGTCGATGAGGTGTCGGAGCTGAAGGAGCGTTACACCGCCGGCACGGTCAGCGACGCGGAGGTCAAAAACCGCCTCACCGATGCCATCAACCGCTTCCTGGAACCCATCAGGGAACGGCGCGCCTGGTACGCAGAACGTCCCGATTACGTGCGTGACGTCCTGATAGCCGGCACCGAACGGGAACGGGCCATCGCCAGAGAGACCATCGAGGATGTGAGAAGCGCCATGCAGGTGGTGTACACCTGATTGCGCATTCTGTACGCTGGGAGTAGGCCATCAGTATGGCTACGGAGGAAATCATCACCTTTGACGACCTGATGGGTCTGTTGGAACGCAACCCGGAACACCTGGCCCGGCTGCGTCGGCAGATTTTGGACGAGGAGTTCCAACAGCTGCCGGCGGAGGTGCGCTCTCTGGTTGAGACGGTCCAATCCCACACCCGGACCTTGGAAACCCACACCGCTATGCTGCAAAGTATAGTAGAACGGCTGGATAACCAGAACAAAGTGCTGGAAAGCCATAGCCGGCTGTTGGAAACCCACACCGCTATGCTGCAAAGTATGGTAGAACGGCTGGATAACCAGAACAAAGTGCTGGAAAGCCATAGCCGGCTGTTGGAAAGCCACAGCCAAGCTGTGCTGAGCCACACCCGTATGTTAGAGGGCCACACCGCTACGTTGACTCGCCACGAGAGGCAGTTGAATCGCTTGCTTGGGGATGAGGCGGAACGTCGCTTCCAGCGCAACGCAGCCGGATACTTCGGCCATCTGCTACGCCGCATCCGGTTGGTTGATCCGTCAATTCTGGCTGATGATATTGACGATGCTATTGATGCCGGCTTCCTTACCGAAGGTGACCGCCGATCCCTCATGGCGCTGGACGTGGTGGTGCGCGGTCTTGACCGGGATACCCGTCAGGAAACCAGGCTGGCTGTGGAAGTGTCCTCCGGGATTGGCGAACGGGACATCATGCGCGCCGCGGACCGGTCGGGATTGCTGGAAAAGCTGACCGGCCATACGGCTATGCCTGTGGTTGCCGGTTACTCCATATCTTCTGCATACCGTCAGTTGGCCGAGGATAAGGGCGTTACGGTCGTGGTTGTGGCGCCGCCGGATGCCGGCGAACCGGAAGAAACCGACGAACCGGACGCCGCAACCGATCCTGCTTGAATCCGCATGTTCGCCGTGTTAGCGTACCCCGACTGCGCCGGTCGCGTCAGCACGGCGTTTTCTTAACTCTTGCCATCCGGAGGGAACAATATGGCAGGTAATCCACGGGACAAATATTGCGTCGTCGGAGTCGGCGAAACCGAATACAGCCGCGCCTCGGGCCGGACCACCCGCGCCCTGGGCGCCGAGGCGGTTCGCAACGCCATGAACGACGCCGGTCTGACGCCGGACCAGGTGGATGGGATGCTCAGCTACCACGGCGGCGACTCAACGCCGTCCACGTCCATCCAGTATGACCTGGGCATGCGGCCCAACTTCTACATGGACTGCTCCGGCGGCGGGTCGTCAACCGAAGCGCTGGTGGGTTTGGCAATCGGAGCCATCGAAGCGGGAATGTGCGACGTGGTTGCCATCTACCGCTCGATGAATGGCTACTCCAACATCCGCATCGGCGGGACCGGAGCCCGGGCGTCGGCCCCAATTGGCGGCCTGGACCTGATGAAGCGGCCCTACGGTCTCATTAGCGCGGTTCAACAGTTCGCCTACACCTTCACCCGGCATATGGCCGAGTACGGGGTGAAGAGCGAGGACTTGGCCGCCATCAAAGCGGCGCACTCCAACCACGCCTCCAACAACCCCAAGGCTTTGATGAAGCACCGGGTGACGGTGGACGACGTGATGAACTCCCGTTGGATCATCCGGCCGGTTGCCCACCTGCTGGACTGCTGCCTGGAAACGGACAACGCCACCTGCGTAATCGTCGCCTCCGCCGAGCGCGCTCGGGATTTGCGGCACAAGCCCGTTTACATAAAAGGGGTCCAGGGTCGCGGCACCAAGCCCGGCGGCGACTTCCACTATCAGCACGGTCCCATCACCCGCGTCGCCGGTCACTACATCGCCCCCCGCATTTTCGACCTGGCCGGCGTGAAGCACGAGGACGTTGATCTGACCGGTTGCTACGATGCCTTTACCTACACCGTCATGCTCCAGTTTGAGGATTACGGATGGTGCGAAAAAGGCGAGGGCAAAGACTACGTGACCTCCGGCATCATCAACCTGGGCGGCAGACGGCCCAACAATCTCAGCGGCGGGCACCTCTGCGAAGGCTATACCCATGGCATGAACATGGTCATCGAAAACGTGCGCCAACTGCGCGGCACCGTTGACGACTACTGCCCCGGCTGCACCGAGGGCGACCACACCTACGACTACAGCGAAGGCGGTTGCCGGCAAGTCAAGGACGCCAAGATCAGCATGAACATGGGTTGGGGCACACCGGCGGTGGGCAGTTCCCTCATCATGGGCAACGTACTCAGCTAGAACCCTCGGAAACACGGAGAAGAACTATGCCGAACTACACCTACCGGGGCATTACGCTGAGCATCCCCGAGAACGATTCCGAATACAAGGGTTTTTTCGAGGCCGCCGCAGAGGGCCGGCTGGTGGTTAAAAAGTGCTCCGACTGCGGCCTGTTGCGCGGGGAACCGGGCCCCGGCTGCCCCTGGTGTACATCTCTAAAATGGGAGTGGCAGCAGGTGTCGGGCAAGGGAACCATATATTCGTACCAGGTGGTGGCTCACACCGTGATCCCAAGCTTCCGCGACCTCGCTCCCTTCGCCATCGTGCTGGTGGAGCTGGACGAGCAACGGGGCCAGCCCACCGAGTTCGACGGCCTGCGCATCACCGGCAACCTGGTGGATGCCGACTTCAACATGGAAAAAGAGGAGAACGTGGGCATCGGCAAGCGGGTGGAAGCGGTTTTCCAGCCCGTGGAAGAGGGCTTCATGCTGCCGCAGTGGCGGCTGATCGACGAACCGGATCAGGGATTCACCTGGTCTCACGAGGTGCCGGAAAGCTGATTGGAATTTCCAAAACCGGTTGAACCCGTAGGGGCGAATGATTATTCGCCCCTACTTGCTGGTAAATCTGGAGCGGGCGCCCGTTGGAAAACGAATCAAGATCTGGTTTCAGTAGAGGCCAGGGATTCGCTGGCGGGATTGAACAACCACACTTCAGTTTGCGCTGGCAGTCTGCCAGCGGCGAACTCGGAACGGTCAGTTTCGAGACGGCGCACCGTCGATTGGCGCGCCAACCACTGGTCCGGCGGCAACAACTCGCACTCCGGGGCGGTGATTCCGGGGATTGCGTAGTGCATGGGAATGACTACCCGGGGCTGCAAGCGCTGTACCAATGCATCCACTTCCTCGTACGTTAGCAGGTGGATTGAGTCATCCACGGTCACCAACAGCACGTCAACGTTTCCAACGGCTTGGGAGACATCCGCCGGCCACCGGGCGCGGTTGTCGCCGATGTGCAGAAATCTGACGCCGCTCGCTTCCAGCCGGAACATCACGTTGGGGAAATCGCGCAGGCGCGCCGAGCCGGAATGATAATCCCCGATGCCTCGGATGTGCAGATCGCCGATTTGAAACTCGCCCGGCATCCGTAGTATAGAGGCTGCTTCCGGCAGACGATCCACGGCGTCGTGGTCGAAATGGGCGTGGCTGATGAGCCCAAGATCGCAATGCACCTTTGGAAACAGGCGGGTGAACCAGTAGCGCCCGGCCTGGTTGCGATAAGGGTCGGCCAGGGCCGTCACGCCGCCCGGCGTCTCCCAGCGAAAGGCGCAATGGCCGAAGTAAGTGAGTCTCATCTGGCGCTTACAGTCAACTCGCCGCCCGCCACATCTCGTAGCCGATCTCCTTGCTGATCAGCCCGTCGCGCATCTCGAAGATATGCACCAGCCGCATCTCGACCTGCGTCCCCGAATTCAGGGGCAGGTAACCCTCCCCGGTCAGGCGGAAGCGGACCACGCTGTCGTCCACGACGCGGTCTTCGGTGGCGAAGCGTTGCAGAGTCTCGAACTCCACGTCCTCCATCTTGGCGAACATCTGAGTGTAGTTGTCGGCGACGGCGCGTTTGCCCTCAAAGCGCAAACCTCGTGCCGGCGCTTCCCACACCACGTCGTCGGTATAGAGGTCCAGGGCTGCTTCCACCTCATTGGTGGCCTCAGAGTGAAAGTGGGCTTCCACCGCGGCCAGGTTGGCGGCAATAATTTCAGGATTCTGGTTGTCGGAGGACATGGCGGCTACTCCTCTCGTTTTGTTTCTTGACTCCCTTCCGGGCTGCCGATAGCATCCGCGCACGGCTGCCACGGATAGACGGGGCGCCGAGGAGGGAATGACGTATGCAGAGCATCACCATAGACCGCAGCAAACCCCTGCGCGAGGAGTCTAACACGGGACACAACCGCTGGCATCCCGACATACTGCCGGTGGTGGAGGTGGATGAGGGAGAGGAGGTGGTGCTGGAGACCCGCGACGCTTTTGACGGCCAAATGCGGCCGGGAGTTACTGAAGCAGATTTCGCGGGGATGGACGCGGGCGTCATTCATCCGCTGACGGGACCGGTGGCGGTGAAAGGGGCGGAACCGGGCGACCTGCTTGAGGTTGAGTTCGTGGACATTCAACCACAACCCTACGCGTTCAGCGTGATCTTCCCCGGCTTTGGCTTCCTACGCGATGTTTTCACCGATGCGTTCATGGTGCACTGGGCAATCGCCGACGGCTACGCCACGTCGGTGCAGATACCGGGCGTGCGGGTGCCAGGCGCGTCCTTCATGGGCGTTTCCGGGGTCGCGCCGTCTCATGCCCAATTGGAGGCGTGGACGCGACGGGAGGCGGAGTTGGCGGAACGAGGCGGAGTGGCGTTGCCGCCTGATGAGGCCGGCGCGGTTCCGATTTCGGGCGCCGGCGCAACCCACGGCATCCGCACCCTGCCGCCCCGGGAGAACGGGGGCAACTTCGACGTGAAGCAACTGTCCACCGGGTCAAAGCTGATGCTGCCAGTTGCGGTTGACGGCGCGCTGTTCTCCACAGGGGACGGCCATTTTGCCCAGGGCGACGGCGAGGTCTGCGTCACCGCCGTTGAGATGGGCGCCACCTGTACTGTCCGGTTCCGCCTGCTGAAGGGAGAGGCCCAGCGACACAACATCCGTTGGCCCCGGTTCAGCCGGGAGGACTACTACATCGCTCCCGAATGGGCTGCGCCGCGCCGGTTCATTGCCACCATGGGGATGCCCGTAACCGACGATGGAGTGAACGACGGCGAAAACGTCACGCTGGCCTGCCGCAACGCCATTCTGAATATGATCGACCTGCTCCAGGAGCGGGGTTTCACACGCAACCAGGCCTACGTGATCTGCAGCGTTGGGGTGGACCTGAAGGTGAGCAACGTGGTGGACGTGCCCAACTACACGGTGTCGGCGTTTTTGCCGGAGGATTTGTTTGTGGGATAGAGGGTCAGACCGGGGGACGGTAAGTTAGATTAAGGTGTCCAATCGTCCCTACTCAACCACATCTTAATGCGGTTGCGGTACAACCGGGCGATGAAAGGCGGCTCGTGATACCGCAGGAATTCCAAGACCAGCCTGCGAGCCGACAGAAACATCTCCGCCATTTCCGGATGGGTATATCCAGCGGCCAATATTATGACGGCCGCGTTCGATCCCATTATCGTGTCCCGTTCGATCGGGTTGTACTTCAACCGGGCATCGTTGGTCAGCACGACCCAGCCCCGTGCTGCGACCGCCGGTATCCACTCAGTATCCGGGGTGCCCGATTGAAAATGGGCCAAGAAGGTTTCTAGCAGCACACCGTCCGCCAGCAACGGATTGGGGAACACCCTGCGGCCAAGGTTTTCGTCCGAGAAGAAGGTGATGTCAGACGGCCAACTCGTACCGTACCGCCTCTGCTATCTGCGACGGCTCCAGAAGATAATCGTCTGCGACATCTGATATAAGCTCGCCGCCTTTGATGCGTCGTGCGACTACTCCAGTTCTCACGCCGGAGCCAGCAATCACCGGCCTGCCGAAGGCCACTGACGGGTCGATGACAACCAGTTTGGGGGCTTCCCGGCCGTAACCGCGGGTGAACGGATAGAACCGAGTTGGCATCCCGTCGTCGTCGTGTTCAACGCGCTTGAGACAGTAACCGGCACCCGAAAATTTGCGGTGCGCCAGTAGCTTTCCGCCCTTCTGACTTGAGGCGCCGACCGAAGCGATCTCTTTTGCCAGCGTTTTCCGGTCGTCCCGCAGGGACGCCAGCACGTGCAATTCCACGAGGTTGGTGAACGACAGAGCAGTAGGATCCGACCCTGCGGGTTGCACCAGAGGTTTCAATTCATCCGATGCTTCGGACCCGGGAGCAGCTACCCAACGCCGCACCGTTGATACGGGCAGTCCTAGATACCGGGCACATTCCGGTATGGAATACAACGGAATGTGCCGGGGGTCGTCCATCAGATTACCCCACCTTCCGCCAGCAGCAGCATCTGCGAGTTGGTCAACCCCAACTCACCTTGCAGAATCTCCGAGTTGTGCTCGCCGATCAGGGGGGCGCGGCGGCTGATGCGCCAGGGGGAGCCGTTGAGCAGCATGGCCGGGCCGGGGTAGGTGAAGGTGCGGCCCAGCTCGGGGTGTTCCACCTCTTTGAAGAACTCCCGGTCGGTGAGGTGGTCGTCGCCGACGATTTCGTCCATGCTGCGGATGGCGCCCCAGGGGAAGTCCCGCTGCTGGCCGCCGTGGAAGGAGTCCATGAGGGTGGAGTTCATGAAGAAGTTCTTCATCACGCTCACGATGTGGTCGTTTTCCGCCGCGATAACCTCCGGGTCCTGGTAGCGTTCGTCGGTCAGGTCTTCGGCCATGCCGGACTGGTCAAACCATTCGGCCAACAGCTTGAGGCGCGCCGGCGTCAGGTTGGTGCCGGAGCGGGTGGTGTTGAGCCAGCCGCCGTCGCCGGTGGGGAACTGGATGGCCGGAGACATATCGGGCGCGGCGTGGCGTCCGGTGTGACGCTGCACTACATCACCGGTAGAGAGATAGATTGCGATGGCGCCCTCGGTGGTCAGCGCGCAGGCTTCGTGAACGGAGGCGTCAATGTACTGCCCCTCGCCGGTGAGGAAGCGATAGTACAGTGCAGCCATGAGACCGATGTAGGCGTAGTGGGCCCCGATATGCCAGGAATTGCCGCCGCCGGGCGCGATTGGCGGCGGGTCGGGCACGTCGATCTCGTCGTAGCCCGACGACGCCATCTGTCCCCCGCCGGCCATCTGAGTGATGTCGCTGCTGACGTAGTCCCGCCACGGTCCGGTCTGGCCGTAGGGCGTCAACGAGCACATGATCAATCCGGGGTTGTCGGCGGACAGCGCGGCGTAACCGAGCCCCAGCGATTCCAGGTAGCCGGGCTTGCGGCTCTCCAGGACAATGTCGGCGGACGCCGCCAACTGCTTGAGGATGTCCTGGCCTTGTGGCGTTTCCAGGTTCAGGGTGATGCCTCGCTTGGAGGTGTTGTAGTGCCAGAAGGACAGGCTGCGTTCCCGGTGGGGAATGTCGTCCATGTATGGGCCGAAACTGCGGCAGGCTTCGCCGCCGGGCGGCTCGATCTTGATGAGATCCGCGCCGTTGTCGGCCATCAGCTTGCCGCAGAACTGGCCCTTCTCGTCACAGATTTCCAGAACGCGGAGGCCGTCCAGGGCTCCGGGCAGGCTCAGGTCGGCGGGACGGGCTCCGCCGATGTCCACTCCATCCTGTTGGTTGCCATTGGCGGACGTCATCGCAGGGCCTCCTCAATGTAGGGATAGCGGTCCATGGTGGTGGGCCAGAAAATGCCGTTTTCGTAACCGTCCAG
>JAGWBI010000036.1:59140-79617 GCA_021295965.1 Dehalococcoidia bacterium | reverse complement strand
ATCGCTCGAAAAGCTCCCGACCTTCCGCCTGCTCCACGTCCAGCGTGATGCCCCGCTTGTTGGTATTGAAGGCAAGGTAGGAGGTGCTCCGGTCGGGATGGGGAACCTCGTCAATAAAGGGAGGCTCGTGGCGGGCCTGGTCGCCCCAGGCGGGCGGCTCAACCTTGATGGTGTCCGCGCCCTGGTCGGCCAGCAGCTTGGCGCAATAGGCGCCCGAGGGCCGGTGGGTCAGTTCCAGTACGCGCAATTCTGAAAGTATTCCGGGCATGGTCTCTCCAACAATTGCTTATCCACGAACGTTGCTATCGCTACTCTTCGCGATTGTTCGTGTGCCCTGGCGCATCAATTACGGCCTGGGTTCGTCGGGCCGGGGAGCGCCCCAAACCACACCTTCGGATTCCAGTTCCCCTATTTCCGCCGGCGACAACCCGGCCAGCTCGGCCAATATCGCCTCGTTGTCCTGTCCCAATCCCGCCACCTTCGATATTGACATGGGATTGCCGGGATCTCTGAAGGGGCGCCCGGCGAAAAAACGGGACCCAACGGCAGGGGCCTGGGGGTTGGAGAACTCCCACATATAGCCGCGTTCCCGCAGATGACCGTCGTCATCGCCGAGCCGGCGGCGATGCCCAGTCCCTGCAACCTCCGCGCCAGCTCCAGGTCGTCGTGCTGGGAGGTCCAGTTACCGATTAACTCGTCCAGTTCATGGCGGTTGCGCCAGCGGGCTAAAGCGGCGCCGAATTTGGCTCCCTCGGCCCACTGGGGCCGGCCCATTGCTCCCTTCAGCGATTCCCATTCCGTGTCGGACGACACGACAATAACTATCCAACGGTCGTCGCCCCGGGCCGGATACACATTGTGCGGCGCCTTCCACCAGTGGGCGCAGCCCAAACGATCGCGGGTTATGCCCCGCTGCGCCTCCAGGATGGCCGGTCCCACTGACGAGACCCCGGTTTCCAGCATGGTAAGGTCAACCCGCATCCCCTGGCCCGTCTTGTTGCGCTGGTACAGGGCCAGCAGCAGGGCGTAGGCCACGTTGTTGCCCACGGAATGGTCCATGTAGTTGGGGCTGGCCCGCATGGAAGGGCCGCCCTCGTAGCCGGTCAGGTAAGACAAACCACAGGCGGCGTCAACGGTGCGGGCCCGGGAGCCCGCCCGCCGCCAGGGTCCGGTGTACCCGTAAGCGGTGCTGCTGAGGGTGATGATGCGGGGGTTGATGGCGGAGAGGCTGTCATGGTCGAACCCGAACCTCTGCATGGTGCCGGGACGGAAGTTGTCGGTCACGATGTCAGTCTTCTCCACCAGCTTGAGAAAGACTTCCTTGCCCCGGGGGTTGGTCACGTCCATGCACAGGCTGCGCTTGTTGCGGGTGCCGTAATAGACCAGGTTGCCGGCTTCGTTCCACCACTCTTCACCCGGAGTTCCTTCAGGAAAGGGGCCGGATTTGCGGTCCTGCAGGTGGTCAGGGCTTTCGACTCGGATGACATCGGCGCCCAGATCCGCAAGGAATGCCGTCCCCCACGGCAGCGCGTGCACCTGCTCCAGGGAAAGGACTCTAACCCCGTCGAGGATTCCCTTCTCCGCCATTGTCCCTGGACCTCCATTTGCTGCTGCTGCGCCGAAGCCTTTGACAGCCCCAATGATATTCCAGACCGGGGACCAAGTCCACTTGGGCCGTCGCGCCCCAGGGCTTTGGTTTCCGCGGTTTCCGCTCATCCTGAGCCTGTCGAAGGATGCCACCGTTGCCGGAGTCATGGTTCGACCGGCTCATCATGAGCGGCTAAAGGGACTTTGCACCAGCCCTGGTGGACCCCAACCGGTAAATCTACAGGGTTATGCCATTCGCTCGCCGAACAACTCATCCTCCGCCAATTCTACCCAACACGGATGCGGGTTTCACCTTGGCTTTGGTTTAGAGGTTGGATGGTCTCGTCTGTACTAACCTTGCTTCTGACAAAAGGCCCCAGCCGTTTCCGTCCTTGCGGAACGCATCCGCTATAATGGCGCTGTTAACTCTCCAACTAATACCGGCCCACGGGGATTTCAGGTGAACAGTCATGGTGGATGAACAGGAAAATTGGCGTAAGCAGGTATTCAATCTGCCGGAGAACCACGGCTGGACCGCCAAGCCGGGCAACAAGGTCTTCGTCGCCGACCGGGGCGCGCTGCGGTTTGAGATCCCCCAGGACTGGCTGGTCGAGCCCGGCCGCAAGTCGGTGAAGTTCCGCGACGCCGAACCGCCCAGCGACACCATGGGGCTGGAGGTTACGGTGTTCTACGCCGGCTACGGTATGCGGATCGACTGGAGCAGCCTGCCTCTGTCGCAGCTAATCAAGGACGTGACGTCGGATGACTTCAACGGCCGGCCGGACCGCGCCTCCCGCCGACGCAAGCGCCGGAGCGACCGTCTGGATCAGTACAAATCCGGGCCTCCCCTCACCATCAAGATGGGCAACCTGGAAATGGCGTGGGTTGAGTCCGAGTTCATTGACCCGGGCGAAAAGCGGCCCGCCTTTACCCGCACTGCCATAACCCGCGATCCCGAAGCGTCCATCCACGCTCTGCTCACCTTTAGCTACTGGCCCGAGGATGCCGAGCGGGCCAAGGCCGTCTGGAACGACGTCATGGGCACCCTGAAAATGGGCGAGCATTACGACAGCCCCTTCCGCGGCCCGGGAGCCGGGGGCGCGGGGCGAAAATGATCCTCATCCCCACTCACTTTGTAATTGCGAGGAGCGGAGCCGGATCTTTGACAAATCTGGCAATCTCGCTGACCGGGCGCCGACTCCTCCAGCAACGAGATTGCCGCGCTGCGCTCGCAATGACAATTTGACGCCAAGAGGACGGGTGAAGTGCCATGAGTAGCAATTGGGAAATGCAGGACTTTCGCCTGCCCGAAAACCACGGCTGGACGGCCAAGCCGGGCAACCGCATTTTCGTTGCCAACCAGGGCGCGCTGCGCTTCGAGATACCCAACACCTGGATCCTGGATATGCCCAAAGGGTCCAGATCCTTCGTGTTTCTCGACGGCAAGCCGCCCAACGACGACATCCGCCTGGACGTCCGCGTCATGTACCTGGCCGCCACCCATCCCGGTGTGGACTGGGCCAACCTGACCCCGTGGAACCAGCCCCCCATCGCCGACTGGCTCAAGAAGAACCTCGCTGGCGACGAGCGCAAGCCCACCAGGGTCGGCTCTCCCCTCACCATCAACATGGGCGACATCACCGTCGCCTGGGCCGAGATGGACTTCATCGACCCGCCGACCAAGCGGCCGGCGCACACCCGCCTCTGCTACGCCCTCAAATCCTCAGCGGCGCTGATGGCCCTCATCGCAATGGACTACTGGGACGACGACGCAGACCGTGCCCACCCGGTGTGGAACGAGGTTATCGGCACTCTCAAGATGGGCGAGTTCTACGAAAGTCCGTTCCATGGACCGGGCCGCTGAAACGGATTCAACGCAAAGGCAGGAAATAAGAGAAATATGAGCACATCATCTGCGCCCACTGGCTCCGCCGCCATCAACTCCGTCCGCCTCAACAGCCACCTGACCACGCTGGGCCAGATCGGCCGCGACGAGTTCGGGATGCAGCGCGTCGCCTTCTCTCGCCACGACGTCGACGGGCGCGACTACGTCAGCGGCCTGATGCGCGCCGCTGGGATGTCCGTCCGCATCGACCCCGCCGGCAACATCATCGGACGCTCGGAGGGTTCCGACCCGTCCCTGCCCGCCATCGTGCTGGGCTCCCACACCGACACCGTGCCCAGCGGCGGCCAGTATGACGGCGCACTGGGCGTCATCGCCGCCATTGAGGTCGTGGAGGCGTTGCGGGACGGCGGACAGACGCCGCGTCATCCGGTGGAGGTAATGGTGTTCACCAACGAGGAGGGCACCAGCTTTCACCGTTGGCTGCTGGGCAGCCGCGCCGTGGCCGGCCTGTGGGAAGCCGAGGACTTCGCCGCCGTGGCCGACGACGGGGTGACGCTGACCGATACCCTGCCCGACATCGGCGGCAACATCTCCCGCATCGCCGATGCCCGCCGGCGGCCCGAGGAGCTGGCCTGCTACCTGGAACTGCACATCGAGCAGGGGCCGACCCTGCACCGGGGCGGCTTTCCCATCGGCGTGGTCACCGGCATCACCGGGCGTTCCGTCTATCACGTTGACATCGTGGGCGAAGCCAACCACGCCGGCACCACGCCCATGTCCCTGCGCCGGGACGCCATGTCGGCGGCGGCGCAGATCGCCCTGGCCGTGCGGCGCATCGCCGGCGAAATGGAGGTCTGCCGGGTGGGAACCGTTGGCTCCATGGACGTGCATCCCAACGCCGGCAACGTGATCCCCGGTCGGGTGCAGATGGGCGTCGAGTTCCGCGACGAGCGCATGGAGTCCCTGAGCGCGGCCGAAGTGGAGTTACGACGCACCGCCGAGGAGGTGGCCCACGCCGAGAACGTCAACATCACGGTCACGGCCCAGCGCAACACGCCGTCGGTGCCCATCTCCAACAATATGCAGCAGCTCATCGCCGACGCGGCCGGCATGGCCGGCCTGGAACAGGTCAGCCTGCCCAGCGGGGCCGGCCACGACGCCCAGGCCATCGCTGCCATCACGCCGGCGGCCATGGTCTTCGTCCCCAGCGTCAACGGCATCAGCCACGCCCCGGCGGAATACAGCGCGCCCGAGGACTGCGCCAACGGCGCCCAGGTGCTGCTCAACGCGCTGCTGCTGGCCGATGGGCGGTAGTCGGTAGTCGGAAGAGGTGTTGAGGTATGGACAATATTTTCGCCAATGGGCTGACCCCGGACGACGCTATGCAAGTGCTGTTGCCGGTGGCAATCTACGTGCTGGGCATGGCGATTTACGCCATTTTCATTTTCAAGTTTTACCGGTTTATCGCGGGGCGGGACATATTCAGCATCGATCTGTCCGGGAACGATTCCTCAAGGGTGCCGGTGCTGCGGGACTTCTTCTCGCTGATTTGGTACGTGATCAGATTCATCGTGCTGTTTCCGGCTTTCGCCTTCTGCTGGTTCGCCATACTGACGGTGATGCTGGCGTTCCTGTCGGAAGGCCGCGCGCTGTCCCAGATATTGACCATCGCCCTGGCGACGGTAAGCGCCGTCCGGGTGTGCGCGTACTACGATGAAGACCTGTCCCGGGATCTGGCGAAGATCCTGCCCTTCGCGGTGCTGTCCTTCCTGCTGGTCAGCGGGTCGCCCCTGGACGTGGGCGCTTCGCTGGACGTTCTGCGGGAGGTCAACAACCAGTGGGGAACCATCATCTACTACTGGCTGTTCCTGGTTGCCCTGGAATTTGCCCTCCGGCTCGTCTTCGGGATATTCAGGGGCATCTTTCCGAGCAAGAAGCCCGAAGAGGCAAACCGTGCCGCCGCAGACGCTCCGGCGACGACGTCGGACGACTGACCAGTTGGTTAGCCCGCTTGCCCAAAAACGGCTGTAGTACAGTACCATTGTGCTGTAACTGCGCGTTGCGACGCTTGGACCGGGAGGCACTATGCCGGGTTTTTCACTGGTTAACGTTGGCGCACTATCAAAACCTGCCGACACCTTGGTGACCAAGATATCAAACGCTATAGGCCGGCATTTTGACCCGCGTCAAGAAATCCGAATGGCAGAAGCGCAAGCTCGCGCTGACCGTATCCGCAGGGTGGGTGCCGAGGAAACCGACATTGAAATCGCTATACTCAGGGATCGGGCCGCCTATCGCTTTGCCAACGAGGAGATGACCAAGCAACTCAACATGGAGAGCATAACCGAAAAGGCACTGCCAAGGCTTGACGATAAGGCCAACCCTGATGCAATGGAAAACGACTGGATTATGAACTTCTTCGATAAATGCCGGATGGTATCAGATGAAGATATGCAACAGATCTGGGCCGGTATCTTGGCCGGTGAGGCAAACAATCCCGGTTCTTTCTCTCGAAGAACGGTCAATTTGGTGGCAGACTTGGACAAGCGCGACGCAGAGTTGTTCAGAAATCTCTGCGGTTTCGCGTGGATGATTGGTTCTTTGCGTCCGTTAGTCTTTGACACACACCATGAGATTTACAACGGTCGTGGGATCAATTTCGGCTCCCTCAGTCAGCTCGAAACCCTTGGACTAATCCACTTCAACGATATATCAGGGTTCAAAATTCTTCATTTGCCGAAAAGATTCAATATCTCTTATTACGGAAAACTTGCGGCATTAGAGCTTCCGGCCGATGACGGTAATGAGTTGCAAGAGGGAAAAGTCCTGCTTACGCGAGCGGGTCTGGAACTGGCACCTATCTGCGGCTCGACCCCGGTTGAGGGGTTCTTTGAATACGTGTATGACCGATGGGCTGAAGTGTCGTTGGTCCCGCCGCGTGATCCAGATCCGGCGAAACCCGAGTCGGTCACCAATGACACCGAGGCTAAAATTGAGGGTTTGTTGGAATACCGGGAACTGGCCTCACAAATGCGGCGGCAGGTCGTGCTGTTAACGGAGCAATATCCGGACCAATGGGCTGCCATGGTCCCTGGTGGAGAACTGTTCATAGCCGGCACCATGGATGAACTCCTGGCGGTCCTGGATGAAAAGAACCTGCGGGATGGGAACGTCGTCATTGAGTTTCTGGACTCCAATCCAACGCCGTTGGTACTGTGATTCTCGGGATATTTGGACCAACCGGGCAGCCTTTTATCGAAGGCTACCTGACGCTGCCCCGGTTCGACATAACCAGGACGATAACTTTCCTAGTTGACACCGGCGCCGACGCGACATGCATTCACCCACGAGACGGCCGTCCGGCGGGCATCCCCTTTGACCAGTTGCGGGACGATATTGTTTCGAGAGGAGTGGGCGGTCGGGCCACGTACTTCAGAGAGCCCGCCATCCTGGAATTCGTGGACGGTGAAGCCAGGACAATTCACGGTTGCGAAGTCACTGTGAATATCGCGAAGCCTGGTGAGAGGGCAACCGACGCCATAAACACAATCTACTCCCTGCTGGGGCGCGACATCATCGACCGCTGGCGCATGGTGTACGACCGCTCCGAAGGCATACTCGAATTCACGGTAAGGAGCGCCGGCGCCGTTCTGGACAGTGAATGACCGTCGACACGCACACCCGCGATCCCATCGCCCATCCCTGCTATAATCCCCCGCATCATGGAACTTTCCGCCGATTACCATTTTGCTAAGCCGCCCCAGGCCGTTTGGGACGCGCTGATGAACCCCGACGTGCTGGCCGGCTGCATTCCCGGCTGCCGCGGCATCGAGCCGGACGGCCCTGACCGCTACCGCGCCGCTGCCACCGTGCGCGTCGGCCCCATCACTGGCAACTTCACCGCCACGGTGGCCCTGTCCGACCTGAACCCGCCCCATTCCTACAAAATGGCTATCGAAGGCTCCGGCAACCTGGGCTTCGCCAATGGCGTGGCCACCGTCACGCTGACCCCAGCCCCGGATTTTGGAGATTCAGCAGGCGGGACCAACGTCCACGTGGACGCCGACAGCCAGGTGGGCGGTTCCGTCGCCCGCGTCGGCCAGCGCATGATGGGTTCGGTGGCCAAGGGTATGATGGACCGCTTCTTCGGCTGCCTGGCCGAATCCGCCTGAATCCACTCCACTTGTCATTGCGAGTCCGCCTCTGGCGGATGGCAATCTCGTCGGCGTAGCAGGAGCGCTTGTGCATAATCGGCCCAAACCGTTACGAGATCGCCGCGTCGCTGCGCTACTCGCGATGACAGCCAGCATGGAGCAAGTATCATGCCGTTCGTAGATGACCTCCGCGCCAAGTATCATGACCAGTGGGAAGCCATGGTCACCCATCCCTTCGTGCTGGAAATGGGCGACGGCAGCCTGGACATCGCCAAGTTCCGCAACTACTTCCGGCAGGACTACGTGTTCTGCAAGGATCTGGTCAAACTGACCTCCATCGCCATCGCCAAGGCCGCGCCGGACTACGACGCCGGCAAGATACTCGCCGGTTTCCTCGGCAACTTTCTGTCCGCTGAGAACGACCTGTTCCTCAACGGCTTTCATGACCTGGGCGTCACGGCGGAGCAGTACCTGGAAACCGAGGCCAACCCCGTCACTCAAGGCTTCGGCGACTTCATGGTGCGGACTGCGCTGGAAGGCGACTTCGACGACCTCGTCGCGCTGTTCTACGTCACCGAAGGCACCTACCTGGACTGGGCGGCGCGCCTCATAGAGTCAGGGGCACAGCCCAACAATGCCGTCTATCAGGGCTGGATCGACATCCACAGCCCCGACGTGCTGGCCGACGTGGTCGCGTGGTTCACGGAGCGTCTCAACGACGCCGGCGGTCGGGCCAGCGCGACCAAGGCCGCCAACCTGGAGCGCATCTTCCGCACCACCCTGCGCTACGAGTACCAATTCTGGGAAGCGTGTTACCACGGGCGCGACTGGCATGACCAGAACTGACGGAGGCAACATGAACCTCATGGCCCGCAATCCAGAATCCGATCTGAGGCAACAGGCCCGGGATCGCGTCGCCGCCAAACTTTCCTTCTTCTTGCATCTTGCGGTGTACGTTGCGGTCAACGTGCTGTTGGTGGCGGTCAACCTGCTGACCACGCCGGAGCACCTGTGGTTCTACTGGCCCATGCTGGGCTGGGGGATCGGCGTCGCCTTCCACGGCGTGGTCGTGTTTTCATTCGTCAGGTGGCGCTCGCTGGTCGGCGGTATGGAAGAGCGGGAGCTGCGCAAGTTGCAGGGTGATCAATCGCCCGGCTCGAGCGGCTGAATTCCCGCTTACCCTTGCCGTTCCCGGCGCGCGGAAAGCCGGACAGTGCTTGGACTCTCTGCAACGGATGCCCGGCGAGGTATGGCCTCGCCCCTACCCGAACACTCGCGAATGAACCGGGGCCTGTGCAACGTAATCGGTCTCTGTGGTTTCCGCTCACCCTGAGCCTGTCGAAGGATGTCACCGTTGCCGGAGTCACGGTTCGACAGGCTCACCATGAGCGGCTAAAGGGACTTTGCGCCAGCCCCGCAAATGAACCTGCCCCCTCACGAGTACCCAGTTGTCATTGCGAGTCCGCCTCTGGCGGATGGCAATCTCGTCGGCATAGCAAGAGTTCTTCTCGATCAGCCGTAAATGCCTCAACGAGATTGCCACAAATGCCTGACGGCATTTTCGCAATGACAGAAGGTGGAAAGCGGGTACGCGTGAGAACCTGCCCCAATGGACGCCGCCGCCCCGTCTTGCTAAACTGCCCCGCAATATCGGTCTCACACCGTGGAGGCGGCAGCAATGAAGAAAGTGGTCAGCGAAATCAGCGGCGTCGTGTTCAGCCTGCCCTGGCTGGTTGCCAGGGACGAAGGGCTGTTTGAAGCCGAGGGCATCGACATGGAATTTGTCCAGGCCCTCAACAGCGGCAAGGTCACGCCTACCGAGAACCCCGACGACGTGAATCCCATCCTGGGCCACGTGGCCTTTGAGGAGGCGCAGGTAGCAATCTACCGCGCTTGAGAGGAAGGTCAGGTCCGTCGGGCCTATGAAAGCAAACAGGGCGCCCGCATCATCGCCCTCCGTTCCGCCGTCGCCACCCAGGCCATCATGGTGCGTCCCGATTCCACTCACTACTACCCCGGTACCCTGGGCAACAAGCCGGTGGCGGTGCAGTTCCACGCCGGTTCCCACTACGTCGCCCTGCGGCTGCTGTCGGGCTATTTGCCCGAGGAAAAGCTGAAGCTGGTGCACTACGGTTCGCCTCAGTTCCGGTTCGAGGCCATGATGAACGGCGAGGTTGAGGCCGCCGCGCTGATGGAACCCTGGATCACCCTGGCCGAAAAGCTGGGCTGCCGCGCCGTCTGCGAGGGGCACTATCTGGGCGCGGAGAACGCCAGCGACAACATGGACGAGGAGACTTTCGCCGCCATCAACCGGGCCATCGTCAAGGCCGTGAATCGGATCAACGACGACAAGCGGAAGTACGTCCGCTACCTCATCGAGGAACCCCGCTTCGCCGCGGTGGCGGCCCAGCACGGCGGCATCACCCCCGAGGACTTCCACCTCCCCCGCCTCCGCTACTCCTACAACACCCCCTACACCGACGAGATAGTCGATGACACCTACCACTGGATGGTGCGCTGGGGACTGCTGGACGGAGCGGCGTGCAGCACGGATTTGGTGGACAACCGTTTGGCCGAGCCGGAGGCGGTGGCCGTCGCTGCCGACGATTAGCCACGACTCACTCCGTAACACATCCTTACGCTGGCGTTACGATATAATCAACAGAAGTTCGGCCCAGCGTAAGGATGGAAACCAACAGAGACCGCATTGAACGGCGTCTCATTCGGGAAGGCTGGTATCTGATCCGGCATGGTAGCAACCACGACGTGTACGGACATGCCAACCATGACAATACCATCCGCCTGCCGCGTCATCGCACGGTTTCTATGGGCGTCGCCCGGCAAATTGCCAAAACCGCCGGATGGGATGAGAGATGATCAAGTACCCAGCCATAATCGATGGTGAACTGGGAGCCTACGGGGTGGTCATACCCGATATGCCTGGCGCGTGTTGCGCCATGGGAGAGACGGTGGATGCAGCGCTGGCCGACGCTGCTGCAGCATTAACCGATTTCGCCCACGATATCGAGATTCAGGGTGGGGAATTGCCTGCGCCGAGCGCGGTTACGGATTTGGATTTGCAGCCCGGTGAGATGGTTGCCTACGTAAAACTCGCCGAGAAGCAATCGGTCCCGGTCAAAGCAGCTGCGGCAGAGCTTGGAGTGTCGGAAGCCCGTGTTCGGCAACTCTGTCTGTCCGGCCTTATCGTGGGAGCGGAGAGGAAAGGGCGAGAATGGCTAATTCCTTCGCCAGTGGTTCGCTACGCTCTACCCCGTGGCCGCCGGTCTGCTGAGGCTTCGAACTAGCTGGGGAACATTTCCCCTACAGCAGCCCCTTGTACCCCTCGTCGTAGTCCACCGTCCAGCC
This sequence comes from Dehalococcoidia bacterium, assembly GCA_021295965.1. Lineage (GTDB taxonomy): Bacteria > Chloroflexota > Dehalococcoidia > Lucifugimonadales > UBA3495 > Bin87. The sequence goes on along the minus strand of JAGWBI010000036.1, from coordinate 68,664 downwards.
CAACTCCACCTGCCGGTCCAGGGGTACTGAGGACGGCGTCCTCGCGCCGGTCAGGGTCTGTCCCACCGCGTCCTCCGCTTCCAGTTCCGCAATCTTCGACTCGCTGAGGCCCAGCAGGTGGGACAGCCCCCACTCGTTGTCCTCGCCCAGCAGTGGGGCCGCCTTCCGTATCCGCACGTCGTTGCCGGACATCCGCCAGCCCCGGCTCACGTATTCGCGGCGTCCCAGCCCGGCCGGCGGGGGATGCTCCACCGTCTCAAAGTAGCCACGGTCGCGGAAGTGGGGATCGTTCAGCATATCCCGGCCGTCCAGCACCGGACCGGCGGGGACGCCGGCGCTTTGCAGGACGTTCATAACCTGGTACTTGCTGCGTGATGCGGTCCACTCCGAGATGATGGCGTCCAGGTCGTCCTGGTTGCGGTGGCGGGTCACCGGGTCGGCGAAGCGGGGGTCGGCTGCCAGTTCGGGCATACCCAGCGCGGCGCAGAGGGCTTGCCAGTCGGCATCGTCGCGCACGGCGATGACCGCCCACTGGTCGTTGCCCTGGCAGGGGTAGCAGCCGTGGGGCGACAGCGTTTCGTGGCGGTTGCCCATCCGGCGGGCGCGGCGTCCGTTGAAGGCGAAATCCAGCAGGCCCTCGCCCATGAAGGACGTACCCACCTGGTACATCGCCAGGTCAATCCACATCCCGCGCCCGGTTTTGGCCCGGTGGAACAGGCTGGCCAGCACGGCCAGTTGCGCCGTCCAGCTGGCCAGGAAATCGGTGTAGGAGTTGGCGATCTTGTTGGGCACCGTGCCCGGAGACGTGCGCCCCTCGGCGTCCACGTCCAGGTAGCCCGTGAACGCGCCGGTGCCGTGGGTCGGCTCCAGGGCCGTCGCCATCGCGCCGAAGTCCGTCCAGGGGCCGGAGTGCCCGTAGCCGGTGTTGGACACCATAATCAGGTCGGGCCGGACGGCTTTCAGGTTGGGGTAGTCCAGGTTGAAACGGCGCATCACCCGGGGTGTGAAGTTCTCCAGCACCACGTCGGATACCGACACCAGTTGCCTCAGCACCTCCAGCGCGTCCGCCGAGCGCAGGTCCAGCGTCACGCTCAACTTGCTGCGGTTGAGCGTGTGGAAGGTGCCGCCCTGTTCCCAGTACAGTTCGCCGGCCTCGTTGTCGGGATATGGGCCGTTGAGGGTGCGGGTGGTGTCCACAAACTGGTTGTGGTGGGTGTCCACCTTGATGACCTCGGCGCCCAGGTCGGCCAGGTAGGCCCCACAGTAGGGCATGGCGAACACCCGGCTCAGGTCCACCACGCGGATGCCTTCCAACGGTAGGGATGTATTCATGCGTGCACCAATTTCAAGAGATGTCATCCCGCATTCGCCGGAGTGACGAGTGGCAACTTCCACATTTGTCATACAATGCAATGCAATATCAATATATTGTTAAGAGTTATTGTAGTACACTTGACTACGTGCAAGTCTTATGATACGTTCGATGCGCGAAGGAGGCACTGTTATGGTGCAAAGAGATAAAAAGCTCCGCATTGAGGACTACTACGATGCAGAGTGCGATGAAATAATCGATTTTCCGCCGCCTTCCGAGGATTTTTTGTCGAAGGTGCGACCTATCGTGAAGCGGATGAAAAACGGCAACAAACGAGTTGACGAACTGGTTGAGCGGATCAATGCGCGGAAGAAGGCATGAGAGTTGGTTGGACGACGTTGACGCCATTCTGCTAGAAGCTGAACTTGCTGAACTGCATGACGATGTGCTGAACACGCTGTACTTGATGGCTGAGACGTTCGCGGACCAGGAATTTTACCGCCATGCCGAGTTTGTCCTGGATAATTTCATTACGCCTATGGAGGAACGAAGGTACCATAGAGTCCTCGTAAATGTGCGGGAGTTCAACCGACGATACAATAATTTCCAAACCTATACCTTGCTTTTCGTGGACTCTTTGCGGCGACTTGCCAGATACAGAATGCGATTGAATAGGTCCAGGCGGTCCAGGCGACCGTGATATGGGGATCATAGAGGCGCGAATACCGGAGATCTTACCCGGGAGCAGGCTCAGTCATATCACCCCCAACGCACGCAACTGGGCCAGTTCGCCCGGCGAACGCCCCAGTTCGTCGCCGTAGATCTCCCCGTTGTGCTGCCCCAGCAGCGGAGCCGGCCGCCGAACCTCGTACTCGACTGGTAAAGCGTCCGGGCCGGAAAGCCGCGGCCCCATGCCGGGATAGTCCGCCGCGCCGGCGACGGGGTGGTCCACCGTGCGGAAGAAGTCGCGCTCCCGCAGATGGGGGCAGTCGTGGAGGTCGCCGGCGTCCTGGGCCATGCCGAAGACCAGCCGCCGCTCGCCCGATGCCTGGTGCAGAGCCTTGCGGTCCCACTGGGCCAGCCCCTTGATGAGCAGTTCGTGTATCTCCTCGCCGAACTCGATGCGTCCCGCGCCGGAGGCAAACCGCTCGTCCTGCAACTCGGGCACTCCGATCAGCTCCGCCACCGTGTTCCACGGCTGGGAACCCTGCACCGACGGTATGACGTAGCCGTCGCGGGCCGGCATCAGCTCCTCGAAACCGGAACCGCGCACCGGCCGTCGTCCTTTGATGGCTCCCATGTAGCTGTAGTAGGGCACCGCCTGCACCAAATGTGACGCCAGGCATTCCACGGTGGACACGTCGATGCTCTGGCCCCGCCCGGTGAAGAGACGCTGGAACAGCGCCGCCGTGGTCGCCACGGCGCCGTTGATGCCCGCCACGTAGAAGGACTGGTTCAGCGCGTTGCGCAGCGGTTCCTGGTCGGAGTCGCCGGAGTGGTACATCAGCCCGCTGATGGCGGTGGTGACGATGTCGGTGGCGGCGAAATCGCGGTACGGCCCGGTCTGCCCGAAGGGAGTGATCGACGTGACAATCAGGTGGGGGAATTTTTCGATGAGATGGTCGGTTTCCAGGCAGGGCGCCGGCTTATCGCCGGGTGGGTAGTTCTCCACCAGCACGTCGGCGGTTTTCAGCAGTTCCCCCAGCAGATTCGCCCCGGCGGCGGTGGACGGATCCAGGGTAATGCCCCGCTTGTTGGTGTTGAGGTACAGGAAGGGGATGCTCTTGTCGGGATGCGGGTCGTCGCCGGCGAAAGGCCCCATGCGGCGAGCTTCGTCGCCCCCGCCCGGCGGCTCGATCTTGATGACGTCCGCGCCGTAGTCGGCCAGCAGCCGGGCGCAGTAGGGCGCGGAAACGTAGCCGCCCAGCTCCAGGACTCGCACGCCGTCCAGTATTCCGGGCATTACCAAGCTTCCCCGTCCCACACCAGCGGCAGCGTCTGCCCGCGCTTGGGCAGCACCACCGTGGCGGTGCCCGACGCGGTCTGCCCGCCCCGGTCGTTCTTGAGGTTCACGGCACAGTCCACCACGCCAAATTCGCCTTCCTCCCGCTTGTCGGTGATGATGCCTGAGGCCGTGAGGGTATCGCCGGGGAAATCCATGCCCCGGTGCTCCACGTAGAACCGCCGGAACCAGCCGCCGTCGCCGGCGAAATCCAGCAGCAATTGCCCCAGGTACTGGTTCTTCAGCGAGCCGTTGACCACCACGTTGGGCAGGCCCTGGGTTAGCTGCGCAAAGGGCAGGTCCCAGTGGATGCGGGCGTAGTTGCCGTTGGCGGCGGCCCAGCGGATGAGATGCGTCGTCGTCATCGGCCCCTTGACCACCGGCGGCAAGTCGTCGCCCACGGAAACATCCTCGAAGTATCGCTGGCTGTTTGGTTCCGGCTCCGGCTTGGGCAGGATGACCTCCGGGTTGGGAGGCGCGACGGCCACGGTGGACAGGTCGGTAGCAACCTGGGCCACGTCGGTAGGCTGCTCGCCGGCCGGGAGAGCGCGGTGGATGCTGACCCGGCGGGCGCGGCTGAGTTCCAGGCCCTCCTGGTCGGTCTGGATCTCCTGACGGACGATGAACACCAGCGGGCCGGAGCGACCCTGCTTCTCGAAGATGTCCAGGATGCGAAACTGCCGCGTGATCCAGGTTCCCACCCGAATCGGCGCGAGGAACTGCCAGTCGCTGCCCCCGTTGAGTCCGTAGCTGTTGAAGGGCAGCGGCACCTCAAAGTGCCACTCCTGCCCCGCGCCGAAGTAGCCGATGGGCGGCGCGATGTCTTTCCACGCGGCCAGCGGCGGGCAGAGCAGGCTGCCGTAGCGACTGGCCGCGGCGTAATTGGCATCAACGTACAGCGGGTTGTAGTCCTCGATGGCGTCGGCCACGTCGTAGGCCATCTCCGCGCTGATGGGAAACCGGTTGCGCTCCGGCTCTGTGTCCAGCCCGATGAGGGCCCTTATCTCGTCGGTAATCAGGCTGTCGGGCATCAAAGGCTCCTTCTGCGACGGCGGGGGAAATCGCGGAGATTCTAACCAAACGGGCGGGATTCTACAAATAGGGAGGGACTTGGCACAGGATCTCTCCGGTTGTCATTGCCAGGAGTGAAGCGACGCGGCAATCCTGATGAATGAGTGACGGTTCCTCGGGGAGCGAGATTGCCACGCTGCGCTCGCAATGACAACCAGGGCAACCGCATTTGGGGCTCCACATATCCGTCATTCCCGCGAAAGCGGGAATCCAGTGGCCACAATTGGCTGTTTCGTTGCAGACGTACTGACTTTTGGGTTACCGGACTCCGGCTTTCACCGGAGGGACGGATGAGATTATTTGAAATGCGATTGCCCTGCAATGACAAAGACGATAATTGAAAGACCTTGGAACGTGCTATTGTGCGGGCTGACCATAGAGAGAATTACATGGCTGGCATTGCTCCATGAAGACAACCATTGACATCCAGGATGAGTTGCTGGCGCGGGCGAAACTACATGCCCGGCAGAACGGGCGTCCCTTGCGAGCGGTGGTCGAAGAGGGCTGCGGCTGGCATTGGCGACGCCGCGCCCCGGGCTTCGTATGAACTGCTGACCTGAGCGTGGGCGACGCGGCCCGCGGGATCTGCTGGAGCAATATTCGTGGACGGATTTGCGGTCGATCATCTACGGTCAGACTGAGCGCTGTTGAAGGCCGTGGATACTAACATTATTGCTCGAACAGGTTTGAGACGCTTACCTGTAAGAGCCGCAGGAGAAGCCACAAGTGACGACCCAGCAGTATAAACAAGCCAGCGAGCATTTCCTGGCGCAGGCCAGACGGGAACTGGCCGACGGCGATCTACCGCAGGCATCCCAGAAGGGTTGGGGCGCCACTGTCCAAATCCTCAAGGCTGTCGCCGAACAGCGTGGCTGGGAACACAGCCGGCATCGACACCACCTCGTTACGGTCAGCCGGCTCAGGTCCGAAACCGGCGATGGCGACATCCGCCGCCTGTTCGGCGTGGCCAGCAATCTCCACGAGAACTTCTACGAGAACACGATGCAGGCTTTCGAGGTCGCGGAGGGCCTGGACGATGTCGATGCCCTGCTAGGCAAGCTCCTGCCCTTGCTGGACCAGACGTAGCATCGGCCACTCTGCCCAGACGATTAGCGAAATCGCCTGGCGAGAAGGAACGCCGCTTCAAACAGTATCGTCCGCCTGTGGTACAATCCGGCGATACACGCCGGGCGCGGGACATACCTCCGCGCCCGGTAATATCGCCCCTGCGCCGCTGTCGATGCCGAGTAACATAAACGCCAGCCCAACGGCCTGTTGCCGACTTCTTTCTCGACGGGCCAATTCATAATGCGCCGGCCCAAAATCTTCTACGGCTGGTGGATCGTTCTCGTCAGCCTCATGGCCGACGGCATGAAGCACGGCAGTTTCAACCGTGGCTTCACCGTAATGTACATCCCCATCGAGCAGGATCTGGGGTTCACCAGAACCATGCTGGGGTTGGCTGAGGGGCTGGGGCGCATGATGGGCGGCATCCAGGGGCCGATCATGGGCTATTGCACTGATCGCTTCGGTCCCCGGATTATGCTGGCCTTCGGCGGGCTGATGTCGGGTTTGGGCTTTATCCTGCTGGCGCAAACCGGCAGTTTCTGGTTTTTCCTGGTGATCTTCGTCGGTTTCCTCTCGGTGGGATTCCGTTCCGGCTACAACAATGCCTCCATCATGGCGGTCAACAACTGGTTCCGCCGCCGTCGCGGACTGGCCATGTCCGTGGTCAGCATGGGCAACGGACTGGGCGGTGCGACTGCTCCCCTAGTTGGCCTGTTGATTTTCACCGTGGGCTGGCGCGACGCCTGCATGGTTCTGGGGTTTGCCATCATTGCCGTGGTGATACCCCTGTCCTGGTTCCTGCGCCGCTCTCCGGAAGAAATGGGGCAGCTCCCCGACGGGGACACTCCAGAAGCCGTGGCATCCGCGGCAGCGGCGCAAACGGGCCAAACCTCGGCGATCCAACGCCGTCAGTTGCAGTTTGGCGAAATGGACTTCACGGTGGGCGAGGCCATGCGGACCCCGTCCTACTGGCTGTTGATCATGTCCACCGGCTTCCGCAACATCGTCCACGCCGGGGCGTCTTTCCTCCTGCATCCCCTTATGGTCTGGTTCCTGGAAGGCGGCGGCCCCGACGTGGACGGCAGATATTCCATCATTGCCGCCGCGCTGGTGGGAGCGTTCTCTTTCACCAACATGGTCTTCAATCCCGGCATGGGCTGGCTGGGCGACAAGGTTGACCGCCGCAAACTCAGCGCAATCTGCATGGTCGCCGGCGCGGCGGCGTTGGCTTTATTAATCACCCAAAGCGGCCAGGTCTGGCTGTTGGTCCTGTTCGTGGGTATGATGGCCTTCGCCGAAAGCGCCAATCCTCTCAACTGGGCGATCATGGGGGACTTCTTCGGACGCCGCTCCTACGCCACCCTGCGGGGCTGGCAGCACCTGCCCGACCAGCTGGCGTCGATGTGGACGGCCATGTGGATGGGCGCCATCTACGACCACACCGGCAGCTTCTACTGGGCGCTGTTCCCTCTGGTGGCCCTCTACGTGTTCGCCGCCATCGGCTACTGGTTCCTGCCCTTCCCGCGCCTGCCCCAGCGTCTCCAGGCCCAGCGGGAGCGCGAGGCGGCCCGCGAAGCCGCCGCTAGTGGTCAAGGGCTCGGGCCGGAGACCGGCGGCACCGCCGAGGCCGCCGGCCGGGCGGACTGAAATCCCGGAGGGCGTACTCCCCTCCGGGGATTGTCGGAATCAAGATTTGCCGGATTTGAGGATTAGCCGGATTGGGAATGTTGTGCTGACAGGTGCCTCCAATCCTGAAAATCCAAAAATCCTGACAATCCTGATTCTGACAATCTCCAAATGAAGCTCCACCGCCAACCGCTGTACTACGGCTGGATTGTTGCCGGCGCGGCGGGGGCCATCGGCTTCTCCAACGCCGCCTCCGCAATCTCCATTCTGACCATATTCGTGGTCCCCATGTCGGACGAGTTCGGCTGGAGCCGGACGGCGATCGCGGGGGCCACCACCGTCGGGGCGATCCTGGGCGCGGCGTTGGCGCCATTCATCGGCCGGCTGGTGGACCGAGTGGGTTCCCGGATCGTCCTGGTGGTCAGCGGAACGGTCATCGCCCTGGCCTGCATCTACCTGTCCGCGATGCAGACCCTGCTGGGGTTCTACCTGGCCTTCACCGCGTCGAGGATTGCTGACCAGGGCGGCGTGAAAATCGGTACGTCCGTCAGCATGGGGAAATGGTTCCAGCGCTACCGGGGCCGGGCCACCGGACTGGTGTTTTTCGCAGAGACCGCCGGCGTCATCGCCCTGGCTCCGCTGACCCAACTGGTGATTGCCCTGTGGGGCTGGCGCACGGCGTGGCAGGGACTGGGCGCGGTGATGTTGCTGGTGGGCGTCATCCCCTGCGCGTTGTGGATGCGCCGCCAGCCCGAAGACCTGGGATTGGCGGTCGATGGCGACCAGCCCGACGCCGACGAAGGTTCAGACCGTCCCAGGCCGCACGGAGCCGGCGCTGAAGAGCCATCGTTGACCCTGAAAGAAGCAGCGAGGAAGCCAATTTTCTGGATGGCGCTGGGCGCGCTGTTCCTGGGCAGCACCGCAACGGCCGGGCCGGGGCTGCACCTGATTCCGTACCTGACCGAGCAGGGCATCAACGTCACGGTAGCGGTGGCCGCCATCAGCGTCATGTCCATTTCGGGGGCTGTGGGAGCTTTGCTGGCGGGCGTGGTGGCCGACCGGGTTCATCCCCGCTGGGTGATGATATCCCTCTACCTGGTGAGCGCGGGTTCCCTGGTTCTGCTGGTGGTCACCGACACCCGGTTCGAGACCTTCGGCTACGCCATCCTGACCGGTCTGGCCAACACCGGCATCAACACGCTCGCGCCACTGATGTGGGCCAGCGACTACGGGCGCGGCCACCTGGGGGCCATTCACGGCGTGGGCCGGGCTTCGCAGGTGCTGGGGTTCGCCGTCGGGCCGCTGGCCGCCGGCATAGCTTACGACGCCGCCGGCAGCTACCGGGAAGCCTTCCTTGTCATGGCCGGCATAACGCTGGTGGCGGCGGCGTTGCTAGCGGCGGCACGGACGGGGCCGCGAGTAGGCCAGTCTCAAGGTTGATCGACCCGTAGTGAGATCGGCTGCTTTGCTATAATCGTGTCATGGATCGGCTCCGGCGGTGGTTTACGCAAGACAGATTGCTACGTTTGCACTTTCTGGCGTCACCATTCGGAGCAGCTACGGTAACCTATGGGATAGCGGTTTGGCGTCTGGGCCGCTTGCCGATGGTAGCGGACTTTGACAAGTTGGCGATTTATGCCAGTATAGGCGTGATCCTGTATGGAATGAGCGCAGTTGTCGTTGATTTAGGGGGACAGGCCGTGTTTTACACCATAGGGGCAATCATCAAGTTCATTGATGAAAGGAAGGCGGAACGCAACGCCAATGCCGTCCGCATCGTCAGCAACAACAACGCCTTGACAGCGCAGGTCGTCCGCGAAAATCCAACGCTGGCAGCGCAGGTCCTGGAGCAGATGGATCGCGAACCGATTGAGACCGGCAAATAGAGAGATGGTGGGTCACAGCAACCGTAGGGGCGAATAATTATTCGCCCCTACAACCCCCTCTGCGCCTTCGCGTCTTTGCGTTAAAAATCCGTTACAGCGCCGCGTTCACGTTCTTCAGAAAGTCCTCCGCGCCGATGCGCAGCAGGCCCCAGCCCGAGACGGTGACGAAGTTCGCGCCCAGGTTGATGAACTCGGCGACACCGGCCGTGTCCGCCGGGTTGTTGCCGCCGACGCCCACGCTCTTGCCGCCGGCCCGTACCCTGGGGATCACCTCGCTCATCACCCGGCGCACCTCGGACACACCGGGGTTGCCCATGCTCTGCCCCAGGTCGGACGCGGCCACGTGGAGCACGTCGGCGCCCGATACCTGGAGTATGTCGTCCAGGTTGCCCACGGCCTCGACGTCCTCCACCATGGGGATCACCAGCACCTGGGAGTTGACCCAGGACGTCGCCTCGTCGCGGGTCACGCCGATGCCGTAGTCCTGGGCGCGACCGCCGCCCATGCCCCGGTAGCCGTCGGGATAGTAGCGGGCGGCGCGGGCGATGGCCGCCGCCTG
>JAGWBI010000036.1:36762-58858 GCA_021295965.1 Dehalococcoidia bacterium | reverse complement strand
AGAGTGTTCCCTCTTCAAGTGGGGTCAGTTGTCGCCGCGCTGCCTGAGTTTCTCTTCCAACTCGCGGATGCGGGCTTCGGCGACGGCGGCGCGGGCTTCGGCCTCGATGCGGCCCGCTCGTTCATCTTCAAAAGTGGGGATGTGCCGGCCCGTTGCCGGATCGTACCACCCCAACAAGCCGTCCTCCCAGCGGAGGTACAGATTCAGGACGGCGCTGTAGCCCTGCAATGAGCCGTCGGGCAGTTCATCAATGGGAATGGGCACGTACACGCCGTTCTCCAGGCGCTCCCCGGCCAACCGCGTACCGTGATGCTCCCCGGTCTCGTCAAAGCGCCAGTATTCGAGAATGCCCAACGCAGCGTAGTCGTCCCGTTTCGCGCCGGTATCGACGTCAGCGGTGCTTGGCGACGCCACTTCCAGCGCGAAGTCCGGAGGCTTGCCCTGCTCCGAGATGATGTAACCGTTGCTGTCCCGATAAGCCTGGGGGTTGACGCCGAAGGCGATGAGCAGATCGGGACTGCGCCGGATGGCGCCGCGGCCAAGACGGGGAGCCAGCACTACGTAGCGCTCGGCGGCGACCAGGGTGGTTTCAGGGTTGCCCAGGTGCTGGTACAGAAAGTGGGTGTTGCCAGGCAGGTGGATTTGGTCGTAGCTGGTCACTTCGTCAGGATGGCGCTCGGGAGGGTCGGGCAATTGGAAACGGACCTGGGGTTCGGGAGTTTTGGCGGAGGCGTCGGCGGTGGTCATGCTGAACCTCTGCGGGTTTGGCGTGAGTATCCGGTCTGGCAATGGTGGTGGTGATGGAATGGATTATACGTGTGAGGGAGGCATATGTGGCCAGGGTTCTCACGCGTACTCTGTTTGTCATCGCGAGGAGCGCAGCGACGTGGCAATCCCGTTGCTTGAACGGTAAGTCCTCTGGCGACGAGATTGCCACGCTGCGCTCGCAATAACATGTTGAACGGAGGTGGGTACGCGTGGGCGCGATTGTCGAATTGCCATATCCTCCTACAGCGCGCCGTCGATGACCATGTCCAGCAGGGCCGGCTTGCCCGAGGCCACCGCCCGATCCACGGCCGGCTTGATTTCCGCTGGGTCGGTGATGCGCTCGCCGTGGACGCCCAGGCTGTTGGCGATGGCGGCCATGTCGAAGGGCGTGCCGAAGTCGGAGTAGAGCAGCTGGCCGCCCGAGGTTTCGGGCAGCCCCAGCACGTCCTTCTGGTACACGTTGAAATTGGTCTTTAGCACCCGGTACATACCGTTGTTGCAGATGACAAAGACGCACGGGATGTTGTCGTTGGCCGCCGTCCAGAGTCCCTGAATGGTCATCATCGCGCTGCCGTCGCCGATGATGCCGAAAACGGGCCGGTCGGGATAGGCGCATTGGGTGCCCATGGTCGTCCCCATGCCGCCGCCGATGGACTGGCCCCGGTACCCCCGCAGGTCGCCGGGACGCTGTCCCTGGAAGTAGTGACGCATGGTGCCCCGATTGCTGATGGAGTCGTCCACCACCACCGCGTTGTCGGGAATGGCGGCGGCCAGTTCCGCCATCATGCGGGCCGGCGTCATTGGCTTGTGGTCCCATTTTTCGGCGACGGATTCCTCGAATGCCGCCCGGTTGCTGCGCTTTTCCGTCGCCACGGCCTGCTTGCGCTCCCCGATCTCCGCGAAGTCGCCGGGGGACAGCCGCTCCCGCAGCGCCGCCGCCAGATCGGCAAGCCCCAACCGGCAGTGGCTCACGATGCCCACGTCGGTGGGTTCGGAGCGTCCGATCTGCCCCGGGCTGGGGTCGATGTGGATCAATTTGGCGTCCGGCGGCAGTATCACGTCGCCCCAGTAGAACAGCTCCTCAAAGGGGTCGCTGCCCACGGCCAGCACCAGGTCAACCCGCTGCAGCGCCTCCCGCTGCTCGGTGACCCGCAGCGACATGGCGCCAAGGAACTGCTCGTGGGTCGTGGGGAAGGCAACCTCCGCGCCCCGGGCCTGGTACACCGGCAGGCCCAGCAGCTCGGCCACGTCCACCGCCTCCTCCAGCGCGCCGTCCTCGGCGACGCGGTCGCCCACCAGCATCATCGGCCGGCTGGCGTTGAGCAGCAGGGACGCGGCCTCGGCGATGCCCTCGACGCTGGGCCGGGAGGTGTCGTACACCGGATGGGAGGGCGCGATGTTCATTTCGGCCAGGCCCTCCAGGGCGTTGGAGGAGAAACCGACGTACACTGGCCCCTTGGGGTGGCTGTTGGCCTCATTGAAGGCGCGGCGCAGGACGCTGGGTATCTGGTCGGGCAGGGTCAGTTCCACCGACCACTTGGTGACCGGACGCACCAGGTTGGCCAGGTCGGTCATAGTCTCGTTGACCTTGCGGGCGTCGTAGTTGGCAGAGGTGATCACCATGGGCGTGCCGGTGTTGAGGGCGTCCAGCATCAGGGCGATGCCGTTGGCCAGGCCACTGTCCACGTGGAGGCTGACGAAGGAAGCACGTCCGGTGGCACGGGCGTAGGCCTCGCCCATTCCCATGGCGACGCTCTCCTGAAGGGTCAGGATGTAGCGAAACTCGGGATAGTCGCCCAGCATATCAATGATGGGTCCCTCGCTGGTGCCGGGGTTGCCGAAGATGTACTCGACCCCCTCCGCCTTGAGCATCTCCAGAAGGGCCTGCTTTCCGGTCATCAACTGCGACATTGCCTTCTCCATTGGTGAACCGCCCAAGTACGCGCGGGGCCGGGCGGTTCCGATTGTCAGGCAATTCTACAACATGCGCGGGATCGTCAGAATCCGGATTTACCGGATTCCGGGCTTGACGGGATTGGAGCCGATTGGATCTGGAGAACTCCCAATCCGGCAAATCCTCTAATCCTGCTTCGGCCGATCCTCGCCCTGTTGCAGCCGTTTTTCCAGCCGTTCCAGGGTGGCCTGCGCGGCCCTGAGTTCGCTGAGCAGCTGCTCCTGAGTTATCGGGCTTTCCATTTCCGGCGGGCGTTCCGCCTTGGCCTCGTCCAGGCTGTTGATGATAATGGCGATGAACATGTTGATTACCACGAAGGTGCCCACCACCACGAAGCTCACGAAATACACCCACGCCCACGAGTGCTGCTCCATGGCGGCGTTCATAATCTGGGTCCAGTTGTCCAGGGTGGTGATGTTGAACAGGGTCAGCAGGGATCGCCCCAGGGTTCCCCAGTGGGCCGGATCGTGTTCGTGGAACAGATGGTGTCCCATGATGGCGTAGATATAGGCCACGATGCTCATGAGCATCATGACGTGGCCCACGCTGGGAATGGACCGCACCAGCGCCGCCACGATCAGCCGCAGGTCCCGGATGGCCGAGATCAGGCGCACCACGCGCAGCAACCGGGCGAGGCGGGCGATCATCGCAAACTGGCCGGTGGCCGGCACCAGGGCAAAGACGATGATCAGGAAGTCGAATATGTTCCAGCCGTCCCGGAAGTAACGCTGCGGCCGGGGCCACAGGGCCAGCATCTTGAGGGCAGCCTCAACGATGAACACTCCCAGGGCGATGTCGTTGCCCAGGTACAGCCAGTCGCCGTAGAGCCGGCTGATGGTGGACGAAGTCTCCAGCCCCAGGATGATCCCGTTGATGATGATGACGCCGATGATGGAGTATTCGAACCAGGGGTGGTTCACCAGACGGTCGGAGAAGTTGACGAGTCGGGTCATGGGTTCTGGGACCTTATGCGGGGGATGCGGGGAATCGTATCAGAGGGCGCATCCGATGCGTAGCGGTCAATCCATGCTAGAATCCCGCCGTAATCAACCTGTCGGACTTTACCCCCTGCCGGAGAGGTGCAACGTGAGCAGCGCCAGAATCAACGGAATTGACCTGCACTACCAGAGCTACGGTGAGGGCGACGCCATCGTGTTCGCCCACGGCGCCGGCGGCAACCTGCTCAGCTGGTGGCAGCAGATACCCTTCTTCTCCCAGCGGTATCGCTGCATAACCTTTGACCATCGAGGGTTCGGCCACTCCTATGACGTGGCGAACAGCCCCGGTGCAAATTCGTTCGTCGATGACCTGCGCGGCCTGCTGGACCACCTGGGCGTCGAATCCGCCCACCTGGTCGCGCAGTCCATGGGCGGACGCACCATGCTGGGTTTCGCCGTCGCCCACCCCAATCGCGTCAAGAGCCTGGTGATGGCCGACACCGTGGGAGGCATGGACGTGCCGGAGGTGCTGGAACAGCAGCGCATCTGGGCTGAAAAGCAGGCGGCCAACCCATCGGCCAACGGCGAGATCGGTTTCCGCGCCGTTGCGCCCCTGTTCGTCCAGCGCAACCCCAACCTGGCCAACCTGTACCTCCAGGTATCTCGCACCAACCCGCCCCGGCACAACCCACCCGGCGGTATGCCCACCGGCCCCAGCGCCGCGGATCTGGCGAACCTGAACATCCCCACCCTCTTCTTCGTTGGCGAGGACGACCAGCTTTCGCCGCCGTCGGTGATCGAGGCCGGCGCCCGCGCCATTCCCGGCTCCCGCCTGCTGCGGGTTCCCGAGGCCGGCCATTCCGTCTATTTCGAAAAGCCTGACATCTTCAACTTCGAGGTGCTGCGGTTTATCGAGAGTGCCGTCGGCGCAGTCGCCCCGGAACCCGTCACCGCTGGCGTTTAGGTCAGGCACGGAGGAGGTGGAGCGCCAGTTGTCCGATGACGCAGATGAAATACGCCGATTACTTCGGGAATACGAACGCTTGCCGAAAACCCCACATGGCTTAGAGTTGCCGGAAACTCATCCTGAAGTGTCCCAGGAATGGATAATACGGATTATCGAACAACCCTATGATCAGTGGGAAGAATTTGTCCCGCATCGCAATGAAGTGAGGACGATTCTGGTTGGGCGTGTGCGAGAATTTAATCAATGGATCAAGGTCGTGTTTATAGGCGATGTCGGTACTGGCGAACTGCACACTGCTTACCCAGACAGGCAATTGGAAAGGCGATATGGAGGCCGGCCATGGCAGAGTCAATCATGAATCACCAGGAAAGCGAGCCTCTCGTGAAATATTATCCGGAGACGGAGACGCTCTACATCACCAACGGCAAGCCGCTTGGCGAAGGCGATAATGTCGCCAAAGACGTGGTGGCTTTCTACGATAAGGATAACGAGTGTGAAGTGGTTGGGTTGTACATAGAGTGCGCCGAGTTGGTGCTCAAGCCTTTCGTAGATGCGATTCTCGCAAAACATGGCGTGTCTAAGGTCGGAACAAGCGGTTAACTCGCGAGAGGTCGATGTGAACACCGGCGTAATCCTGAAACAGCAGGACGGCATCGCCATCCTGTCCATCGATGGCCGTGCCCATCTGAACCTGCTGGGGCCGGCCGTCTTTCAGGCGCTGCATCAGCGAGTGGTCGAGTGCGGCGCGGACGAGACGGTGCGGGCTATCATCCTGCGCGGGGCCGGCGAGCGGGCCTTTTCCGCCGGCGTTGACCTCCACGAGATGAAGGACCTGACGCCGCTCACCGCCGAGAAGTTCATCCGCAGCCTGCACCGGGCCGCCCGCGTTCTGCTGGACGTACCGGTCCCCGTGGTCGCGGCGATACAGGGGCCGTGCCTCGGCGGCGCGCTGGAGTTAGCGCTGGCTGCCGACATTCGCATTGCGTCCGACGACGCCATATTCGGACTGCCGGAGGTGCGCGTGGGACTGCCCTCGGTGATCGAAGCGTCCCTGCTGCCGCCCACGGTGGGCCTGGGCCGAGCGCGGAAGATGCTCCTCACCGGTGAGACCATCGACGCGGCGGAGGCGTTGCGCATCGGCCTGGTGGACGAAGTGGTTGCCCACGAAAAGGTTCACGATGCGGCGATGGACA
Source organism: Dehalococcoidia bacterium (assembly GCA_021295965.1). Classification (GTDB taxonomy): domain Bacteria; phylum Chloroflexota; class Dehalococcoidia; order Lucifugimonadales; family UBA3495; genus Bin87. The sequence goes on along the minus strand of JAGWBI010000036.1, from coordinate 53,038 downwards.
CGGCGCGAGAGTTCCTGGGCATGGCCCGCCCGGTTCTGGCCGCGCAGAAGGACATCGTCGCCAGGTGGCTGGAGCTGGGCGAGGCGGAGTCGGCGGAGTACACCATCAAGACCTTTGCCCTGGGGTTCGCCACGCCGTACCCGCACGAGGCCATGTCCGCCTTTTTGGAAAAACGTCCGCCGCGGTTTTAGGGTATATGACAACAGCCCCGATGCGCTTGCAGCAGGTTGTCATTGCGAGTCCGCCTCTGGCGGATGGCAATCTGCGTAGCCGCAGGAACCGTTGTTCGAGTTAGCGAGATCGCCATCCGCCACAGGCGGACTGCGCTCCTCGCGATGACAAAGGGTAGAACATAGGAGGCCCAAATGACCGAAGGAACCGAACTGTTTCACATCATGCGCACCACCCGGGCCATGCGCCGGCTCAAGCCCGACCCGGTTCCCGATGAGCTGATCCAGCGCATTCTTCAGGCCGGACAATGGGCCGCCAACGGCGGAGCCAACCAACGCTGGCGGTTCCTGGTCGTCAAAGACCGGAGCATCAAGGAGCAGGTTCAGAAGTGGTATCAGAAGGCCTTTGATGAGGTCGTCGGGCCGCGCTACCGCAACGCCGAGCCGCCTCCCGGCTCCAGCCCCGGCCGGTATCGTCGCCAGCACGACGCCGTGGAGTACCTCACCGAGCACTACCACGACGCTCCGGTGTGGATCGTGGCCTGCCAGGACGACGGGGAGGTGACGCCCTCCCGCTCGGCCGGCGCGTCCATCTACCCCGCCGTGCAGAATATGCTGCTGGCCGCCCGCGCCCTGGGTCTGGGCTCAACCCTGACCAGCCGACACCTGCGTCACGAGAAGGAGGTCGAGGAGATCCTGGGCCTGCCGCCGGGCGTCCATTCCTACGCCATCCTGCCCATCGGCTACCCCATGGGCAACTTCGGCCCCGTCCGCCGCGGCTCCCTGGCCGACGTGGTGTACCTGGACAAGTGGGGCGAACGCTACCTGGACGAATAGCCGGCGTGCGCCCACGCACTGGCAATCGGGCCGTGGGTAGAGGAGGGGAGCCATGCACCGACCCATCAGGCTCGTTAGCCTACTGTCACTTATCGCGATATCGCTACTCGCCGGCGTCGCGGCAACGCCGGCAGTATTGACAACGCCCGACCAGCCCATCGTCGTAGCTACTGGCAACGCCGGCGAATTGCGGGTGAGTTGGGACCGGGTGCCCGGCGCCCAGCACTACACCATCGGCTACGCCAATCGGGATGACGTGAACCGTATGGGCGCCGCCGGTCGCAACTGGCTGGACGCCTTCTACTACGTAACCATTGATGCCACCTACGCCGGCCACACCCTCAGCGGCCTGAAGCCGGATACCGCATATTACGTTCTGATTGGTGCGCAAACCCTACGGTTTGGCGCCACGGACTTGGTGTGGGGGGCCTGGGCCACCCCGGTTACCACCGCTGGCCAGCACGGCGCGGGTTTCTGCCCAATTACCGGACTAGAAATTCCAACTGGTGGATACCTGGGCGTGGGTGACACTCATCGGTGGATTGATGCCTCGTTCACATTAGTCGCCGCAACACTCCCCGCAAGCGTGCCGATAGAAGGCCTCCCGGACTACGTAGCACAACCAGGCCGTAAGCTCCTCGACCTGTGTACCACGTTTACCAACAGAACCAACGACAATTTACATTCTTACCCGGGTGCCCGCACCAATCTATCGACGGATCGCGGTATCGGTTTCGCCAGGGTATCAGGCTGGATAAATAACTTCGTCTCGCCCGGCGCAAGCAGAACCGCTTGCGACACTTGGGCTATCCCGGCGACGGCAACGGTGGCCGTTTACGCCGTATCAAACCCTCCTGGCACCGATATTCTGTACCGGATCGACCTTTCCACCCTATCAGCATCGAGCTCCCCAGGCACGGCGTCCCCTCGCGGCGGAGTGATCAGCGTCAGCCAGCGCCATATCGACGAAAAGCGCTACATGCTGCAACTCATCAACGAAGAGCGGACGAAGGCCGGCGTCGGGACGGTCACCCTGGGCGACAACATCGCCGCCCAATTGCACGCGGAAAATGCCCGGGAAAACTGCTTTATGTCCCATTGGGGCCTGGACGGCCTCAAACCCTACATGCGCTACAGTTTGGCCGGAGGTTTTCAGTCCAACGGCGAGAACGCCAGCGGCCTCGACTATTGCGTCACCGCGGCAGACGGGTATGCTCCCAATAGAAGCATCCAGGAAGAAATTCGCCAGACGATGGCCGGATGGATGAACAGCGCTGGCCACCGCCGCAACTTGCTCGACCCCCATCACCGCAAGGTCAACATCGGCCTCGCCTGGGACCGGTACAACACCTCGATGGTCCAGCAATTTGAAGGAGACTACGTAGCCTATAGCCAGCGGCCCACCATCACCAACGGCGTCCTGTCCTTTTCCGGGAGCACCAAAAACGGGGCTCAACTGAGCGACGTCCTGGGCCAGCAGATCCTCTACGATCCGCCTCCGCATGGACTGACTGTAGGCCAGGTGGCCCGAACCTATTGCTCCGATAGCGGCCGGATGGTGGCGTCCCTGCGACCGCCGCTCCCCAGCGGCTACCGCTATTCCACCAATGAGTTCTCCACTACTTATAATCCCTGTCCAAGCCCTTATGATGTTCCGGCCAACACTCCAGTGCCTGCCTCAGTTGCAGAGGCGCGTCAAGCTTGGCAGGATGCCTATAACGCCAGCCAATCCCGCGTACCACAGGACATCACCGTCCCGTGGATCACGGCCTCTCAGTGGGCGTCCAGCGGCGCGAGTTTTTCGGTCCAGGCGGACATCTCCGCGGTCCTGGCCCGGCACGGACGGGGCGTCTATTCGGTCATGCTGTGGGGAGAGATCGACGGTACCGCCACGGTCATCTCCCACTTCTCAATCTTCCACGGAGTGACGCCACCAGCAACGTACAATGCCGCAAACGTATGATCGCCGCCTAGCCGTAAATGGAGCGACGCTGAAAACCGCCCGACGGTCGGGCCGCCCGAATTTTTTATTCTTCCGATATCAGGCCGGCAGCCAGCAGCGCGTCTCGGAGCGCGTCGCCGGAGATGGCGTGACTGGCGGTCCATCCACTGTCCGGCCGGCCGGCCGTGCCCCGGGTCCACACCACCAGTACGCCCGTTTCCTCGTCGGTCTCCGCGGAGACGGTGGCGCGTTCGATCTGGGTTCTGGACACCATCCCCCACTCCTCGGTGGAGAACATGAGCCGTTGGTTGCTGGTGGGCGCTGGTTCGGGCATTGGATGGTGTCTCCTGCATAAAATGCGGATCAATGTTGACCGGCCAACTATATCACAGGGCACGTTGGCACTCGGCTGCCGTCAGGTACGAATGCTCACGTGTACCCAGTTTGATCAAACCGTCATGGCGCTCACGCAACAGGATCCCGAGGTTCATTATTGGACACTCCCCTCGCAAGCGCAATTGTCCCTTTGCGCCTTTGCGTTGAAGCGCCGCGCCATGGGCCCGCCGTAGCTCATGCCAACAAACTGGGTACGCGTGAGGGTATTGATATGGATGAGGTTGACGCGCATCTCGGAAGGACGGCATACTCCGTCCCGCCAGCCAACTCGGCTTGATAACCGTGCCACTGAAGCGGAGGTGAACCATGGCGGGACCATGTACCGGCCTGACCATCCTGGATTTCTCATTGGGTATGCCAGGCGCTCTCTGCACCCTGGTAATGGCCGACTACGGGGCCGACGTCATCAAGGTTGAACCCCCCGGCGGAGACCCCTTCCGCTTTCAGCCGGCCTGGATTTCGTGGAACCGGGGCAAGAAAGGCGTCGTGCTGGATCTCGGAACTGCGGAAGGCCGCGAGCAGGCCATCCAGCTGGTTGCCGGGGCCGACGTCCTCGTGGAGTCTTTCCGTCCGGGAGACACGGCCGACTGGGGCCTGTCGTATGACGACCTGTCGCAGCTTTACCCGGGGTTGATCTACTGCTCCATCACGGGCTTCGGGCAAAAGGGCCCGCTCCGTCGGGCGAAGGGCTACGAGGGCGTCGTTGCGGCCAAAGCCGGCCGGATGCTCAACCTGGAGGGGCAGCCCAACCGGGACGGCCCGGTGTATTCGGCGGTGAACACCGGCAGTTGGCACGCCAGCCAGGCCGCGGTGCGCGGGATCCTTGGCGCCCTCCGTGTTCGCGACCGGTGTGGCCGTGGACAATGGGTCCAGACCAGCATCGTCCAGACCCTGGCCTCGCCCCACGACAACAACGTCGGCGATGGCGGACTGGTGAATATGCAACTCCGCCGCCGGGACCCGGATCGTTTCCCTTTAAGGCCCCGCGGCCGGGGCCTCTCCTCCATAGGATACGTCCCCGTCCGAACCAACGACGGGACCTGGCTCCAGCACGCCAATCAGCGGGTCCCGCACATCCAGGGACATCTCAAGGCCATTGGCCTCGGGCATCTGCTGGAGGATGAGCGGTTCGCGAGAGTGCCCGCCCTGAACTTTGAGAACCAGGAACTCCTGCGTCGGGAGATACTGGAGCAGCAGCTGGAGAAAACCGCCGACGAATGGATGGACATTTACCTCCAGGATGGCAACATCGCGGCCGAACCCTATCGCACCAGCGTCCAGGCCATGGACCATCCCGCCGTGGCCGCCAACGGCACCGTGGTAACAATTGACGATCCTCGCGTCGGTCCGATGCGTACCCTTTCCCCCCTCGTGGATCTGAAAGAAACTCCGGGCGAGCCCAGCGGCCCGGCCCCGGACGTGGGACAGCACAACGCCGAGGTGCTGGGACGCCTGGGACAGCAAACTGCGTCATCGAACGGTAGCTCGCCGGCGGCGAATGGGGGTGATGCGCCGGCCCACCCTCTGTCCGGTATCACCGTCCTCGACCTGGCGACGATCCAGGCCGGGCCCTACGGCGCCGCCCTTTTGGCGGACCTGGGGGCGCGGGTCATCAAGGTTGACGCCACCGACCGCCGATTGGATGAGGGGCGACGTTCCACCGCGCAGGCGATGGCCGACGCGCGAACCTACGCCGGCAAGGAAGGCATTCAAATCGACCTTCAGACCCCCGAAGGCAAGGAGATCATCCACAAGCTCATCGCCCAGGCTGATGTTCTCGCGCACAACTTCCGCCTCGGTGTTCCCGAGCGTCTCCAGGTCGATTGGGAGACCTGCCGGAAGATCAATCCGGGCATGATCCATGTCTGGATGGGAACCTATGGCGAACATGGGGAACACGCCCGCCGGCCGGGCGCGCACCCCATTCCCGGCGCCATCATGGGCGGAGCCGTGCGGCAGATGGGTCGGGGTATGCCACCGCCACCGGAGCAGGTCCTGGACATTGAGGAGGCAGTTGAAGCGACCCGCTGGATCATGAAATCCAACTGGGGGCCGGACCAGAACACGTCTCCGGTCGTGGCCACGGCCGTTCTCCTGGGCCTGCGGGCGCGAGAAGTCACCGGCAAGGGACAGCCCGTCCACGTCACCATGCTCAACGCCAACGCCTGGACCAACGCCGATGAGTATTTCGACCACGCCAACCGCCCGCCCATAGCCCTGCCCGACGAGGGGATCCACGGCCTCCATGCCTTGTATCGTCTCTACCGCTGCCGGGAGGGTTGGGTGTTCTTGGGTTGTCTGTTCCAGGACGAGTGGGAAGCGTTCTGCCGCGCCGTGGAGCGGGAAGACCTGCTGGCCGACCCACGCTTTTCCACACCGGAAGCGCGGCAGGCCAACGATGAGGCCCTGGTCGCCGAGATCTCGGCAATCTTCGCCGGGCGCGCCGCTGCCGAATGGGAAGAGTTGTTGATCGAAGCGGACGTCGGCTGTGTCCAGGCCGACGAAGCCCTGGAGGGAGATTTTTACGCCGACCATCCCCACGCCAGGGCGAATGACCTCAGTGTCGAGGTGGATCACCCCCACGTCGGGAAATACCGCCGTTACGGTGGCTTGGTCGAGTTTTCCTTGACTCCCGGCCTCTACCGAACATCCATACAAATCGGACAGCACACCAAGCCCCTGCTCCGGGAGCTTGGGTATGACGACACTCAGATCGAAGACTTTGGGTCGCGTGGCATCGTTCAGTGGGCGGACGCTGAGGTGGGTGGAGAATCGTAAGGGAGGCCGTACTTGGCAATACTGGTCAGTTTCGATATTGATGGCACGCTGGAAGCCGGCGACCCACCGGGGCCAATCACCATGAGCATGGTCCGGAAGGCCCAGGCCCACGGGTGCATTATCGGCAGCTCATCCGACCGTCCGCTGCCGGTACAGCAGGCCATCTGGGACCGATACAAAATCGAGGTGAGTTTTATCTCACACAAGCAGGGGCTCGTGGACGTGAAGTCCCGTTTTCCCGCTGAGGAGCACTACCATATCGGAGACACGGAGATGGACCGGCAGTTTGCCCTGGCGGCGGGTTTCAACTTCGTGTGGATGGATGATGGACACGCCGAGCCGTGGATCAACGGGACGGTGAACCTGGATTAGGCGCGCTTTTCGCGGGCATTTTCATTGCATATAATCGGTACCACAGGAGGAACATTTTGGGCACCATCACCGTCACCATTCAGGTCGGCGACCCGCATGGCGAACAATTCGAGGAACTCGACATCACCGTGGACACCGGCTCGACCTACACCGCAGTACCACGGGCAATCCTCGAACGCCTCGGAACCCCGGTTGATCGTTCAATGCCATCAAAGACCGCCGACGGCAGGAGGGTCCCGGTAGATGTCGGCGAAACCACCATCAGACTCGAGGGACTGCAATTCCACACACCCGTCATATTCGCCGAAGAGCATGAGCCCAGCCTACTCGGCGTAGTCGCCCTCGAACAGGCCGCCCTGGTCGTGGACCCGGTAGAAGGCCGCCTGATGCCCACGTACCTCCTCCGATACTGACCGCACAAAACGGGAGGCAAAAACCATGTCAACGATCCCAGGGTTGGAGAGGCAGTCCCCGGTTCCCAACGATCTGACCCGGCCCTTCTGGGACGCCTGCAACGAGCGCAGGCTGGTCCTGCAGAACTGCACCGCCTGCGCGCGGCTGCATTACCCGCCCGCCCAGCGGTGCGACCAGTGTGGTTCCGCCGACAATTTCGAGTGGAAAGAGGTGGAGGGCAAGGGACACATCGACGTGTACATGGTGATACGCGACTCCCGCGTCAGGGGGTTCCGCTCGGCGCAACCCATCAACTTTGCGGTGATAACCCTGGACGAGGACCCGGGCATCAACTTCCTGTCCAATCTGCCGGGCACTCCGCCGGGAGAGGTTCCCGTTGGTGCGCCGGTGGAACTGATATTTGTGATCCACGAGTGGCGCGTGGCCACCTAGACCACTCTGGCACTGCGAACACATTCACGGCGAAGAATCGCATAAGGGGGTTGATATGGTTAGTGACCGGGGTTGGATGAGAGATCGGGAAGGCATGGGACTCTGGGAGCACCGGGGCCAGGTCGCCATCGTAGGATGGGGGCAATCCCACATTGACCGGCGCTGGGACGGCGTCACCATGGACCGGAGCTGCGGCGGCCTGACCCGGGAGGCATGCCTGAAGGCAATCGCCGACGCGGGCCTGTCACTGGACGACATCGATGGGCTGATCACCAGCGCTGAGACCCGCGCCGAGCAGACCTGGGCGCCTCGTCCCTATTTCGACCCGCCCTACGACACCGAAGACGGCCTGACCTATGCTTCGGCGGATTGGATACAGAGGGAGTTGGGGCTGAAGAACGTAAACTATCTCAAGTCCGACGCGCCCTACATCGGCCCGATGATGGGCCTGGCCGCCCAGGCGGTTGGTGACGGGCTGTGCGAGACCGCCCTGGTGTGGTATCCGATGGTCAACCTCGCCGGCCGGTACGGGCACAACAATCCGGTGAACAACAGCGAGGAGGCCCCCGGTCCCAGCGCCTTCACCCTGCCGTGGGGTTACCAGAGCGGCGCGATGTTCAACAATCTGGTGATCTTCCAGCAGTACTGCAAGAAATACGGCAAGTCCCACGACGGGCTGGCTGATCTATGCTTGAACCTGCGGCGCAACGGCCTGTTGACTCCCTGGAGCTACTACGCTCTGCACGAGCCGTATCAGCTCACCCGCGAGGACTACCTGAACGGGCGCGTGATCGAGGAGCCGCTGGTGATCTACGACTGCGACCGGCCCGTCAATACCTGCGCCGCTTTCATCTTCACCACCGCCGAGCGCGCCAAAGACCTCAGGCAGAAGCCCGTGTACGTCCTCAACCACGCGCAGACCGGCGGCCGGGGCCGCAGCACCATGTCCACGCTGGAGGAGCACCAGGAGGCCGTCGCCAGCCTGGCGCGCCGGATGTGGGAGGGTTCCGGCCTGGGTCCCGACGATGTTGACATCTTCAACCCGTACGACGGCTACCTCACCTTCACCCAGCAATTCCTGGAGGGTTTCCAGTGGCACGGCGTCAAGCTGGGCGAAGCCCACGACTTCTATGCCGACGACATCAGGGTTGAAGGGCCGCATCCCTTCATGTCCAGCGGCGGAAACAACGGAACGGGCCGAACCCGCGCCTGCCTCTTCTCCGACAGTCTCGAACAGCTTCGGGGTACGGCGGGTGCGCGGGCCGATACCGCCCTCGCCGGCTGCAATACGCCCGACAGCAACGGCTTCATAATGCTCAGCAAGCATCCCAGCTAGGTAACGTTCCGTTTTAGGTGGTCAAGGTGTAGGGGCAACCCTTGTGGTTGCCCCGGTTCGCGGTTGTTCCGGACAGCCAGGGCGGCCACAAGAGTCGCCCCTGCGTTCAAACCACCTAAACTGCATCGCTGCCCCCGAATCCCAGCAGCTCAATGTCCGCGCCAACCCCTTTAGCCTGGGCCAGCGCTTTGAAGTCGCCGTACTCGTCCGGGTCAACCAGGGTCATCATGGCGATGCGGCTCAGTTCCGTCCTGGCGGCGGATCGACCCTGCGGCTGCACGGCATCCAGGAGCGGATAGAAACCCAGGTTCGTCAGGAACTGACTCTGCCGGGCGTAGCCCACGGTGTCGCCCACCCGCATGAGAGAGGTGAAGTCCACCAGGCAGGTGATGTCCTGTTGCCCGATGTGCTGGTAGGGGTCGTCGCTGGCGAGGTGTCGCCGGTAACAGACCAGCGTCCCCTGGGCGTTCTCGGGCGAGTAGAGATCGGTCGCCGGTTCACCGTAGTCGATGGTGAGAACAAACCCACGGTCCAGGGTTGCGGCGAGCTGGCTCGTCCAGTCCTCCACATCCAGGTTCACCTCGCCCCGATACCCTTCCGGCAAGGATAAGCCCAGGCCGGTCAGCCTCTTCTCGATGTCAGGCGTGGATGGCTCGTCAAGGACTTCCGTGAGCTTTCCGCCGGACAACGTGACGAATACTTCCTTGACCCTTCCACCCTGGGTCACGAACCGGTGAACCGGGAAGTTATCGATCAACTCGTTGCACAGGATGCAGCCAACGACGTTGCGGAACGCCCGTATCCCCTCGGTCTTAACTCGGTTGACTCCCGATGGCGCGTCCTGCCGGCTTGCCGATGGCAGACCTCGAGTCCCGTCGCCCCGGTCATCGACGTGGCCCGGCGATTGGAGCGATACCGGCTGGTAGTCCGCGGCGACGTAGCAAAGCGCCTGAGCGAATTGGGGCGCGCTCCGGCGGCAGGCATCCACGATGGACTGGGCCAGGACTCCGTCGCCGGAACCCACCTCGATCACGTGGAAAACGGCAGGGTCTCCCAGGAGTCGCCACATCTGCTCCAGCTGTCGTGCGATAAGCACGCCAAAAACCGGATGACTCATGGATGAGGTGCCGAAGTGCGCGCTGATCCGGTTGCCGCGGGCCGAATAGAAGCCTCCACTGGGCGAGTAGAGGCAGGCTTCCATGAACCGGGCAAACGTAATTCGCCCGTCCTTCCGGATCAGGCCCCTGATCTCCTCATCAACCGCCGAGCGCAGCGTCATCTCTCAGAACCTCGAAGATCCCCCAACTCCCGATCAAGCCCAGCAACAGCAACCCCGTGTGGCCATTTCACGCGATTATGACATCATTCTTGCGAGGGGCGGTACCGTTGCAATCTGGGTGTTTCCGTTCGTAGGGGCAAATAATTATTCGCCCCTACCAGTGCCCACTGTGGCGTCGTCACAGATTAACCACCTAAAATGAAAACGCAACCGCAACGAGCAAAGCGGGCCGCCGGGTTTTCTTCTCCGCGTGTATAATCTCGACCAATCCATTCTGTTTGCGACGGAGGGGAAAACCGTCACCGATCCCCGATTCGACAGAGTTTTTGGTAGGAGGTACTTGTCATGGGCATTCAGATCAAGCGCGTTGGACACGTTGGCATTCTGGTTTCCGATTTTGAACGGTCTTTCGAGTTTTACACCAAGGTGCTGGGCTGCAAGGTCACTTCCCGGCGCCGGAGGCCCGACGGGGCCGAGACGGCCTTCCTGCGGTTTGACGAGACCCACCACGATTTCGTCATCGCTTCCGCTCCCGAAGGCGTGGACGTTTCGGAGAACGTTCCGGGCAGCGCGCGTCTGGTGCAGCAGGTGGCCTTTGAGGTGGAAAACCGTGACGAATTCATGAAGGCTCTGGCCCACATTCACACCCACGGAGCCGAGATTGTCAGCGGGCCACTGACCCACGGCATCGAGGCCGGGGGGAATCTGGAAGGCAGCGGCAGTCGCTCCTTCTACTTCCTGGACCCCGACGGCAACCGGTTGGAAATCTTCTGCGACGGCATGAAGGTTCCCAACGGGGAGCAGTTCCCCCGGGCGGAATACGCCGACGCTATCAAGGACTTTATGGAGAAGCAGGCCGCCAAGGCGGCGGAGCTCTCCGCCGACTGAACGCGCTCCGGCCGGCGTCGTTGCCGCAGGTTCCACCTGAGCTACCCCTGGCGAACAAACTTGTCGATGCCGGTGCCGTCGCTCAGGCCGACCTAGATGCCGCCGAGTGAGTCGACATCGCTTGGATGGGACCTCAGTGATTGACGCTGCTATTGTAACGCCGGAAACGCTTTATATTTCGGCACGCCGCCCACCCCATTCCAGGCCCAGCCCTGCGGGCTGTCAGGCGTAGCGGATTCTCGGGTCCAGCCAGCCGTAGCTCACGTCAATCAGCAGGTTTATCAACACGAAAACCACTCCGTAGAGCAGGACCAGGCTCTGGATTACGGTGTAGTCAACGTCGCGGAAGGCTCCTACCATCGCTTTACCCAGCCCCGGGACGTTGAAAGCCTGTTCCAGCACAATCGAGCCTTCCAGCATAAATCCGAAGATGATGCCGGACAGGGTTACCACCGGCAGCATGGAGTTGCGCAGGGCATGACGCCACACCACCACCCTTTCCCGCAGCCCCTTGGCCCGCGCCGTCCGAATGTAGTCCTCGCGGACTACCTCCAGCAGGGTGGAGCGGGTCATGCGCGCGATGTAGGCAGATGCCGCCAGCCCCAGCACGATACCCGGTCGCAACACGATTTGCAGGTTCTCGATGGGGTTGTCCCAGATGTCAATGACCCCCAGGGGAGCAGCCCAACCCCACACCAGAAGGAACAGCAGCACCGTCAGCGATGCCAGCCAGAAGCTGGGTATCGCCAGGAATAGGATGGTGAAGGACCTGGCGAGGTAGTCCGCCACCGAGTTCTGGTGCATAGCGGACAGGATGCCTATGGGCACCCCGATGGCCCAGGCCAGGACGATTCCGATTACCGCGATTTCTACGGTAATCGGCCCCCGCCTTTTGATGAGATCGGCCACGGTGTCGCCACGCCAGAAGGAGACGCCCAATTTGCCGGTAGCGATGTCCTTTAGCCAGTTGCCGTACTGCACCACCAAGGGGTCGCTCAGCCCCAGGTCGGCCTCAATTTTGGCCCGGTCCTCCGGCCGGATCAGCTCCGGCTCATCGCCGAACATGACCACCACCGGGTCCCCGGGCACCACGCGCATGGCCAGGAAAATGACGATGGAAACGCCGATCACCGTCGGTATGCCGTACAGCAACCTCCGTAGAATGTATCGTTGCATCTTGCTCCGTTCTTCTCCATTGGAGTGAAGGGTTGCGGTGAGGGTGGTAGCGTTGCAATTCAGGGGGTGACACTTCCGTAGGGGCAGATTTCAAACCTGCCCCTACACGTACCGAAACGGTCGGGGAGCCTCGACCATCTGAAACGGAACGTACCGTACCGTACCCTACAGTCGGCCCTGGACAGTTGGGGGCCGCTAGCGTCCGCGCAGTCGCGGGTCGAAAGCGTCCCGCACCGCATCACCAAAGAAGTTGAACCCCAGCACCACCAGAGTGATGGCCACTCCCGGAAAGACCACCAGCGGCCAGTGCGGTATCAGGACGTTGGCCACGGCGCCGCCCAGCATATTGCCCCAGGTGGAGGTAGGCGGCGGGATCCCCACTCCCAGGAACCCTAGGGAGGACTCGATGATGATGGCTACCCCCAGATGCGCCGAGGCCAGCACCAGGAACGGCGCAATGCACTGGGGCGCGATGTGGAGGGCCATCATCCGCAGGTTCGACACTCCGATGGCCCGGGCGGCCATGACATAGTCGGTCTCCTTAATCGACAGGGCTACCGACCGCACCACGCGCACCCCATAGGGAAGACGGGTGATGGCGATGGCGATAATCACGGTCCATAGCCCGGCGCCAATCCCGACCAATAGCACCATGGCCAGGACCAGGGAGGGGAACGCCATGAAAACCTCAAGCACCCGTTGACTGATGATGTCGAACCGGCCGCCGGCGTGAGCGCTGGCAACCCCCCACATGGCGCCGACGGTGGTGCCCAGCAATACGGCCAGGACGGACACCTGCAAGGAAACCCGCCCGCCATAGACTACCCGGGAGAAAATGTCCCGGCCGTTATAGTCCGTCCCCAGAGGATGGGACCAGGAAGGGGTTTCCTTGCGCTCGCCGAGGTTCACCTGGTCGGGGTGCTGGACGGTAACCACGGGAGCCGCCACGGCGAGGAAGGCCACGATCAACAGGATCGCCGCGCCGGCGAAACCCAGGGGGAAGCGTTTGGCAAAAGTGGCGGTGTTTCGGGTGGCTCGCCATACTGGGACAACCACGCCAGTCCGCAGGACCGCCGCCGGTTGCGTCGAAACTTCACTGTACTGTGCCAAGTCGCCCCCTATGAGTAGCGTATTCTGGGGTCCAGCCAAGCGTAGCTGATATCAATCAGCAAGTTTATCAACACGAAAACCACTCCGTAGAGCAGGACCAGGTTCTGGATTACGATGTAGTCGATGTCAACGAAGGCTTCCACCATCGCCCGTCCCAGACCCGGGACGTTGAAGGCTTGTTCCAGTACCACCGAGCCACCCAGCATAAAGCCGAAGAGGACGCCGGACAGGGTTACCACCGGCAGCATGGTGTTGCGCAGGGCATGACGCCAGACCACCACCGTTTCCCGCAGCCCCTTGGCGCGAGCGGTGCGGATGTAGTCCTCGCGGATTACCTCCAGCAGGGTGGAGCGGGTCATGCGGGCGACGTAGGCGGACACCGCCAGCCCCAGGACAATAGCCGGCCGCAGCACGATCTGAAGGTTCTGGATGGGGTTGTCCCAGAGGTCGATGACCCCCAGAGGAGCCCCCCAGCCCCACACTAGGAGGAAGACCAGCACCGCCAGGGATGCCAACCAGAAGCTGGGTATCGCCAGGAACAATACGGTAAAGAACCTGGCGATGTAGTCAGCCGGCGAGTTCTGGTGCAGCGCGGACAGGATGCCCACCGGCACTCCCACCACCCAGGCGAGGATGATTGCCAAAAGCGCAATTTCTACGGTGAGGGGGCCCCGACGTTTGATGAGGTCGGCTACGGTGTCGCCGCGCCAGAAGGAGACGCCCAATTTGCCGGTGCCGATGTCCTTGATCCATTTGCCGTACTGGACGATCAAGGGGTCGCTCAGTCCCAGGTCGGCCTCGATTTTGGCCCGGTCTTCGGGGCGGATCAGCTCCGGTTCGTCACCGAACATGACGACCACCGGGTCGCCGGGCACGACGCGCATGGCCAGGAAGATGATGATGGAAACGCCGATGACCGTCGGTATAGCGTACAGCAACCGGCGCAGAATGTAACCTTGCATCTGTTGCGGCCCTCCTCACGGACTCTATTGGTCCATCCACCAAATCTCCCGGCGCATTCCGTCCCAGAAGTTGCCGCCCTTGGTCGCCGTCGCCCCCGGATGCACGTTGTCCCACCACGCCACTGAAATTACGAGATTGCCGAAGGTGATGAAAGGCAAGTCTTCGTCCAGGATTTCGGCTCCCCGGAAAACCAACTGCTTATACTCCTCCTCATCGGCCGTCCGTGACGCCTGAGCCAAGATGTCATCGAATTCTGGATTGGAGTAGTTGTTGTAGTTTCTGCCGCCCTCGGTCTTCCAGCCGGTGGCCCAGTAGTCGCCCACATGAGGAATCACGACGCCCATGGCGATGGGAGACAGATCCCAGTAACCTCGGTCCATTTCCTCGTACCACACGCCGGATGCAACCAGCCGGATGTCAGTGCCGATATTCAGATGCCGCTGCAGCAGGTCCTGTACGATAGGCCCCCATTCCACGGCGAAGGATATAGTTTCCCTGACGATGAGGTCCAAGCCTTCAACGCCATCCCCGTACCCTGCCTCCTGCATCAGCCGTTGGGCTTCGGCAATGTCTTCCGCGGTGGGAGTGCGGTAGCCGGGCTGGTCCTTCACTGTTGGCCAGTACTCCTCGAAGAGCGGGTCGGTGCGCAGAATCCATCCTTGCGGGTACATTGTGGTGAGTTCACTCACGGCTTCAAGCATGGCCTGTTTGTCCAGAACCAGGTTGATGGCCCGGCGCACCCTGGGGTCGTCGAAAGGCTCTTTATGCACGTTGATGTACATCCCGGAACGCACCACCGGGGTGATTTCGGCGGTGGTCAATCCGGCGGCCTCTTGGGCCTTCCGGGCGGAAACCGGGTCGATGCCCCAGCAGAAATCCACCGTCCTGGCCAGGCAGGCCGCCCCGGTCTTGGGGCCGAGGTCCAGGTGGAAGGCGTGCATTTCATCCAGGTACGGCAGGTCGGGGTTCCAGTAGTCTTCGTTCTTCACCATCCGCCGCACGATGCCGGGTTCCAGGCTCTCGTGCTTGAACGGCCCGGTGCCCGGGTAGTCGGGCACCCGCCGCAGGTCGTAGCCGTTGTCCTCCAAGCTTTGCTTGCGCACTATCACGTTGAACGCGGCGGCGAAAGCGCGCAGCAGGAAACCCCTGGGTTCCGAAAGGCGGAACTCAACGGTGTGCGGGTCAACGACCACTATCTCCTGCACCGGCTCAAAAAGGGTTTGCCGCGGGCTGAGCACCCCTTCCCGGGGGAAAATAATCTGGGTGAAAGTGGCAGCCACGTCCTCGGCGGTCAAGGGAGCGCCGTCGTGGAACGTCACGCCTTCCCGAATAGTAAAGGTGTAGGTTAACCCGTCGTCGGATACCTGCCAGTCCGTCGCCAGGTCCGGGATTATCTCTTCCCAGCCGACCGGGTCAATCTGCACCAGCAAGTCATACATGGGCCGTTGCGGACCCATGTTGGCGATGCTGTTGGTCTGGTGAAGGTCGTAGAGTGTGGAGCTTGCTATCCCACCCCACTTCAGGGTGCCGCCGTACCTGGCGTCGGTCTCTATCGCGCGGAGGTAACCGGCATCGGGTGGCGCCAAGGCCGGCGCGGCGGTGGGGACCGTAGTGTCCTGGGCGGGCGCAGCCTGGGCGGTGGTGGGAGCAACGGCAGCCGGCTGGGCAGTTGGTTCCGCTTCGGGAGCGGGGGCTGGGG
The DNA here is from genome assembly GCA_021295965.1 of Dehalococcoidia bacterium. Classification (GTDB taxonomy): domain Bacteria; phylum Chloroflexota; class Dehalococcoidia; order Lucifugimonadales; family UBA3495; genus Bin87. Next base: position 37,246 of record JAGWBI010000036.1, on the reverse strand, counting down.
CGCCCGTGCCGCCGCAGGCAATCAGAAATATCAGGGAGAACAGACAGGAGGCCTGAATTAGAGTTTTCCAGCCTGGATGCAAACGCCATTTCATGGTCGCAACCTCCAATTCCGCATCGGGACAGTCCCAGCGAACCTGAATGGCGCAGCGTTGCAGGATCGCACTTCTTTTCAGCCGCCGGTTCTGAAAAGTCTGCGATGCGGCCTTTATACGCCGAAAACACCCTTCAGATTTGAGATATTTTATCCTAAACGTCTAATATATTGTCTGTAAAGACGAATATCGTTATATTGCCTTTCCGCAAGTATCGGGAACGCCGATAATGTCGATCCTGCAAACGTCCGGCACACCCACGGAGCCGAGATCGTCAGCGGCCCGCTAACCCACGGCATCGAGGCCGGCGGGAACCTGGAAGGCAGTGGCTGCCGCTCCTGCTACTTCCCGTGACTAAACGACGCCGGCCGGAGCGGGAGACCGCTCCGG
>JAGWBI010000036.1:17432-36708 GCA_021295965.1 Dehalococcoidia bacterium | reverse complement strand
ACGTAGATGTCGCCCCGGGAGTCCACCCAGCTGCCGTGGCCGGGACCGCGGCAGTCGAAGCGGGACAGCACGTTCCCGGAGGTGTCCACCACGCTGACCCGCGCCGAAGAGTCGTTGACGCTGCCCTCGCTGATCACCAGGTTCCCCTCGCTGTCCGCGGAGATATCCATGGGCCGCTGGATGTCGTTCCAGATTTCAATGAACTCGCCGTCCAGGTTGAACAGCTGCATCCGGTGATTTTCCCGGTCGCAGAGGAAGATCGTGTCGTTGTGGATGAGCAGGCTGTGGGGCAGGTGGAAGTGCCCCGGATCGCTCTTCCCCGGCTCTCCCCAGGACTGCTTGAGCTGGCCGTCCCAGCTGAACCGGTGCACGCGGGCGTTGCGGTATCCGTCGGCCACGTACAGGTCGCCCGAGGGTGATGGGACCAATTCGGCGGGGTAGTTGAAGGGGCCGGCGGACCGGGGGCAAAGGTCGCCCGGGTTTTCGCAGCCGGTGTCGGAGTGGACGCCGTGACGCCCCAGCATCTGGATGGGCTTGCCGTCGATGGTGTACACCAGGCAGACGGAGTTGTCCCGGTCGGTCAGGTAAACCGTGTCGTCGCCGTCGATGTAGATGCCGTGGGCAAAGGTGAAGGCGCCGTTCCCCCAGCTGTCCAGCAAGTTGCCGTCCCGGTCGAAGATCAGGATGGGCGGGTCCTTGCGCTGGAAGGCGAACACCCGGTCCTGGGAGTCGGTGGCGATGGCGCTGACCATGGCGAAGGTGTCGTCCCCGGGCAGCTTGGCCCAGTTCTCCACCACTTCATAAGTGTACCTGCCGCTTCCTACCGTAGTCATGTTTCTGGCCTCCTGGTTGTTTGGATAAGATCTCATTGATTGACGCCGCTATTGTAACGCCGGCAGCCCGCTCGGCGCAGGACAACGCCGAAAGCGCTCTGGTATTCTCAAAGGCGGATTACACTACGGCGTGTCTATATTCAGGTACAGCAGGGGATTGGCCTGATGAGTTCTGATGCAGTCACACAATCAGCGATGCGAAAGCACAGGCTCCCGCGATGCTGTTCTCCGGTCATTCGGGCCGGTTTCATCCGCCGAACGGCGGACCAGAGCCTTCCCGTTGCAGAGCATCGTCCCCCTGCCTGGAGGAAGGGTCAACAGGTTGCGCAGGTTGACCGCTGCGTTGAAGTTTCGTTCGTGGATGATGGTGCAGGACGGGCACTGCCAGTAACGCTGACGTTTGAGTTTCGCGTTCACGTAACCGCAGTTGGATCACGTCTTGCTGGACGGGTAGAAGCGGGGCGCAAGCGAGACCGTGCAGTGGTGCCACTGTCCCTTGTAGATGAGCTGTCGTTTGATGTCTCCCATGCCGGCGTCAGCCTGTGCTTTGGGGGTGGAGCCCTGCATCAGTCCCTTGGTGTTCAGGTCCTCGATGACCAGGTTGTGAAACTTATGGACCAACTCGCTGGTCATTTGGTGCTGAGCGTTGCGACGCAGGCCGACGATGCGGCGATGCAGCCGGTCGATGTGACGTTGGGCTTCCCACCAGCCGCGGGAGCCCACTGTGCGTCGGGCTTGCGCACGTTGCCAGCGGGCGAGCCGCTTTTCAGCGACGTAGTAGGCTTTGGGGTTCTCCCACGTGTGGGCTTCGCTGTCGGTGGCGTGCGGGTTTATGCCGGTGTCGACGGCGCCGGCCTCGATGCGCTTGTCGGGTTCGGTTTGCTCAACTGGTGGTTTCCAGTATTTGACGCTCATCATCCAGCGGCCGTTCCGCCACCTGATGTGAGCCTCGTGGATGATGCCTTTGGGCAACGTGGCGCCCAGTTTGACCGAACCCAAACCCGGCAGGGTGATGCGCCGTTTGCCGTCATACCTGCACTGAGCCACGCCGGATGCGGCACGGTAAGAGCCGGTGCCGGTACGGAGTTTCTTTTTGAACTTCGGGGGCCCAGCATTCAGTTTCGGGTCGCGCCAGTTTCTGACCGCCGCACCGAACTCCATGAACGCACCCTCGGCCACCCGACTGGCAACCTCGGTTACAAACGGACACTCCTCTCGCTTTATGGCGTTGAACTCCTTGTAGAGGTCTTGCCAACTGGGCCATGGCAATCGGTTGACCCGGCAGAACCGGTGCGTCGCTACACAGAGGTTGTACACGAACCGCGTGATGCCGACGGCCCGGCGGCTGTACCGCTCCTGTGCCACCGTCAGACGTACGGGCACACTATGGCCTGCGGGCATCCACCCTTCCGGACAGGACGACCGCGAGCGTTTGTTACGTTTGAAGACCATGAATTACAGTTACCATCGAACCGAGAACAGCGCAAATCTGAATGTAGACACCCCGTAGGAGGATACCCCCATGCCCGAAGCCAGGTTGACCGTCGGCAACGTCGAAATCCTGTCCCTGAACGACCAGGAGGCCACGCTGCCCCTCAGTGATGTTTTCCCCGAGGTTCCCGCCGAGGCGTGGGCCCCCTACCAGGAGCGCTATCCCGGCGGCTTCCGCGGCGACCATCTGCTGGCCCACTTCGAGTGCTACCTCATCCGCTCCCAGGGCCAGACCATCCTTGTGGACACCGGGCTCGGCGGCGCGGCCACCAATCCCAACTCCATCGAGGCCATGGTCGGCGGCGCCGAAGGCCGGCTCCTGCAGGAACTGGAAGGGGCCGGCGTCAGCCCCGCCGACGTCAATACCGTCTTCTTCAGCCACCTGCACTTCGACCACGTCGGCTGGAACCTCACCCACGAACCGGGCGCTCCGGTCCGCGCCACCTTCCCCAACGCCCGCTACGTGGCCCACCGCGCCGACTGGGAGGTATTCCAACGCCCCGAGGTGATGGAACTCTTTCCGCCCCACTGGGACCAGACCCTTGGACCCCTCCAGGACCTGGGCGCGCTGGACTTGCTGGACGGCGAGAGCCCGCTGACCAGCGAAATCACGGCCATCCACACCCCCGGCCATACCCCCGGATCCATGAGCTTGGCCATCGTATCCGGCGGACAGCGGGCCTACATCCTCGGCGACGTTTTCCACGGCCCGGCCCAGGTCACCGAAACATCCTGGAAGTTCAGCTTTGACATGGACGGCGACCAGGGCATAGCCACCCGAACCGCCATCGTCGAGCGTGCCGAGTCCGAGGACGCCATCATGGCCATCTGCCACCACGGCGGTTTCGGTCGCGTGGTCCGGGCCGAGGGCCGCCGCTACTGGCAGCTGGTTTCCTAGTATGACGTAACCGGACTACGGAGCAAAAAGGTACGCCATGCGCTATCCTCCGGGCGAATAGTCTCGGAGTTTCACGCGTACCCACTTTTCTCTACCTGTCATTGCGAGTCCGCCTCTGGCGGATGGCAATCACGTCGTCGTAGGAGCCGTCGCTCAGTCTGCGAGATTGCCAGATTTATCAAAGATCGGGCTGCGCTCCTCGCAATGACAAAATGGGTACGTGTGAGGTATCGGGATGGGGTGACGATGGCCATATAGGCCTGAAGTCGCGCTCTTATATTGAGCAGCGCAAAAATCGTTGAGGTGTGATATCAAAATCGCAATCATCATCGCTGCAATTGTGTTCCTGTGCGCAGTGGGCGCAATGACCCTGCCTGCGGAACGCGCTCACGCCCGCGGCCCGGACTGCCCATCTAGTTGGCCGGGAGAGCCAGGGGAGCAATTCTTCTCCGATTCGGAGGGTGTGGAGTGGTTCACCATTCGGAGCGCGGACAGCAATGGCTATGAGACGGTACGGGCGTACCGGGCCGATGACCGTTACACCATAGGCTACGTTCCGGGTTCTCCCGATGAGACCTGCTACCTATTGGTGCGCCAACCCGGGAGCGCGGAGGACCTTCCCGAGTCCAGGCAGGTTCGGTTCCTCGCCGAAAGGGAGGCCGAGCCGGAGGAAAGCGCCCCCACAGTTTCCAGCACCAAGTTCCGCCGGTTTTACGACCGCTTGATCCCGGTGGGCCCCCACGGCCCCAACCCCGACCCCGTTTGGGGTGACCTGTTCCCCGTTTTTTCCGCCGCGGAGCGATCGTGCATCACCGACCAGCTTGGCGCGGCACGGCTCCCTGACCCGGCGGCGAGTTCGGTCTTCCACGAGGGCGACGAGCCCCGGCTGCAGGACATCATCATATTGGGTTGCCTGTCGAGCGACACCGGCGGAGCCCTGACCTTTGCCATGACTTTCGCTCAAATCGTCCGCCAGATGGAGGCCAGCGGAGAAGAGAACGCCTGCGTCCAGGAAGTGCTGGAACCTGCCGTCGCTGCCCTGTCCAACCCTTCCCCAACTGAAGAGGAAAGCCTGACGATCCTCGCGTTCTTCTTCGGATTGGTCGCTTGCGGGTTGGAAGCGGTGGACGTCCCGCCCGGCGCACCGGGAGGGTAGGGCCATTCCATCCTGCGTCCATTTGGCACCCGCAATTGATGCGCCTGCGCCCCGGTCCGGCCTTTTCGGACCGAACAGGAGCCGTGGCATTGCGCGCCATCGCCCTCCTTGACCGCAGCGGGTAGCGTTGCAATTCAGGTAGTGTCCACCCGTAGGGGCGAATAATCATTCGCCCCTACCGCGGCAACGATTTTTGCGGCATTAGATCACCTGATTCACGGAACGCTGCTACCGCAACGCAACATCTGCATCAACGTATGAACCATGCGCCAAAATTGGAGATAGTCATGCGCAATCGGGTCATAATCGGGTCAATCTTCGTGTTGCTGGTGGTCACTATCTCTGCCCTGGCAGCGGCCATGCTGTCCTTCCTTCCCAACACGGACCGGCTCAACGTCACCGCCACCTCCAACGCCGGAGAGATACCGGACCCCTACGAGCCCGTCCCTGAACGCGTCTTCGCACAACCTGAAGACATCCAGGAAGAAACCGACCTGCCGCCGATTGACAAGGAACCCCCCGAGTATCCCAACCTGGACTCCAACCTGAACCGACTGGCGCAAGTGGCAGAGGAGGTTCTCAGACCCGCCAGCGCGGATGGCCAGGGGTCAGGCCAGGTCGCCGAACCTGTGCTGGTGACTTTCTACATTGACCCGAATTATGTCGGCGACGTACGTGAGTACCTGGAGGAAAACGGCGTCTTCGTCCGTCACGTCGGGGAGGACTACATCGAGGCCCACGTTCCCCCTGGACTGCTGGGAGCCGCATCAGAACGGCCCGGCGTCCTTCGCGTCGATACCGTCATCCCGGCCCAGCGGACCCAAACCCGCGAGAACGTCGCCAGCCAAGGCGTTGGCTTGCACGGGGCCGAAGCTTGGCACGACGCCGGTTACCGGGGCGACAGTGTTCGGGTCGGGATCATCGACAGCGGCTTTGAGGGGTTCAGCCGATTGCAAGGGCATGAATTACCCGGCAACGTAACGGCCCGGTGCTATTTTGAAGGTCCACGGGCGCCCTCCTCGCGCCCTCAGCACTGCGAAGTAGATTCCGACCACGGCACGGCGGTCGCCGAGACATTGATTGACGTCGCGCCGGAAGTAAGCCTCTACATCGCCAACCCATACACCCTGGGCGATCTGCGCGACGCCGTTGACTGGATGGCGGAGCAGGAGGTGCGGGTCATCAATCATTCGTTAGGGCGCCCACCGGACGGCCCCGGCGACGGCACATCACCGTTCAGCAACAGTCCCCTTCGAACCATCGACGCTGCGGTCAAGGCCGACATCGCGTGGATCAACGCCGGCGGCAACGAGGGATTGAAAGTTTGGTATGGAACCTTTTCTGATCCAGACAATAGCGGTGTGCATGACTTCACGCCTCGAGATAATGGTAATCACTTCATCGTTCGGGAAGGCGACCAAGTAGCGGTTTTCATGCGTTGGGACGACAGCTGGGGCGGCGCTGATTGTGACCTCGACTTGGAGCTATACAGTAACGAACGAGGCGCTGATGAAAAATATCCGCTGGTTTCGTATGACCACAGATTCCAGGATGGCAGCGAAGGCAGCATACCCTTAGCTGTCGTGGGGTTTGACGGCGAGGCAACAGCGGCTGACGAGGGCGTATACTTCTTGGCGATACGTAAGCGTACCTGTGTGGAAGAACCGGCGTGGATACAGCTTATTGCATGGATTCGCGGCCCGTTGCAATACCGTTCGCCGGCGTTTCACATGGGTGGCCCGCAGGAGAGCGGGAACCCAGGTATGCTGGCGGTGGGGGCAACTCACTACTGGAACACCCGGGTCATTGCGCCCTACAGTTCCCGAGGACCGACCATTGACGGCCGGACCAAGCCGGACATCACGGGCGTTGACTGTGGGCGTTCCGTCGTCATATGGGCCACTTCTTTTAGCGAAGATGCACAATGCTGGTTCCCCGGCACCAGCCAGGCCGCGCCCCACGTGGCGGGTCTGGCCGCGCTGGTGCAGCAGAGGTTTCCCGGCTACACCCCGACACGGGTGACCAGTTACCTGCGGCGTAATGCCGCCGAGCGCGGAGGCGGGACTAACAATATCTGGGGTCACGGTCTGGCGACACTGCCCGATCCGTCCGGCACGTCGGAGCCGCCCGGGGATGTCGCTCCGCCCACCGGGAACATCGCGGTACGCGACGGGGCCAATTCCGGCGAGGTCATTGTCTCCTGGGACGCCGTGCCGGAGGCCACCCACTACCGCATCGGCTCCGTCAACATGAAGACCGACTATCCGGCGGCTAAGGCCAGCGCATCCGGCGAATGGAGATCGGCTTTTCGCTATTCCGACGTCAACGCCATCAATTTCACGGCGGAAAACGGCCGAGTGGAATACACCATCCGCCACTTGGAGCGGGGCGCCCGCCACGCCTTCACCGTCCACACCACCAGCGATGCCACCTACGGTCTGACCTACGGCGGCCGGTTCCGTTGGCCCGGCAGACCCTATTGGGCGTATCATACCGTCCCGTGAAACGGGTGACGTGGCTCCTCCTGCCCAAGGCAAGCCGCACCGTTCCCTGGACCACTGCCTCCAACTCCCGAGACTAGCCCGCCAGGGGCTACTGCTCCGCAACTGGTCGGAGTAACATACGGAGTGTTACAACTACAGGTGGCAGGTCGGGACAACCGGCGCGGGACCGGCTCCGCCGTGCGTCGCGCTGGTATGCAACAGCCAGCTTTCGGGGTAAATCAATGACCAACGTTACCGTCTGGCGGACGAGGCTGGCCCACGCCCTGCCCTTCTACTACGGCTGGGCGATAGTGGCGAACGGGGTGGCGGTGAGCCTGTCCACCCGGACCGTGATGGCGGTGGCGACCCTTTCCGTGTTCGTCGTTCCCATGACCCAATCCATGGGTTGGTCGGTGGGGATGTTCTCCGGAGCGGTCAGCCTGGGCGGGCTGGTCGCGGTCTTCGTCTCGCCCATCGTGGGCCGATGGCTGGACAAGTACGGTGCGGGCGTCATCCTGGGGGCGGGTTCGTTTGCCACGGGAGCGGTGGCGATTGGACTGGCTTTCGTGACCCATCCGATCGCCTTCTATTTCCTGTACGTGCCGGGGCGGATGATCTTCTCCGGGCCGTTGGAAATGGGGCTCCCTACGGCCATCAGCAACTGGTTCATCCGACGGCGTCCGATGGGGCTGGCCGTGGACGCAATCGCCAAGGGGGCCGGCTTGTCCATCGTACCCTGGGTGATGCAGCTGATCATCACCGGGTATGACTGGCGAACGGCGTGGTTTACCCTGGGGATTCTGACCTTTGCGCTGGGGGTTGTGCCGTCGCTGTTGCTGGTGGCGCGGCGGCCGGAGGATATGGGACTGGAACCCGACCCGGCGCCGGCGCGGCAAGACCCAGCCAACCAGGATGCCGACGATGCCAAGGGTTCCGGCAATTCGGGCAGCTTCGCCGAGATCGACTTCACGGTCGGGCAGGCGCTGCGGACGCGGGCCTTCTGGATCCTGGCGATCTTTTCCGGCGCCAGTATGATGGTCCAGGCGGGGGTGAGCCTGCACCAGGTGTCCCACTACATCAACCAGGGGATTGACCCGCGTTTCGCCGCGATAAGCGCGAGCACGTTCGCCCTGGCCCAAATGCCGGCGACCCTCCTCTGGGCGGCCCTGGCGCGGCGCATGCCCATCCGATTCCTGATGATGGCAGCGTCCTTCGTGGTGGCCCTGGCGGCGGCGGGGACGGTGATGAGCGACTGGCTGCTGCCGGAGATAATCTCGGCAGCGGGGATCGGGTTCGGCGTGGGCGGTCTGCACCTGCTGATACGGCTGGTGTGGGCGGACTACTACGGGCGGCAGAACCTGGGGACGATCCGCGGGCTGACGATGTCGGCGCAGGTGGGCGGACAGGCGCTGGGGCCGGTGATCGCCGGGTTCATGTTCGACTATTTCGACAGCTACCGGATCCCGTTCACGTTTTTCGCCGTGGCGGTGTTCCTGGCGGGCATCATGGCGCTGGCGGCCAAACCGCCGCAGGCGCCGACCCCGGAGCCTCTCAGCGACCCTCCGGGTGTTTCGGGTCAACCCGACCGGCAAGCTCCGGTCCCGGGAGATTAACCGTACCCCGGGCCAGCGCGCTGCCCGTGCGTACGATCATTGCGAGTGAAGCGTGGCAATCTCGTTGACGCCGGCAGGCATTTCGCCGTCTCGGAAGGATTCAAGTGGCAGTATTCTTGCTGACTGTCGGGGCCATGGCCCTCTTCTGCATCCCGGTGATAGGGGTAGGTTTTCGGTTGGTCAGAAAGAGTCCGACCACCAGCGCCAAATATGCCGGCGTGGCACTGGTGGTCGCCGGTGGTTTGCCGCTGCTCTGCACAATTGTCTTATGGCTGTGGATGGATTTCGTTTCTAACTGATACGGGAAACCTCGGAGAGACTCAGCATTCGGATCCCCCGTGTAGATCCTAAAGGGAGTTCACGACGGTGATAGTGATGGCGCTGGATCAACCGGTCACGAAGCTGCCGGCGAGGTTTGCCCCTCCTCGGGGATGAGGACTCGCGATGACGATTCCAGCAACAGGATGAAGACTACTCCGGCGAGACTGGCGGCGATGGAAATGGGCGTCAATGAAATTCAACCCTGGTATGCGCTTGTCCTCGTCCGCTGCAGCGGTTAGCAACTCGCAGAGCGTCCAATGCTGCATCAAATGACCAATGTTCCCCATGTATGTAGGCATACTCCACCTGCCTTTGCGTTCTGGTGTAAGGCGCTCATTCCCGAAACCGCTCCGGTATCCGTCCGCGCCGCCGGCGGACCTCGTCAAATTCGGCGCGGGTCAAGCCAATCTGCTCAAGGATGGAACCCATTGTTACCGGGTCAACGTCGCCGCGGTGCCTCGGAACGGCAGTCCGCAAACCCAGCCTATCGTGGCGAAAAGCCGTGTGGTCGCTGCCTTCTTCTAATCTAAAATTGAGCCGTCTCAATAGCCTGACAACTTCCCGCCTATCAACTCCCGGAATATATGGCGGCATCAGGTTATCCCGCTGATACCGGCGGGCTTATGAGCTGTGGTCTCACCTCGTGAACCTCATATTGCCAGCCATCGCGCTCGCATTCCGCGACCAGTTCCGCGATTTTGGCTTTTCCCTGCTCACGCAGTTCTTCCCGCCGCGATTCTTTCTCTTCGCCGGGCAAGGGATACATGCGGCACATCGCCATAGCGTCGGCGATCATCGCCAGCGCGTCCTGCTGGTCAGTGCCCTGCGACACGGCGCCGGGGATGCCGGGGCATATTGCCGCGTAGCCGACGCCGGAATAGATGAGGATGACCTCGTAAGGTTCGTTGCTATTGTCTGTAGTCGTCATTTCTGCTCCAATGCCAATGCTATAATCCCGCCTCGCTTTTGGACAATGATAGCAGCCGCCGGTCACGAAGCCACCGGCGAGGTTTGCTCGGGGATGAGGACTCGCGATGACGATTCCAGCAACAGGATGAAGACTACTCCGGCGAGACTGGCGGCGATGGAAATGGTCCAGGCCAGGTCGTAAGAGCCTCCCCCCAAGTCGATAAAACCGAGCAGCCGCGTCGGCGCTTCACTGGTGCGGAAGTCGTAGATCACGCCGCCGATGAGGCCGCCGAGGGCCATGCCGAAGCCGGAGCCGAGGTGCTGGAACCCAAATATCGACCGCACCGGCCCCATGCCATAGTACTGGCGGTTGGCGATGAGGAAGGCGGACATTTCGCCGCCGAAGCCGATGCCGAAAAGGACGGCAAAGAGGTAGAACTCCCATGCGCTCTGGGCCCAGAAGAGCATTATGACCGTGACACCCTGCAGGAAGTAGGGCAGGATCATGGTTACCTTGGCGCCCCAGAGGTCGGCCAGGATGGGTATGAACAGCCGGCTGCTGACGCTGGCCATGGTGTAGATGGTGACGATCCAGGCCGCCGCCGCCAGGGACAACCCCTGCTCGGTGGCGAAGAAGACGACATGCCAGATGACGATGGCGTGGCCCATGCAGCCGAGGAAGTGGATGAAGGGGAGGTTCCAGAAGGCCCGGGTCCGGCGGGCGTGCTGCAGGAAGACCTTGCTGCGCAGCTTGGCGGTTTCGGTGTTGACCGGCGCCGGCGGCGGGTCGTCGTCAGTGGCTCCCAGGGGTTTCATCCCACGGTCGGCGGGTTCGCTGTGGAAGAAGAACAACAGGGAGAACAGGATCACTCCACCCACTACGGCGATTATCCAGAACCCGACTTGCCATCCGGTCAGGCCAATCAGCAGCGCGAGGGCCGGCGCGGTGACCGATGATCCCATGCCCCCAAAGGACTGCTGAATACCGACGGCGACGCCCAGCTTCCTCTTGAACCAGGCCGCAACGGTGGTGGGGATGTTGACAGTGAAAAGGGCCTGGGCCAACCCCAACAAAATGCTGTAATAGAGATAAAGCTGCCAGAGCTGCTCCACGGTGCTGAGGAGCAGCATCCCGGCCACGTATAGGCCGGCTGCGACAAACAAGGACTTGCGCGCTCCGTACCGGTCGCCGATCCATCCGGAGACCGGGGACAGGAGGGCGCTGGCGAGGCTGCGGAAGACCTGGGCGAGGACGATGGCGGTGACGCCCCAGGCGAAGTCAGTCTGGAGGACGACGAGGATGACGGCGAAGGCCTGGCTGACGAAATTGGCGGTGACCCGGAGCATGGTGCCCATTCCCACCACCAGCCACGCGTAGTGGTACTGCTCCCTCAGGTAGCTCGCCAAGTCCGACACGCCGGTATTCAAACCGAATCACTCTCCATTGCCAGGAATCAGGATGGGTCGTTGTGCGCCGGGCCGGAACTCGTCAGGAAGGCGGGGAGCAAAACCGGGCATCCGCAATTGGGGCATTGTAACCACGCCAGGGTCGGGTGGCAACTTGACGCAAATGCCGACCAGGGCAATCGCATTTCAAACCGGCTCACCCGTCACTCCTGCGGAAGCAGGAGTCCAGCAGCCGAAAAGCAAGCAAACCTGTAACGAATCTACTATTTTGGCCACTGGATTCCCGCGAAAGCGGGAATGACGGATGCCTTCCTGTCCAAACGCGATTGCCCTGAAATGCCGACGCCGGGCAAGAGACGCCACCGAGGGCGGAGCGGTCCCGCCGCGCATCTGCGGATGGAACCGCCCGATCTTCCAACTAGCCGGCCGGGAGTTATTCGTCCTGGGGGAGAAAGGCGTTGGGAACGACCGCGCTGCCCTGACCGACCCCGGTGGTATCGCCGCGCTGGTTCTCGACCTTGATATCCACTGATACCCGGCTGCCGTTCACCTCCCGGCTCACGCCGGTGACCGTCCCCGTGAAGGTGATGGTGTCGCCGGGGCGGACCGGCCGCAGGAATCGCAGGTCAACCGTGCCGGAGTGGTTGAACACGCTGCTGCCGAAGTACCGGCGCAGCAGCTCCAGGGCGAATGACAAAGACATCCTCCCCGATGCCACCGTGCCCTCGGTTCCCAGGGTTTCGCGAGCGGTCTCTTCGTCGGTGAACTGGGAAGCCTCCAGTTCCCCGGAACTGCCCTCGAACAGGTTGATCGCCTGCTGGGTCATTTCCTTTACCAGCGGGGTTATCTCATCCCCCACCTCGTAGGCGCGAACTAGCCTCCCCATTTCTTGCCGACCTCCGTGGGCTGCTTGAGCTCGTGGGTGATCACACGGTCGATGAGCCGCCCGTCCTCGTCAACCGAAACCGCCTCGGTGACGATGTAGTTCTTGCCCCGGCGCAGGTACTTGTCGGCGATCCACGCCCGGACCGTGATCGTCTTGCCGGCGACGGGAGGGTTGTAGCAGTAGAACGCGCACCGGGCGTTGACGGAACCGGCGTCCCGGTACCTGGCGTTGTACTGCTTGACATCCACCTTGTGGGAGATCGTCGGGAAGCTGGCCTCGGAGTCCATCACCCCCTGGCGGTAGGTGTCGATCATCTCCTGGGTGAGGAGGTATTGGTACGTCTCAAAGGTTTCGCCGACCTCCAGGGCGTCCCAGTCCAGAAGTATTCGGTCATCCGCTGCTACCATCGCTGCACTTCCTTTCGTTTCACGCGTAATCGGAATCCCAAACCGGCTAGATGCCCCGCCAGGAACGCCGCCCCTCGACCCGGACGAAATGGCCGAAGCCGGGGTCGGGAAAGTGTCCGGCGGAGACCAAAATCCGCTCGTTCTCCAGCATATCCAGCACGGAATGCCTGGTGCTGCGGGATACGTCCGGCTGGATGTCGAAGATGGGGCACCAGTCGGTGTAATGCGCCTGGGCCGGGTTGTGCGCCACGTCGCCCAGGATGTAGCCCCGCTCTCCGCCCGAGGCGATCATGATTGAGACGTGGCCCGGGGTATGCCCCGGCGTGCCGACCGTGGTGAGCTCGTCCGTGATCCGGTAATCGTCGTCGATCAGGTCGATGTATCCCAGACCCTCCAGAGGCACCACCTGGTCGCGGACGTGGGTCGCGCCGGCCAGCACGTCGGGCTGAGTCCAGTAATCCCAGTCCTTCCTCGGCACCAGGTAACGGGCGTTGGGGAAATTGGGCTTGCCACCGGTGAGGTTCCAGCCCACATGGTCGGGGTGGAGGTGCGTGAACACCACCAGGTCCACAGCCTCCGGGTCCACGCCCTTGGCTTGCATGTCGGACATCAGCGTGCCGTCGGGGGCCTGCAGGCCGGTATCGACGATGATCAGTTTTCCCTGCGAGCGTACGCCCGTGGTTCCATACCTGCTTCTGATCTGGTCGTGTTCGTTCAGAAGCTCGGGAAACTCCCGCCATTGTTCGATAGTGGTGTCCGGGAAAGGCATCAAAGGATCGCGGATGGGCATTCCATCGTTCAGGCACAGCAATTCAACATTGCCGACGCTGGTTGTGTAGCTGGGCATATCGGTATTCCCTCTCGATAAGTTGGCCGGCAACGGTGCACCGTTCCGAGTGTCATATTACCCCAAATAATAACTCCTGTTGAGACAAAACATCGGCGTTTCGTACATCATCAAGGACGTCCGCAAGGCGGAGCGGCATCGGTTGCGCAAACCGACGATTTCGGATGCTGGATCGGTTTAATGTCAGGCTACGAAACCGTCGTGGTATAGTGCGATACAAGGGCTGTCCTCACGCATACCCAGTTTGTCATTGCGAGGAGCGCAGCCCGATCTTTGATAAATCTGGCAATCTCGCTGACGGAGAGACGATCCTTCCGGCGACGATATTGCCATCCGCCAGAGGCGGACTCGCAATGACGGGTCATGCAAAGTGGGTACTCGTGAGAAGGGCTGTCCAATAGACAATTGCCTATTAGACAGCGATGATGATGTTTACCCTGAGATAGTAGGAGGCGCCGAAGATGGAACGCAATGACTCTGCTGTCGCCGAGCGTCCAAGGGGCACTGTCAAGCATCCTGCGGTGGCTATGGCGCTGGCATCCGGTCGCATACTGTTTTTTGCGCTCAGGCACGGCCCCAAGCCGTTGATGGTGGACTACCGTACCGGCGACGTTTGGCTGTACGATGAATCAGCAAGCGAATGACCCTACGCTAGGTAAGTTCTACGTCCTGGTGATTATCTTGGTTTTCGCACTGATGATCCTCTGCTTAGTTTTGGCCGTAGGGCTAGCGGTGTATGCTGACCAAGCCGATAAACCAAGCGAGACTGTCGAATCCTTGGTGCCGGTGCTCTCCCACTGCGTGACCCTATTCGCGGGCGGTTTCGCGGGCATACTAACAGGTCCGGGGTTTGCGAGGTTTACGCAGCATCGATCCTAGGCTTTTACCAAACACCCCTGCCCAAGATCGGGGGGTGGCCGAGGCAACCAAAAAGGCTGGGGTTCTAATCCCGGCCTTCTTTCTGGTACTTCCAGTCTGATTCCTTTTTCGACGGCTTGGTCAATCTGGGGTCAATCTCACCGCCCCTGATGATCGGCAACTTCCCCGACGGTTGCCCGAGTATCGGCCTTCTCAAGCATCCGTCACCTCGCGAGTTTTCACCCGCAGCGACGCTTTAGCAAAAGCGGACGCTCGTTAGGACGCCTCCGCTCACGCTGACCGCTGAACCGCCCACAAGCGACCATCGGGGGCGGTTCAGCGGGCTTTGCGGAAGACCCGGTAGCCGTCAGATTCCCAACGCGGCTACCCCGGCCTTGGCGATGGCTTCGTCGTCGAACCCGCTGGGCAGGCCTCCCACGCCGATTGCGCCGATCACCTGTCCGTCGTGGAAAACGGCGACCCCGCCCGGTATCGCTATCAGCTGGGGATCCCCGAAGGACTCAATCGACCGGCCCGTGCTGCTGAGTTGCTCGGCGAAGGCGGCGGTATCCATGGAGCGTACCGCCGAGGTGTAAGCCTTGCGAATGGCGAAGGTGGGCCGCAGGCAGCGGTCCATGCGGGCGTAGGCCAGCAGGTTCCCGGCGTCGTCCACCACGGCCATATCGACCTTGCGTCGGTCGGGGTCCCGGTTGAAATCGGCGATCATGGCGGTAATGGCGTTCTGGGCCTGTTCCAGGCTGAGCATTGCCTTGTTGTACATATCTTTGACCTCCGCGAGTCTGGAGCTTGGGGAACTGCGCCGCTCAATTGCGAACGGGTTGCCGTGCGTTCAGTGGCTGAGCTTGGAGCCAGTCTATCCGCTCCCGTTGCTGCCGTAAATCCGGGGAACATCTCGACCCAGGGTCTTTCAGCTTGGTCATTGCGAGCGAAGCGCCGCAATCTCGTTGCAGTGCAGCTGTTTGCAGCGCGCGCACCTGCTGGTCCAACGAGATTGCCATCCGCCGCAGGCGGACTGCGCTCCTCGCAATGACAACCGAAAACCCCGCATCCCAACCTCGTGGGGCGGTGCAAGACTCTGATTTACCTCCTCCCGTACAGCCGATTGAAATTGCCCAGTCGCTGGGGATCCAACTCCTTTCCCTGTAGTGCGGGATGGTCGGGGCCGTAGCGATGGGCGCGGAACACGCCGTTGGCCGTGCCGAACTGGGACGGGACGAAGAAGGGGCTGACGTATTCCCAAACTATCTCGTTGGCCGGCGTTACCTCGAACAGCCGGCCCTGCTGACCTTCGGTGATCAGGGTGTTGCTGTTGTCCAGGCGTTGCGCCCCGCCGGTGAAATGGGTGAAGAATGAGACCATCGGCCGGCCCTGGTACTGCCATACGATCTCGCTGGTGGACGGGTCCACCTCGATGACCCGAGAGTAGCTCAGGCCCCGGCGGTGGGAACCGTTGTCCAGCAGCAGCACGTTGCCGTTGTCCAGGTAGGTGGGATGGTGCTGATGGGATATGTTGCCCGGCCCCCACTTCCAGGCAATCTCCCCCGTCGCACGGTCCACCAACGCCACGGTGTCAAGGACGCGGAAGCTGATGAGGAAGGTGCTGCCGTCGGGCGATGCGGTAAGGTCGTTTGCGCCTCCCCAGGCATCTCGCCTTTCCAGGGGGCAAATCACGTCCGTTTCCGGATCCAGGTGGTCGGCGGAGCGCCATACGCCCACCTCGGCTCCATCCGGCGCAACCTCCACCACCTGGTCGCCGGCCATCTGCTCCGGGTCGTTGGCCGTGGCGAAGCCGCCGCGAACCCGGCGGGTGAGTTCCGTGGAAATCCGGTCCCGTTGCAGCAGCAACAGGTTGTTGCCGTTGGGCAGCCGGTTGTGCCGCCGCAGGCTGGGGTCGTGATACTCCCAGACCAACCGGCTGTCCCAGTCCAGTTCCCGGATGTGGTCGGCCCCCGGCGGGTTGGACCCCTGGTCGCGGAAAAGCAGGTTCCCGTTGTCCAGCAGGTAGCCGTAGGCGATGCCGCCGGGATGCCGCCAACGGTGAACGAAGTTGCCTTCCATATCGATCAGGTAGGCGTCGTCCCCTCCGTTGGCGGAGAAGAGTGTGTACCCCCGGCACGCGCCGTCCGCGTTGTAGCGGACCAATCCGGTGGGACGGTAGGATGTAGTCATGGGTGTTCCTCCTAATAGAGCAACCTGTCATTGCGACCCCGCACTTGATGCGGGGATGGCAATCTCGTCGGTGCAATGGGCATTGCCGCAGGAACGAGATTGCCATCCGCCTGCGGCGGACTCTGCTCCTCGCAACGACAAACCGGATGCACGTGAACTTGTCGGACTGTCCTGGGGATGGTACAACCAACGGCAAAGGCAGGGCCTGTGCAAAGTATCGGCCTCTTTGATTTCCGCTCGTCCTGAGCCCGTCGAAGGATGTCACCGTTGCCGGAGTCATGGTTCGACAGGCTCACCATGAGCGGCTAAAGGCACTTTGCACAAGCCCTGACAGCAAAGGCCAACGATCTCGCAAGAACTGCACAGGGGAGGTGCCGCCATGGCAGAGGGCCCGCAGAGTATCGTACAGGACGCCATTGACGTCGCCATCGGAGAACGCGGGGAAATCGGAGTCCAGGTCGCCGCTTACCTGGACGGCGAATTGGTAATCGACCAGTGGGGCGGCCTCGCTGATGAGACCACCGGCCGGGAGGTCGATGGTGATACCCCATTCCCGGTGTTTTCCAACATAAAAGCCGTCACGGCCACCGCGCTCCATATCCAGGCCGAGCGTGGGCTGGTGGACTACTACCGGCCGGTGTCCGAATACTGGCCTGAATTCGGCAAGTACGGCAAGGACAAGGGCACGGTGTTCGATGCGCTGACCCACCGCATCGGGGTTCCTCTCATGCCCGTGGGCGTTACCCCGGAGCTGATGTGCGACTGGGACTGGATGGTGGGTCAGATCGCGGAGATGCGCCCGCTCTTCGAGCCGGGCACCCGCAGTGGCTATATGGCCTACACCTTCGGTTGGGTCGTGGGCGAGGTCGTGCGCCGCACCGATCCAAAGCGCCGGCCCTTCGGCCAGTTCATCCAGGAGGAAATCTGTCAGCCCCTGAGCATCACCGACCTGTGGGCCGGCATTCCCACCGAGGTCGAGCCCCGGGTGGCCAAGCTCACCAATGTGCCGCCGCTGCCTCCCGGCGCTCCGGGCCTGCCCCCCGACTCGCTGCGGTTCCGGGCCACCCCGCCCGAGGTGGGCACCACCCAGGAGGTGTTCGGCCGCTCCGATGTCCGTCGCGCCTGCATCCCCGGCGCCCAGGGGATCATGACGGCGCGGAGCCAGGCTCGGTTCTGGGCGATGCTGGCCAACGGGGGCGAGCTGGACGGCGTCCGCCTGCTCTCCGAAGACCGGGTGCGCACCTTCCACATACCCCGGCCGCCCAGCGATTACGATCCGGTGCATGGCGTTCCCCATCACGGCACCATCGGAGGCTTCCATTTCGCCGGTAGCCCCGGCATGGGCGCCATGGGCGACAGCCCCCGAGCCTTCGGCCACAACGGAGCCGGCGGATCCCTGGGTTGGGCCGACCCTCAGCATCGCCTCGCCGTTGCCATCCACCACAATCGCATGGTCCCCCACGGCCCGCCCGAGGAAAGCCCGCTCACGCCCATCGGCGCGGCGGTGCGCCAGGTCCTGGGCATACCCGGGTAGGCAAGCCCCGCTCCCGGCGGCTTCGGATCAGCCTGGAACCGTGACGAGCTTCTGCATCGAGCGAAGCTCGCGGGGCGGGTCCATGTGCCGCCCGTAGTCGGTCCAGGACACCTCCGCCACGTACAGGTCGCCCCTGGAGTCTATCGCTATTCCGTGGGGAGAGTAGAACCGGCCTGATTGGTCGCCGTAGCTCTCCCGGCCCACCCGGGCCAGGACTTTCCCCTTCGTGTTCATCACCGTCACGCGGGGGCCGAGATCGGTGCCGATGTCGTTGGTCCCGATCCCGCAGAAGTACTCGCCGATGTAGATCAGTTCCTCGCCCGAGCTGTCGTCGATGCAGATGGCGGCGGCGCGGGAGAGGTTGCCCCACTGGGTCTCGTATTTCCCCTCGGAGCTGAACACCTGGATGCGGTGATTCTCCCGGTCGGCGATGTACACCCACCCGTCGTTGTCCACGATGACGTTGTGGACGATGTTGAACTGGCCGTCCCCGGTGCCGGATTCGCCCCATGAGAAGAGCAGCCGGCCATCGGGAGTGTACTTGTGGACCCTGGCGTTGGAATAGCCGTCGGCCACGTAAAACTCGCCGGTGCGCTTGTCGAAGGCCACGTGGGCCGGAACGCAAAACGGCTCGCCGCTCATCCGGGGGCTCGGCTGGTGGGGCGTGCCCATGGTCATCAGCAGCTTGCCGTCGGGCGTGAACTGTCGCACCGTGCTGTCGCCGTTGTCCACGCAAAAGACGCTGCCGTCCGGCGCAATGGTCACGCCGTGGGGGTTGGCGAACACCCCCTCGCCCCAGGTCCGCAGCAGGTTGCCCTCCGTGTCGAACACCAGCATCGGTATGGTTCCCCGGTTGAAGACGTACACCTGGTCCTTGGCGTCCACTGCCACCGCCGTTCCCTCTTTGTACACGCACCCTTCGGGAAGCTGGCCCCAGTTCTCTCCGGATACCCGGTAGTGAAAGCCGTTTTCCCCGATCACCGCCGGCCCGCCCTTGTCATCTCCGGCTCCGTGTCCCTCGACACGCAGCCCGTATTCCCAGTCCTGTTCCTGATTGACCATCTTGCTGACCTCCCTGGATCTGCGCCGGACGGTGCGGCGGCATGAGCGAACATATCACGGCGTCCGCCGGCCGTCCTCCTGGCAAAGCCTTTGCAAATTGATGGGTTTTTATCACATCTGCCCGTCATGAGTCCGTCAAAAGACTCTCCCCACGGGGGTCAGGACGATTGCAAAGTCCCCTTATCATCCGCTCATGGTGAGCCTGTCGAACCAAAAACCACTGCGACGAGCATCCTTCGACAAGCTCAGGATGAGCGGAAAAGGGTTACGCGCTGACTTTCCAAAGTCCCCTTTCCATCCGCTCATGGTGAGCCTGTCGAACCATCAACCGCTGCGACGAGCACCCTTCGACAAGCTCAGGATGAGCGGAAAAGGGTTACG
>JAGWBI010000036.1:14097-17231 GCA_021295965.1 Dehalococcoidia bacterium | reverse complement strand
ACTTTGCAATCGTCCTACCCACCTAAATTGCAACACTACCTCCGGCAAGGCCGGTGGTAAACTTGGCCCAACTCTGCACCCTGCTTCCCGCCCAGAGGCCAGGAGATAACTCTAATGCGCATCGCCGTACCCGACCTGGTGTCCAACTCCTACTTCCCGGCGGTTGCCGCAATAGAGTTGGGATTCTTCCAGGCTCAGGGGATAGCCGCCGAGTTGGAGATGGTATTCCCGGTGGGTCGGGCCATGGAGGCATTGCGGGACGGCAGTATCGACTTCGTGGCCGGTCCCGCCCATGCCACCCTGTCGGCCTTCCCCGGCTGGCAGGGCGCGAGGCTGCTGGCCGCGCTTTCCCAGCATACCTTCTGGTTGCTGGTGCTGCGTTCCGACCTCGGGGTTCGGCCCGGGAACGTTGCGGCTATCAGGGGTTTGCGTATCGGAGCGGCCCCCGGACCCGACGCGGCCCTGCGCCGGCTGCTGGTGGATTCGGGTATCGATCTCGAGCGGGACGACGTGGCGCTGGCTCCGGCGCCCGGCAGCGGCGACGCCGGCGTGTCCTTCGGCATCCATGCCGCCCGGGCTCTGGAGGAAGGGACAATCGACGGGTTCTGGGCCAATGCCATGGGCGCTGAGGTGGCGGTGCGGAGCGGGATCGGCAGCGTCGTCCTCGATCCCAGGCGAGGGCTCGGTCCGCCGTCAGCGAGGGACTACACTTTTGCGGCCTTGGTCACCACCGACCGGCTGATTGATGATTCTCCCGACACGGCCGAAGGCGCGGTGCGCGCGGTCGTGGCGGCGCAAAATGCGCTGCGGGCCGATCCGTCCCGGGCTGCCGAAGTCGGCCGGCGGCTGTTCCCGCCCGATGAGGCCGCGTTGATTGAGGACTTGGTCCGGCGGGACGCTCCCTATTACGCCGCAGAAATCTCTCCGGACTCGGTAGCCAGCCTCAACGAGTTCTCCCGCAATATCGGCCGGCTCTCCGGCGACGCAGCATATGAGCAGGTGGTCGCCAGCCAGTTTGCCCGTCTGTGGTCCGAACGTTAGGAGCGCTCCATGAAAGTGGATATCAGGGTGCCTGTCGGCCTGCCGGTTCAGGAGAGCGCCGAATTCATCGCGGGATGCGAGGCGGCGGGATTTTCCGGTGTCGGTGTCCATGATCACCAGCACAGCGGGCGGGACGTGTTTCTCACCCTGGCGCTGGCCGCCGAGCGTACCTCCCGGCTCGCCCTGTATCCCGCGACCTCCAACCCGGTCACCCGTCATTCGATGGTATTGGCATCGCTGGCCCACTCGCTAGAGGAGATTGCGCCGGAGCGGGTTCGCCTGACCGTGGGCCGTCGGCAATATCGGCCGGCCCCGGGCCACGGTGGCGGCCATGCGTCGGGCCGTCCTGACCATCCGCCGGCTGCTGCGCGGCGAGCGAGTGGAATTCAACGGCGTCGAAACCCGGCTGCGCAACGTCAGCGACCCACCGACGCCCGTCTTCATGACCGCCGCCGGTCCAAGGATGGTGGAACTGGCCGGGGAAGTCGCCGACGGCGCCCTGTTGCTGGTCGGACTCCATCCCAGGGCGGTCGATGCGGCCCGCCGCCGACTGGAAATCGGAGCGGCGCGGGCGGGGCGCAGCCTCGACGGTTTTCAGACGATCTTCATTACCCCAACGACGGTGTCGGATGACGGCCCGGCCGCTCGTCGCTTCCCCCAACAGTGGTTCCGGTCGGATCAGCCGTACCTGAAATACCCCAGCGACTCCAACCTGGTCTGGCTGCGCGAGGCCGGCATAGACCTGGCCGACGATTTCGTCCCCGAGAGCATTAGCGACGCCCAGGCGGCCGAAATATGCGATGCCTTCGGTCTATTTGGCACGCCCGAGGAGTGCCTGGCCCGGCTGAAGCGGGCTCGGGACGAAGCGGGCATCGACCACGTCTTCATCTTCCCCACCCACACCCAGGATGGCGGCTACGACATGCCACAGGCCGAGGTGGACGCCTTCCGAGAGACCATCATCCCCGGTTTGGGCGCCATGTCGTAACCTCACGCGTACTTAGTTCCGCTCGAATTGTCATCGCGAGGAGCAGAGCGACCTGGCAATCTCGTTGCCTCAACGATCATCCTTCCTGCAACGAGATTGCCGCGCTTCGCTCGCAATGACAAGTGGCCACGCATGAGGCGACTGTCGCGTTGACGCCACTACCGGCAAGGCTTACACTCGCCCCGACTGAACTGCGGATAATCCAACCTACCTCATTCCACCGACGTTGCTGATGCCATCGAATTGATGTTCGATACCGGGTGGACCGATGGCCTGCCGGTGGTGCCGCCGTCCGAACCCCTGGTCCGCCGGTTCGTGGAGATCACCGGCCGCGGCGCCGACGAACTCATCGCCGAGTTGCCGCCCCTGGGCGGACGCGCCACCGTCGAGCGTATCGCGGTCAACGCCGTCATGGCGGGCTGTGTGCCGGAGCATATGCCGGTGGTCATCACCGCCCTGGAAGCGATGATGGACGAGCGGTTCAACCTGCGCGGCGTGATGTGCTCCACCGGCATCCACACTCCCCTCTTGATCGTCAACGGCCCCATCGTCAAGGAGCTGGACATCAACGGCGGCTACAACTGTTTCGGCTCCGGTTGGCGGGCCAACGCCACCATCGGCCGCGCGGTCAAGCTGGCCCTGCTCAACCTGGGCGGAGCCATACCCGGCGAGACCAACAAGGCCACCTTCGGCCACCCCGGCGCTTACACCTACTGCGTCGCCGAGGACGAGGACGCCAACCCCTGGGAGCCGATGCACGTCGAGCTCGGCTTCGCCCCCACCGACAGCACGGTGTCGGTGTTCCCGGCGGAGGCGCCCCACAACATCATGTACCACGCCTCCCACTCGCGGAACTTCCTGACCGTTCTTGCCGACACCATGTGCACCCTGGGCAACGTCCAGATGTACGTCATGGGCGACACTTTCGTGGTGATTGGCCCCGAGCACGCCAAGTTTCTCCACCGCGACGGCTGGAACAAGCGGGACATCCGCCAGTTCCTTTACGAGCATGCTCGCAAGCCGGTACGGAAACTCCGCCAGGGCGGCCCGCCCCAGGGCGACTCCCGCCGCGGCCACTTCTGGCCGAGGTACATCGACGCCGACG
>JAGWBI010000036.1:840-13974 GCA_021295965.1 Dehalococcoidia bacterium | reverse complement strand
TTGTGGCGAATAATCAGGACGATTGCGAAGTCTGCTAACTTTCCGCTCATGGTGAGCCTGTCGAACCATGCTCCGCCGCAGACAGGCCATCCTTCGACAAGCTCAGGATGAGCGGGGTAGGAGGATTCATAGACTTTGCAATCATCCTGGCGAATAGTAGAGGGAACAATGACTGTCACCAACTACCAAGACCGGATGCGGGAACTGGGTTTGGCCCTGCCCATCGACCCGGACGCGGCGTCCCGCTGGCGGGCCGCGCCCCGGTTGGACACGCTGCACGACAAGGTCGGCGGGTTTTTGGGCAACCGCAAGGCCAACGCCGACCTCCTGTTGCGCAACGTGGGCGAGCGGCTGGCCAAGGACCTGGAACTGGGCGACATCATCGCCGTGGACAAGTACGTCTATTCCCGGCCGGCCGGCGATGAGATCATCAGCGAACTCTCCGAGCGGTGCGACTTCGTGGTCACGGCGATTGCCGATTGAGGCTCCTGCACCAATGGCGCTGGAGAACCTCGGCATCCCCACGGTGGTGGTCTGCACCGACCCGTTCCTGGACTCGGCCTTCCGCCACGCTCGCACCTTTGGCCGCCGCGACTTCCACCCGCTGGGCATTCCGCATCCCTTGGGCGGTCTGACGGCCGACCAGGTCTCGGTCCGCGCCGGGGAGTTGGAACAGGCGGTTATCAACACGCTGACAACCTACTAGAGCGACTTTGTGGAAGGTTTAGATTCGCGCCCAACCGGTACACTTTGTGCCACGGCCGGCCTCTTGTAGTTTTTTAATGTCGTGGTTAGAACCCGACGGTGGAAAACTCTCGCTGTGATTTGGGTCTAGAATGAGGGGTGCCTGCAACGCAGGGGGTTGTACTGTGACGATAGATCAGGAACACTACGAAAACTTGCAAAGTAAGTGGCGTCAACTTGCCATAAAGCGTAAGCGCCAATACCTGCAATATCTTGCGCCTCGCGCTCGGGTGGATTTCGTTCTGGCGGGAAAGATGACCAGCATCGGTGAAAAGGATGCCGCCGAGATTCCACCTGGAGAATATCCGGATATCGATCCTCCCGGATATAACCTGCTGACTTCCATCGGCGACCTGATTTTGAATTACGGAGCCCATCGACACCTCTGTCAGCCTGGAGAAAGGTACTACCTGACCGATTTGGGCAAGGGCGCCGTACCTCCCAAGTACGCCAAGGGCAAAACCCAGAAAGAGGAGTTTACCGCTTGGTACCCAATGCTCTTGGAGGAGTTAAAGTTAGTAGCCAAGCCGGATACCACGGTCGTTCCAATCGGTAGCGCTACGGGAGACTTTCTAAGGGCACAACCTAACTTCCCATACCGTTTGACAACTCCCATCCTTCACTGGAGTAGGGCAGCGGTGTCGGCAGCCAAGATGGCCGGCAGTTTATTCCCACGTGAATGGGATGAATACCGACGTAGCACGAGTTGGGAGGACCTGCGCACCAGCACTGAGGAGATTTTCATCGAAGCCGGTCTTGGCCAGCATATGGATGCCGTCCATCGTTGTTTCAAGGACAAATTCAGGGAATTCCACGCGCATTACATGTTCACCTACAAGAAAGAAATGCCTCTCAAACGGCCTGATGCCTGTTATCTCGACTTTGTACAGAGTCCAGACTAGGGCGTGTTGACAAATGCCTTCATTCCCGCGAAAGGGGGAATCCAGTGAGCGCAATATCCGGCCAACATTCCTATCGCAGAGGCTTTTCTGGGTTCCTGCTTCCGCAGGAACGGCGGTTTGATTTTCAGTTAGTCAGCATGCGCTAGAGCGACCAACAACCCACTCCCCGGTGTCACCGGGCGCGATGGAGGAGGTGACGATATGACCACCGTCGGCAATGGCAAGTACACCTACGAACAGCTGCCCGAGGGATGGGCGCTGGGACAGACGGCCATCGTCACCGACTCCGAGGACCGGGTGTATCTCTTCAACCGCGGCGAACACCCGCTGATCGTCCTTGATCGGGACGGCAACTATCTCGCCTCCTGGGGCGAGGGCGTTCTTACCGACGCCCACGGCATGTTCATCGACGACGACGAGAACCTCTACCTGCCGGTCAAGAACAGCCACGTCGTCCTGAAGTACGACCCCAGGGGCAACCTGCTGATGACCATGGGCGAGTGGAACCAGCCCTCGGACACCGGCTGGTCGGGGAGCTACAGCGATACGGTCGTAAGGGCGGCCGGGCCGTTCAACAGCCCCAGCGACGTCGCCATCTCCCCGGATGGTTTGCTGTACATCTCCGACGGCTACGGCAACGCCCGGGTGCATCGGTTCACTCCCGACGGCGAACTGGTGGACTCCTGGGGCGCGCCGGGAAAGACCGGTCCCGGCGAGTTCCACGTCCCCCACGGGGTCTGGGTGCATACCGACGGGCGCGTGTTTGTCGCCGACCGCGAGAACAACCGTATGCAGATCTTCGACTCCGAGGGAAACTTCCTGGAGCAATGGGCGGACCTGGCCCGACCCTGCGACATCTACATTGACGACGACCTGGCGGTGTACGTGCCGGAGCTGGACGGGTTTATGTCCATTCTGGACATCGATGGCAACGTCCTGGCCCGCTGGGGCAGCCCCTCGGACGCCGGATGGGGCACTGGCGGCCACGCCGTCTGGGTCGACTCTCACGGCGACATCTACGTGAACCAGAACCTCGAAGGCCAGCGGCTCATCAAGTACCGCCACGTCGGAGGCTAGGGCTTTTCGATTGTCATTGCGAGGAGCGAAGCCCGATCTTTGACAAATCTGGCAATCTCGACGGGTCGCAGTTGCCGGTTGCCAACATCACTGTTACGGCAACGAGATTGCCACGCTTCGCTCGCAATGACAAAGGCGACAACCAAAAGACCCCTTTCCGGAGGGGCAGGCCGTCCCCGTTGGGGCGGATCAGGGTGAGGATATGCGCGTTGGTTATCAGGTCGGGCAGGTGGTGCAGCGGGACAGCATCGACCATCAGCAACAGTGGCAAAACCACCTGGAGCAGTTCCGGGCCTCCCGCGACGCCGGGTTCGACATCTATTGCTGGGCCCACCACTACCTGATCGACCCTTTCCAGCACTTCCAGCCCTGGCCGGTGCTGGCTCGGCTGGCCGCCGAGCCGGGAGACATGAAGCTGGCCACCTCGGTCCTGTTGCTGCCGTTGCTGAATCCGGTGGAGGTCGCCGAGCAGGCGGCGACCCTCGACCACATCGCGGAAGGGCGCTTCATCCTCGGTATCGGGCTGGGTTATCGCCCGGAGGAGTGTGAAGCCTTCGGAACAAGAATGTCCCAGCGCGGCGCCCGCTGTACCGAGGCTCTCGGCCTGATGCGCCGGCTGTGGAGCGACGACGAGGTGACTCACCACGGTCGCTACTACAACGTGACCGGGGCGCGGCCCACCGCCCGGCCCTACCAGAAGCCCCACCCCAAGATCTGGCAGGCCGCCATGAGCGATCCGGCGGTGCGCCGGGTCGGCCGGGGCGGCGACATCCTCTACGTCGGACCCGCCCAGTCCAACGCCACCATCCGCCACCAGATATCGCTGTACCACCAGACCCTTACGTTCCCGAGGACATGGTCATCGTGCGCGAGTTCTTCTGCGCCCCGACCCACGAGGAGGCGCTGGAGCGAGCCAGGGCCAACTTCGCCAAGAAGTACGAAGTGTACGCATATCACGGACTCCACGGCACCGACGACGAGCTGACCCGCAAGGTGACCGGCGACCTGGAAACTCTGATGGACGACACCTTCCTGGTGGGCAGCCCCGAGGAATGCGTCGAGCAGATCGCCGCTTACCACGAAATGGGGTTCAACGACGTGGCCATCCGGCTGTTCTACCCGGAGATGTCCCAGGCCGAGGTGCTGGAGCATATCGACCTGGTGGGCCGAGAGGTCATACCGGCGTTGCACGCCCTGTAGTTCCGATTGGGCGCCCCCGCCACTACGAGGATGATTGCAACGTCTTCTAACTTCCGCTCATGGTGAGCCTGTCGAACCATGCTCTGCTCCGGTCGAACCATGCTCCGCTCCGGTCGAACCATGCTCCGCTCCGGTCGAACCATCCTTCGACATGCTCAGGATGAGCGGATCCGGGGGACTTATCAACTTTGCAATCGTCCTGTCGCCACTAAGGAGGACGCATGACTACCCAGCCAACCCTGCTGACCATTGGAGACTACGAAGCCCGGGCCAGGCAGACCATGCCCCAGGCCCTGTTCGACCGGTTGTTCGGCGACCTGGGCGCGCCCGACTGGATAACCAACACCAATAACGTCCAGGCCATGAGCGAAGTCAAGTTGCGTCCCCGGATCCTGGTGGACGTGACCGAGCGGGACCTGACTACCACGGTCCTGGGCGAAGAGATCAGCATGCCGGTGATGCTGGCCCCCACCGGCACCCACCAGCGCGCCCACCCCATGGGCGAGTTGGCTTCCACCCGGGCCGCCGGCGAGGCGGGAACCATCCTGGGCCTCAGCACCGCCTCCAGCTACAGCATCGAGGAAGTGGCCGAGGTTGCCACCAATTCCCTTTGGTTCCAGCTCTACTTCTTCGAGAACCGGGAACTGACCGAGATCCTGGTGCACCGGGCGGAACAGGCCGGCTACAAGGCCATGATGCTCACGGTGGACAACCTGGGCGCCAACTCCCGGGAGCGGGAGTACCGTTACGCCTACATCCTTGATCAGGAACGCACCCTGAAGAACTTCCAGGGCATCGAGCTGCCCAACCTGCCCACGCGGGAGAACTTCGCCGAGAGCTTCGAGTCGGGCCTCAACTGGTCCGACCTGGAGTGGCTGCGCTCCATCACCTCGATGCCGCTGGTCATCAAGGGAGTGCAGACCGCCGAGGACGCCCGCCTTTGCGCCGAGTACGGCTGCGAGGCCCTGGTGGTCTCGAACCACGGCGGTCACGCGTTGCAGGGCACCGAAGGCACCATCGAGATGCTGCCCAAGATCGCAGACGCGGTGGGCGACCGGCTGGAGGTCTATCTCGACGGCGGCGTCCGCAAGGGCGCTGACGTGCTGAAGGCGCTGGCCCTGGGCGCACGGGCGGTCTTCGTGGGCCGGCCCATCTTCTGGGGGCTGTCGGTCAACGGCGAAGACGGCGTCCGCCACTGCCTGGAGATCCTGCGCAACGAGCTCAGCGTGACAATGGGCCTTTGCGGCGTGACCGACGTGAAGCAGGTGGATCGCTCCGTTGCCCAGGACCCGGCCTCGGACAGCGGCGGCGTGGTGGGTGAGCTGGAACGCCTGGCCCGTCTGCTGGACCAGGGCTACATCACTCGCGAGGAGTTCGAGTCGTTGAAGGGCCGGCTCCTGTAAGGCTGGCGCATGGCGCGACCGGGCGGTTGCGCTGGCAGACACACGGGAAGAGTGAGCAGACGGCCTCTCTACGGGAGAGCGGCCACTGCCTTGATTTCGACCAGGAACTCTTCCCGCACCAGGCCATCGACCACCAATAGGGTGTTGGGCGGATAGCCGCCGTTGGGGAAAATGTCCGGGAAGACTTCGTTTCTTCCTTCGATGAAACCCTGGACCGAGTCGCGTCCCACCACATAGGTTGTGAACTCCACCACGTTGTCGAACCCGGCGCCGGCTGATTCCAGAACGCCGCCAATGTTCTGAAAAACCTGGCGAGTCTGGGCCGCGACATCGCCAGGCCCTACCAGCGTGCCGGTCAAGTCCACACCAACCTGTCCCGCTACGTATATCAGCTTCCCGGCGCTCACGGACATCCCGACCGAATAGGAACCGAGGGGCTGGGGGGCCAGATCGCTGGTTATCGCCGTCCGTTGCAATTCCGCCATAGCGTTCACCTCACTTGCTTCTGCCGGCGTCATTATATGGCACTGGGCGCTCAGGGCAATCAAATTCCAGTTATGCCCCAAAAGCAGCTAAACTTGGGGCATATGCGCGTAATCGGCGGCCAAGCTGGCCGCCGTAGGTGGAATGATGGCAATTACCATTGATGAAATGCTGGATCTGCTGAGCTTTGCCGGGGCGGAACTGGGCAACGGCAACGCCAACCACGGACCGATGGCGGCGGAGGCTTTGTTTTCTCTGGGAAGGGACGAAGCAGTCCTGCCCTGGGTGGAGGACTACCGGAGCCGCCTGGTGGACCGACCGTCGCTCTCCCTGGCCATCCCGCGTACCGAATGGCGGGAGTCTCTTGGCGAACGGCAGAGATTGGGAGACTGGATTGAGTTTTTTGAGAACGAATTGAAGGAAGCCCCCTGGCAGGACGTGGTGAGGATATGGGTGCCGCGCCTGGCGCCGGCAGTGATGGCTGCGGCGACGCACGGCCTGATCCGCACCGGCCACGCCGTCCGCAATCTCTCCTCTGAGGACACGCCACAACGTCGGCACGAGTTGGCGCAGGGTTTGGGCTACTGGGCCGCACGTTATTACACCCTGCCGGGCGAACCCTCAGCAACCAACGCGGGGTACCGTCCCCGGGTCGCGCTGGAGCGAGTCGAACGGCTCCACGACCTCGATTTCGACTTTGCGGGGCCGATCACCGAGCAGATCAAGGGGCTGGAACACCATCCGGAGTTTGAGCCGGCTATCGACCTGGCCGACACGGGCGATGATGTATCCGCTTTCATATCCAATCTCACGGAGACGTTCGCCGGGATCTACCTGGCCAACCCCAAAGGGCTGATCGCGTTCGTTCATACGGTGACGGGGCCAAGCGCGTTGCGGATGTTGATACCGTATCTGGACGGAGCGGACGCGCGTCAAGCCGCGCAGTACGCCTGGCAGGCGTGCGCCGGGATCTACAGTTGGTACTCAACAACGCCGCCGCAGGACTCGGCTCACCGGGAGACGCCGCCGGAGGACCGGGACGAGCTGATCGACCGGGCGGTGGCCGCGGGCGGCGCGCACTCCATAAAGTTCACCGAGGCCTGTCTCCGCGAATACGCGCTGAACCCGAAATCGGTGTACCTGGCGGCGGCGCGAGACGTGGCCGAACGGGTCGGTCCCATCTGACCCAGCCGCACCGACCAACCCTGTGGTCCTTCGGCGCCGCCCTCCGGTGTCTGGAACAGAGCTTGCCGCTGATGTCACGCAGCAGCGCTTCGCCGCGTCATCCCCCAAACACGCAAGCCGGCCACTACCATCAATATTGGCAGAGCAGCGCCCAGCACGGACCAGAACTGCCCGTCCGCCACATTTCCGGGCGAAAGAGTAAGGAACCAATTCCAGAAGTAGATGATCGACGCGGCCACCGACCCATAGAAGACCGTGTTGGCCTCCAGGTATCGCTTCAGATCCGCCGAACCTTCGCCGTCGAGCCGCCGCTTGCCGACGTAGCTCGCCGCCAGCATGACCAGCACCGCCGGCGCGATGAACCAGTTCATGTAGTGCCACCACGTGAACGGCGTACCTCCAGCGTGATAGAACGGAGTGACGATGAAATGAACGGCAATGGCAATGCCAGCCAGCACGACGTAGGCCGCCGCGACGCGAAGTAGATAGGACATATCAGCCCCCCTGGATTTGCATCAGCGCGAATAGTTATCAAAATTCAGCATACCCCTACGATGTGAAAAGAGCGTAAATTCTGACGCTGTTTCTGTGAGACCTTTGTGAAGATACATTCCCCACTACCGGACAACCCGGGGAATGTCTGGGGCCAAACTCCTGGCTCAGCAAGCCGTAGAGTATCCGGAGGCGGTGTAACGGGTGTCATCCTTGTTGATGGTGATCACGCCGCCGCGAGAATTTGTGGTCGGCAGGATCCTGGGAACAAGCTTGTTTGACAGCACTTTGGCGTGGTGATAGCGTCGCCGCATCGACAACCGGAATCTCCACAGAAAACAGACTCGGACAAGGGCCAGCGCAGGCCAGGAGCGTGATTGATTATGGAGCGGCTACGGTTTATTGATGGGGACTCGCACGTTCTGGAACCGGAAAGGATTTGGACGGATTACCTGGAAAAGAAGTACCAGCACCTCATCAGCGGCCACGTCCGCTGGGTGAGAACACCTTCCGGCGACGGCTCCAACGGAGCCGCCTCCGACAACAACGCCCTCGCCTTCGAGCTCGAGGTGGAGGTGATGGGCCGGAGGCCCTTGGGCGAGCGGGATCCCACTGCCGCCACCAGGAACTTCCAGGATCGCGACCTGGACGAGCTTGATTTCGCCTACGGCAAATGGGCCGACCAGGACTTCCCCGCCAGCGCCTACCGCGAAGTGATGGACACCCACGGCGTGGACCACATGATCCTATACCCCACGGCCGGCTTCTGGACCACCGGCGTCGCCGAGATGGATGGCGAGACCGCCATGGCCATCCGCCGGGCCTACAACCGCTGGCTGGGAGATTTCTGCCAGGAAATCGGAAAGGGGGCGTGCGGCGCGGCGTCCATCGACCTGCGCGACCCGGCAGCGGCGGCCGCGGAAGTGCGCCGGTGCGTCAAAGAGTACGATTTCAAGGCGGTGCACCTGAATCCGGCGCCGGTACCCAACCTGCGGCTGTTTGACGAGGAATGCGACATCCTCTGGGATACCTGCGCCGAGCTGGGAGTGCCGGTGGGGTTGCACCCCAGCGCCAACCACCCCTTCGATCAGGGGCTGCTGGACTATCTGCCGGGGCTGAGAAACTGTCGCGCCACCGTGTCCTTCGTGATGGGCAGTATGCTGGCCTGTACCGGTTTCATCATGGGCGGCGTGCTGGAACGGCACCCGCAACTGAAGCTGGTGTTCCTGGAATCGGGCTGTGGCTGGGCGGCTTTCTGGTTGGACCGCCTCGAAGCCGGCATCCAGGGCGGCACGCGCCGGTTGAGGATACAGGGTCTGAACCACAACCCCGTCGAGTACTTCCAGCGCCAGTGCTTTGTGGCCGCCGACCAGGATGACCCCGGCATCGAGCCACTGATCCAGGCAATCGGCGATCACGTCATCGTCGGGGCCACCGACTTCGGCCATCCCGAGGGGAGAAAGTATTTCAAGGCCAAGCAGGATCTGATGGAACTCGCCGGCGTGTCAGACGAGAGCAAGCACAAAATCATGTGGGACAACGCGCTGCGCGCTTACCCCATAACCCCCGGCGATTAGAGATCGGGCCGGAACTTCTGGCCTTTAGTCTGGCGAACGCTCAAAACGCCGCCGACGATGGGGCGGGGCGGCCGGTTTCGTTACTGGCGTGCGGCGCCCCAAGCTCCGCCGCCGGCTCACCCGGACGGTGGACGGCGGCGTTGCCGGCGCTTCGGGCCCTTCCCGGACCGGTGATCCACACCGAACCCGCTGAAGATGTCCCGTCAAAGGCGCGAGAGCTCACATTAGGTCGTGGGCATTTATCAGACCGTGGCGTACGGCCCAAAGCACCAGCCCCTGCATCGTCTCCACCCCCAGCTTGCGCTGAATACCGTAGATGGCGTTGCGGACGGTCACCGACTTGACCCCCCTGTCCTCCGCAATCTGGGCGTAGGACATGCCCCTGGTAAACGCCACCAATATCTCGCGCTCTCTCAGGGTAAGACCGGCCATGCCGGCAACATCTCCTGACGCCGCGCCCCGACGAATGCCGGCGAACACTCGCGTCACCACCTCAGCGGGCACCCGGAGCTCGCCGGCAGCCACGTCCCGCACCGTTGACAGGAGCCGGTCCCGGCCCGTCTCCTTCTGAAGGTATCCCGTCGCTCCGGCAGCCACCGCCTCCACCACCGCGTTCTCCTCGGTGGACGCCGTCAGCATGACGACCCGAGCCTCGGGAGCGTTCTCCATGATCTCCCGGCAGGCTTCCACGCCGTCCTTCTTCGGCATCATCACGTCCATCACCACTACGTCCGGCGCCACCTCGGCGGCCACGCGGACCGCTTCCTCGCCGTCGCCCGCCTGTCCCACCACCTCAAACTCCCCCGTCTGTTCCAGCACCTGCTTGAGACCCACCCTGACGATCTGGTGATCGTCAACGATCATCACCTTGGTGCGTTCGCTCGATGACATTGCACTTCCCCTCTTTAGCCGAACCGAGCCGACGGGACCACACAGGCAACGGTGGCCCCACCCATGCGGCCCTTCTTCTCCACCTTTAGGCCGCCGCCCAATCGTTCGGCGTCCCGGCTCATGCTGGCGAAGCCATAGCCGCGCTCGTCGTAATCGTCGGGAAGCCCGATCCCGTCGTCCGATACCTCCAGCCGGATACCCTCAGCGTCGTAGCAGAGGTCAATGCACACCTCCGTCGCCTGCGCGTGCCGGTACGCGTTGGTCAGAGCATTGTGGGCGATGGAAAAGAGCTGACTCCTGGTTTCCACCGAAAGCGGCGGTTCATCGCCCCGCACCGTCAACACAGCCGGCACCGACGTGATGTTGGTAAAGCTTGAGGCGTGGGACCCCAGGACCCGGCCCAGTTCGTGTCCCTCGTAAATGCCGCCCATGTTGATGGGATGCCTGAGCTCCCAGATCATCGACTTGGTCAGCTCCGAAGTCGCGTCCAGCGTCACTGCCAACTCGGGGTTCTGATCACCCGATTGCGCCCGGGCAGTTTCGAGGCCCAGGCCAACCATGTAAGCGAATTGGGCTGTCGTGTCGTGAATGGCCTGGGACAACTCGGTCCGCTCGCGGACCAGCGCCTGCTCCCGTTCTACCGTCTCCCGCCACCTCATCCGCTCAAACCTGGAGATCATGTTCACCGTGGCGACCAGCCCGTACATGACTACGATCCGGGCCACGAGCGCCTTGTCGTCCCGAGCGGATACGTCCAGACCATCTCCTGTACCCAGGCTAATCGCCACATAGATCGCCGATGTGATGGTCACCCAGGCCATGTTGAGGCGGAAAGACGTGAAGACCACCGCGAAACCGGCCAACACCTGATAGTAGAACAGGTGCAGAAAAGAATGGCTGAAGCCACCGCTAATTGCCGCCGCTATAGAAACGCCGAACATGTCCACAGTGCAGACGGCGAGGATCCAGCGCCAGGTAATCGTCCGGTCGGAACGCAGCAGGTATTGAGTGTACAGGTTGAACCCGGCCATGAGCAGCAACATCACCACGTAGGCCGCGTAGATGACCACCCCGTAGTGCGGCCGGTACACCACCGTAAACGCGAGCACGGCGATGTAAAACCAGTGAAGCCTGACCGCAACGGTAGCCACGTACCGAAGACCGTCCGGATCCGCCTGGTTCAGCATCCAGTCGGTTACCCGAAACGCGTTGGCCATCGCTGCCACGCGCCGCAGGCCCGCATTGCCTTGCAATGTTCGAGACATTCCCACCCCACATCTCCGGGATATTGAGGCGCGCCGCCGGTCGCGGGCGCTACCGGCAACATCGTGTCACCAAGTAAACACGACGTGCGATAGGGTCGCAAGAAGCAAATGCCCTGTACGGTAGTAGCGATTGTACCTAAACAGGGCATACCACGCTTCGCCGTCTAAATTGCGGAGCCTGAAACTGGACTGTGCCTGAACTGTGCGCACCGAACGGGCGACAGCGGAGACCACAGCGGCGCGTACGGGAACAGCATTCCGTCGAGGTCATGGCGCATTTGCCCATGTGTGGACTAGGGCAATCGTCTCCCAAAAATGGAGCGTTTGGTAATTTACACAGGCCAAATGAGCGCGGCAAAATCGTGGCGAATTGGTTGTAATGCGGCTACATCAGATAACACGACAGGAATGGACCCACGAATAGCCGTCCGCATCCACAAACCCTATAACGAGAACGCGACTCTGGGCTCCGGCAGTTGGACCTGGCCCACGTGCCGCTGCCTGTTTTGAGGCGCGCACTGCAGCCCACACCGGTCGCACCGGCGATGACGATTTGAACTCCATGAGCGAGCCAGCCGTAGCAG
This sequence comes from Dehalococcoidia bacterium, assembly GCA_021295965.1. Classification (GTDB taxonomy): domain Bacteria; phylum Chloroflexota; class Dehalococcoidia; order Lucifugimonadales; family UBA3495; genus Bin87. The sequence continues at coordinate 2,171 of JAGWBI010000036.1, read as the reverse complement.
ACACCATCCGTCAGGTGGTGGGAACCCACCACAGATGCGCGCGCTGGCTGTCCGAGGACAAGACTCGCACCCGCTGTGCCATCATCGATCCGATCCTGTGGGCGCTCGAATGGAGGACCTGGGACCCATCGCAGTGCCGGCCCAACGTGCCCGTCCGCCGTGGTGCCTGCCTTGACTACGTGATGTACGATCCCCACGGCAACGTCGCCGTCGCCATCGTGATCGGCGGACCCCCGCATCAAAGGAAGCGCGACCGTGAGCGAACAGCCAGACTCCTGACCGGCATGATCCATGGGGTCGGAGTGCTGACCGATGGCGTGTATTGGGAGATCTACGACCTCGAACTGCGGCGCCGGCCCTTCCCCAGCAAGATGGTGGAAAGCTTCACTCTGGACACCGGTGATCCCGTGGAACTCGAAGACGCTTACATGGCGCTCGACTACTGGCTCGGCAAACCGCAGGAGGCCCACCACGGGCATCCCATTGAAATCTGACCACTCATCTCCGGTGTACCGCAAACGACGGGAAAGTAGTCCGCCTGACTTCCACGCGCTCCCGGACCCTAAAACGCGCCCCGAACCTGCTTCCGGTCGAAAACTGGTCATCAAGCGGTAAAACCACTGCGGCATACAATCTATGTCGTCCGAGATCATGCGCCGACGCGGCGAATAACGTACTCGAGCAACCTGAGCGCTACGCGATGAGATGATTGTGCGAAGTGCCGTTGACGCCATCACGGGGATGGCGATGGTCCGGTTGATGTTCCTGCTGTAAACAGCGGCGGTAAATTGGCCCGCATGATCCGCCGAAGTAAAGTCCCCGCACGTGGTGTAACAGGAACTGGGTGGCAAGCTGGACTTTAGTATAAAGGCAGGGTAAGCTGGCCTGACCCAAATCTGACTAAAGGTCCAGCCATGCTCACCCTGCCCAATGCCATTGTACCCCTGCTCGTCCCCTTCGCGACGCTGTTGACCAACCCGACCAGGCGGAAAGCCCAGCTCCTGCTCGTGGGCGCGATCCTGACCCTGGGTCAACGCATCGTGGCAGCAGCGCTCCGCGTCATGGGCCGCAGCGACCAGGGCGACTACGCCCGCTCCATGAGGTGCTCAATCGGGCGGTGTGGTCATCTCGGGAGGCCGCCCGCGTCCTGTTGGCGCTGCTGCTCCAACACCTGGACCGTGGCGACGGACCCTTGGTATTCGGCATCGACGAAACCCTGGAGCGACGTCGCGGTTCTAGAATCAAGCCTCGGGGCATCTATCGGGACGCGGTGCGGCCCAGCCGCAATCAACTGGTCAAGGCCAGTCCGCCAGAGGCGGACGCTGGATCTC
>JAGWBI010000036.1:0-798 GCA_021295965.1 Dehalococcoidia bacterium | reverse complement strand
CTCACGGTGCTGGCGCCCTCGTCTCGCTATCACGCGCAGCGATGTTCCGAGCGGTGTCATCATGCTCCACGCCGAAACAGGATAGCGATGGCGCAACATTGCACCAACTCGGCGCAGCTCTCGTCCCCAGCCGCAGGACCTGTGGGACGGGAGAGTTCATTACTATTCCAACTTTGCCCGTCTAGCGGTCAGCGATGTACAGACCCAAGCTGGCGACCAAAGCGAGCAAACCGGTGACAACCCACGCACCGACGACGAGGACGGCGGCAAAACCCATCTCCTGTGACCCACTGGTAGAAAATGATGACCCCAAAAACATAGACGCGACTACGCATCCGCTGGCCGCAGCCAATCCCAACCCTCCGCACAGCATCAGTTGCATGGCGGCACGATGGCGTCCAGCCAAGGTCCAAAAGACCATGGTGGTGGTCAGCACCCCGAAAGGACCCAACCCCAACAGCATAAACAAAACCAAATATCCCATGACGACGTGGCCTCCTCAAGGGCTCGAAGCGTACTTCAGCGTCCCCTCACCAGCAAGTGCCGGCCGCGTTGCCGTTACTGTTCAGACTTGAGGGGAAGCGAGGAGTTGGCGGCAGGCGGTGAGTGGGTTGAGGTTGTGGGCGCGCCAGGTGCCGAAGGCCGAGGCTAGGGTCATCTTGGTCTCGGTGCCCCGCTCGGAGCGGGTGCCCCCGCTGAGCTTACGGCTGGTCACCAGCGGCCGCAGGCTGCGCTCGGCGGCTAGAATGTGTTACGTCCTGGACGTGCGGCCGGATACGACAGTCTGGCCGCTGGAAC
>JAGWBI010000035.1 GCA_021295965.1 Dehalococcoidia bacterium | reverse complement strand
GCCTGGCCCGAGCCAATCCCGACGATACGCCCCCAGGCTGCAGTCAAAGGGAGGTGCTCGGCCACTTTTCTAACCCCCTTCATTACCAGGAAAATAGCCGTCATCACGTGGGGGCAATCCTTGTGGTTGCCCTGGCCGGCGCAAACTGATTTTCATTATCCATACTCGGCCTCAGCGTGGCCGTCCGCAATTCTCGCGAAAAACAGCCTGCCCCGTCCTTGATATGGGGTCACGTCATCCCGTACTTGATACGGGGCGGCAATCCGGCAACACCGCCTCAATGCCCAACACCTCTAACGCACCCTTCGCTCGGCGTGGCCCACGCAAATCGCTGGGACAGCATTTCCTCACCGACGGCAGGATCGCCAATCGCATCGCCGCGGCCGCCGAACCGACGGACGCTGACACAATCCTGGAGATCGGACCCGGGACTGGATTCCTGACCCGTCGTCTCCTTGAGCGTGCCGGCCAGGTCATCGCGGTCGAGTTGGACGCGACCTTGGCCGGTGAACTGCCGGCCCGCCTGGGCGATCCTCCCAACCTGAACGTCCGCCACGGCGATGCCCGCGCCGTTCAAATCGCCGACTTGGTGGGCCGCGGAACACCCTACAAGTTGGTTGCTAACCTGCCCTACTACGCAGCGGCTCCCATCGTCCGCCGGTTCTTGGAAACGGATACTCCACCCTCCATCATGGTGGTGATGGTTCAGCGAGAGGTGGGGGAGGCCATGACCGCCGCGCCGGGCAAGATGACCCTGATGTCAGTGGCAACCCAATTTTATGCTGCCACGTCCGTCGTCACCCACGTTCCGCCCCGCTGCTTTCGTCCACCGCCCAAAGTTTCTTCCACCGTGGTCAGGCTTGATCTCCACCCGAAACCTGCGACCTCCGTGAAAAATCGGGAAAGCTTCTTTTCGCTGGTTAGAGCGGGTTTCAGCGCGCCCCGCAAGACCCTGCGCAACTCTCTCGCCCAGGGAACCGCAGCGTCCCCGGCAGTGGTTGAAGCGATCTCGGCTGATGTGGGAATCGACCCGACGCGACGCCCAGCCACTCTTTCGATTGCCGAATGGGCGGCTCTCGACGCTGGATGGCCCGATCAGGTCCCGCGCAACCGTTCCCTTTAGTTTCTCTGTTAGAATCGGGTGATGGAATCCCGCCCGCTCCACATCCCGGCTTATGCCAAAATCAATCTTTCCCTTGAGGTAATCGGCCGGCGAGATGACGGTTATCACGACGTCGTCACTATCCTCCAAACGGTGAATCTGGCGGATACACTAACGTTGTCGGTGGCCGACGAACTGGTGGTTACGTGCGACGACCCGGAATTACAAGGCCAGGACAATATCGTCTGGACCGCCGCGACCAGGCTGGCGGAACGAGCCGGCATCTCGCCACACGCCCGCATCCATGTGTCCAAGCGCATACCCGTGGCGGCCGGACTGGGCGGGGGATCGGCGGACGCTGCATCCGCGTTATTGGGCCTGAACCGGCTCTGGGGATTGGGGTTGGCGGTCAGCAACTTGGTATCAATCGCTGCTGAATTAGGGTCGGATGTACCGTTTCTGATCACGGGCGGCACCGCCCTCGGCGCCGGACGGGGCGATGAAATAACCGTGCTCCCGGATTTGCCATCCATTGACGTGCTGGTGGTTGCGCCATCTGAAACCATTCCCGCCAAGACGCCGTCTTTGTACCGTGCGCTGACCCCCGTCGATTTTTCCGATGGCCGTCACACCAAACGACTGACCGAGGGACTAACTACCCATCCATTGACCACCAACTTTTGCCGCAACACTTTCGAGCGCCCCGCTAGAGCAATCTTTCCCGGCTTGGCCGACGTATGGGATAGAGTGGCAGCAGCGGCGCAACACCCGCCCCGGCTTTCGGGAGCAGGCCCAGCCCTGTTCTGCCTCCCGTCCTCGGAAAATGAGCGGACGCGGGTCGCCGCCGCCTTGCAGGGTACGGGCGCCACGGCGTACCTTGTGCGCACGCTTTCTCCGGCGGCTGATGCCGGCATTGACCCAACAGTTTAGGGAGACACCACGCGCCGATGGATATTCTTGCCGTATTGAGCATCCCTTTCGACCCGGACATCATACGCACCGCCGGGTTCATTCTCTCGTGGCATGGCTTCTTCACCTTTGTAGCCGTGGCGGTGGCCGTGTATCTAACCTGGCGTTGGGGGCGGCGTGAGGGTCTCGACGGAGACGCCATCCTCTCGGTTTCCACCTGGTGCATCATCGGTGGCATCATCGGGGCCCGCATACTGCACGTCGTGGACTTCTGGGACGACGTGTACCAATACGACCCAATGCGCATCCTCTATTTCTGGAACGGAGGCATCGCCATTTTCGGCGCCTATCTTGGCGGGTTCGCCGGCGGGGCCGTGTACATCACCATGCGCAACGCCCCCTCGTTGCATCGAGCCTGCGATAACGCTGCCCTTCGGTGGACAGGAATGCACCGGCCCTTTCCGCAGATGCCGTCGGTGGCCCATCTGGCCGATGTAGCCGCGCCAGCGTTGCTCATCGCCCTGGCCGTCGGGCGCATCGGCGATGTGATCAACGGCGAGCACTGGTCCAGCTTCTCCGACCTCCCCTGGGCCTGGGTGTACACCGACCCCGACAGCCTGGGCTACGGGAGGCCGGCCTCTCATCCGGCAGTGGCCTACGAGCTCATCTTCTGCCTCATTTGGGCTGGCGTCCTGTGGTGGTTGAAGGACCGCATCATTCCCAGGGGAATGCTGTTTGCCCTGTTCTTCGCCGGCTATTCGGCGGGCCGCTTCTTCATTTCCTTCGTGCGCCAGGAGCAAAACACCTACATCTTCGGGTTCAACGAGGCCCAACTGGTGGCCCTGGCTGTAATGTTGGTGACGGTACCGCTCCTGATTTACCGCGCCCGCCTGGTGCGACGCCCGGCTCGCCGGCGAGGCGCCGTGGCGGCGGCAGAGACGGAAGAAGCGTAGGAAGAAGCCGCTACCCGGGTGTCAGGGAGTGGCTTGGGCGCGAGCGAATATCGGTCCCAAATCAACCGACACACCGGGCATCATGTCCGAAACCAGTATGTCCTGAGCGGTAAACACTCGGACAGGGGTAAGCCCGGTTCCGTAGCTGGCATGGATTGACACCGTAGCCGCTTCCAGATCCACAATCCAAACTTCCCTGACGTCGTTGGCGGCATAGACCGGCAGTTTCCCGTTGAGGTCGCGCCGCCGGGTCGAATCCGACAATATCTCGACGACCACGTCCGGCGCCCCGGCAATGCCGTGCCCATCAAAAATATGGTGCCGCATATTAGAAACGAACAGCAAATCTGGCTGGTAGGTCTTGAATCCGCCAATGACGACGTCGACCGGAGCGACGAAAACATCGCCGATGCCGAGGTCGTCCACCTGTATTGCGAGCTGGATGAGTAGCCATACTGCAAAAATCTGGTGTGCGAGATTGGGCGCGAACATTCCGGCGATTTCCTTGCGTTAGCCACATAAGGCGACGCCTACCGGGCGCTATTGAAAACCTCCATGATTTCCCTTCGACCACGCTCGAAAATCTGTCTCAGGTCAACCGATAATCCGGGCATGGCGTCCGATGTCAGTATGTCCTCGGCGGTTAGCGTCCTTACCGGCATGGGGTTTGCTCCGTCGCCGTGATACACCGTCACCGTTTCCGCGTCCAAGTCCATCGCCAGTACCTCGCGGACGCCTTCCTTGCCGTAAATCGGCAGTTTCATTTCCAGGTACCGTCTCCGCGTCGGGTCGGACAGTATTTCAACCACCACGTCGGGCGCGCCGTTGACGCCAAGTTGGGCGAGCACGTGTCGCCGCGCTTCCGATACATACAGCAGGTCGGGCTGGAAAACGTTGAATTCGTTGAGTATCACGTCAAAAGGGGCAATGATGACTTCACCAGAACCGGGAGACTCGGTCTGAAGCGCCATTTGAATCATCCACTGCCCAAATACGGTTTGATGGGGCAGATGCGGAGTAGGCAGTCTAAACAGCTTGCCTTCAATCAACTGGTAGCGCGGACCCGGTATAGCCGGTGGCGTCATCGCCACGTAGTCCTCGTAGGTCAGTTTGACGCGGGGTTTCGCTTCGGGTTGTGTCATCGGGCTGCCTCCCGTCCCTTGCGGTTGCGCCAACTATACTGCCGGCCTGAGGTCGTCAATCCTCAGGTAGGTCCGTCGCTCCCCGCGATAACTGTCTTCGGCCAACTGGAATACCAAATCCACGGCGTCGTACCCGCCCCAGTCCCCGGCATAGTTCCAGGCTAGGGCATCTACGGAACGGCCTGCGCTGCTCACTTGCAGCTTGAGATGCTGGCCGTTCCCGCCGACATAACCCCAATTGTGGACGCGGGCGCGGCGGGTCAGGTAGCGAGGCGTTGGGTTGTCCTTGCCAAAGGGCTCCAGTCGCGACCGGAGTTTCGACAACTCCGGGTTGAATATATCCTCCAAAGAACCTTCGGCATGGATTTCCAGAGTGGGTTCGGGGCCGAACAAGCCTTGTTCGGCGTTGGCGATGTGCATGAGCCGCTCGGTCACCAGCGGGAAATCGAGTTTGTTCACGGTGAACCCGGCGGCGGCGCTATGCCCCCCGTACCGAACCAGTAGGTCCTCGCATTGGGAAATGGCCTGAATCAGATTGAACGCGCCCGGACTGCGCGCGCTGGCTACCAGGTGTTCTTCATCAGCCCTGGCCAGCGCGACGGCGGGGCGATTGAATAATTCCACCAGGCGGGATGCCACCAACCCGTTAATGCCGGGTGTATAAGCGTCATCATGGGTGATGATGATAGCCGGCAAATGACCGCCGGACAGCACCCGGTCAACGGCGATCTCCGTGGCACGGGCCGTCAACTCCCTTCGCTGGGAGTTGAATTGCTCCAAACGTGAGGTCAGCCTTTCGGCCTCTTGCTCATCCCGTGCCAGCAACAGGTTCAGCGAAGTCTCCGGATGGGCCATGCGGCCCGATGCGTTCAATCGCGGCGCGATCTGGAACGAGACATGCTCGGCGCGTATGGGCTGCTTTTCCAGGTTGACCCGTCGGAGCAGCGCCCGAAGACCGGGCCGCTGAGTATCGGGCAAAAACGCCAGGCCACGCTGCACCAAATAGCGGTTCTCGTCGCGCAACGGCACCAAATCGGCCACCGTTCCAAGAGCGGCCAATTCCAGAAGCGAAGGATCCTGCGGCGCGCCGAGGTGTTCCAACAAGGCGGTGGCTAGTTTGTAGGCGATGCCGGCGCCACACAACTCCGGGAAAGGATATCGATTGTCTGGCATCCTGGGGTTGACGATGGCGAAAGCAGCCGGGCGTTCCCGTGGGGGCACGTGGTGGTCCGTAATGACCACATCTGCGCCGTGTCGAGTGGCCAGGGCCACCTCGTCAGCGTCGCTGACGCCACAGTCCACCGTAACCAACAACGTTGCGCCTTGCGCCGCGAGCTTTTCCACGGCCCCGGAGTTCATCCCGTGGCCTTCGGACACCGGATCTGGCAGGTACGGAATGACGCGGCACCCCAATCGGTCTAGCGTTTCGCACAGTATCGCCGTGCCTGTGATCCCATCCACGTCAAAGTCGCCGAAAACGGCCACCGTTTCGCGACCCCGGGCTGCGGCGGCCAACCGTGGCAGCGCGTCGCTAATGCCTGCCAGCAAACCGGGATCGTATGGAACCCCGGGCGGGTTCAGGAAACCGTGCAGCGTTGCCGTATCGCCTATGCCACGCGAGAGCAGCAATTGCACCGCGGCGGGCGATAGATCCGAGGGTAACCGATGCCCCTCCACCGGCGGCGGCAACAGCCATCGTTTGGGTGGAGGATTGAGCCGCCCCGATACGCTGGCCACACTGGTCACGAATCGGTGCGCGTCAGAACAATTACCGAGTTATGCCCGCCGAATCCAAAAGAGTTGCTGAGCACCACGTTCAACCCCGCCGGCCGAGCCGTGTTGGGAACGTAGTCCAGGTCGCACTCTTCGTCGGGTTCGTCCAGGTTGATCGTGGGCGGCATCAATCCTTGGCGCATCGCCATCACACAAACGACGGCTTCCAATGCGCCGCCGGCGCCCAGCAAGTGCCCGGTCATGCTCTTGGTGCTGCTTACGGGGATCCGGTAGGCGTGGTCCCCCAATGCCAGCTTCAGCGCCTTGGTCTCGTGCCAGTCGTTCAGCGGCGTCGAAGTGCCATGGGCGTTGAGGTAGTCAACATCCTCTGGAGTCAACCCAGCTGACGCCAGCGCGGCGGTGACGGCGGCTGCCGCGCTCTGGCCCGTTGGATTGGGCTCGGTGAGATGGTGGGAGTCGCTGGTAGCCGCGTAACCCCGCAGCTCGGCCAGGGGTTCCGCACCCCGCGTCGCGGCGTGATCCGCGCTCTCCAGCACCATTACTGCCGCGCCTTCGGCCAGCACGAACCCGTCCCGGTGGCGGTTGAACGGTTGGCTCGCTTGTTTCGGGTTGTCATTCTGTCGTGACAGCGCGCGCAGGGCATTGAAACCGGCCACCGATAGCGGCGCAATGGGTGCTTCCGCTCCGCCGGCCAGCACCACCTCCGCTTTTCCATGGCGGATCAGGTCCCAGCCGGTCCCGATGGCATCGGCCCCGCTGCTGCAGGATGAAGTTATGCAGTAGTTGGCGCCCATGGCGCCGGTCACCATGGAAACTTGTGCCGAGCCCATGTCGGCCAGCATCATCGGAATCAGGAACGGCGTTACCCGCCGGGGACCCCGTTCCAGGAGCACCTGGTGTTGTTCCGTCAACGTGCTGATTCCGCCGATGCCGCTGCCGATGACAGCGTGGACGCTGTAGCGATCCATGCCCCGAGGGTTGAGATCAGCTTGGCGGCAGGCTTCCTGCGCCGCGACAGCGGCGAACTGGGCGAAGCGGTCCATGCGGCGCGCTTCTTTGCGGTCAAGATAGTTTTCCGCGTTGAACCCTTTGACTTCTGCGGCGAACCTAGTGTCGAAGGCTTCCGCGTCGAAGCCGGTGATGTAATCGATCCCCGACTGGCCGGCGGCAATAGCATCCCAGGTTTCGGATACGTCTAATCCCAACGGGCTGACCATTCCCAGTCCCGTTACCACCACCCTCCGGCCCGGGGCGCCGTTGTCGCTCATGCTATCTCGCTCTGTTCGGATTGCGGCGCTGGCCGGCGGACTCGAGAACGCCGTTCAGCATTTCGGTCACCTCGTTCACGCGGACGGAAATGCTGGCCGCAACGTCTTTACTGCCGCTGTCGGCCCGCTCGGCGTAGTTGCGCAGTGCCTCCGACGCCTCGTTGATGCGAGTGCGAAGGTTGTCCATGAAATCCGACCCTGTATTGGCCAAGGGCTGACTGACCGAGCGAAGGGTCTCCGATAACTCGGTGACGCGCTGGTTGAGGTGCTCCCCGAACTCCTTGCCGGCCTGTTCCACCTGATACGACCAATTCCGCATGGTTTCGGTGGCTTCGGACAAGTCCTGCACGCTGCGGGCCTGACGCAATCGGTAGTTGCCCAGGATGCGGAAAATGCGGCCGTACAACGCATCGATAGACGTGAGTTTCGCGCTGTACCGGTCGAATAGTTCGCGGCTTTCGGCCATGGTCCAGCGCTCGTCTTCGTGAACGAACTGGCGGCCCGTGTAAAGCTCATAGGGCCTCATCTCGCCTTCCTGAAGCAATTCACCATCAGCGTTCAGCGGTTTCAGGCTCCAGTTAGACGTGGCGGGCAACGGCGTCAACAGGTTAGCCGTCTGGTACCGGCTGTGCTGGGTGACCCAGTCCGCCAGCGTCATGATCGATTCCTCGGTGTCGTAGGGCAATCCGATGATGGTCATGGCGACCACGGAGAAGCCCTTTTCATTCAGACGCACCAGGTCGCTTTCCATCTGACCGGGCTCCTGGCGTTTGCGAACGGCGGCCAGGCTTTCGGCGTTGTTGGACTCCACACCCAGGTAGAGCATCTTGACGTTTGCTTCCAGCAACGCGTCGGACAGTTCCTCGTCCTGTCCGATTTCGGCCCGTGCCTGGCAGATCATGTTCATCGAGTCGGTCCTGCCGATCCAGCCCTTCAATCGTTCCAACCGCTCGTTGCGGAACTTGACCGCGCGCAGCGGTGGGGTGTGCAGGTCGTCGGAGATGAACACGTTGAATTTGCCGTTCCGGCCGGTGTGTATGAGACCGTCGGCGGCCAGGTCCTCCAACTGTTCCAATCGCCGGAACTCGATATCGCGATCGATGAGGCGATACCCCAGGAACTGCTGAATGACCTGGCAGTAGGAGCAATTTTCCGTGCAGCCTCGCACCGTTTCCAACACGGCTCCGGCCATGGGGTTCCCCGGAGACAACCCGCGGATTGAGCGGAAATCAGGCAGCGGTACGAAATCGGGAGCGACCAAACCCTTCCGACGAGTCTGAATGACGTGACCATCCCGCATGAACGAAATGCCGGCGACACGTTCCAGGTAGGCATATTTGCGATCATCGCGCCAGGTCAGCAGGATGTCGCACAACTGGCCGATGATGTCTTCGCCCTCCCGATTGACGATGGCATCGAACCCGCCGCGCTCTATCGCTTCTTCAGGGAGCGGACTCATCTGCGGCCCGCCGCCCAGGATCACCAAATCGGGATGACACTGCCGGGCTTCTCTGGCCATTTCGTAAGCGCGGGGCGTCTCGTTGATGAGCGAAGTGATCATCAGGACGTCAATCCCGTCCAGGTCCTTGTCCGGATCCAGGCGGCCCAATCGGTCTTCGAACCAGATGTCCCGCTCATATACGTAAGGTCCATCCCATTGCGCCAGCGCCCCGGACAGGAACAGCATGCCCTGGCGGGGTATGGCAATGTACTCAAAGTTGCCGCCAGCCGATGCCGGCTGCACCATCATAACCCGACGCGTGCGGTTGCCCCTCGGTTGAATCGAAACCGGGGAAACGGCGGCGGGAGTGCCGTCAAATTTATTATCGAGCAGTTCAATAACGCTCATTTAGCTCACGTACTCCGATGCTTGGGGACAGGGAGCGGCTTGGCGATTTCTTTCCAACACACTGTTGGACGCCATTATACAACATGAATGTCAACGCCGGGATATTCTGGCCGTTGCACTCCACGAGTTCAATGCCGCCGAAAATGGGGAATAATGTCTTTGGCAATCACTTCCAGATGTCGCCGGCGGTCTTCCGGAGGCGCGGCGATGCTGAAGATTATATGGCGAGCGCCGGCGTCGATGTACTCCTGTAGCCTCTCGATACACATTTTGGGCGTACCCAGCAGGCAGTAACGCCTCACGATATTGATGAACTCGCCACCATAAAGGTATTGGTTGCCCAGGGATTGGGCGGCAGTACGGGCGGCCTGCTCTTCGGTGGGCGCAAGGGTGACGTAGGGAAAGAACGCCCACTGGAACCCGGACAGGTCGCGCCCTTCTTCGCCGGCAAAGGCGTTGATCTTCTCCACGCTATCCGCGTATCGTTCGGGACTGTAGAAGTAGGGCAGCCACCCGTCTCCGTAACGCACCGCCCGGCGCATGGCCGCGTCTCTTCGGCCGGCTACCCACACCGGAGGATGCGGTTGCTGGGCCGGTTTCGGGTTAATGGCGGCCTCATCCAGCGTGTAATGCCGGCCGCGCATCGTCACGGCGTCGTCTGTCCAAAGGCGTCGCAACCCTTCGAGACACTCATCCGTGCGGCGTCCGCGATGCCGGATGTCGATGCCGGCATTTTCGTACTCCATGGGAAACTCGCCCCCGACGCCGACCCCCAACGTAAGCCGCCCTCCCGATGCAATGTCCAATGTCGCCGTCATGCGCGCCAGCATCAACGGATGGTAGAAGGGAGCCAGGGTGACTGAAGTAAGAATCCGCATCCGTTCAGTGGCGCCGGCGGCCACCGCCAGGAGCGGCAGCGCGGCGTGAGTAGGCCCGGGCGGACGCCCCCGCATGAAGTGTTCACCCGCTCCCATGTATTCGAAACCAAGCTCTTCCATCAACCGCGCCTGCTCCACAGTGCGGTGGGCAGGAAGCGCCATGCTGGCGCCGAAGCGCAAAGCGACGGGATCGTTAGAACTCGATGCGGATGAAGCCATTGTCTCTGTCGGGGTGTTTCGCGGAATGTGCCCATTATCACCGGACTGCCGTATTGTACGATACACCTCGTCGTCGGTGAAGGCTCCGCCTATGATCATAACCGTTCAATTTTGAGGTGTACGTCTGACACTTAATCCGTCATACCGGCAAAAGCCGGTATCGGGGAAATCCCTGCCCTACTTACGTATTCCTATACGTGAACTATCTGAATTCCTGCGAAAGCGGGAATGGCGTGTTTCTGACCAGCAAACTCACCAACTCTGAACAGTTACCTCTGTCACTCGACCCTCCAATCATCGTCTGACACCCAATGCAGTTGCTATTTTATTCCAGTACCCCACTATCAATCCGGAACCGACCGAGGTGGGGCAGGTCAATCCGAAGAAAACGAGTGTCGTCGTTCAGTACTTGTAGAAGTGGTGGCGGATCTCAAAGTCGGCATCGTGCTGAGAAAACAACTCCCAATCGGACCGGCGAACGGTAAGGTACGAGTTCGCCAGTAGAGGCCCCATCGCGTCGGTTAGCGTGCGGTCAGCTTCCAATTCCTGGATAGCCTCCAGGAGCGTAGCCGGCAGCCGTTTGATCCCCCGGGCGGCCAGATCATCGACGTTCAACCGGGCCGGGTCGGTATCGATCAGGAGGCCCTCCGGCGGAGCCAATTGCCGTCGGACGCCGTCAAGCCCTGCGGCGATGATGCCGCCCAGGGCGATGTAGGGGTTGGAGCTGGAATCAGCGGGCCGAAATTCCAGGTTAGTGGAAGCCATCTCGGATCCCCAGAAGCGTGAAGGTATCCGCACCGCCGCCTCCCGATTGTCCGGTCCATAGCAAATGTAGGCGGTACTCCAGGACCCGGGAGATATGCGGCGGTAACTGTTCATGCTGGGGCTGGTCAGCAGGGTAAGGCCCGGCAGGTGCTCCATGATGCCGCCGATGAAGTGGTACGCCAGTCCGCTGAGTTCCAGATCGTTGTTGGCATCGTAGAACAGGTTGCGCTCTCCGTTCGCATCCCAGGCGCTGAGATGAATATGGCAACCGTTGCCGGCCTGGTCGGGGAACGGCTTGGGCGCGAATGACGCCAGCCAACCGTGCTGCCACGCCACGTTGCGCACGGTCTCTCGATAGATCAAATGGTTGTCGGCGGCCCGCAGCGCGCCGGCATGCGTGATGCTCAATTCCTGCTGACCGTGGCCCACCTCAGTATGGTACTGCTCGATTTGCAGTCCCTGGGCTTCCAGCGCCTGTACCATTGCGTCGATCACTTCCTGCGAGTAGGTTGCGCCCAGGGTGGAATTGTCCAGGCTCTCGTCCATGGGGACGAAGACGTCGCCGTCCCGACGCGCCAGGTACCACTCAGGCTCCATCGCTGCCTGGAAAGTGAGGCCCATGCCCTCGCCCTGAGCCAGCATTCGCTTGAGAAAATCCCGCGGACAGGCCGGCCAGGGTTTCCGGTCCATCGTCATCATATCCGCAATGACGAAGGCCCGGGTCGGGGCATACGGGAGCATGGTGAAAGTATCCAGGTCGGGGACCATGCGAAATTCGCCGACCGGCCCCATGCCGTCAACTACCTGCAGCCGGTCCATGTCGCCCATGGCCTGCATCGCCGTAGTAACGCCGATGCCCGAATTCAGCCTTCGTTCCAGCCCGGAGATATGGGTGGCCTTGCCGCGGATGATCCCGCTGTTGTCGCAGTAGGCGAAGGTGACCAGCCGGACGCCCGCATCCCTGGCCCGTTGGACGATTTCTTCAGCATTCATATCGGCACCGCCTTTCCGCTATAGTCGGCCATTATCCCAAAATATGGAAGGAAGCGGCGGCGCAAAACCGTTCCATTGATCTTGATAGCTATGCCGGAATTGATATGGCGTCATGGAGAACAATCTGACCGTCGCCGTGGGGCGGGAATGTCGGTCGGCGGCGCGTTTCGGGTCATCGCCGGTGTTTGCGGCGAGTGGGTATTGGGCGGGTTTAGTAGGTCACGAAATATTGGCTGCCCTGGAGCATTTCCAGCACGACCTGGTCGGGCAACGTAGGGTTGCAGATGTACAGTACGAACAGGGTGAGTTCGTGGGTGGATCGAGTGTTGTTGACCGCCCCGTGAACCAGATCGGTGATGAAAGGGTGGAATGTGGCCTTGTTGGCCCTGGTAATGCCGTCGCTCAACTGGTTGTAGGCGCACCGGACGGCTTGGTTGGTCAGTTCCACGTGTTCAGGATTCAAACTGGCTTGCGTCGGGAATGGATAGGTGACGGTCAGGTGTGACCAGTGGATTGCGTCCGCGGCGCAGTGGTGGATTTTGTGTCCGTCGTGGAGGGCGACAATTGCGATTCGGATGTCCCAGGTGCCCTCGTCGGTGGCCAAAGTGAAGTAGTGTCTATGGTGATCGCGGATAACCGGTTTCCAGGCGGATTCGTCGTGACTGTCGGCGGCGTTTCTGATGTCGACGCCGAATAATGGCCGGGGGCCGGTTGGCCCGGGTTGGTAGGGGACGCCATTGGATTCAACGACGTCCCAGTAAAGGGTGGTTTCTTGGATGCCCAGTCTCGGATCGTCAACTCTGGGCCGGAGGTTTCTGCAGAACTTTTGGATCTCGGGGTCCGGAATGTCGTTGAGGGTGGCCGTCGGAGTGGGATCTGGAGGTGGTGGAGTAGGGTCCGTATCGGCGTTGGCGCTGGGCAGGGCCAGGATCAAGGCGACGCCTAAAATGAAACCGCCTACGGCGGTTGCGACGGCGGTAACGGCGATGGAGCGAGACTGTCTGAGGCGGTGCATGTTGGCTCCTTGGCGGCGGTGGCGGGTGGAAGGGCCGGTTTTCGGTCGCCCTGGTCGCGGGCCGCCTGTTGCGGCGTGGAGGCATGCATCGGGGTCCCAAGCAGCTTGGATCAGGTTCGAGGGACACCTTCTCTATCGGAGATGGCCCACCTATCCCATCACCCGGCACGCGTGCCGCCGCGATTTTCAACGCCGTTCCAGGGAACCTCTGAATAAGTCGCCCTACCGGCCGGCGGGAGATCATTCCGACGGAATTCAGGATGGCGCTACGACGAGGTTCCCGGAATCTTCAATTCTTTCACGGGATCATCACGAAGGGTACTTGCCCAGCATCAGCCAGCCACCGCTGCTGGGGGTGGTGAAGGCGCACAGCGCGGCCTCGGCCCGCACGGTTACCTGGCGGTCGCCGGCAGTGCCCCGGAGTTGCTCGATGCTGTCGGTGTACATCGCGGTGCGGGTGCGGCCGTTGCCCAGGTTGCCGCCGCTGGAACTGAAGGGGTGCGGGCCTTTGACGCTGATGTCGCTGGCGTAGAAGGACAAGGCCTCTCCCCGCTTGACCCCGTGCCACTGGAAGCCCTCCAGGAAGAACTGGGTCATTATGGAGTAGCCGTCGTAGGGGTTGAAGATGTCAACGTCGGCGGGGCCCAGGCCGGCGCCCTCGTACATGCGGGCAGCCTGCCGGTCGGTCCACATCTCCACTTCGTCCAGGTCGGGCTGGGTGGTTCGGAACCGGAAGTTGTGCTGGGAATGGTTGAGCACGTAAACGGGTTGGGACTTCATGTCCCGCGCCCGCTCGGCGGTGGTGAACAGGTAGGCCGCCGAGGCGTTGACGGGCCGGTCGCAGTCCCAGATGCGCAGAGGATTCAGGATCGGTCGTGAGCCTATGTAGTCTTCCACCGAAATGGGTTGGATGTTGTGGGTGGCGTTGTATCCCCAGGGGGTGAGCATCCCGTTTTTGTGCTGGTTGATGACGAAGGGGGCAAGGTCCTCATGTTCGCCGCCGTACTTCATCAGGTACTGGCGGTGGGGGAAGATGTTGATGAAGTCGTTGCCGCCGTGGTTGCCCCAGGGCACGGTCCACTGGCGTGCGCCCCGGGCGTAGTCCTCGGCATTTTCGCCGCCCCGCCGGTAGCGGCCTTCCATGTTGCCGGTGGGATAGATGACCAGGCAGGTGGAGCAGACACCATCGCCCACGGCCTGGGATGCCATGCCCACCATCTCGCCGATGGTTGGCACCCCGGTGGGGGCGAATTTGACGTTCTTGAAGCCCATGGTGTTGATGAGCCACTGGGCGTTAATCAGGGTCAGGCCGTACTCCGAGTCGTAGGGTGGGTCGAAGTAGGGCCGGGGCGCCCATTGGGAGGCGGTTCCGCCGCTGCCGCCGGCGATGTGGCTGTCGCAGCAGACGATGCCGTCCACCTGATCAATGGTGACGCCGGCCTGCTCCATGGCCTTCTCGCAGGCCATGATGGTGTACGCGCCCAGGGAGGTATCCAGGTTCTCGCCGTCCCACCGCCGGTCCACCGGCGAATGGCCGTAGCCGACGACGGCCACCTTGCCCCGGTGTTCCCACACGCCCAGGCCGTCCCGGTCCCTTCGCCACTGGAAGTCATTGCTGCTGGTCATAAGTCCGTCCTTTCGTCGCTTGTCCGCGAATAAGCGCTAAATTTCAATAAGGGTTAACCCACCACCCGCCACTCGTGTATCAACTGCCCGGGGGCCGCCTCTTCGAAGGTAACCTCCACCGCCGCGCCCACCGGCACCTGGTAGGCCGGGACGCCCGGCAGGTTGGAGTAGAAGTTCACCGTGGGGTCCTGGTCCAGCGTCACCAGGGCCAGATTGTAGGGTTGATCGGGCATCCTACGGTTCAGGCGGCCATCCTCGATGACTATGTAGGCGGCGATGTGGCCTCGGCCTTCCACCTCTTTCCACTCCAGCCCCTCTACTGATCCGCATACCTGGCAGGCCGCCTGGGGCGGGTACTGGAGCTTGTCGCAGGCGGTACAGTTCTGGAGGATCAGGCGCTCTTCGTTCACCGCGTCCCAGAAGGGCTGGCTGAGTTCATCGGGTACCGGGATTATCTTTGGCACTGTTTGTCTCCTGCAATTTCTTTTTGGCCTGTCTGGGGGATAGCCCCCGGTTGCATTGGGTTCTCTTGCTCAGATTTAGGTGCTGGCTATTCTACTCGTAAATCGGCGCTCCATCCATTTGGGACTGGCCGCCGACGTCCGAGCCATGGTCAGGCGCTTTCCCACGGGTGCCGCTACCCTAACTGTCATCATGGGTCGATTTCCGGCGGCAGGTCATCCCCGTTAGACAAAGTGAACCCAAATGTCGCTCTTATTTTCACGGACTCGCCTGAGTTCAGGCATTGTCCCAAGGGGCGTACCCTGCCGCATTTCAATGTGTTTAAACCTGTCATTGTGGCCCCACACTTGATGCAGTAGCGGCAATCTCGCCGGCGTGAAGGACATCGCTGCCGGAACGAGACTGCCATCCGTCCGCGGCGGACTGCGCCCGTCGCAATGGCAAACCGGGTGTGCGTCAGAGGGCGTACCACCCGAAATGGAAGGCTACCGCGATGATATACTGAATCCGAGGATGCTCAGACCGCTTCTTCCGCATCACGCTGACTGCAATCATGACTGTTCTGGTAACCGGCGCCACCGGGCTATTGGGCCGCCGCGTCGTAGCGCGTCTCCTTGATACCGGACACTCCGTGAGAGCGATGGTGCGCCGGCCCGGAACCGAAAGCGCGTTCGCTACTCCCCCCACAGAAGTCTGTTACGGCGACGTCACTAACCCTGACGCATTAACCGAAGCCTGTCGCGACATTTCGGAAGTGATCCACCTGGTGGCAGTAATCCGGGGGGGAGATCGCCAGTTCCGCGCCGTCAACCGGCAAGGCGCGGCCAACGTCGCCGCTGCGGCTAAAGAAGCCGGTTCGGTCCGCCGCTTCATCCACGTCAGCGCATTGGGCGCGGCCGACAACCCCCGTTTACGTTATCTATATTCCAAGTGGCAGGGTGAGCAGGAAATTATCTCTAGCGGACTGCCCTACGTGATTATCCGGCCTTCTTTGATTTTCGGCCCGGGCGATGAATTCACCACGGCAGTTGCCGCGTTGGTCCGAACCATGCCAATCACACCGGTCATCGGGTCGGGAAACAACCGGTTGCAGCCTATCCACGTGGATGACGTGGCGCGGTGCGTTGTGTCATCGGTCAGCGGCAACATCCGGGGAAATCGGGTTTTGGAGATCGGTGGACCGCAGCGCTTATCTTACAATGAGGTCGTAAGCACTGTTGCCCGTGCCATGGGCCGCAAAAGGCTGCGCCTGAACATCCCCCTGTGGAAGATCCGTCCTGCGGTGGCAGCCATGGACATCATCACGCCCCGCGCGCCCATCAATCGCGCCATGTTGCAGTTGGTGACGCTCCGTAACGTCGCAGAACTGGATTCAGTGGAACGTGTCTTCGGTTTCCGCCCCAGGCCCATGGCTGGCAATATCGACCACGTGAACAGCATCACTTTCGGCGAAGGCTTGCGCCTCAACCTGGGAATGGCCTCTCGCCGCTGACCTCCATCATGCTCCAATCCTACCAAGATGCCGTGGCGCGCCTCCTGTCCCTCGTTGACCACGAACGCGCGACACCCGCCCTGCCCAGGCAGAAGCGTATTTACGACCTGCAAAACGTCGAGCGGCTGCTGCAAAAGATGGGCGCCCCCCATCGGCTGCCCGGCATTGTGCATATCGCCGGCACCAAGGGAAAGGGCAGCACGGCAGCGATGGTGGAGTCCATGCTCCGCGCGGCGGGCTACTCCACCGGGTTCTATTCGTCTCCGCACTTGCACTCCTTTTGCGAACGCATCCGCCGGGACGGTCAGCCGGTTTCACCCCAGCGTTTCGTCGAATTGACCGACAGCGTTTGGCCCTACCATCTTGCCAACGCTGCCGACCCGGAAGCCGGGCCGACCACGCTGTTCGAGTACCTGACCGCCATGGCCTTCCAGTGTTTCGCGGAGGACGGTGTGGACGCCAGCGTGATCGAAGTGGGCTTGGGCGGTCGCTTGGATGCCACCAACGTGGTGACTCCGGCGGTGGGCGTGATTACTCCGGTGAGCCTGGATCACACCGCCATCCTGGGCGACACCATCGGCGAGATTGCTGCTGACAAATCCGGCATCATCAAGCCAGGGATACCCGTTGTGGTTGCGCCGCAGTTCGCGGAGGCGGATTCGGCTATAATGACCGCAGCCGGAGAGCAGTCTGCTCCAGTCATCCGGATTGGCGACGCCGTGACGTGGAGGGTCAACGCAGTATCTATTGACGGCCAGGAACTTACGATATACGGCCAAAGCAGTACCTACCAAGTTCGCCTCCCGTTGTTGGGCGATTTCCAAAGTGTGAACGCCGCGGCTGCCGTGGCCGCGGTGGAGACGTTGGCGAAAACTGGGTTCCAGGTGGATTCCCCTGCCGTCGTGAAAGGTCTGGCGTCGGTGGAATGGCCCGGACGGTTGGAAGTGCTGCGACGGCGGCCCACCGTGATCGCCGACGGAGCGCACAACGACCATTCCGTGAGTACGTTGTTGAATACCCTGCCGGCTTATGCGCCGGATTGCCGCCTGACCGTGGTGGCGGGTTTCTCCCGCGACAAAAGAGTGGACGCCATGGTCGAGCTTCTGGCAGAACGGTGCGACCGTGTGATCGCCACGCGTTCCCGACATCCGCGTTCAATGCGGCCCGCGGAAATCGCGGAGGTGTTCGTTGCCCACGGTGTAGCTCCCGACCGCGTCGCCACCGTCCCTAATGTCTCTGACGCGCTCAATTTGGCGCTGGAAGCGGCCGGCCCGGACGACCTGGCGCTGGTTACCGGCTCCCTCTTCGTAGTCGCGGAAGCCAGGGAAACGATGCTGGGGATTGACCCCGAGATTTACCCTGACTTGCTGCCTCCCGACCTGCGGTAAACGGGCCGGCGACTGTTAGAATCAAAACGATGATGGAAAACAGAAATGGAACGGTCCAGCATCGCCGGCGGGTGGTGGTGACTGGGTTGGGCGCGATTACGCCGCTGGGTCTAACCCCCGGTGATTTTTGGGCCAACCTGGTCGCCGGCGTATCCGGGATCGGTCCGATGACCCTGTGTGACCCGACAGATTATCCCTGCCAGATCGCAGGCCAGGCCGACGACTTCAACCCGGAGGACTACATTCCCCGCCGCGAAGTCCGTCGAATGGCCCGGTTTTCTCAAATGGCCGTGGCCGCGGCATTGCAGGCGGTTCCCGATGCTCGGCTGGACATGAAACGGGAGGATCCCTACCGCGTGGGCGTGTTGCTGGGCAACGGCAATGGAGGATTCCCCACTTTGGAGGAGAATTGCCGCATCCTGGCCGACCGTGGGGGTATGAGAATGTCGCCCTTCTTCTTCCCCATGATTCTGCCCAACATGGCGGCGGCGAACGTCAGTCAATACGTGGGCGCCCACGGCTACAACTCCACGTCAACTACCGCCTGCGCCGCGTCCAACAACGCCGTCGGCGAAGCCCTGCAGGCTATTCGTCACGGCGTCGCTGACGTGATGCTCACCGGTGGGGCCGAGGCCGGCATCAGCCAGCTAGGTTTGGCCGGGTTCGCAGTGATGCGCGCCCTCAGCACCCGCAACGACGAACCGCACCGAGCCAGTCGACCCTTTGACGCGGAACGGGACGGGTTCGTGCCGGCAGAAGGCGCCGGGATCCTCGTCCTGGAGGAGCTGGAACGCGCCAAATCGCGCGGCGCTAACATTCTTTGCGAAGTAGCCGGATTTGGCGCGACCGCCGACGCCGGCCACTTGGTGCAGCCTCAGGAGACGGGAGCCAGCGCGGCCCGGGCCATGTCCGACGCTTTGGACGACGCGGGGTTGTCCACCGGAGACGTGGACTACGCCGCTGAATGACGCGGTGGAAACCGTGGCCATCAAACGACTTTTCGGGGACGCTGCCTATCGGATCCCCGTGAGTAGCACCAAGGGTATGATCGGCCATTCCCTGGGTGCGTCCGGGGCGCTGGAAGCCGTGGCCTGCGTCAAGACCATCGTTGACCAACGGATCCACCCCACTGTCAACCAGGAAACGCCCGACCCGGACTGCGACCTGGACTACGTACCCAACCAGGCCCGGTATGCCGACGTGGAGGTGGTCTTGTCCAACGCGTTCGGGTTCGGCGGCCAAAACGCCTGCCTGGTTTTCCGTCGTTACGAGGAATAGGGATCAGACGAACTCCCCGGAATGAAAACCGCCGGAGCGCAAATGCGGCTCCGGCGGCCTTGTTTCCGGCGAGTGGCCTGGGCTGGCTAGTCGGCAGCAGTTTCCGCAGCGGCGTGTCCCGCCAGCATCTCATCGAGCATTCGCTGCAAGGCCATAGTGTGGCTGCAGACCCGCCGGGTACTGAAAAACGCGCACTCGCAGCGCCAGTCGCCGTCGTGGTACGCGACCCGGTAGGTGTTGTGGTTGCCGACGAACGAGGCTTCGAAAGTGTGTATGTTCACCCGCCCCGGTTCCTCGGCGTACTTCCTTGCCTTGTCAACCTTCCCGATGTAGCTCGAAGTCATTTCAACCCCCGTAGTTTGCTTGGAGCGGGATCGCTTACCCGTCCAGTGGTTGAATGGTACTGGCAACGAGGCCGGCGGGTCAATACGCCTAAACGGTGTATTATGTTGATTGATAATACGGTATATCAAAGATAGAGCATTTGCCCGTTGACAGCAGTTCTATCAGTGAATATGATATTTAACATCCGCAATGATGATGCAGCACAAACCCCGTGAGGAAGGAGGGAACGATGGTTACCGTCAACGAGCGCCCAATCACCGCCGACACAGATAACCGTTCCGGGTTGCTCACCCAATGGGTTGAGCAGGACATGTCTGACATCCTCACCGAGTTCGGCGCCCGCATGGAGGATAGCGCGCCGGAGCGGGTCAAACACATTCCGCCGCCCGCCATGGCATACGGGATCCCCATGGCCGGCGTGCGTTACTACACCTACGTGCCGGAGAGCTAGACGCACTTCTTGGCCACCGCAGAGATGCGCTTAGGGGCGGCCAACCGGTCGCCCCGTTTTATCGGTTTGACGCCAAGCGCTTGACGGATAAAGCATAAGGTGATATGATACGGAGCATATCAAGTTGTATGTGATCCACATCAACGGACGGAGGAGAAACGATGGTTACCATAAATGAACGCAACCTGGTCAACGACGCCGATCACCAGTCTGGCCTCCTGCGCGAGAAAGTTGAGCGGGACATGGAAGGACTGCTCAACGAGTACGGCGCGCCCGTCAGCGACGAAGCACCCCAGCGCGAACCAGACTTCCCAGTGACCAACTTCGCCTACGGCATCCCCATGGCCGGCGTCAGGTATTACATGATCACCCGAGAGCGGTAAGCCCTGCGACGACATCAGGAAAAATCTGGGGGGCGGCCGATTGATTGGCCGCCCCTTTTTGTTCTGTTGTTACGCAAACCGCGCTGCAAGGTCCGTAATCGTCAGCAGTCGCCAGCGTAACCCCGGTTGCGGATTTCATCCTCCATGTGGGCGCGAATGCTGATTAGCGCAGCCGCTCCCTCACCCACCGCTGCCGCCACCTGCTTGGTGCTGCCGGATCGCGCGTCACCGGCAGCGAAGATGCCGTGTCGGTTTGTCTCCATACCGGGACCCGTGACGATGAAACCGCGCCCGTCCATCTCCACCGCGTCCGCCAAGAACCCGGTGTTGGGGTTAAGCCCGATGAACACGAACACTCCGGTCGAATGCAGTTCTTCCTGCCGCCCGGTCTTGAGGTCCTCTACCAGCACGGACGAAAGCTTGCCTTTGCCCCGAAACTCCCGGACGGTGGTGTTAAGGCGTATGTCCATCTTCGGATGGGCCGCCGCCTTGTCCTGCAAGACCTGGCTGGCCCGGAGCCGGTCGCCCATCTCCAGGACGGTTACGTGTGACGCGAACCCCGTTAGGAACAGACCCTCTTCAATGCCGCTGTTGCCGCCCCCGACTACCAGAGTGTGCATATCGCGGTAGAAAGGCCCGTCGCAGGTGGCGCAAAAGTGGACGCCAGCGCCGATGAAGTCTTCTTCACCGGAGACGTTGAGGCGGCGATAACGGGTGCCGGGCGTTAGCAGAAGTGCCGCAGCACAGTACTCCTCGCCGGACTCGGTAGTAACGGTACGGAAACCGCCCCTGTCCGATCCCGGGTCCACGTTTACCACGGTCTGCGCGATCAGCAGCTCCACGCCGAACCGGTCAGCCTGCTCGCGCATCCGGTCCGCCAGTTCTGACCCGGCGATTCCTTCGGCAAACCCCGGATAGTTGTCGATCCGTTCCGTGGTGCCGGCCTGACCGCCCACGCCACTGCGCTCGATTACCAGCGTATCCATGCCCTCCCGGGCCGCATAGATGGCGGCGGTCAAACCGGCCGGGCCACCGCCCACGATGATCAGGTCGTAGTAGGAACGGCGGGCTTGCGGGGTGATGCCCAACCGGGCTGCAAGCTCGGCGTTGGACGGTTCGATCAGCACCGGCCCGCCGTCGTCAAAGACGATGGTCGGGATGATCTGCCTCCCGTCGTTAAGCCGGCGCACAATGTGCTGAGCCGCCGCATACTGATCGATGTCAATCCAGTGATACGGGATATGATGCTCGGCGAGGAATTGTTTGGTTCGACGGCAGTCGGGGCACCAGAGAGCCCCGTACACGATGATATCGGGCGCGGTTGTCATGACGACCCTCCACATGGAGCTGAGTTATTGGCCGGCGGACGCCTTATGTGGCGGTCCCTATGGCAGTGGCGCACCCAAATGGTGTCCACGATGATTATGGTTACTATTTATACGACGGCGTGCCCTATCGCGGTTTCGGTCCGTCG
>JAGWBI010000034.1:10724-34749 GCA_021295965.1 Dehalococcoidia bacterium | reverse complement strand
AAACGTGCTTGCTAACCCGTTCCTTACCCGGAGAGGCCGACCTTTTTCAACCCCTCAACTCAAAGTGGGTACGCGTGAGCAGCGCCAGCCTCACCAGGGCCTTTTCAAAGTCATTGCGAGGAGCGCAGCCCGATCTTTGATAAATCCGGCGATCTCGCTGGCGGAGAGACGATCCTTCCGGCGACGAGATTGCCATCCGCCAGAGGCGGACTCGCAATGACAGGTCGTGCAAAGTATCCGTGTTGGGTGTCAAGGGTTTTCACGCCATTTGTGGGAAGGCGGCAGAGATCCAAGGGGTGCCACGCTGTGCGACGGCGTGGCGGCGCCGCAGCAGCCTGGGCATGATCGCCACCAGGGCAACCACAAGGGTTGCCCCTACGCCATGACGGCCATTTTCATGGTAATGGAGAGTTCCTCATTGCTGTTCCCAATGAATCTGAACGGTTACCTTTGAATACACAGGACTATCAGCGCGCATCGCCGGCCGAGAAGCCCGCTCGTCTGGCATCGGCGGACCCAACACTGCCACCAACGTTCGCGGCAATAAAGAAAGGGCCAACGGACTATGTGCCCGTCGGCCCCCGGCAATATGCTTGCCTATTTCTTCAGTTATATTGACTGGTTGGCCTCATACAGCAAACTTGCGTGTGGTGAATATATGGCCTCGTCTGCGTGTAGTTTTAGTCCGTTCCCTTAGTTATGCGGGCCGATCCGGTGGCAAGGCTCCTGAGGCTTTCCGCACCTCCCATCCGACCACCCTCGAGGTGTATGCACCCCACCCTAACTGTCGATCTTGATCCCTCCTCGTCTTTTCGTCTCGTGTGATAGACGGGTGCGACAATCATCGCTTTCCGCGCAACCTCCCCGCCGCCTCCCGTCCACTTCACTATGTAAAAACATGTTAACAATCAATTGTGAATTGCGAGTGAAAATCACCCCATAAAATGTGAAAAGAATCTGAAAACTTGGCACATTAAACCCTCGCCACACGGTCAGACCAGTCCGCTTCAAGACCAGACGCCACCCGCGCGCTGGCGGAGATTCGGGGTCCCACTCCCGGTCGGGCATCAGTTCCGGCCGGCGCTGTGGCTGAGCTTTTCAAGCGCGCCAGCCCGTTCCACTCCGCTCACCGGGGCCTGCCCGGAGGGCTGCTCGCGCTTGCCCATTCCGCTGTCCCGGCGTAGAATGGCGAAACCGTATTCGCAGAAGTTAATCAACCCGAAACAACCTCGGCATATAGGAGAATCGGTCATGGCAGAAGCGAAAGGCCCCCTGGACGGGATACGCGTAATTGACCTGGGTCGGCACCAGGCCGGCCCCCGCTGCGCCCAAGTGCTGGCCCGTCTGGGCGCCGAAGTCATCAAGGTCGAGCGGCTGGGCGGCGAGGAAACTCGCTACCATGCTCCCTGGGTTCGCAAGCAGTCGGCATACTGGGTGCAGTACAACAGCGGCAAGAAGAGCCTCAGCATCGACCTGCGCAAAGAGGAAGGCAAGGAAGTCCTCCGCAGGCTGGTCAAGGTCTCGGATGTGCTCTTGCAGAACTTCCGGCCCGGCACCATAGACGTCATGGGCTTCGGTTATGACGTGCTCTACGAGCTGAATCCTCGCATCATCATGGTCAACGTATCGGCCTACGGTCAGTTCGGCCCCTACCGCGAGCAGATTGGCTATGACCCCATCGGGCAGACCATGTCCGGCATCGCCATGGTGACCGGCGAAGAGGGAATGCCGCCCATCCGCGCCGGCGTACCCATCATCGACCGTACCACCGCCCTCCACGCCGCCATCGGCACCCTGGCCGCGCTGCACGAGCGCGAGACCTCCGGCGTCGGGCAGACCATTGACGCCTGCCTCGCCGACACCGGCTACAGCTACACCGAAATTCCCATCACCGCCTATCACGGCGCCGGCATCGAACCTCGGCGCGGCGAGTCGGCGGCGCCGCCGTCCGGCACCTATCCCTGCAAGGACGGTTGGGTGCTCATCTCCGCCGGCGACCAGCACCACTGGCACCGCGTCTGCAACGCCCTGGGCAAGCCCGAGTGGCTGGAAGACCCCCGGTTCACCACCCGGCACGAGCGCGGCAACAACGGCGAGCTCGTCAACCAGGCAATGCGCGACCTCATGGCCGACATGACCATGCAGGAAGCCATCGCTCACTTCACCCGCCACGACGTGGTCGCCGCCCCGGTGAACACCATCGCCCAGGCCGCCGCCGACCCGCATCCTTGGGAGCGCCGCGCCATGGTAGAAGTTGACGACTTCCTGGCCGGCACCATCGCCGTCTCCGGTGATTTCTGGCACTTCAGCCGGACCCCCGCCGTGGTCGGCACAACCCCCCAGGTGGGCGAGCACAATGAAGACGTGCTGACCGGTATGCTCGACTATACCGAGGAAGAAGTCCAGGCGATGTACGAAGCCAACGTCATCGGCACCTTCCACCACTACGACGAGGTTCCCGGCTAACCCCAGCCACACCTTTCGCCGACGAAGTAGGGGCGGGTTTGAAACCCGCCCCTACGCATTGACTATCGGCCTGGGAGCCGCACTCAGCCGACGTGCGTCTCGCAGCTCAGCATCCAGTTGACGCCAAACTTGTCGGTGCACATCCCGAAATAGGCGCCCCAGAACATATCCTGCGGCGGCATGGCAACGTTGCCCCCTTCGGCAAGAAGGGCAAAAGCACGGTCGGTTTCCTCTCGGGTGTCGGCGCTGATGCTGATGGAGAAATTGTTGCCGGCGACGGGCGGCGGGCCAAAGGGAGTGCAGGTATCGCTGCCCATCAGCGTAGCTGAACCGATGGGTAGGGAGACGTGCATGATGCGGTCCTTCTCGTTCTCCGGCAGCGGCGGCATATCCGCCGGTCCATCGGCGAAAGTGGTAATTATGGCGAACTCGCCGCCGAAGACCGAGCGATAGAACTCGAAAGCCTCGCGGCAGTTGTCGTTGAAATGCAGGTAGGCGTTGAGGTTCATGGGGTACTCCGTGCCCGATAGGGCAGTGGGATTGAATATTGGAAAGCGCCCCAATATTTTATGCGGCATCGCCGCCGGCGTCTTGCAACAGCATAAGCAACTGATCGACAAAATGGTGTACGGCGGGACGGTTCGATTCCACTTGGTAATCTTCCAGATTATCGTGAAAGACATTTTCGTGGAACCGCTCAACATTGGAAAATCCCGCTGCGATAGTAGGGTCTGCATATTCTCGAGCCAAGTTGGCAACGGCTTGCTGCATGGCCCGATGGCTCTTGTACCGCCAGCCCCGCTGCTGACAGATGGCAATGACGGCCTGGGTGGCCGCGCCGTAGAGCTTTTCGGAGCCCTGAAGGTGGTCGCCGGCGGCGAACTCCCGGTCTGAGGCGGCGAGGAAATCGCGGGCGGTTTGGGCGTATTCGGCGGCGGTCATTTCTCCGGTTGTCATGTTGGTTCCATGCTCGCTTCGACTCGGAACATAATTATGCCATACCCCATGGCGCGGCGGGCAACTGACGATGGTACACTCCGATCATGTACACGCATCCCAGGAAGCTGGCCGACCTTCATACCCACCTGTACGGGTGCATCCATTCTTCGGACTTTCTGGAGTTCCTGCGGGACCGGGAAGTGGATTGGACCGCTTACCAGAGCAACTTCCAGAGAGTTTACGGTGCAAACCCTCCCATCGCGGATATCCTGGAACGATGCCGCCGGGGCGTTGCCGGATCTCGGGACGACTTTGCAAGGCTTTTCGTATTCGGCGATGACGATGCCGGCAACTTCGACAGGTTCCAGGCAAAGTATGACATGCTGAATCACGGGGGCAGTTCCGTCGGGTTTTCGAGGGGCGAAGTGCCATTGCCGGTGTTCATCGATGAAGTCTGCGGGTTCATCCACAAGATCATCGCCAAGCAGCGGCGGCAAAACGTCGGATACATTGAGCAGCGTATGAACCTCGGTAAGAAGTTTACGCAAGCCCAGTCCAACGAATTCGTCCGCGCAATGCTGGAGACGTACAGCGAATACGAGGACTCCGATATACAACCCCGGCTTGCCATCAGCCTGGCCCGGGATAACCCGTGGCCGGAGTGGGAGGCGGTTCAGCGCGCGGCATTGGGTCCATCCGGCCATCTCCTGACCGGGATAGACTTCTGCTACCTGGAAGAAGGGTATCCACCCAAGGACCAGCGCGAGCTATTTGACGCGGTGAAAGACTTCAACCGCAGGCGCCCCGAACGGGCGTTAGCCATCCTGTATCACGTCGGGGAAAGTTTCAACGACAAGTCGCTGGAGAGCGCGGTGCGATGGGTCCATGAAGCGGCCGAACTCGGAGCGCATCGCCTGGGTCATGCCATCTCGCTGGGCGTTGATCCGGACCGGTTCGGCGAGCACAGCCGGTCGGAAAGCGTGGCAGAGCGCATCGACCAGCTGAGATACGACCTGCGACACCGGGAGGGACTCGCCAAATTTGGGGTTCATGTGGACGTCCCCAAAGTCACGGAAGAATTGGACCGCATCGGCGCTCTTCCCATGGACCATCAGCTGACTATTGAATACGACGAAGAGAAACTCGATGAACTTGGGCGCCGTCAACGTTACGCGATTGGTTGCATTCGGGAGCTCGGCGCGGTCATCGAGGTCTGCCCGACCTCAAACCGGCGCATTGGCGGCATCAACCGTCCCGAGCATCACCCGGTGAAACAGTTCGTTGCCAACAACGCCCCGTTCGTTATCGCGAGCGATGATCCAGGCATATTCGGCACCACGTTGGCCATCAGTTGCCGGATGACGCGATGGAACACATTGTGGACCTGTCCTGGTCCAGCCGGAGTGAAGTGCTGACCGGACGATTGTCTCAGGGTTAGGGTGGGAAGCGACCGCCAGCGGTTTTTGGCGCTGATTCTGCCAGTAGCGGCCCGCGCCGCCTGGCCGCTTTTTGATGACCAGCATGGGAAAGCGCGCAGTGGTTTCACTTGGCGCCGGAATTGTACATGGCCGGTGGCGTCACACCATGAAAAATAGCATATTGGGAGATGACCAATTGCTCGCCACCCAGTTTGCCCCAAAGCATCACGGAATAGACGCCGTCGCCGTGCCGTTCTATGATCCGGTTGATATCGGCGGTGACCGAGAACGATGTTTCGCCGGCCGTCCATTGACTGGCCGTAACCCAGGGTACCGTTATGGGTTGGGGTTGGCGGTTCGCACTGGCGCTGTACGCCTCCTGCCAAGCCCGGTGTGCTTCCGCCGGCGAGCGGGGCGGCGACGCGGTGGTCGACACGTCGTATGGGCTGGGGCATGGATTGTGCGTCGTGGCGAACTCGTCGGTGGTCCAGGAGTACCCGCCGGTCAAGGGCTGTCGCAGACCGGCAACCCGTCGCCCGTTGTCGTAGCAGTAGGTCCGGGCGACCTGCCCGCGCGTCAAATCATGTGGCGGCGGATCGTAGAAAATATGCACGCCCAGATCCTGCAGGCGGTCGAAACTGACGCCGTTCCTGGCTTTACCTGAGAGAGACAAAATGCCATCCGCAATGGCGGGCAGTCGGTCATATTCAACGTAGCCGCCCTCGAAATGCTGGTACATTGCGGAGTTGTAGGAATCCCAGGCGATGCCGATATTCACTCTCGTGTGCTGTGGGTTCAGGACGTTGCGCCGGTGCCCGGGACTTGCCATCCAGCTTTGCATAGTTTCCCGGATTCGGGCTTGGATGCCGCCGCTGGTGCGGTACCCATCCGATGCCCTGACGCAGTAGTCCAGGCCGCTGCCGTTTTCGCCGTTGGACTGGTAGCCTCCGGCCAGGCTGTAGCGCATATAAGGTTTCAGGCCGTCCAATCCCCAGTGGGAGGAAAAACAACCCTCCAACGAGGCATCGGCGTGCAACTGGGCCGCCGCGTTGTTTCCGAGGGCAAGCGAATTCAGACCGGCCTTGCTGCGTTCCTCATTGATGAGTTCCAGCATGTAACGCTTTTCTTCAGCGTGCCGCCGGCTCGGGGATGTCGCGGCCAGCACGACTGGCGTGGCGGTCGGGGGGACCGTGACAGTCGGATGAGCCGTTGCAGTTGGACGGACTGTGGTGGTGGGATCAGGGGGCCTCGTGGACGTGGGTGACACCGTTGGCGTTAAAGTCGGTTGTATCGCCGCCGCCGTAAGTTCGGGAAACACACCATCACAGTAGCGGACGACCAACGCGCGGATGTCGGCCACCGTCTGCCGCCCTTCTTCAATGGCCGACCTTGCTCCCGAGGCGCGGTGGTTCTTGTGCCACCCGTCATATTGGCCGTTGCATTCGGCAAAGGCATTCACCACCACCCGCTGTTCCAACGATTGATCTGGTGTTACCGTGGGGAGCGGATTGGTGATAACCGTCGGTGTTGGCGGCAATTGGAGCGCGGGGGAGGGCGTAGGTGTCGGCGGCAGAATGTCGGTGGGCAACGGCGTCAGTGTGGGTGCTGGAGGCGGGGCCGATGCAGTCGCGGGCGTGGGTGTTGCGGAGAGAAGCTGCACATCCAACTGCAACGGATTGCGCTCCAGGTAAAGCATCGCGCCATACACGAGGCCCCCGCCGATAACGGCAGCTACCAGCGCGATGAACAACGTACGCGCCATGGTTGAGCATCCTTATGGCATCGCCCGGTCTTTTGGCCCGGGTGATTCGACGCCGCCGGCGAAGCCCTCCCGCCCCGTCACCTGGTGCGGGGCCGGACTACCACTTCTGGATTACGGGCAGGACCTCCTTGCCGAAGAGGCCGATGTTTTTCATGGTGGCTTCGTGGCCCATGCGGGATTCCTGGCCGTAGAAGACCAGGTGTTCCATACCCAGGCGCTGGTGCAGGTACTCCAGCTTTTCCAGCACGGTGTCAGGGGTGCCGCAGACAATGTGGTAGTTGTCCTTGAGTTCCTCGAAAGTTTGCAGGTTGAGGGGCTTGAGGCCCGAGCGCCGGGCGGCGATGGCAGCGCCGGCCGCGGAACGATAGCCAACGGGCGCCATATACTCGCGGGGACCACGGACGGTGGGACCCATGCGCCAGATGAAGTGCCTGGCCTGTTCGTCGGCTTCCTCCTGGGTGTCGCCAACGTAGCAGCAGAGAAGATAGCCGAAATTGTCGGACACGACCTCACGGCCGGCGTCCTCGGCGGCCACCCGGTACATGCCGAACAGTTCCTCGGTGACGTCCAGGTCGGTGAGGAAGGCGACATAGGTGTAACCGTGGCGTCCCGACCACTCGGCGGTTTCGGGAGACGACGTGCCCGGCACCCAGATGGGCGGATGGGGCTGCTGAATAGGCACCATCCAGGGGTTCACCACACGGAAGTTGTAGTGCTTGCCCTCCCAGCGGAAGGGGCCGGGAGTGGTCCAGGTCTTCATGATCAGGTCGTGGCATTCCTCAAAGCGTTCCCGGTTGGCCACCGGGTTGTTGTTGGTGGAGACGGTCTCGACGCCGGTGCCACGGACGAACCCCGAGATCAACCGGCCGCCGGAGATGACGTCGATCATCGCCAGCTCCTCGGCCAGGCGGACGGGGTTGTCGTGGATGGGCAGGATGTTGCCCAGCAGCAGGATCTTAGCCTGGTGGGTGATGCGGGCCAGCACCGCCGCCGAGAGGTTGGTGGCGGCGTTCATGCACGACGGCGTGTTGTGATGCTCGTTGAGCATGATGCCGTCGAAGCCCAGCTCGTCGGCATAGACGCACTCGTCAAAGTATCTCTTGAAGAGGCCGTTGGCGGTGTTGGGATTGAACCACGTATTCGGGAAGGTCAGGCGAAGGGACGGGTACTTGTCGCCCTCTTCGTCGGGGTATTCGTGGTAGGGAAACTCGGAGAAGTAGTAGCTCTTCACGGCGTGACGGCCTCCGGACGGGGTTTGGTGGGGATGGCGGTTATGATAGCATAGGGTTGTTGCGGACCAGCGCTAATGCAAAGTTGAGCGTGCCCATGACAATCATAAATACCATAGACGATTTGGTTCGGATTCTGGACGAGCATCCGGAGTGGCTGGAAGCGGTGCAGGCGCGTCTGCTGACGAGGGAGTTACTGGAACTGCCGCAAACCGTGGCCCAGCTAGACGAGCGCTTGGCTCGTATAGAAGAGAACCAGGCTGAGCTCGCCAGGAGCCAAGCTGCGTTGGTCAGGGGCCATGCACAACTTGCCGAGGCTCTGGCCCGGCTGGAAACCAGGCAAGATCGGATGCAGGACGACCTGGGTTGGATAAAAGGCCGCATAATTTACGACATCGTTCGCAACGACGCCGGCCAGATCGCTCGGGAGATGGGTTTTGAGCTGGAGCAAACGCTGGTGCGGGCTGATCTGATGGAACTCACCAGGGGGCAGGATGTTTCTGATCTGCCGCGCGGCACGTTACGGAGCTTCCACCGGGCTGACTTGGTAATGCAAGTTGTCGATGAGGACGGAGAGCAACATTACATCGCCGTGGAAGCATCGTTCACGGTGAACGGTCGGGATTCCCGCCGCGCTCTGCGCAACGCCGGGTTGATGACTCGGTTCACCGGGTTGCCAGCAACGGCGGCAGTGGCCGGCGTGCGGTATGATTGGGAGTTGAAGAACCGGATTGAATTCGGCGGTCTGTATTGGTACGAGATACCGTCGGAAGACTTGGAAGCGGAATAAACGGCTTTCTCAACATCGGTAGATATTGAGTATTTCTTCCTGTCGCCAGCAAACCAACGCCAGGGAGTACGCCAGCATATCCACACTCTTGGTGTACACCTTGGTCCGCCGTATCAGTCAGTTCAATTCTCCCCACCACACCAAATGCAGCTCTTCGGTCCCAGTTCACCGCCCCACCTTTGCCTACCGCGCGCCGGTCCGGCGGAAACCACCCCAAATACACCGAGTAATGCGAAAAACTTCAGGAGATATGATGGTCAATCCACAGAACATCACAATGACTCAGGCCCTCAACGAGCATTGGGGGTTCGCTCCCAATCGTGAGTGCTATGGGGGGTGTGGAACCGATGTAGGTACTGGCCATTGACATCATCGTGAAGGGCATGACCTTCGGTTCACTCATAGATTGCTGGTCAGGCTGTTGGTGGAGTTGGCTGGTGACCCGCGAGTCGCCCAAGCCATCCAGGATGTTGTTCAGCTGGAATGTGCTCCATGAGAATAGCAAGGAGCAAGGGTTGGTCTGGTAGTTGAGTGAGTACAATCATCATTGACCCGGCATCAAAATGAAGTTGGGGAGTGGTTGCTTCGGCAAGCCGTCTCCTTTTGGAGACTGGGTTTTCACGCGAGTTTGTAAATACCCCTAGGGTCTCGCAGTCTTCTACTCGTCTGAGACCGGATTCATCGGGCACCCCGCGCACATCGTCCCCTTGCTCCCGGGCACACAAGCGTGGTCAGGGGTGTACGTCGCTGGGGTTTCCATGACAGCTGACAATGCTTGCGATTTGGGTGGCGGCCGGCTGATGCCGTCGGATTCGGCGGCGCGGCGGTCCTGTGCTTCGCCGAAGAGGTCCATGCGGAGCTGGCGGCCCGAGGGCGGGCGCTGGCCGGGGAATAACACGTAGGGCCAGGCCCGCTTGCGGACCACACCCATGGTCTTCAAGTCCCGCCAGCTGTCGATACTGTGGCGGCGTCGGGTTTCCAGGATACGTCCGGCTGACACCGGACCGATGCCGGGGATGCGCAGGAGTTGATCGCGGGTGGCCGCGTTGAGGTCGATGGGGAAGGCATCCAGGTTCTCCATGGCGATGACCGTCTTGGGATCCTGTTCCAGGGAGAGAAAACCTCCGTGGTCGAAGGCCAGGTCAATCTCGTTACTGGAGAACTGATAGACGCGGCGGAGCCAGTCCATCTGGTAGAGGCGATGCTCGCGCCCGGCGTGTACCGGGGGCTTTTCCTCCATGGGCGTGTGCATGGCGGGACGGAAGGGCGGGTAATAGACGCGCTTGAGGTTCCAGTCGGTGTACATCTGGTCAACGCGGCGGTAGATTTGGCGGTCGGACTCATCGGCGGCGCCCACGACGAACTGCGTTGCCTGGCCTACCGCGCCGCCACCGGTTTCGCGGGTCAGGTCGTTAATCCAGGCCATGGGGTCCAGGATGTCTTTCTGCAAGTCCTTATTGGGGCTGATGCGGCGAAGCAGGTCGGGTTCGGGAGTCTCGATGTTCACCGATAGTCGGCTGCCCAGTTGGTGAGCGCGTTCGACCAGTTCGCGGCTGGCCCCCGGCATGACCTTCATATGGATGTAGCCCCGGAAGCCGTGCTTTTTGCGGATAATTTCGACGGTTTCCACCAGCCGTTGCGTGGTCTTGGAACCGTCGCCCGCGATGCCGGAACTGAGGAACAGGCCGTCCACGGCGAGTCGGTTGTGCAGTTCCATGAAGGTATCGGCCAGTTCCTCCCGCTTGAAAGCGTATCGCTTGCGGGGCACGTAGATACTGTTGGGGCAGTAGGCGCAGTCCATCTTGCAGAAGTCGGTGAACATGACGCGCATAAGGTTGATCTTCTTGCCATTGGGCAGGCTGGACTGGTAGATGCCGGGAGCCGGGTTCTTGCGCGGGTCGGAGTAGGCGACACGGTTAGGCCCGCTGGTGGCGTAACCGCTGGCGAACTTGCCGGCGCCTCTATCGTTAGTGGGTTTGCCGGCGGTGAGGATGTCGTCGGCAGCAACCATGCCGCCGAGGATGCGGAGCTTGTCGTAACGGTCCGGTGTACTTTTGATGAGCATGAGTTCGTCGTCCCGGCCCGACGCGGTGTGATGGTGGGCGTCGGATGCAACGAACTTATGTTCTCCCAAAGTTGCCGAAGCTGTCAACGGGTTGGTGTCACCAAATTGGCGGGACATGGATTCCCGCTTTCGCGGGAATGACGGATAGCAGGCCAGAATGACGGGACAGGGCAGCTAGGCCGACGATATGAGTTGGTGGCGGGCGTCCGGCGTCATTTCGTAAAGGCGAGGCTTTTCCTTGGCGATGGTGACGCCGTGCTGCTCCATAACCGGCCAGAGCTGCTTGGCGAACCAGACACCGAATTGGGCCGCCGTGTAGGACGCGGCTGGGTGCTGGGGCTGCTCCCTTTTCAAGGCTGCCTGGGCCTCCGACGCCTTGAATACGTCGTCGGTGATGCCGGCGGCGACAGATGCTGCCAACTCAGCAGTCGTAGGCTCCGCGACGGGTTGCACGGGTGTCGTGGGCGTGGGCGCAGGCCTGGGCGACGAGCCCCTGGCGATGGATTCCTTGGCCGCTCCCGTTATTTCATAAGTTCGGGGGGAGCTTTTACGGGGCATGGTCACGCCGCGCTTTTGGAGGATGGGCCAGATCTCCTTGCCGAGGAACTGGCCGAACTTGGCGGTGTCACCGGCGGCGGGGTGTTTGGGCCAACGCCGGCTGATTATTTCCTGGGCGTCGGCGGCCCTGAACCGGCCCAATGGCAGATGACGTATCAGTTCTTCGGCCATGGCTTCGTTGCCAGCGTTGTTGTTGGCGTTACCGGCCGCCAATGCCGGGCGTGTCGCGTCAGGCAACGGTTTCGCAGCAGGTTGGCTGACCACGGGCGCGGGGGCCGATGCAGACGGAGCCGACAAACCCGCGGACAAGTCCCACCGAAATGCCGCGGGTATGAACTCGTCGATTTCCGGCGACAGCGCGCCTCCTTCCGGCGGGTGGATCCACAGGAACGGGACCGTCTCCGCGTTGGCTTCGTGGGCCAACTCACGGACCTTTACGAACAGCGCCCCGAAATCGCTGTCGTTGCTTACCACGGCGACGTCGTTTGCCCGGCCCGTCACCAGATCGGAGACAGCATCGGCGGCGATTGCCATATCCGCCGAGTTTTTGGAATTGTTCGCGCTGAAGTGCTGGACACCTCGCACACGAATGCTCATCCCGGGGAGTGCATCCTCCGCCCACATGCGCCAAAGCTCCGCCTTGTCGGCGCGGACATAGAGGGAGACACTCCCCAATGGAGGCCGCTCGCCGGGCCAGTTGGCGGTGACTGCCGCAACCACCTGCCGAGCGTGTTCAAGATCACGGAGGTTCTCCGTGTCCACGTAGAGGGCGGCGCCACCGGCGGCAGCCAGTGAGGAGACGTTGGGATGCGTAGCCATGTGTGGTGTCTAAGGGCAGCCGGCGCTGCATTTTCGCTTACATAGTGATTCGCGCCGGAACCAACCGCCGATGCACCGGGTCAGCCGCAACTCCAAATCGTTCCAAGGTCATCGCCCCAATCAGCGCCAACTCCGGATCACTGCCGAAAGCGACATGCACCGCTCTCGAGCGGTCTTCAATCCAGATTAGCGCCAAGCCTAGGTCCACTTCTACATTGGATCCGTCGGCTAGAGTGAATATCTCGCTTTCGTCACGCGCAATCCCCAGCCCGTCCAATACCCGTTCGGGGATGACGGTGTTGAGCGCTCCCGTATCCACCACACCGATCAAGCGCGCAAACGAATCACCGTCTGCACTCCCAACGGTGAACTCGACGTCGAAAACGCCCACATTGCCCCCAATGGTCGTTCCTGGCAGGATGACCCATCGCTCAGCTTTCTGCTCAATCTCTGCCATCCGAACACCACTTTACACGAACTCCGGCTGCTCGAAGCTGCCGCCCACCACCGGCTTGGCATCCAAACCCAGCCACTGTTCCACCAGCGCGCCGTACACGCCGCGGAAGTCGGTGTTGAAGGCCAGGTCGCCCTCCACCAGGTCGCCCTCGGCCAGGGACGGGTAGGCCCCATACATGCCGCCGCGCACCGGGTCGCCGATGGCGAAGGCGACGCCGCCGCTACCGTGGTCGGTGCCGCTGCCGTTGTCCTTGACCCGGCGACCGAACTCGGTGAAGGCAAACATCACCACGTTATCGGCAGCGTCATGCTCGCGCAGATCGGCGTAGAAGTCGCT
Organism: Dehalococcoidia bacterium; assembly: GCA_021295965.1. Taxonomy (GTDB): domain Bacteria; phylum Chloroflexota; class Dehalococcoidia; order Lucifugimonadales; family UBA3495; genus Bin87. Next base: position 21,910 of record JAGWBI010000034.1, on the reverse strand, counting down.
GACGGCACGGCTGAGGTCGCCCAGCAGCCTGGGATGGACGTCGGCCTCGCTGGCGTGGGTATCATAGCCGCCCTGCTGAGTGTAGAAGACCCGGGTGCCCAGGTTGGCGGTCAGCACCTTGGCGATGCCCTGCAGGTTCCTGGCGATGCCGGTGTCGGCGTACTCCACGGTGGAGGTGTACATGTCGGGAGCGGCCTTGAGGATGTCCGCGCCTTTCAGGGCGTCCAGGCCGGTCTGTCCCAAATAGTCCATGGTCGCGCCCAGGCCGACGGTGGGGGAGTACATACGAGCGAAGATGTCCAGGGCCTGGGAGCGTTCCGGCTCGTTGACGATGCCCGTCAGCACACCGTAGGTTTCCAGCACGGCGACGGAGGCCACGGGTACGCCGGTCAGGGCCATGGCCCGGGGAAGGCCGCGCCCGAAGTTGACGCCGGTGAGCACGTTCTCCGCGTTGGGGTCGATGTCGCGGATGACGCGGCCCAGCCAACCCTCGGTGCCCACCTTTTCCGGCTCACAGGTGTGCCAAATGTCCATGCTGCGGAAGTGGGACCGGTTGGGCGTGGGATAGCCGATGCCGTTGACGACGGCCACCTTGCCGGCGTCGTACAGCGACTTGATCTCAGGCAAGGCCGGATTGAGACCGTACTGATCGTCAATGGGCAGCACCTGGTCGGCGGGGATGCCCACGGTGGGCCGGTTATCGTGATAACGCCCGTCGCCGTAGGGTATGACGGTATTCAGGTAGTCGTTGCCGCCGGTGAGCTGGATTACGACGAGGATGGGGTCTTTGGACGTGCTGGTCATGGCGGTTTGGCTCCGTATGGGAGGTGTGGTGATGGGCGTAGTTTAGCACAGTGGCGATGATTCGGTGGGTGGTACAATTGGGCGGTCAGTTGACTATCTGAGGCATCTCGAGGACAACGATGACCACTGCGCGCACCCAAGCAATTCGCCGTTTCACTGCCGCCGAAACGGACGCCATGGTTGCCGCCGGCATCGTGCCGGCCAGCGAGCGTCAGGTTGTGAGCGCTGGTCGTAGATTCACCGTAGCCGAGTATCTGGCCCTGGGCGAAGCCGGCATTCTTGCAAAAGAAGAACGTATCGAACTGCTGGACGGGGAGATAATCCAAATGGCTCCTATCGGCAACCGGCACCTGATGAGCGTCGACTGGATCAGCGACTTGCTGCGCGAACTTATCGGGCGACGGGCCATGGTGCGGGTGCAGGGTTCCATTCAGCTGGATGACAACAGCGCGCCGCAGCCGGACATTGCCGTCATCCGACGCCGTTCCATCAGTGACGTTGCGCCGGTTTTGCCCCCGGACGTGTACCTAGTGGTTGAAGTTGCCGACAGTTCCCTGGAGTTCGACCTGGGGGAGAAGTTGGCCCGGTACGCCGCCGCCGGTATTCCGGAAGTATGGGTTGCCAATCTGCGCGCCGGAGAATTGGTGGTCAACACGGAGCCGCAAGGGGCTGTCTATAGTAGCGTTCGGGTTATCCCCCTGGGTGGTCAAGTCAGCCCGCAGGCGTTCCCGGACGTGATACTGGATTTGGCAGATTTCATCCCCGCCGTCGATTGTTGATGGAACGCACCCCCACCCACCTCATCGTGGGGCTGGGCAACCCCGGGCCGCGTTATCGGGATACCCGGCACAACGTGGGGTTTGGGTGTGTTGATTTGCTGGCGGAACGGTGGGGGATTGCCGTCAACGACCGGCGGCGGACGACGGTCCTAGGGCAGGGGTATCGGGACGGCGCGCCGGTGGTTTTGGCGAAGCCGCGCACGTTTATGAACCTTTCCGGCGAGTCGGTGGCGTATCTGCTGGCCCGGTTCGGCGGGCGAGCGGCTGATTTGGTGATCGTGTACGACGAGATGGCGCTGCCGTTGGGACGCATCCGACTGCGGGCGCGAGGCTCCGACGCCGGCCACAACGGGATCAAGGACATCATCCGCAATGTGCGTACCATCGACTTTCCCCGGCTGCGCATCGGCATCGGCGGACCGGGAATGTCGGGCAGCGTCGAGCACGTGCTGGGGCGGTTCTCGGACGAGGAGAAGCCGGCGGTGGATGCCGCCATCGCCCGGGCCGCCGACGCGGTGGAATGCCTGCTATCCGAAGGCATCGACATCGCGATGAACCGGTACAACACGGATCCGAAGCCACCGGAAACAGAACCGCCGGCGGATGGGCCAGCGTAAAGTCAGCAGCGGGATTTGACGGGTGGCTGGGTTAACGATTCATTGGGTCGCCCGCTGGACAACATGACAGTGGGGAAAAATATCCTGATGATATGCGCGGCGCTGGCCGCGTTTCTGACGGTCGGCGTGTCCTGCTCCTCAGAGCAGGTGGAGCAGACGCCGGCGACCGCGGTTCCAGAATCCACAACCGCCGGTCCCTCCGGCGCTCCGACGGCGACAGCAAGGCCCACCGCGACCTCTGTGGCCGCATCCCCGTTGGGCAAAAGCGCAGCCGTTGTCCCGACTCGACCACCGGCAGCATCGGAGCGCGTGGCCACCGGCGAGGTTGTCTCGCCGGATGGCGCAATGACCGGCGCCGACTTCCCGACGCCACCGGCTCGGGACCTTTTGCAGCTGGCGCGGGAACTGCGCTGGGACGGCGTGGAGCCGGCGCCATCGCCGAAAAGGTTCGCCGGCCAAACTTTGGCGGTGGGCGACACGGCGGAGTTCTGGATCCTGGACTATCCGAGGCGGATGATGCGGAGGAAGGAGTTCAGATTGCAGGCGGTATCCGAGCACGCCTACTGGTGGATCGAGCAGGGAGTGAAGGTGGACGACGACGACCTGCAACGCTCCGTATCCGGCGTGGAAGAGCAGGTGTACCCCAGAGTCACGGCCGTGTTTGGCGAGCCGGCCGCGCTGGCTGGCGGTGATGGTCGTGGGCATATCATCAACGGGCCGATACCGGGCGTTGGGGGCTACGTCTCGGGCGCGGACCCCTATCCCTCCGCCGTGCAGCCCTACAGCAACGAAGTGCCGGCGATTTACATCAACGCCGATGCGGTGCCGCTGGGCAGCGACGAATACCTGGACGTCCTGGCCCATGAATTGCAGCACGCCATACACTGGTACGCCGATTCGTCCGAGGATACCTGGCTGAACGAGGGACTGTCGGAACTGGCCGTCACGGAGGCGGGTTTCACGCCGGGCAGCATGTTCTACTACCTGCGCCGGCCGAATGTTTCGCTGGTCAACTGGCCCGACGAGTTGGGCGGGGACGTTGGCCGAAACTACGGCGCGGGGGCGCTGTTCGCCCACTATCTGCGGGAACGATACGCGCCGGAGGGCGATCTACAGGATTTACTGGCGGGACAGCACAACGGCATCACCGCCATTGACGTTTTTCTGGACGGGCGAGGGGCCGTCACCACCGGCGGAGAGCCGGCCGATTTCCACACCCTCTTCGCCGACTGGATGGTGGCCAATCTGCTGGACCGGGAGGACGTTGGCTACGGGTACGCCAACCTTGACCTGGGGGCCCGTGTCACCCGGACGACGGGAGTTGGCGGCGACGGAATCACGGTGTCGCTGGCGCAGTACGGGATCGACTACGTGGAGTTGAAGGATGCCCAGGGCGAGGTCGCGGTTCACTTCGAGGGGGCTGGCGAAACGGCATTGTTGCCCGTAGAGGCGCCCGAAGGGGGATGCTGGTGGACCAACCGGGGCGACGATATATCGTCCACTCTCACGCGGAGTTTCGCCGTGCCGGCCACCGTTTCCGGAGGCACAGAGTCGGTCCTGACCTTCAACCTGTGGCACAGCATTGAAGAGGATTGGGACTACCTGTACCTGGAAGTATCAACGGACGGAGGAGCGACGTGGGAGGTGCTGTCTGCGGATGGCACGACGGACGCTAATCCGTTGGGCAACAGCTACGGGCACGGCTATACGGGGTCGAGCGGTTGGCGGGAGGTGACGGTTTCGCTGACCGACTACGCCGGCCGGGATGCGCTGGTGCGGTTCCACTATGTCACCGACGACGCCATTCACGGCCCGGGGGCGTGCGTCAGCGATATGCGAGCGTCGTGGGATGCCGACGGCGATTGGGAGCCGGACGGTTTCGTGTGGGTCAACAACCGAGTGCGGCAGGACTGGATTGTGTGGCTAATCAGCGATGGGCCGGAACCGTCCGCCGCAAGGATACCGCTGACCTGGGATACCCGGGAAAAACGCCACGCCGGGATGGTTTCCGGGCCGGCGATTGGCGACGGCGGGCGGTTGGTTGTGGCGGTGGCTCCGACGGCGCCGGCCACGATGGAACCGGGGCAATACCGGGTTTGGGCGACGGAAACCAGATAGGTCACGAAGCGGCGGCGGTTCGCTGTAGCAGGAGTCCGGCGAACTCCAGGAGCCCGCCACTTCGGGAACAGCATGAACACTGCCAAGTTGCCTGCGGCAGCAGCGCCAGGAAGGCCGATTCGTCGTCGCAGAAGGGACAAGCGCCTCCCAACTTGGCCTGTTCTCGGGCTGATGTGCTGACGGGCGACAAAGCGGTGAATGCTCCGATGAGTTGCAGCAAACGTCCGCGTCGCACCGGGCCGGTGGGGTCGGTTCCCATACCGCGACCATCGCGACGGCGCAATTCGGCGAGCAGGGCAGGGATGACGGTACTGGATTGACTCGCAATTCGTGGATCCAGTTCCCTGGCCTCGGCGTGGGCTAAAGCGGCGGCCAGAACGTAGAGGCCAGGTTCGGTGAGGCCCGACAGGCGGTTGGTGAGGTCGCCGCCGGCGAGGGTAGCAAAACGCTCCAGGAATTCCCGCAGACGCTGGGCGGTGAGCGCCGGAAAAGCGGTGGCGGGCAACTGGATCGATGCTGGATCGGTTTCGGGGAACAGCATGACGCTGTCGATGGGTGACGACGGGATGGTCAAGGGTTTGCCGGCCTCCTGTTGCTGGGTTGTACTTTCAGGATAGGGACCGGTTGGCGTTGACCGCAAGGGGCAAATGTCAGTAAGGGGCGGCGCGTTTCGGGTGGTTCTTTCGATTGACGCTACGGCCGGCGCGGGTAGAGCCGACACCTGCGTTGCCCCTACAAAGGGAAACCGTCTGAACTGCAACGGAGCCGTGTCAACGCACGGACGCGCATTGTCCGCAACGAGCTTGCCGCGCTTTGCTCGCAATGACATCGTGGTCGCGAGCACATCCCAACGGCAGGATTTGCCACCGGCGTCCGGCGAATCTACAATGACGGCCATTCGGATGGAGGTATCAAATTATGAGGCTCTTGGTACTATCAGGCGGGCGGCATCCGTATGAGGAGTCGACGCCAATACTGGAATCCTTTCTCAAAGGCGCGGGCCATGAGGTCACGGTGACTGAGGACGCCGCCGTTCTGGCTGACCGCTCCGCCATGAGCGGGTATGACGTGCTGGTTTTCAACACGCGGCGGGAAAACGTGGTGGACTTCGGCGACTGGACGCTATCCGCGGCGGAAATGGACGGGCTGCGGGATTACGTCAGCGGCGGCAAGGGGTTCGTGTGCATCCACATCGCCACCTGCGTGGCGGCGGCGTGGCCCGACTACCACGAAATCACCGGCGGCGGCTGGATTTCCGGCACCAGCTACCACCCTCCCTACGGCCAGTTCACGGTCAATGTGAGCGACTCCGGCCACGCCGGAGCGCACGGAGTGGCGGACTTCTCCACCAACGACGAGCTGTACATGAACCTGGCGATCAAGGACGGCAACAACGTCTTCCTCACCGGAACTGCCGAGGACGGCACCTGGCCGTGGGGCCCGGACCGCAACCCCACGCACATGCCCGGCGGCACCTATCCCCTTGGGTGGACCCGCCAGTACGGCGAGGGCAACGTCTTCGTGCTGCTGTTGGGCCACGACGGGCGCAGCTTTGAGACGCCGGAGTTCCAGCGCATCGTGCTGAACGGCGTTGAATGGTCGGCGGCTAAAGTCCCGGCCTGACCGGAACGCGCGAGGCGGAGTAATCAGGTAGGGGCGGGTTTGAAACCCGCCCCTACCTAGCTGTCACGGTGTCGTTGCTGGCCACGTCAGGACGCTTCCCCGGTGGCCCACGCCTTGATGAGGTGATGGGCGATGGCGATGGGGCCGGGAACGGTGAGTTCCTCGCTGCGTCCATCTAGGGCCAGGAGAACCTCTGACCGATCGAACCAGCGCACGTCGGTCATTTCCTCGTCGTCCATGTTGATGTCGGTAGTGTCGGCCTCGGCCAGGCAGCCGATCATCAACGATGACGGGAAAGGCCACGGCTGGGACGAATGGTAGCGGACGTTTTTCACCCGGATGCCGGCCTCTTCCATCACCTCGCGGGCCACGGCTTCCTCGATGGCCTCGCCCTGATCCATGAAGCCGGCCAGCGCGGAGTAGGCCCGCATCCGCTGCAAACGGCCCCGGGACTGACCGAGCAGGCAACGGTCACGCTCAACGTCGGTGACTACGGTGATGACCACCGGGTCGGTGCGCGGGAAGTGCTGGGCGTTGCAGGAGGGGCACTGGCGCGCCTGACCGCCGCGCTTCTTGTCGGTGGGATGGCCGCAAACTGAGCAGAAGCCGTGGCGCAGGTTCCAGTCCAGCTGGGCGCGGGCGTGGGACAGCAACCCGGTATTGGGGCCGGACATGGTCTCGCCGGCGGTGCGGCAATCCTCGAAATGCCATCCGGTGTCCTGCTGCACACGCTCGGCGATGCTCTGCGCCTTGGACAGGTCAACGGCGAAATGGGTAATGTCGTCAAGAATGCCGAGGAAAATCCATTCGGCATCAGGCGGCAGCGGCTGCACCAACGCCGGATTGAGCCAGCCGGGTTCCGGCGGGTCCTGGTCGGTGAGGAGCACGTTCAGGTTGTTGAACGGGAGGAACCGGCTGCTGTCGTCGGCAGCCTGACGGGCAATCCATTCCTCGTCCCGGCGCTCCGTTTCCCCGCGATTAATGGGGTTGTCGGCGAAAATGTGAGGCGGGTAGGTCATGCGGTTGATACACCTGTTCAGGGGGAGTGTCCCGGGTGTCGCGCGTTGCGGACGGCCGGATGCTAGGATCAACGTAGTTGATTATGGCGTCCACAGGCGGGTTACCTATTCGGCGCCCAGGGCTTTGGCCAGTTTCTCCAAAGTTGAGTGAGCGTTAAGGCCAGAACGGCGCGCCAGCACATAGAGACGGTTCATTTGCCCCGCCTGCTCAGGCGTTGCAAGCTCGTCGGTCGCTACCAGCCCAAATTCGTCTTCAGTTTCGAGAACCTCGACAGTGAAACCCTCGTCGTTGAGGATCTCAAGTTGGTGACGAGCGGGATAGACCCCACGGGCTTCACTCAACTGCCCCACTACAACAGAGATTGCGTCTATGGAGGTAACGAACCGATCCCTTTCTACGGTAGGACTCCATTTCAACTTGCCTTCTGTGGTTCGCTGAATCAAGCCCCCCAGTATCTTGTCCAACTCATTCATGCTTCACCCCTTACGAATCACCGAAGCTGACATTGCTCGCCAATACTTCCAAATCACTTTGGATTTCGTTCAGTTGCTGGATCAATCGGGACCGACCACGCTCGGAGATAGGTCGGCTAACGCGACCGCGGATCAAGTTTTCCAAATCCCCGACAATCGTTCTCGCAGTGGCCAGTTTGTCGCGAACGTCACTCTGATCTTCAGGACAACGGGCTATAACGTCAGAAAGCATCGCTCGCAACGTTTGGTAATGTTCTCTGGCGGCCTCCCACCGGTCGTTGTCGTGAAGGATTTTGATGCGTTCGATCAGTCCGATGGCACGGTACAGATCTACCGTCTGCAAATGGCGAGCGATCTGATCTCGAGTCTCGCCTGCCGCTATTTCTGCCGCTTGCGAAGCAGACCTTGCACCACGGGCCTCCTTTATAGCCCAAACTATGGCTCCCAACGAGACGATGATCCCAACTACGGTGGCTACATCGCCCCAACTGGTCGACCAGAACTCCATCATACGGTGTGATTATATCCTCTAGTGAAGGCATCCGCTTTCTTCCCATACCGGGTGTTACGGTAGGCAGGACTTCGGCGTTGTCTTGGCCCCGATTTTAGCACGGTTGCTGCAATTGGCCCCCGTGTTAGAATGGCGCATCGACTGAACCCGTTCCCCTACCGCAAGTTTAGGAGGCATTAGATGAGCGCTCCGGCACGTATGAAGTTTGGCGTGTTTATGGCCCCGTTCCACCGGGTCGGCGAGAACCCGACCCTGGCCCTGGAGCGCGACCTGGAACTGCTGCAATGGCTTGACCAGCTCGGTTTTGACGAGGCCTGGATCGGCGAACACCACAGCGCGGGCTGGGAGACCATCGCCTCCCCCGAGGTGTTCATGGCCACCGCCGCCGAGCGCACCCGCAACCTCCGTCTGGGCACCGGCGTGGTCAGCCTGCCCTACCACCATCCCTACATGGTCGCCAACCGCATGGTGCTGCTGGACCACCTGACCCGTGGCCGCGTCATGCTGGGCGTCGGCCCCGGGGCCCTGGCCTCCGACGCCTATATGTTCGGCATCGATCCGGCCCGCCAGAGGGAGATGATGGACGAATCCCTGGGCGCCATCAAGCGGCTCATGGACAGCGCCGAGCCGTACACCTACACCTCGGACTGGTTCGAGCTTCACGACGCCCACCTGCAGCTGCGGCCCTACCAGCAGCCCTTCCCTCTAGTGGTAGCGTCCGTACAGTCGCCCGCCGGCGTGACCACGGCCGGCAAGTACGGCGCCGGCGTCATCTCGCTCAGCGTGCCCCGGGACATGGTGCGCTCCACCAGCCTGAAGGACCAGTGGGCCATCGCCGAGGAGACTGCCGCCGAGCACGGCCAGACCGTCAATCGGGAGGAATGGCGTCTCTCCGTCGGTGTCCACCTGGCTGAGTCCAAGAAGCAGGCCCAGGAGGACATCCGCGAAGGTTCGGCCCGCGTCGTCACCGAGTACTTCGGCAACACGCTGGGCCACGAGGTCCCCGACGTCCCCCGCGACCAGATCGTGGACTTCATGACCGACAACAAGCAGTGGATCGTAGGCACACCGGACGACTGTATCCAGCGCATCAATGAGCTGCAGGAAATGTCCGGGGGCTTCGGCGGCCTGCTGGTCCGCGTTGAGGACTGGGCGCCCCGCGACAAGCTCCACCGCTCCTATGAACTGATGGCCCGCTACGTCATGCCCCAGTTCCAGGGGACGCTCACCGGCATTCAGACCTCCCAGCAGTGGGCATCCGAGTTGCGGGATACGCTGCAAGTCAACCGCCGCGCCGGCCTGGAGCGGGCCGAGCAGACCTACCAGGAAAGCCGTCAGGGCCGATAGATCCGCAGCGGGACGGGAAACGGGTCGCGGGGGTGACCGGACGGTTGCCCCCGCGTGATTTTAGGCTCTGGTGAAAAATCACACCGTCGTTCCTGCGAAAGCAGGAACCCAGAAAATCTTTGCGACAGGAATATTGGCCGAATTTTACGCTCACTGGATTCCCGCTTGCGCGGGAATGACGGCATTCGTGAGCACCCTTAAGCACGGGCAGATTCAGGAACGAGACCGACGGCGGCCCCGCAACGGCGCGGGTTATAATGACCGAAAGAATGAGAACTAAGCAATAGGGGTACGGATTATGCGTAAAACCAAGATTATCGCCACCATAGGCCCCGCGTCGCGCTCGCCGGAAACGCTGGATCGGCTGGTGGCCGCCGGCATGGATGTGGCCAGGCTCAACTTCTCCCATGGCACGCTGGAGGAACACGCCGAGGTCATCGCCAACGTGCGGGCCGCGTCGGAACGGCACAACCGCCCGGTGGCCGTGCTCCAGGATCTGGGCGGCAACAAGTTCCGCCTGGGACACATGGAAGAGGCGGCTCAACTGAACTATGGCGACGATGTTTCCATCATTAACGAACCTCGATCGGCGTCGCCCAATCTGCTGCCGTTTCCCGAACCGGACATCCTGCGCAGCATGCGCCCGGGTAACCTGGTCTATATTTCCGATGGCACCGTTTGCCTGGAAGTGTTGGAAATCACACCGGAATTGGAAGTCAAAACCCAGGTGCGCAACGGCGGCAACCTCTCATCCTACAAGGGCGTCAACCTGCCCGACGTTCCCATCGATATGCCCGTGATCACCGAGGGCGACAAGGTAGCGTTGCAGTTCGGCGTGGAGCAGGAAGTGGACTGGGTGGCTCTCTCCTTCGTCCGCACCGGAGAGGACGTGCGCTACGCCCGGGCCTACCTGAACCAACTGGACAGCCGCGCCCCGGTGATGGCCAAGCTGGAACGCCGGGAGTGCATCACCAACCTGGACGACATCCTGCAGGAAGTGGACGGGATCATGGTGGCCCGTGGCGACCTAGGCGTGGAAATGCCGATGGAAGAAGTGCCGGTCATCCAGAAAGACATGGTGACTCGCGCCAACCGGGCCGGCAAGATCTCCTCAGTGGCCACCCAGATGCTCCGCTCAATGGTCAACTCCCCTACTCCCACCCGGGCCGAGGTATCCGATATCGCCAATGCCGTGCTCGACGGTTGCGATTCAATCCTGCTGTCCGACGAAATCGCCATCGGCGCCTACCCGGTGGACGCGGTGCGTATTGCCGACGCCGCCATCGTGCAGGCGGAAACGATGTATCGCTATTACACGGAGTTCCCCCAACGCGACCAGACCCAGTCGGTTACCTGGGGCGCGACGCAACTCACCAAATCGCTCAACGCCAAGCCCATCGTCATCACCAGCACGGGCCGGGCGGCGTACGAGTTGTCCCGTTTCCGTCCCGAAAACGACATCATCGTGTTCTCCCACGACTCGGCGGTGCAGCGTCGGGTCTGCATGGCCTGGGGCCTGAATCCCAAGGGCGTAATACCCGCCGAACCGGACGTCGCCAAGCTGGTGACCATGCTGGTGGATGCCGCAATGGCCACGGGCATGGTCTCGGAGCGGGACGTGGTGACGCTGGTGCATGGGTTCATGACCGGCGTGACGGGCACCACCAACACCATCCAGGTGCTGAACATCCAGGAATACCTGAATCACATCGGCCGCAACGCCGTGTCCTCCGCCGCCCCGGCATCCGTTTAGACGGCGGGGTGTTGCAATGACCGAGCAGGAATACGCCCAGAGCGCTCGGAAGTTTCCGGGCTACTCAGACCGTGAGTTTGCCGTCGGCGAGCGACAGCAGGCGTCGGAAAAGCTCTACGGCGCGGCCAACGAAGCGTTGAC
>JAGWBI010000034.1:0-10700 GCA_021295965.1 Dehalococcoidia bacterium | reverse complement strand
AAAGCTGGCATCGCACCAACTGGCCGCAAAGTACAATGAACCATTCCTAGCGTCCGGGTTTGTCACTGCCGAAAAGTTCCGCGACAACTCCATCTATGACGATATGGAGGAGTACGAGATTGCAGTCGACCGCCCAGCGGCCCGTGAATACGTGAACCGGCTTCTGAAACTGCTGGAAGGTTGATGCTAGGGCAGTGGCTCAGAACTAGCATCAACTCCGAAGAAGAGCGCACTATGACGGAGCAGGGATACGCCCAATGCGCTCGCAAGTTCCGTCGGCGAGCGACAGCAGGCGTCGGAAAAGCTCTACGGCGCGGCCAACGAAGCGTTGACGGCCATCGCTGTGCAACGTGGTTGGAAGCACCGGACGCACCGGGATATGAAAAACGCCGCGCAACGGCTGGCCGATGAGTACGGCGATATCTTTCTGGTTGCCGGCTTCAACGTGGCGGAAAAGTTTCACAAGAACTTTTTCCACGACGAGATGGAAGATTACGAGATTGAAGCGGATGGCCCCACCGTCCATGAGTACGTAGCCCGTATCCTGGCCCTGATGGAGCAATAACGGGAGAGGGCGGGTGTACAACCCGCCCTCTCCAGCATAACGCAGTTGTTTCCAGAAGGTTACTCGACTGCGACGGATCGGGGCAAGTGGCTCACCCCGGATGCCAGGTACTGGTCGACGCCCCGCGCCACGTCGCGGCCCTCGGCGATGGCCCAGACGACCAGGGACTGGCCGCGCACCATATCGCCGCCGGCGAAGACGCCGGGCACCGACGTCATCTTGTTGTCGTCCACCTTGACATTGCCGCGCCCGTCCAGTTCCACGCCCAGCTGCTCCAGCATACCGCCGTGCTCCGGGTGCAGGAAGCCCATGGCCAGCAGCACCAGGTCGGCGTCCACGCTGAACTCGCTGCCGGGCACCTCGGACATCTGGAAACGCCCGCCTTCGCCCCGGGTCCAATCGACGCGAACGGCATGGAGTTGATTGACCTGCCCGTTTTCGCCGGTTAAGGACTTGGTGAGGATGTTGTAATCGCGGACGCCGCCCTCTTCGTGGGCTCCTGAAGTGCGCAAAATCATCGGCCAGCGTGGCCAGGGGTTATCGTCAGGGCGCGTTTCGGGTGGTTCCGGGAGCAACTCGAACTGGTGGACAATTTCGGCGCCCTGCCGGTGGGCGGTGCCCAGGCAGTCTGCGCCAGTGTCGCCGCCGCCCAGGATGATGACCCGCTTGCCCTCGGCGCTGATCTGGTTGTGGATGCTCTCGCCGGCCAGCGTGCGATTCTGCTGGGGCAGGTACTCCATTGCGAAATGAACGCCGTCCAACTCCCGGCCGGGAACGTCCAGGTCACGCGCATGGGTAGAGCCTCCGGTGAGACAAATGGCGTCGTACTCACGCAGCAACTGTTCTGCCGGGTAATTGATACCCACGTTCACGCCGGTGCGGAACTCGATGCCTTCAGCTTCCATCAGGGCGACGCGGCGCTGCACCACCGACTTCTCCAGCTTGAAATCAGGTATGCCCAACATCAGCAGGCCGCCGATGTAATCGTCGCGTTCCAGCACCGTCACGGCATGGCCAGCCCGATTCAATTGCTGCGCGGCGGCCAACCCAGCGGGGCCGCTGCCCACCACCGCTACCGTTTTGCCTGAGCGCGTTTCCGGCGGTAACGGCTTGATCCAGCCTTGCTCAAATCCCCGGTCGCTGATTTCCTTTTCGATGTACTCGATGGTAACCGGGTCCGCGTTGATGCTAAGTACGCAGGACGCTTCGCAGGGAGCGGGACAGATGCGCCCGGTGAACTCCGGGAAGTTGTTGGTGCTCAACAGCACCTCCAAGGCCCTTTCCCAGTTGCCCAGATACACCTGGTGGTTGAAGTCCGGTATGACGTTGCCCAGCGGACATCCCATGTGACAGAAGGGCACCGCGCAGTCCATACAGCGGCCGCCTTGCTCGACAGCCTGCTCGTCGGTCCAGCGGTGGTAATACTCGCTCCAGTCGCCAACGCGCTCCGCCGGAGGCCGGCGTTCCGGCGGCGTGCGTCCGAATTCCATGAAACCGGTGACTTTACCCATTGGACACCGCCACCAATTCCTGTGCCGCCGCCCGCTCGGCCCGTTCCCGCAACACCCGGCGGTAGTCGCGGGGCATTACCTTGCGGAACTTGCCGATGCTGGCCGTCCAGTCGTCAAGGATGCGCTGGGCCGGGCCGCTGCCGGTGCGTTCCAGGTGCTCAGTCAGCAGGCTGTGCAGAACGTCAATGTCTTCCGGTTCGACCAGGTCTTCGAGGTCGGCCATGCCATCATTGAAACGGATGTGGAAATCGCCATCCGGGTCGTACACGAAGGCGATGCCGCCGCTCATGCCGGCGCCGAAGTTGCGGCCCGTGCTGCCGATTACGGCGACGATGCCGCCGGTCATGTACTCGCAGCCGTGATCGCCGACGCCTTCCACAACGGCGCGGGCGCCGCTGTTGCGGACGGCAAAGCGCTCGCCGGCGCGACCGCGGATGAACACGTCGCCGCCGGTGGCCCCATACAGCGCCACGTTGCCGATGATTATGTTGTCCTCGGGCACGAAACCGGAACCATCGGGCGGCACAATTACCAGCCGTCCGCCGCCGATGCCCTTGCCCATGTAGTCGTTGGTGTCGCCGGCCAACCGGATGGCAACGCCCGGAGCCAGGAACGCTCCGAAGCTCTGTCCGCCGGAACCTCCCAGGTTGATGTCGATGGTGTCCTCGGGGAGGCCGTCCTCGCCATACTTGGCGGCCACCTTTCCGCTGAGCATTGCGCCCACGGTGCGGTTGGAGTTTCGCACGGGCAGGTTGATGTTCACCGGCGTGCCGTTGTCGATGGCCGGCTGCGCCTGGGCGATGAGCTGATGATCGAGGGCCCGCTCCAGGCCATGATCCTGATCAATGCAGCAGTAGGTCTGCACGCGCTGGGCCCGGGGAGGGATGGTGAGCAGGCGGGCGAGGTCGATGCCCGACGCTTTCCAGTGGTCCACGGCCTTGCGAGTTTCCAGCTTGTCCACGCGACCGACCATTTCAGCCACGGTGCGAAAGCCTAGCTCCGCCATGATCTCGCGCAGCTCTTCGGCGACGAAGTAGAAGTAGTTGACCAGATGCCCCGGCTGACCGGCGAACCGCTTGCGGAGTTCCGGATCCTGGGTTGCGATGCCCACTGAGCAGGTGTTCAGGTGGCACTTGCGGAGCATGATGCAGCCGTTGACGATGAGGGCGGCCGTTGCCATGCCGAACTCTTCCGCGCCCAGGAGGGCGGCCACCGCCACGTCGCGGCCCGTTTTCAGCTGGCCGTCGGTCTGCACTACGATGCGACTGCGCAGGTCGTTGGCGACCAGCACCTGCTGGGTCTCGGCAACGCCCAGTTCCCAGGGCAGGCCAGCGTGCTTGATGGACGACTCCGGCGAAGCGCCGGTGCCTCCGTCGTGGCCGCTGATGAGAACCACGTCGCCATGTCCCTTGGAGACGCCGGCGGCGATGGTTCCCACGCCAACCTCAGACACCAGTTTGACGTGGATGCGGGCGTCCGGGTTGATGTTCTTGAGGTCGTGGATGAGCTGGGCCAAATCCTCGATGGAATAGATGTCGTGGTGGGGCGGCGGAGAGATCAGCTCCACGCCGGGCGTGGTATGCCGCACCCATCCAATGTACTCGTCAACCTTGTGGCCGGGGAGTTGTCCGCCCTCGCCAGGCTTGGATCCCTGGGCCATTTTGATCTGTAGGTCGGAGGCGTTGACCAGGTAGTTGGGGGTCACGCCGAAGCGGCCCGACGCCACCTGCTTGATGGCGCTGTTGCGGTCGTCGCCATTGTCGTCCGGCGCATAGCGGTGGAAGTCCTCGCCGCCCTCGCCGGTGTTGCTGCGCGCGCCGAGGCGGTTCATGGCGATGGCCATGGTCTCGTGGGCCTCGCGGCTGATGGAACCCAGGGAGATTGCGCCGGTGGCGAACCGCCTGACAATATCCACCGCCGGCTCCACATCGTCAACATGGATGGGCTGACTGAGCTTGAACTCCAGCAGGCCGCGCAGGGTTGCCATCCGGCGGCTCTGGTCGTTCACCTGGTCGGCGAACTCGCGGTAGGCGCGGGGGTCGTTGGCGCGGGTGGCGTATTGCAGCTTGGCGATGGCCTCCGGGTTCCACTGGTGAAACTCGCCGTGACGACGCCACTGGTACTGCCCGCCCATGTCCAATTCCTGCATCCCCGGCACGAAGGGGTCGTCGAAGGCGGAGCGGTGGCGTTGCAGGGTTTCTTCCTCGATGATGTCCAGGCCGATGCCCTGGATGCGCGATGGGGTGCGCGTGAAGTACTTCTCAACGACTTCATCCTTGAGGCCGATGGCCTCGAAAATCTGCGCGCCCCGGTAGGACTGGACGGTAGAAATGCCCATCTTGGACATCACTTTCAGGATGCCCTTCTCGTTGGCTTTGATGAAGTTATAGACGGCATAGTCGGGCTTGGTCCCGTTCAACTCGCCGCGCTCGGCCAGGTCACGCACCGACTCCAGGGCCAGATAGGGGTTGATGCCGCCGGCGCCGTAGCCGATGAGAAGGCAGATATGCTGCACCTCTCGCGGTTCGCCGGACTCCACCACCAGGCCGACCTGGGTCCGGTCGCCAGTCCGGGTCAGGTGATGATGCACGGCGCCGGTGGCCAGCAGGCTGGGAATTGGCGCGTGGGTATCGTCAACGCCCCGGTCGGAGAGAATGATGATGTTGTTGCCGTCGGCAACGGCCTGGGAGGCAGCATCACATAGAGCATCGACCGCCTGTTCCAGCGAGCCGTTTTTGGCGTCGAAAAGGGTGGACAGCGTGGTCGATGACAGGCCGGGACGGTCGAGGGAGCGGATTTTCGCCAACTGCTCGTCGGTGAGCATGGGGGACTTGAGCCGGAGCTGGCGGCAGTGCAGCGGGCTTTCGTCGAACAGGTTCTGCTCACTGCCGATGAAAGCTTCCAAGGAGGTCACCAGTTCCTCACGGATGGCGTCCAGAGGCGGGTTCGAGACCTGGGCGAAAAGCTGCTTGAAGTAATCAAACAAGGAGCGGTTCTGATCCGACAGCACGGCCAGCGAGGCGTCGTTGCCCATGGAACCGATGGCTTCGTAGCCGCCAGCGGCCATCGGCGTGGTGAGAATCCGCAGCTCTTCGATGGTGTAGCCGAAGACGCGCTGTTGCTGGCGCAAATTATTGCCGCCGGCCGGTGGAGAGGGGTCGGTCGGCGGCAGATCATCAAGGTTGACCTTGTTTTCCTGAAGCCACTGACCGTAGGGCTGGCGGGTTGCAAGGGTGTGTTTCAACTCCTCGTCGCCGATGATGCGGCCTTCGTCGAAGCTGACCAGGAACATCCGGCCCGGCTGGAGCCGTCCCTTCTCCTTGACCCGTTCGGGCGCGAAATCCAGGACACCGGTTTCCGAAGCCATGACCAACTTGTCATCGTGGGTCACGGTGTAGCGGAAGGGGCGCAAGCCGTTGCGGTCCAGCACCGCGCAGACGTCCTTGCCGTCGGTGGCCAGCATCATGGCGGGGCCGTCCCACGGCTCCATCATGCAGGAGTGAAACTCGTAGAAGTCCTTTTTCTCCTGGGGCATGGTTTCGTGCTGGTCCCAGGCTTCCGGGATCATCATGAGCATGGCGTGGGCCAGTTCGCGGCCCGTCATCACCAGCAGTTCCAGGGCGTTGTCGAAGCTGGCAGTGTCGCTGGCCAACGGATCACAAATGGGCGCCAGCTTGTGGATGTCGTCGCCGTAGAGGGGCGAGCTGAACTGGTACTCGCGGGCGTGCATCCAGTTGATGTTGCCGCGCAGGGTGTTGATCTCGCCGTTGTGTGCCAGGTAGCGGTAGGGGTGGGCCAGCTTCCAATGACCGAGGGTGTTGGTGCTGAAGCGGGAGTGGACCAAGGCGAAGGCCGAAACCAGCGACTCATCGTTCAGGTCCAGGTAGAAGCCCGCAATCTGATAGGACACCAACAGGCCCTTGTACACGACCGTGTTGGCGCTGAGGCTGCAGATGTAGAAGAAGTCGGCGTCTTCGTCGCTGATGCCGGTTGAGGGCAGGGTGTTGGTGATCGCTTTGCGGGTTACGTACAGTTTGCGTTCCAGCGCCGTCCGGTCGGGGGTGTTGGCGGTTCCTTTGCCGACGAAGAACTGGCGTATGGTAGGGCAAACCTCGCGGGCGTCCCGGCCAATCGCCGCGTGGTTCAGCGGCACGTCCCGCCAGCCCAGCAGAGTGAGTCCTTCATTGGCAACGACACTTTCGATATGCGCCACGCACTTGGCGAGCGCGTCCGCATCCTGGGGGAGGAAGACCATGCCGACGCCGTACTCGCCTTCAGGCGGCAGCACGATGCCCAAGGCGGCGGTTTCCTTGCGGAAGAAAGCATCGGGCATCTGCACGAGGATTCCGGCGCCGTCGCCGGTGTCCGGGTCGGAACCGGATGCGCCCCGGTGCCCCAGATTGTTCAGGACCTCCAGCGACTCGGTGATGATGGCGTGGGTTTTTTCGCCCTTGATGTTGGCTACCATGCCGACGCCGCAGGCGTCGTGCTCCTGTTCAGGAGCATATAAGCCGGATTGGGCCAATTCCTTGAGCGAATTCATGATGGCACCCCGCGCTCCAACAATGCAAAAGCCGCCAGTAGCGCCGAGGCCACTCCCATGCAGTTTGTCATTGGGATGTGTGGTTCGTCGCCGCTGGCAAAAAACATTTGTGTAATATATCACAAATGGCGGGGATTGCAAGGCAAACCCCGCACGGCCTATACTCAACAGCAGTCAGGCTGGGGGCGAGTCCATCGCCATTTTGCAGTGGGGAGCAATCCGTATGGAAATATCGCCGATAACCATTTTCTATGGCTCCATGCTGGGGATAGCCATCGGCGCCCTCTTCCTCGTCATCTATCGCCAGGGGCGGAGTCCTACGCACAATGATATGCACAACCTGGAGCGCCAAACGCGTGAGGAGTTGCGTCAGGAAATCAAGGAAGCCGTCAGGACAGCGACCATAGAAATTAACGCGGAAACTAACCGTCGAATAGACGAAGTGAGCCACCAGATAGACGGCCTCCGCCAGGACATCAACCGGGTGCTGAACGCGCTCGCCAGCCACGAACGCATCAACGGTCGTGTGGTGGTCAACATCCAACCCGATACCGAACCCGCGCCGACCAGCGCGGACGATTAGGCCAACGCAGACGACATGACAACTACCCCAGATACTCTCACTCCCGCTGACGTGGCCCGCCTGGCCGTGGACTTGGCCGCCGATAAGCTGGCCTCGGATATCGTGATGCTAGACCTGCGCGAGCTGACGGTATTCGCCGACTACTTCGTCGTAATGACCGCCGACTCGGTGCGCCAGATCGAAGCGTTGGAAGAGGACCTGTCCGACGCCATGGAAGAAGCCGGCGTGGCCCGCCACCACCGGGAGGGGACTCCCGCCTCGGGCTGGGTGCTACTGGACTTCGCCGACGTGATTGTCCACATCTTCGGGCCGGAGGAGCGGGAGTTCTTTGGGCTGGAACGGCTGTGGAGCCGGGCGCCCCAGGTGGTCAGGATTCTGTGATCCATTGATCGGTGCTGCGCGAATAGTCCAGCGCGTCGCCATCGCCGAAGAACAGGCCGATCTCCCGTTCCGCCGATTCCAGGCCGTCGGAGCCGTGAACGATGTTCCGGCCAATGTCTATGCCCAAGTCGCCCCGGATGGTGCCCGGCGCTGCCTCGGCCGGGTTGGTGCTCCCCATGGTCTGCCGGGCCAGCGCCACCGCGTTGTCGGCCTCCCAGATCATCGCCACGATGGGGCCGGAGGTGATGAAAGATACCAGCGACGGGAAGAAGGGCCGGTTGACGTGTTCGGCGTAGTGCCGTCCGGCCAGGTCTTCGTCAACCTGCATCAGGCGGATGGCGACCAGTTTCAGGCCGCGCCTTTCGAGCCGGGATACAACCTCGCCGATGAGGCCGCGCTGCACGCCGTCGGGTTTGATGGCGACGAAAGTTCGTTCCATGGGTTTGAAAGCTCCTGTTGACTGGGTTTTTGAGTGGGATCTATCTTGAGGACGGTCGGCCCTGCCGCACCAGATCCCGCTGACGGGGCGCGCCGATGGTCGGCATCCGCAGGTAGTAAGGTTGCAATGCGGACAGATCGTCTGCCTCGTTCAGCCTCAGCCGTCGAGATCCTTCGGCCGCCAAATGCCACAGCCGGTCCGCCGGCGTCCAGGGCGCTATGACCGCGTTTCCTGCCCTTGCTTCGCGGATGGCATCGGCCCGGGCGTGTGCGGCTTCCCCACGATAGACCATCGGCCCGGCATCCGCGCCGTCCCGCTCGAGCAGATCATCGGGCGATGCGATGGCGTCGTCCACCACTCGATTACCGTTCCGGTCGAACCAGCCAGCGGCGATTTCATTGCGTCCGGCATCCAGCCAGGCAGCCACGATGGCGTCCGGGGTCAGGTGAGGTCCCGCTTCCAGCCGCAGCGTGTCCACGCCAACGATGGGCAGCCCGCCGGCCATGGCCAGCCCCTTGGCCACGCTGACGCCGACGCGGAGGGCGCTGAAAGGCCCCGGTCCCAGGGCAACGGCGACCCCGCCAAGCACGGCGGCTGCAATTCCCTGCGCGGTCAGCAACTCGGCCATCGCCGGCATGAGTTGCGCCGTGTGATTGGCGGTGGAACGCCACAGCCGGGCCTCGACGACCTGCCCGCTCTCATCGGCCAGCGCAGCACCGCCGTAACGCGATGATGTGTCGATGGCCAGCAGCATTACGCCGGCCCTCCGGCGGTAGTCGCCGAAAAGACAGCGGCCAACCGGGCAATCAACCCCGCGTAGCGTAGCGGGGCGTTGCCGATGGCGATGCTGTGGCGGCTGGGAACGGAGCCATCCTCGTCGGGCATGACCTCACAGGCAGCCGGGTTGCCATCGGCGGCATAGTCCAGATCAATCCAGAGGGCGTGTTCCGGAAAAATGTCGGCGGCTCGGTCGGCCCATTCCACGATAAGGATTTCCTCGCCGGCGGACATGATGTCCTCCAGGCCCAGATCCCACGCTTCCGCCGGATGGTCGATGCGATAGAGGTCGGCGTGGTGGATGGTGAGGCGGCCCTGGTACCGGGTGACCAGGACGAAGGTGGGACTGCGCGCGTAACCGGGGACGCCCAGGCCCCGGGCGATGCCCTGGGTGAGGCAGGTTTTGCCCGCGCCCAGCGGCCCCGTGAGCAGGTAAATGTCGCCGGGGGCGGCTTCCTGGCCGATTATTTCTCCGACCCGGCGGGTTTCCTCCGCGGTGTCGGTGTGGATGAAGGTGGTTTCTCGCATGGATTTCAGCCGGTGAAATGATCCCAGCCGGCGCCGCCGCGCGGCCGCGACGAACCGTCGGGATTGAGCACTGATATTGTACCGGGTTGACCGTGGGTTATTTCGCCGACGACCGCCGCGCCGGGGGGAAGTTGGCGGATGGCGGCATCCATTGTGGCCGGCGGGGCGGTGAAGAGCAGGACGTAATCTTCGCCGCCATACAGGGCAAGGTCAAGCCAATCCGTGGGAAATACTTCCTGCAGGGCCGGTTCCGCCGGTATGTTCCCGGCCCACAGGGTCGCGGCCACCCCGCTGGCCGTGCACAGCTTGCCCAAATCGTCCGCCAGGCCGTCGCTTACGTCCATGGCAGAGCGAACGCCGGCGGCGGCCAGGATCCTGCCCTCAGCGATGTGTGGGCGCGGCCGGCGGTGGCGTTCGATCAGGGTTTCCGTTGCGGCGCCACTGGAACCCGGTGGGTTCAGCATGACCCGCAGGCCACCGGCAGACCCGCCCACCGGGCCGGAGACGGCGATCCGATGTCCGGGCGCGGCGGACGTTCGCAACATCGGATCCTGTTTGGTGATGCCGGTCAAGGCCACGGTGATGAATGCCGTTGGGGAACGGACCATGTCGCCGCCGACGATCCTGGCCCCGTATTCCCGGCAGATAGCGGTCATTCCGGCGTACAGATCCCGAATGTCGGACACCCGTGTTTCGGGCGGCAGTCCGAGGGTGATGAGCGCGACGGCCGATTCGCCGCCCATGGCCGCCACGTCGCTGATGTTGGACGCGATGGCTTTCCAGCCAAGGTCGCGCCACGGCGTGGTCGCGGCGGTGAAGTGGATGCCGTCAACCATGGTGTCGGTGGTGTAGAGTTCGGTTACCGGGGCGGACAGGAAGGTCGCGGCGGCGGCGTCATCACCGTTATCCACGGTCAGGCGATAGGCGTCGGAGAAACTGCCCCAAGGCGAATCGTTGGCGTCACGGGTCCATTCTTGGACCAAGCTGATGAGGCCGAATTCGCCGAGTTCGGAAATTCGCATGGGAATACTATACAACATAAAACCGGGCCCTTATGAGAGGCCCGGTTGTTTCGGCTCGTTACCGGCTGAGTAGTGGAAGGGAGCAAGAAGTTTGCGATTTTTTCCGGCGATTGTGCCGGTGCCAGCGGATTTTCTCAGGGAACCTGTTCTCTGGGTCCGGGAGTCCAAGGGGGACTCGACCAATGACCCGAGGGGCAGGAACGTCCGCTGATTGACCTGGGAGTGGGCCAGATCCCGCGCTAGAAGCAGCGTTCACTGACTAAGGTCTCCCTATAAAGGAGGTGATCCAGCCGCACCTTCCGGTACAGCTACCTTGTTACGACTTCGTCCCAGTTACCGAACCCGACCTCG
>JAGWBI010000033.1:438-41270 GCA_021295965.1 Dehalococcoidia bacterium | reverse complement strand
GGCGGGTAACCCTCTCGCATGGTGGAACGACCGTTGGCCTGGATGTCCAGAAAAGCGGGACCATTGAGGGGGACGCCGAGGATCCACTGGGAACTGTCGACATGCTGTCCCTGACCGGTCACGTTGCGATGGTAAATCGCACTCAGAGCATACATGGCCCCGTATAAGCCGCCGGTGTCGTCCAGGTAGGACCAGCCCCACCCGGCGGGTGGCTTGTCCGGCAGGCCCGACGTGTAGGTCAAACCGGACAGGGCCTGCGCAATGGCTCCCATCGTTTGATAGTCTCGGTCCCGACCCGTGTGGCCGAAGCCGGACATGGAGAGGTAAATGATGTCAGGCCGGAGCTTCTTCATTTCCTCGTAGCCCAGACCCCATCGCTCCAGTACGCCGTAGGCGAAGTTCTCGATGACGATATCGGACATGGCCACCAGGCGCCGGGTAAGGTCAATCCCTCGGGGTGTGCGAGTGTTCAGGGTGACGCTCAGCTTGTTGGAGTTGGTGTCGCTGAAATGGCCGTTGGTGTTGAGATTGGCCGGCAGGCCCTCGGGGGTACCCGCTCCCGTCGCAATGTTGTCGCCCCGAGTATTGGGCCTCTGGGGCCATTCAACCTTGATAACCTCGGCTCCCAACGCTCCCAGCCATCGGGTGCACCAGGGACCCGCCCGGACCCAGGTGAAGTCCAACACTCGGATTCCTGACAAAGCTCCCGGTGTAGTTGGCGCTTCTGCTCCGCTCTGCACCATTGCATCACCTCCCGGCTATGGCTGTCTTAAGGTTAACTCGCCTTATTCTAACCCAATGTGGTCGATGGAGATTCCCGAAAAACCAGGAAGGGCAATTGCCGGGACTTTTTGAAAAGAGCCCCAGGCAAATTGATTTGCCCGGGGTTAGGCTAACGAAACGTGGCGATGTGGTTGCTCGGGTCCCCGTCATGCCGGATCGAGTCTCCGCCGAACCGAGGGAATTCCAGGCCGCGGACTGCGCCGCAGCCTCTCGGTGCGGTCGCGTATGGTATTTTCGTTGACAACAGCAAGAAGCGTTGTTAGACGACGAGGCCGTCGCAGGCAATCGCTGAGGCTGTTCCGAAGGCCACACGGTGGGACCCGTCACCGAAGTTACGAGCAAACTCGATAAGCCCGCACTCGCTAACCGCAAGTAACCAGAGCCGGTAGAGCGGATTCTCGTCCATCGAAACCCAGTTGGAGGCTCATTACGCAAAATATATTGATATAACATATCAGTACAATCTTCCTGATTGTACTGGGGCTTTGGCTGACGTTGGCCGTTGCCTGCGGGGCGCCAGCCGCCACCACGGGAAACACCGCGCAGACTTCCGCCACAGAATCGCAACCACCCCCTGCGGCAACTACGGTTTCGCAACAACATTCTCCAGCGGCCGGAGCATCGGAACAGCCGACGGCGCCCGCTGCTGCGGTTGAGCAGGCATCTACTGTCGCTGATACCGAAGTGGAGCGTCCCACCCTGAGCGCCGGAGTGATCTGGCTCAGCACACCGTTGGATCAGGTGGAGAGTGGACGGGTTGCCAACCAGTCGGGATTGTCGGAGAACCTGTTCCGTCGGTCCGCCTCGGACCTCAGCCCCGAGCCCTGGCTGGCCACGGGCGCAGTGCAAATCGACCCGCTGACCTGGAAGATTTGGCTTCGCACCGGGGTCACCGTCCACAACGGCGCGGTAATGGACGCCCAAGCGGTCAAGGCGTCCCTGGAGAGGGTCATCCGCCTGTCGCCGGCGTCAGCGGACTCGCTGGCCATCGACAGCATTTCCGTCAAAGACGAGCAGACGATCGTCCTGATCACCCTCGAGCCGCGGCCCACTTTGCTGAGGCGATCCAGCCGCCAGTGCGTCTGCTGCGCGACGCCGAAACCCAGGAACTCAACTCCCTCACTGCCCGGAGGCAGCAGGTGATGACGATGCTGGTTTCGGAGAAGAACCGCCTCGGCGCTGCCACCGGCGCGGTCCGTCCCCGCATTGCGGCCCACATCACCCGGTTGGAGCAGGAGCTAAACGACCTTGACCAAGGCCTGCGACAGATGCTCCGTCAGAGTCTGGTGTGGCGGGAGAAGGACGACCGACCTCCTGCGCACCGTTCCCGGCGTGGGCGAGCAACTCTCCCTCACGCTGCTGGCCAACCTGCCGGGGATGGGCGCCATTGACCGTCGTCAGATCGCCGCACTGGTGGGTCGCACCCTTCAACCGCGACAGGTGCGCCATGCGCGGCAAACGGCGCGTCTGGAGAGGGCGCTCCCGGGTCCGAGCTGTCTTGTACATGGGGACGTTGGCTGCCACCGGCTTCAATACCGTCATTCGGGACTTCTACCAGCGGCTGCTGGCCGCCGGTAAGCCGAAGAAGCTGGCCCTGGTCGCTTGCGTGCGCAAGCTGCTCGTCATCCTCAACCCCATGCTCAAGCAGCGCTCATACTGGAGGAGCATCACTCCGGCAATCGACGTTACTTCCTCTTGGCGCCAAACACAGTTGCTGAACAGTTACAACATCTTATCCGTCCCTCCGGTGAAAGCCGGAGTCCAGTAACCCAAAAGTCAGTCCATCTGCAACGAGACAACCAATTGTGGCCACTGGATTCCCGCTTTCGCGGGAATGACGGATATGTGGAGCCCCAAATGCGATTGCCCTGTACAACGGGATGACTTCCTTTACAGGGCGCCGCCCTTTGTGTTAATCTGATGTTGCGGTAGCCCCTGCGGAAGTGGCTCAGTGGTAGAGCGTCTCCTTGCCAAGGAGAAGGTCGCGGGTTCGAATCCCGTCTTCCGCTCCAACACCTCCCTACTTTGAGTAGGGATTTTCTTTTACGCGACCCGTGTATCACTTCCTGTATAGCTTCGTATTTGCCTAAACCCGAATCCACCGAAGGGGTATGGCGGCAGTGGCTAGACCAAGGATCCGGAGCCGGGGAACGAGCTGGCGAAGACCTGATGCCGATGAAATGGACGCTGCAGAATATGGTTGCTACGCCAGAGGGGTTTTGACGGCCCATGGTAGCGGCGCAGGGGGCGATCATCAGCGGAAATCGTCCGCCGAGACCGTCAGAGACCAGCCTGTACGCTGATCGGTTAGGCGCGGAGCGTCATCGTGGACAGGTCAAACGCTGAGGCCGGCATCAGGAAGCCAGGGGCAAGGCACGCAGTCTCGCCAGGGCAGAGCTGAACTGACTTTGCCAGGGCCAACCTTGGGGAAGATGCAGGGTGAGACGGCGTGCTTTGCGGGTGAGCCGTCCGGCTAGGGAGAAGAAGCGTCGCCGGAGGGTCTTGGTGGTTGCCACCGGCTCGCCCAGACCGATGCGCCCAGTCCAGCGGGCTCCGCTAAAGGCGGATGGGCCATCACCAGCACCGCCAGCCAGATGGCGTTGGCGGGAAAGCGTCCCGAGGGTAGGTGGTCGGGGCCAACGCCGTACTTCAGAGCCTGCCCCGCACTTGATGCGGGGTCGCGGATGGCGTCCTCGATCTCGGCGTGGCCCGGACCAATTGTTGGATTGGGTCGGCCTCCGGTTCCAGGGTATCGTCGTCCCGGTCGGTGGCGGCCCACGCCCGGGCCAGCACTTCCCGGCTTACCCGATCCAATGGCGGACGTGGCCCCACCGGAAACTGCGCCGAAAGGTCCCCAGGGTGGATGGTCTCACGCGTACCCACTTTGATAATCTGTCATTGCGAGTCCGCCTCTGGCGGATGGCAATCTCGCTGCCGAAGGAACCGCCCCTCAGCCTGCGAGATTGCCGCGTCGCTCCGCTCCTCGCAATGACAAACCGGGTACGCGTAAGGGGGATGGTGCTTTGACTGCGCAGCCCAGCACCGGCTCGGTTCTGCCAGCGCGCAGCGCGTTGGCATCATCTGCTTCCGGTTGGGAGGGCCTCCGGCCTCCAGATAACTCCTGACGGTGGACCTGTGGATGCCCAACTCCCGTTCGATGGTCCGCAGTGACATGCCCTTACGCCGGGCTTTCTGGACCACCTTCCATCGTTCCTGCTGCAGGAAGGCCGGCTTGCGCGGAGCGACAGTCGCAGATGGCGTGGCAACGGGTTCACCGTCGGTGGCCCCCTCTTGATCCGAGTGGTGTTCTTGGCTTGAGGCCAGGGGCATGAGGTGCGCCGTCCAGCGTTCATCCCAGTGGTTCGCCCCGATGGGCGCTTCTGGATGTGCTGCGTATGGCTCATGACCATTGCGCAGGAATGCCGAATTTGGCGGGGGGCTTCCCGTGCAATGACGATGCGCCTCTCGTAGCGCACTCCGATCCGGCCGTCCAGCCTTTCCAGGACTTCCACCGTTGCACCGGCATAGCTGGGGCGTTCCGACGAGGGCAGCAGCTGGAGTGTCCGCAACTGGACCCGCGCACCGTGTTGTCCCGGTCCACCTTCCGGCGGTGCTCGAAGCGCAGGACCTGTTCCAGGCTCATCTCCGGGTCCAGACGCCGCAACGCCGTCTCGACGCGCTGTGGGGGAACGCCGAAGCGCCGGTTGAACCGAGGCACAAACTCATCGAGCACCGCCTGCGCCCAGCCGGTTTGGAGCCGATCAAAACCACCCCGTCTCTATCCGGCCCGTCTCATCCCTTCCTTCCTCAGGGTGTCAGATACTTTCGGTGGATTTGGGCGAAATTTTTCTCGGGCCCGACACGACCGATGGCGCCAGGCCGCGCGGGTTCGGGATGTCGGCATTGAACCCAAAGAAGGATCATAGGCCCCTGGTGCGGAGTGATTTGGGGGTGCTTAGGCCGTCGTGCAACAGGTAGAATGCGGAAGGCGGCTACGGCCGACCACACCGGCAACTATCTCGAAACGCGCCACGCTCCCCAAATGTTCGGTCGCAGAAGGGTTGGATAGTGGATTCCCACCGGCGCGGAACGACGCGGCGAGCGGGTGAACGGCGTTGAGATGGCATAAAGACACGAACTGGAGTTTAGCAATGAGCAAACGTGAGGAACTCAGGCGCAAGGGCAACGAGATACGGGAGCGCCTGCAACACGGCACCTACCCGGTGCGGGAGAGGCCCCGGGCGACGACCAGCATCCCCGGCCTGAGAAACTACACCGGGGAGGCTATCTTCGGCGCGGTGTGGGCCCGTTCCGGCCTGGACATCCGCTACCGGATGCTGGCGACCCTGTCCGTCCTGACCTCGCTCCAGCGCCTTTCGCAGTTTCAGACCTACGTACACAGCGCGCTGAACCTGGGATTGAGCGCGGAGGAGATACAGGAAGTACCAATCCATTGCTCCCTCTACGCCGGGTTCCCCTCGGCGGTGAACTCCCTGGAACTGGTCCATGAGGCCTTCCGTGAGAGAGGCATCGAGGCGCCCCAGACGGAGGTTCCTGAGGTCAGCCTGGAGGAGATGGAGGCGCGAGGGCGTCAGCTTCGAGAACAACTCTTCGGGGCTGAGGGACAGCAGGGTTACGCCAGCGCGTTGGAAGACCTGGCGCCAGACCTGCGGATCCTGACCTACCAGTACGGGTTCGGCGAGATCTTCTTCCGTCCCGGTCTGGACCTGAAATCCCGGGTGGTGTGCGCAACGGCTGCGCTGACGGCGCTGAGGGCCGATGGCCAGTTGCGGAACCTCCTGCGCGCCGGGCCTCGGGTGGGCCTCTCCAAGGAGGAGATGGTGGAGGTGCTAATCCAGACCGGGGGGTACGCTGGCTATCCGGCGGCGTTGAATGCCATTTCGATAGCGGCCGAGGTCTTGAATTGAGCCAACGGTGGTCTCCATCAAGGTCTTTCGGTTGTCATTGGGAGGAGCGTAGTCCGCCGCAGGCGGATGGCAATCTCGGCGCATTAGAGCGTCTGCCGTGCCGAACACCTCACTGCAACGAGATTGCCACCCCCGTATCAAGTGCGGGGTCGCAATGACCAAGACAAGAATCGAAAGGGCCCGCCGGTGCTGTGGCTGTGACCCGCACGGCGGTATAATGGGGCCCACTACCAACTTGGGGGAGCGCCATGACTGCCGTTGATTACTCCGTGCTGGAGAACCCCGAGACGTCGGCCCGATCTTTCCATCCGTTGCGGGGCTGGACCGACACACCCCCCGGAGCGATAGACTACGGGGTGACCCTGGGCGACGGGACCACGCTATCGTGCCGGTTTTTCGCGGTGGGGCGGGAAAACCCCACGGTGCTGTTTTTCTACGGCGGCGGCGAGAACGTTGCCCGCTACGACGACATCGCGCCGCACTACAACGGAATCGGCGCGAACTTTTTTGTCGCCGACTACCGGGGCTTCGGCGCGTCCAACGGGTCGCCGAGTTTCAACACCATACTGTCGGATGCGCACGCGGTGCTGGACTGGCTCCAGGAGACGATGCGGGCGTTGCGGTTCACGGGACCGCTGTACGTCATGGGCCGCTCTATGGGGCGTCACTCCGCCGGGGAACTTGCCATTACCGCCGGAGACCGGATCAACGGCGTCATCATCGAGAGTGGGCGGGCCAACCTGGGACGGATAGCCGAGGGACTGGACCCGGAGGTGACACAGGCGCTGGAGGACGACTACCAGGCAAAGTTCTACGCCATCAACATCCCCGCGCTGGTGATCCACGGGCAGTGGGACGAATCGGCGCCGTTGGCCGAAGCGGTGGATATGTTCAACAAGCTGGAAACGGCCAACAAGCACCTGGAAATTATTCCGGGCGCGGGGCATAACGACCTGATGTACGTGGGCTTCCGGGAGTATTTCAACGCAATCCGGGGCTTTATGACCCGGTATGGTGGGCCGATTCCCCTCCGCTAGTGACATTCGAGGGATTCGCTCCGGCCGGCGCTGTGTTAAAATTCCAGCCATGCCGCTATCCGCGTTTCATCCGGTCATTCAACGCTGGTTCCGCAGCCGGTTTGACGCTCCGACGGAGGCTCAGGCTGCCGGTTGGCCCGCCATTGCCCAAGGACGGCACACGCTCATCGCCGCTCCCACCGGGTCGGGCAAGACCCTCACCGCCTTCCTGACCTGCATCGATCAACTGGTGCGGCAAGGCATGGATACGGGGCTGTCCGACGCGACGCAGGTGGTGTACGTTTCGCCCCTGAAAGCCCTGTCCAACGACATCCAGAAAAACCTGGCGAACCCCCTGGAAGAGATAGCCGCTCTCGCCGAGGAGACCGGAACTCCGATACCGCAGATAACCACGGCGGTACGCACCGGAGACACCCCGGCGTCGGAACGGCAGAAGCTGGCCAAACGGCCGCCGCACATCCTCATCACCACCCCCGAGTCGCTTTACATCCTGCTGACCTCGGATAGCGGGCGACGGGGGCTGAAGCACGTCAGGACGCTGATCCTGGACGAGATTCACGCAGTGGCCGACGACAAGCGGGGCGCACACCTGGCCCTCTCGGTGGAGCGCCTGTGTCAGCTTTCCGAGGAACCCATCACCCGCATTGGTCTGTCCGCCACCCAGCGTCCCCTGTCGGAAATGGCCCGTTTCCTGGTGGGCAACCGGCACATCGATGCCGATGGCAATCCGGATTGCGTGGTCGTGGACACGGGCAGCCGTCGGAAGATCGACCTGTCCGTGGAACTGCCGGAACAGGAACTTGGCCCCATCGCTACCCACGAAATCTGGGGCGAGACCCTGGACGCCATCGCCGGCCTCACCCAGACCCACGCCATCACCCTGGTCTTCGTCAATACTCGCCGGCTGGTGGAGCGGGTGGCCCACCAGCTTTCGTCGCGCCTGGGAGAAGAGGCGGTGGTGGCCCACCACGGCAGCCTGTCCCGGGCCACCCGATGGGACGCCGAGCAGAAGCTGAAAAACGGCCAGGTCAAGGTCTGCGTCGCCACGGCTTCGCTGGAACTGGGCATCGACATCGGCGAGATAGACCTGGTATGCCAGATCGGTTCGCCGCGCTCCATTGGGTTGCTGGTGCAGCGGGTGGGACGGTCGGGACACACCGTCGGCGGTGTGCCGAAGGGCAAGATGTTCCCGCTAACCAGGGACGAAATGCTGGAGTGCGCCGCGCTGTCCCGGGCATTGCTATGCGGCAATTTGGACACCTTCGTAATTCCGTCATGGCCGCTGGATGTGATGGCGCAGCAGATGGTGGCCGCCTCCTCGTGTGAGGACTGGGATGAGGATGCGCTGTTCGAGCTGTGCCGGCGCGCCTACCCCTACCGGAACCTGCCCCGGGACCGGTTCGGCCAGGTGGTGGAGTCCCTTTCCCAGGGGTTCGCCCCCCGTCAGGGACGTAACGGCGCCCATCTGCACCGGGACGGCATCAACCACCGGGTGAAGGGACGCCGGGGCGCCCGCCTGGCCGCCCTGACCAGCGGCGGGGCCATTCCCGACAACGCGGATTACGATGTGGTGGCCGACCCGGAAGGGACTTTCGTCGGCACGATAAACGAGGACTTCGCCATCGAGAGCATGGCCGGCGACATCTTCCTGCTGGGCAATACTCCGTGGAAAGTGCGCCGGGTGGAAAGCGGACGGGTCCGGGTCGAAGACGCCCAGGGCAATTTGCCGACCATCCCCTTCTGGCTGGGCGAGGCTCCGGGCCGCACCCGGGAACTCTCCGACGAGATCACGCAACTTCGGGACGGCATCGACCGGCTCCTGGACAATCCGCAGAACGCTGCGGCGTGGGTGATCTCCGAAGCCGGGGTATCGCCGGAGGTAGCGCGTCAGTTGGTGGCCTATCTGATCGAAGGAAAGCGGGTGCTGGGCGTGGTTCCCACCGCCAACCGGGTGGTGGCCGAACGGTTTTTCGACGAAAGCGGCGGTATGCAGCTGGTGATTCACGCTCCCTTCGGCGCGGCCATCAACCGGGCCTGGGGCATGGCGCTGCGGAAGCGCATCTGCCGCACCTTTGACTTCGAGCTCCAGGCCACGGCCACCGACGACGGACTGAACTTTTCCCTGGGACCCAGCATGGCCTTCCCCCTGGGCGACGTGTTCAATTACCTGTCGCCCAACACGGTGGAAGAGGTGCTGACCCAAGCGGTGTTCCAGGCGCCTTTGTTCGGCACACGCTGGCGTTGGAACGCCTCACGATTTCTGGCCCTGCTGCGGCACAGCGGAGGGAAGAAGGTGCCGGCGCCGCTGCAAAGAATGCGTTCCGACGACCTGTTGGCCGCCGTGTTCCCGGCTCAGGTGCAGTGCCAGGACAACGCCGCGCCCGGAGACATCGATCCGCCGGACCACCCGCTGGTGTTTGAGACCACCCGCGACTGCCTCACCGAGGCCATGAGCCTGGAAGGGCTCAAGAGTGTCCTGGAGTCCATCCGTTCCGGCAACATCGAGGTGCTCGCCCGGGACACGGTGCAGCCCTCGGTGTTCGCTCACCAGATTCTCAACGCCATGCCCTATGCCTTCCTGGACGATGCGCCGTTGGAGGAGCGGCGAGCCCGGGCCGTTTCGCTGCGCCGCGCCTTACCCGAGGACTCCCGTGACCTTTCCGCGCTGGACCCGGACGCAATCAAGGTAGAGGCGGCTTATGCCTGGCCGGCCATCCGCGACGCCGACGAGCTTCACGACGCCCTGCTGACCCTGGGTGTCGCTCCGCCGGACGAGCTGGCGTCGCGCACCGAGGCGGTTTCCCGGGAGACGCTCATGGGATGGCTGGAAGATTTGGACCGGGCGGGGCGGGCACTGCGCATGATCCGATCAGAGGGAGCCACCCTCTGGCTGGCCGCCGAGCACGCCGCCCTGGTCTCAGCCGCCTATCCCGATGCCGCATTGGAAGGAAGAGCCAGCCTTTTGCCGCCGGCAGGCGGAACGGATGGGGATGGATTAGACCGGGAAGATGCGGTACTTCACCTGGTTCGGGGCTGGGCCGAGTGCTCGGGTCCCTTCACCGCCAGCGAGATGGCCGGGATGCTCGGCCTGTCTCGATCCGACGTCGATACAGCCACAGCCGCACTGGAAAACGAAGGGCTGATCCTGCGGGGCAGCTTCCGCTCCGGCGTTGACGAGGAGGAATTCTGCGACCGGCGTATCCTCGCCCGCATCCACCGCGCCACCGTGGGCCGCCTGCGGCGGGAGATCGAACCGGTTCCGCAATCGTCCTTCATGCGCTTCCTGTTCCGATGGCAGCACGCCGCGACCGGTTGGCAAACCACCGGTGAGGGCGGACTGCTGGACGTCATCGACAAGCTCCAGGGGTTCGAGACCGCCGCCGCCGCGTGGGAGCCGGAGCTGCTGGCGCGCCGCGTCACGGACTACCGGCCGGAGCTGCTGGACCGCCTCTGCACCGGCGGCGAGGTCGTCTGGGGACGTTTGTCACGGGGGAACAACGCCACGTCGGGCATCAGTTCCGGCCCTCGCGCCGCGCCACTGACCCGTACGTCCAGCATCGCTATTTCCCTGCGCGAGTCCCTAGACTGGCTGTTGGACCCGGCCCCCGAGAGCGTTGACAGCCTGCGGGGAGCGATGGCGGAAATAACGGAAATCCTGTCCATCCGGGGCGCCTGCTTCCAGAGCGACCTGATCGCCCACACCCGTCGTCTGCCCTCGGACGTGGAGGAAGCCCTTTGGGCGCTGGCAGCCAACGGGCTGGTGACATCTGACAGCGTCATCCCCCTCCGCGCCCGCATTGATGGAAAACAGGTCCGGGGAAAAAAACACCGAGGCCGGGCGGACGGGAAACGCTCCCGCCGCAACGGTAGCCGCGAATCCGGTTCCCTGAGCGCCCGCACCGGCGACAGCCAACCGCTGGCGTCCCAACGCTCTCGTTCGCAGCGGCAGGTCAGCGCGGGACGGTGGTCCCTGCTGGAGTCCCTCGACCCGGTGGAAGACCCCCTGGAATACAAAGCCATGCAACTGCTGCACCGATACGGCGTGGTTTTCCCCGAGTTGATGGCCAGGGAAAAGATGGCACCCCGCTGGCGGGATCTGGTGCGGATCTATCGTCGTCTGGAGGCCCGGGGAGAGATTAGAGGCGGCCGGTTCGTGTCCGGTTTCGTCGGCGAGCAGTTCGCCTTGCCCGATGCCGTCACCGCCCTGCGGGAAGCCCACCGCGCTCCGGCCACCGGCGCCCTGGAGGCCGTTTCGGCCTGCGACCCCCTGAACCTGGTCGGCATCGTCACGCCCGGCGAGCGGGTTCCGTCCCAGCCGGGGAACCGGGTCGTGTTCCGCGACGGCGTTCCGGTGGCGTCCCTGGAAAAGGGCGTTGTCGTCAACCGCAGCAACGCCGATTCGGACGCCATGACCGCCGCCGTAGATCTCCTCTACGGTCCTATCCGACCTCCCCAGCCGGAACAGCGTCGGCCTTTCGACGCCTACCAGGGCTCTATCCAACAGGCTTGGCCATTGCCGGACCATGCCGTGCTGGAGCCCGCACCCGCCACCCGTTTCAACCTCAACTGAGTTTTCCACCGGCCATCCACCTTTGCCGCGTGGCCGGGAATCGGCCTGGCGTTTAACGATGACTTCGCTCGCGCCCACGATCAACCCGATCAAAAGAAAGTTGCGCCCATACAATGGCGTTTTAGCGACAGGGAGACCCAAGCATAGATACCGTTCGGCCCAACGATTAATGGTCACGACCGAAGATTCGACTGCTCCGGCAACTCCGGCGGCTACGATTAACCCGCCTGGGTAATCCGGTCCTGCTTCAAACAGTTCAGCGAGGCGAGACGCCTTCTATCACCAGTCGCTCGCAAGTCCCGTAGTTGGTTGCCAGGGTTCGAGCGACCCGCGGGCCGGGGTCGCCCCCCTGCAGAGAGAGGCGTGTGTGCCACTGGCACCCTTCGTCAACGGTCTCCCCTGGGTCGAGGTATAAATGAGGGCTCAGGGGATCACGGTTGAAACCCCTGGGGTGGATGACGACGTCCCCGTTTTGGAGCCACTCGCTGATCGCCGGGTCATCGACGGTTTGGGCCAGACGCCGAAGTAATACAACGAGAATGCCACATAGCCCATCAACAGAACCGCCAGCAGAGACAGCATCCCGATTGACACCCGGCGCGGCATATTGCACCCCCCACCCGAGCTCGATGGCGGACACGTTGCGAGCCATGTAGCGAGGCGTGTCGCTACGGGAAGACCACCGTGGGCTGGCGACGCCTGTGGACAGTTCGACGCCCTGAACTATTGACCCTCGGACGGGCCACCATTGCAGGCGACCAATGGGGTCACGGGGCCGGCGAGAGCGTCGCTGGAAAACGGTTCAGTACAGGTGGCACGAAACCATGTGTCCAGGCGTCATCTCCCTTACCGTAGGAACCACAGTCGAACACTGTTCGATTACGAAAGGACATCGAGGATGGAAACGGCACCCCTCCGGCGGGTTCAGCGGTGAGGGGACCTCACCGGTCAGAATCATTTCTTCCTGCTCGATGTCCGGGTGCGAGGGCAGGGCAGCGTTCATGAGCGCCTTGGTGTAGGGGTGGGAGGCGTTTTCAAACAGTTGTTTGGTCGGTCCAAACTCAACGATCTGTCCCAGGTACATCACGGCTACCCAATCGCACATATACCGGACCGTCGCCAGGTGATGAGCGATCAGCAGGTAGCTCACGTTGTATTCCTGCTGGAGGTCTTTCAGCAGGTTCATTATCTGGGCGCGGATCGAGACGTCCAAAGCTGACACGGGTTCGTCGAGCACTATGACACGCGGCTCCACGGACAAGGCGCGGGCAATCGCCAGCCGTTGCCGCTGTCCTCCGCTGAACTCATGTGGATACAGATTCGCGTGATAACCGCTCAACCCCACGTCTTCGAGCAACTTGGCGACACGGTCCTGCATCTCCCGGCGGCTGAGGTTGAGGTTGATCACCATGGGTTCGGCGATAAGGTCGCGGACCCGCATCCTGGGGTTCAACGAGCTCCAGGGGTCCTGGAAAACGGCCTGGACCGAACTCCGGTACGACCGGCGCTCGTCCGCAGTGGCGTTGTGAATTTCTCGCCCCTGATACCGGATGGTGCCTTCGGTGGGTTCTTCGAGCTGCAGGAGCATTTTCGCCGTGGTGCTCTTGCCGCATCCGGATTCGCCCACGATACCGAGGGTTTCACCGGCCCGGATCTGAAAGGATACGCCGTCCACCGCTTTAATCCAGCCGGTGACTTTGGAGATCAGCAGGCCCTTGGTGACCGGGAAGTATTTTTTCAGGCCTTCCGCCTCAAGCAGCACCTCGTTTCCGGTATCTGTCATCGACCGGGCGTCCAGAGTAGTGGTGGTCATTCGAGCCTCCAGCAAGCCGCGTAGTGGCTACCCGTTACGTTGAACTCGGACGGATAGACCTGAGAGCACTTTTCCATCGCGTACTGACACCTTGGAGCGAAAGGGCATCCCGGCGGCAGGTCATGGAGGGTGGGCGGCTGACCTTCAATGGAGTACAGTCGATCCACGTCCTCTTCCAGTTTCGGTACCGACGACAACAACGCTTCGGTGTAGGGATGGGACGGGTTGTTGAAGATGTCCCGAACGTCGCCCATCTCAACGATGCGCCCAGCATACATCACGGCCACGCGGTCGCACATCTTGGCGACGATACCGAAGTCGTGGGTGATGAAGATCAGCGCGATGTTCGACGCTTCCTGAAGTTCCTTCAGGAGCTTCAGGTACTGGGCCTGGATCGTCACGTCCAGCGATGTGGTCGGTTCGTCGGCGATCAGCACCATTGGCTCGCAGGATATGCCGATGGCTCCGACCACACGTTGACGCATCCCGCCGCTCATTTGGTGCGGATAGTCCCGCACCCGGGTTTCCGCCGCCGGAATGTTGACTTTCCGCAGGACGTCCAGCACCTGCTGCACCACCGTGCGTTTGGGAATGTCCTGGTGAATCTTGATGGCTTCGCCCACCTGGTTGCCGATGGAAAAGACCGGATTCAGAGACGTCATAGGGTCCTGAATGATGAGCGCGATCTGGCTGCCCCGGACGGCGCTCATCTCTTTATCGGAAAACTGCACGAGGTCCTGCCCTTCCAGCAGGATCCGACCGTCGACGATTTGCCCGGGCGGGCTGGGTATCAACCGCATCAGTGACAGCATGGTCACCGACTTGCCGGAACCGGACTCGCCGACGATGCCCAGCGTTTCACCTTTCCTGAGGTCAAAACTCACGCCGTCAACCGCCTTGACCGTACCCCAGCGGGTTTCGAAGTAGGTTTTGAGACCTTCTACCTGCAATACCACAGGGTTTCCATTGATAGCCGTATTGGTACTCATGCTTCAACCCACTTCCCAGCTCAATAGAGCGTTGGTTCTCGGTGATTGCGGTCCCGCGCTGCTAGTTCAGTTGCCTGAGCCTGGGATCGAGCCGATCCCTGAGCCAGTCGCCGAACAAGTTCATCGACAGCACCGACATCATTATTGCCAAGCCGGGCATTGTCGAGATCCACCAGGCAACTGCCAGACGGTCCCGGCCGTCCGACACCATCGATCCCCAAGCGGGTGTCGGCGGAGGAACGCCGGCGCCCAGGAAGCTGAGCGTGGATTCCAACAGGATCACGATACCCACTTCCAAGGTTGCCAGCACGATTAGCGTGTTGATCACCCCCGGGAAGATGTGGATGAACAGTATGCGTGGGGTCGATGCCCCGGCAACCTTGGCCAGGGCGACGAAGTCCATGGTTTTCAGTTGCAGCACTTCGCCGCGCACGTTTCTCGCAAAACGGGGCCACACGGCGATAGCCAATACAGCCACGATAATCATGAACGACTGGCCGAGGGCTAATACCAGCACCAAAGCCAGCAAAATCGTTGGTATTGCCAGCTTGATGTCCACCACCCTCATCAAGAGCTCGTCGATCCAACCGCCATACCAGCCCGCAGCCAGACCGCTGACCACGCCGATGCCCATGCCCACGCCCAGGGTTACGGCGGCGACGACCAGCGAAATGCGGGCGCCGAATATAACCCGGCTCAGCATATCGCGGCCGAGGTGGTCGGTTCCCAGCAAGAATTTCGAGGTGCCTCCTTCCTCCCACGACGGCGGGAGGTTGCGTTCGCGGAGACCTCCTCGCTCCGGGTCGTGGGGCGCGATGAGGGGGGCGAATATCCCGGTGGTGATGAATACCGCCAGAACGAACATGGGAATGAGCGGCCAACGCCGCAACCCCCAGGCTCGCCTGGCGATGCGAACCGGCACCGGGGCCGGCTGTACGACCAGAGTTGCTTCTGCTGCCACGATGCGCTCCTCCCCTATCCGTACCTGATCCTGGGATCAATGTATGCGTACATTATGTCCACCAACAGAGCCGCCGTGACGTACATCAGCGTGAATACTATCACCACGGCCTGCAGCAGCGGATAATCGTTACCGGCCAGCGCCTGGATGGCCAATTGCCCCAGCCCGGGCCAAGCGAACACGGTTTCAACCACCAGTGAGCCGGTTACCAGGCTGCCCAGGGTGATACCCGCGAAGGTCAACACCGGGATCAAGGCGTTGCGCAAGGAATGTTTCCAGATCACGGCGTTGTTGGACACGCCCTTGGCCCGAGCCAGTTTGACGTATTCGGAGTCCATCACGTTCAACATGGCGGACCGCAGCAACCGCAGGTTGGCCGCCGCGTAGAACCAGCCCAACGCCACGGCGGGCAGAACGATGCTGGCAATCTCCTGCCGACCGTAGGGTGGCAGCCACTCCAACCGCACCGCGAACAGGAACACCAGCATCAGACTGACCCACCAGGGCGACGATCTTTCCCATCATGTCGAGGATACTGCCCCGTTTCACCGCCGACAGGATGCCCAGGGGAACGCCCACCACGACGGAGAAAATGAAGGCTGCCAGACCCAATTGCAGTGTGGCCGGGATCCGCTCGATTATAACGTCCATTGAGGGGCGGCCCTCTTTGATGGACTCGCCAAAATCACCCTTGAGCGCGCTGCCCAGGAATATCCCGTACTGATGGTAGTAGGGTTTATCCAACCCCAGGGTCTCAGTGAGCCGGTCCCAGTCTTCCTGGGTGGAATAGTCGTCCAGGTAGATATGCCTGGGATCGCCCGCCGCCCGGCTCATCACAAAGATGATGAGCGAAACGGCCAGCAACGTCAGCAGCGCGAGCAGGATGCGTCGCAACAAATACCGCTGCATATTTCACTCCCTCACAAACCGGTTCCTTCTGCAGTTGACGGCCACGTGGCGGTCATGGTTTCACGGCCGTTGTCATCATACCGGGACCAACTACCCCTGAGCCGTCTCATGGCGTTTTCCCATCCCACAGTGGTGGCGATCAGCGACGCTGGGCCTCCCCCGCCGGGCCGACAGCCCGGGGTTTGGACGAAGCCCACCGTCCGAACCCTCCTTCATAACTGATGTTGAACACCAGCACGATACAGTTTGGCACGAGTGCCGCTCCCAGGACGATGTACGTTCTCGGCCTGAGGAAGTATCCGCACACCCCCACACAGTTGGCGTCCTCGATGGCGGAGATCCAGTCTCCGATCTGGAAACCCGCCCAGCCGCCGCCGGCGCCCACCGCCGACAGGACCAGGCCCACGGCCAGCAGTATCGTCCAATGCGGGATGGCATCGATCCTCAGCATCATCACCCCCGCTCCGATTCCGGCGCCGATGCCAGCGCCGATCATCAGCAGGGTGAGCAGGGCGTTCAGGCCCGATACTCCGAAGAATACCGCCATGGCCGATGCAATCGCCATCCCGATAACCCCCAGCACACCCGCCAACGGCAACCCGAACAGCGTCCGGAACAAAACTGAGATTCCAGGCTTGCGCCACACCATATTAAAGTCGCCTGCTCAACCTGCTTGCCATCTGATTACTCTCTGGGCCGAATGTACTCGTAGCCGTTGATATTCCGCAAGTCGCGGTAGCGCACGCCCTCAACCCACGGCTGGATGTTGGGACCCACTGGCCACAGAGCATCGAAGTTGTACAGGCCAATGCCGGTGATGGCGTTCTCGAACATGAAGGTAGCGATCTCGACCGCCAGTTCCCGACGCTTTTCGGTGTTTACTTCGCCCATGTGCTCGGACACCTTCTCGTCAAACCAGGGATGCTCGATGCCCCGGTTCCAGACGGCCTGGTGGTGTAGCTTGGACAGCATACCGGAAAAGCCTTGTCCCGGCTCCAACCGGATGCCGCCGGCGTGGCAGGTGGATCCCTGGTAGTTGCGGGCAATCAGGCTGGGCCGCAGCGTCGCGTAGGGGAGTACCTGGAACTTCACGTCCACGCCGATGTCGCCCCACATCGTGGCGATGGCTTCACAGGCTTCCACTTCCACCGGGGCGCCGCGCCGGGCTGGCGTCAGGGTGATGCTGAACCCGTCGGGGTAGCCGGCCTCGGTGATCAGTTGCTTGGCACGTTCGGGGTTGAACTCCCAGCGCAGTTCCTGGGGCAGCCAGCTGTCTTCGTATCGACCGAAGTCCCACAGCACCGCCGGGTAACCGTAGCCCTGGAGCAGGGTATCTACAATGCCCTGCCGGTCAATGGCGATGGACAGCGCGGTGCGGATCTTGGCGGCGTTCTTCCACTCTTCGGAATTAATGTCGGGATTGGATGACACCCAGGGCAGTTCGGGATCGTAACCCGGTTGCTCGTCATCGGTGCCGGCGCCTACGTAGTACTGGCCGTAGAAGGTCAGCGCCGCCTCACCACCACCGGGGATACGCATGATTTCCGCGCCTTCCACCTCTTCGATGAGGGAGAGGGAGTCAAAGGCGACGATGGTGGTATCCAAGTTGCCGGTTTGGAACCCCGCGAGACGGGAAGACTCCTCGGGAATTTCGCGGAAGATCATATCGGCGAAGTGGGGGGTTTTGCGCCAGTGGTCTTCCACGGCCTCCATGCGCCAGAACTCGCCGGTGCGGTATTCCACCAAGTCCCAGGAGCCCGTGCCGGCAATCTTATCGTTGGCCTCTTCGGCTCCCAGTTCGTCGTGCTGCTTCTTGCTGACGATCCAAGTTCCGCCGCCGCCGGCGCTGGTCAGGATCTCGTTGACCGGAACCTCCGACCAAGGTTCGCCGGTATTGACCTCAACGGTGTAATCGTCAATGGCCTTGGCGTGCCCCTCCGGGTTCTCCCAGATACCGCGCATGTTGGAGGCCCGGGGGTGCTTGGAACCCTCGGCCCCAAAGGCGCGCATGCTCCAGATTATGTCCTCGGCGGTCATCTCGCCATATCCCTTGTGGAACATGACGCCCTCATTCAGGCGGAATGTCCAAGTGGAACCGTCCTCAGACACTTCCCACTCTCTGGCCAGCATTCCCACGGGCCTCAGCTCGCTGGAAACCGTCAACAGCGATTCGCCGATGGGCGCGGTTTGCAGGAGGAAAATCTGCGGGTTGCCGGTCAGGGCGGGGTGGCCCATGAACGGGCCAAGCTCTTTTTGCCCGACATTGAGGGTTCCCTCCGGTTTCTCCATAACCTCGGGCATCGCCGTTTCGGGAGTGGGGGCGGCGGTGGCAATGGGAACTCTCGTAGGATCTCCTGGTTGTGGGGTAGCCTGCTGCCGCGGAGCCGCCTGTTGCGGGGCAGATTGCTGTGCGGGGGCCTGCTGTTGTGAGGCTGTCTGCTGTTGCGGAGCCGTCTGCTGTTCGGACGATTGTTGCGCGGCGGCCGGCTGCGATTGTTCGGTTGACGGCGCTTCCGTTGGGGATGCGCCGCCGCAGGCAACCACCAGCGCCAACAACAATGGCAGCGCCAGCAGACTCATAGTAGTGGAGATTCCGGGAAAACGCGGCATGTTCACCTCAAAATTGTTGATGGATTTTGGATACCGGCACTGTTACTGCCGAGGGCGGATGTACTCATAACCATTGATCTGGCGGACGTCGGTGGTGCGGACGTGCTCGAGCCAAGGTTCGATGCGAGGACCCACGGGCCAGACAGCGTCAATTGTATAGTAATTGATGTCGGTCAGGACGTGGTCGAACAACCACTGTCCAATTTCGCGCTCTAAAGCTTCGCGCTCGGCCGGATCAACGGCGGCCTGGGCCTCCAGCATTTTGTCCTCAGACCACTGGTGCTCCAGTCCGCGATTGAAGGGGTTGGCGCTGATGTAGCTGCCATATCCGGTGGCGGGGGTGGGCGGCGGGGTGCCGGCGTGGCAGGTGGCGCCCTGGTAGGTGCGTCCGACCAGCTGAGGCCGCAGGGTCGTGTAGGGCACGCGCTGGAAGTCCACGTCCAATCCGATGTCGTGCCACATCTGCGCGATGGCCTCACAACCTTCCACCTCGGCCGGCGCGCCTCGGATGGAAGGAGTCAGGGTTATGCTGAACCCATCCGGGTAACCGGCTTCTGCCAGCAGTTCTCTGGCGCGGTCCGGGTTGAACTCCCAGTCCCTTCCGTCCAGGTAGTGTTCGAAGCCGGAGTAGTTCCTCATGGATGTCTCAATGTGTCCATAACCAGACAGGATGGTGTCAACCAGACCCTGGCGGTCGATGGCTGTGATCAGGGCCAAGCGAACCTTGCGGGCCTCTTCCCATTCCGGCGAGGTGATGTCATCGGTGGGAGAAACCCAGGGCAGTTCGGGGTCGTACCCGGGGCGGGTTTCCACGCCCTCAACAGGATACCAGTTACCATAGATGCGCAGGCCCATTTCGATGGCGTTGGGCACCGTCAGCAGCCTGGCGCCTTCCACTTGCAGTACGGCAGGAATGGTGTCGAAGGACATCAGGAAGGTATCCAGATTTCCAGTCTGAAAGCCGGCCACGCGCGAGGCTTCCTCGGGAATCTCCCACATGATGAACTCGGCGAACGCCGGAGTGTGGCGCCAGTGGTCGCGCACCGCTGACATCTTCCAGAACTCTCCGGTGCGATGTTCCGCGATTTCCCAGGGGCCGGTGGCGGCCATGTCCATGCTGGCGGCTTCCACGCCCAACTCGTCGGTCTGTTTCTTGCTGGCGATGAAGGTGGAACCGCCGCCCGGGGTCATGAACCATTGTCGGGCGATTACTTCCACAAAGGGCTCGCCGGTGTGTACCTTGAAGGTATAGTCGTCGATGATCCCGGAACCGGGGCGCTCCTCCCAGAAGTTGGCCAACTGTCCGGCGCGGGGGTGCTTGCTCAATCCCCATTGACGCATGGACCAGACCACGTCTTCCGACGTCATCTCCCCGTATCCCTTGTGGAACTGGACGCCTTCGTTCAACTCAAAGGTCCAGGTCAGGAAGTCCTCGGAGATTTCCCACGAACTGGCCAGGAGGCCGCTGACTTCCCGGTTGATGTCCTTCTGTATCAACCCCTCGCCGATGGGCGCGGTGCCGTGGACGAAAATCTGCGGGTTGCCCAGGTTGCTGGGGTGCAGGAAGAAGGGGCCCATCTCTTTTAGACCGGTGTTCAGGGTGCCCATGGGTTCCGCGGCCATGGCGGTATCGCTGGAGGGGGCGGCGGATTGTGGCACGGCGGTAGGCGCGACCTGGGCGGGAGCCGTCTGTCCGGAGGTTTGCCCGGAAGTCTGGCCGGCAGCACCCGCCTGGGCGGGCGCCGACAAGGCGGGCGCCGACTGGACTGCCGCCGACGGCTCGGTAGGAGCGGGTTGCGCGGGCGCCGACTGCTGAGCGGCCGGCTGTTGCTGAGCGGCGGCGGGCTGCTGGACCGGCGTTTCCGTTTCGCCGGCCGTGCCGCACGCGATGATCGGGGTCAAAAGCAAGGTCGCGATCACCAAAGGAATAAAATTTTGGCGGCTAATCTTGAACCAACTCATCGGGCCACCTCCTGGCAGCGTTGCGTTACGAAGGAACCGCTAGTAGGACCTGACGCTTGACGTACCGTAACCGACTGTATTTTTCTGATTTCGCTGGACATATCTCGTCCAATGCCGACGTACAAGTTGGTGGCGTAGTCTATCCAACGGTTTCGGTCATGTCAATATACGGAATAACAATTATTATGCGTCGCTATTATTGTGGTAAGCGATGCGAACCGATGCGCGTCGAGGCAGCTTCGGTTTGCTGGATGAGCTAACCCAAGTGTCGGGGAGAGTAACCGCGTCGTGAACAACGGTAGCGTTTCGGATTGGGTGGTGTAATTCCCGCCAACATCGCTGTCAACGGAGGCAGGGGCGCATAATCATCCGCCCCTGCAGATCGAAACCGCCTAAATTACAACGCTACCGGCAACAGCAGTGCGTTGTCGTTCGCGGGTGTCATCGCTGCGGCAGGTAGGAGCGGTGTTGGCCATCGGCTAGGGGGCCGGCCACTGAACAACGAGACTCGTTGATCCCCACCGATCCCGAGGACAGCGTGGGCAAGAAAGGCCGCTCATACTTCAGCACTTACGGGCTGACGGACATTTGGGAGCGGTTGATGGTGGACGCGCCCCTCACCCCTGCCGGTGGGACTCGGGAATGAGATGGGCCGCCAGGGATGATGACCACGGCGCCCGGCGCCGATTGGATCGCCGCGCGCGCCGAACCGGAACAGCTTCAACTCGTGGTTTTCAGTCCAGAACAACTATCACCCGCCTGACGCCCTCTCCATGCAATGCCGGCTGCGGCAGTGGAAATAGCGCACGGCAGGCCGGGTTGCTATCTGGTAAAACCAGGCTAGGCCAGTCTCCAAATAAAATGGCCTTTGGGCATGGGATCCTATACGCTTCGCTGGCGGTGCACATTGACCTGGAAAGACCCACGCGAATGCGCAAATGGGGCACACGGGCAGGATCAATAGGTCAGAGCGTCCGCCGTGCCTTCGGGCAGTTCCACGGCCAGGGCCTGCAGGGTGTGAGCCAGGCCGTGGTAGTAGGCGACGACCACCAGAAGGTCAACGATGCCGGCGTCGCCGATGATGCCCCGCAGGGCCTCGAAGGTGCTGTCGGAGACGCGGT
Source organism: Dehalococcoidia bacterium (assembly GCA_021295965.1). GTDB lineage: Bacteria > Chloroflexota > Dehalococcoidia > Lucifugimonadales > UBA3495 > Bin87. The sequence continues at coordinate 19,587 of JAGWBI010000033.1, read as the reverse complement.
GCTGGCGCAGTAGCTCGATCACGAAACCGGACACGGCAGCGTCATCGCCCGACAGGCCGTTGGGCGCGCGGTACTCGTGGATGGCCGCGATGTCGGCATCGGTGAGACCGGCGTTGCGCGCGGCCGGCTGGTTGACCGTCCAGACGTAGTGGCCACAGGCTTCCCGCGCCGCCGTCAGGACAGCGACGGCTTTCACGCGAGCCGGCAGCGGCGTTTCAAAACGGACGTAGCCTCCCAGGTGGGCGAAGTTGCCGGCCGCCTGGGGGTTGTTGAGGATGGCGGCGTAGTTGCGCTGCACGCCGCCGCGAGAGGATTCAATCTCGTCCCATACCGCCTGTCCGGCGGCGTCCATGTTGTCTCTGGTAGCGAAGGGTACGCGTGCCATGGTATTTTTTGCCTCCACGGTTCGAGCAGATTTATGAGAATATGCTGGCGACGATTACTGCAACGGCCAATGCGCCAACCACACTGAATGTTGCGAAGTACAGGCGGTTGATGTTGGCATCCAGTTTATCGATGCGCGCTTCCAATCGGTTCAAACTGGCATTGAACTCTCTACGCCACTCCCGTTGCTCTTCCATGAACTGAGTGCGCCACTCCCGTTGCTCTTCCATGAACTGAGCGCGCCATTCCCGTTGATCTTCCACGAACTGAGCGCGCCATTCCCGTTGATCTTCCACGAACTGAGTGCGCCACTCCCGTTGCTCTTCCATGAACAGCGCCAACGTGGTTTCCAGTCGCGATAACCGCTCATCAATATCAAATGCCGGCGTTGCTTGCGTGGTCATACAACCTCCATCGCGATAATCATACGATGCGGCGGTTCAACCCGCCGCATCGTTCCGGGTATCTGCCGCGCAAGGCGAGCTAGCCGCCGTTCTTTTCCCAAAGTTCTTCTAGGATGGCGCCGGGGGACATGGGCAGGTTGTCCATGCGGACACCGATGGCGTCGTGGATGGCGTTGGCGATGGCGGCCATGGGCGGGACGATGGGCACTTCGCCGACACCGCGCACGCCGTAGGGGTGGCCCGGGTTGGCCTTCTCCACGATGACGGTGTCGATCATGGGCAGGTCCAGGCTGGTGGGCATCCGATAGTCCAGGAAGCTGGAGTTGACCATGTCGCCGGAGTCGTTCATGTAATACTCTTCGTTAAGCGCCCAGCCGATGCCCTGGACGGCGCCGCCCTGCATCTGGCCTTCCACATAGCTGGGGTGGATGGCTTTGCCGGCGTCTTGTACGACGGTGTACCGCAGGACGTCCACCTTGCCGGTGTCGGTGTCAACCTCCACGTCAACCAGGTGGGTGCCGAAAGCTCCGCCTTCTCCGCCGGGGCTCACGCTTACCTGCGCGGAAATCGGCCCACCCGTCCGCGCCAACTGCGAGGCGAGTTCCTTGAAGGACATCTGAAGGTCCTCATCGGAGTTGTGCTTGAAGATGCCGTCGGCGAGGTCAATCTCGTCGGCGTCTTTCTCCCAGATCTGACCGGCGCGGTCGATCATCTTCCGCTTGATCTCCTGGGCGCATTCGTACGCGGCCCATCCGGTGGCAAAGGTGGTGCGGCTGCCGCCGGTCAGGAAGGTGTACCCAACCGAGTCGGTGTCGGCGACGCTGGGGCGGACATCCTCTGCCGGGATCCCCAGCACCTCGGCCGCCTGCATGGCGATGGAGGCGCGGGAGCCGCCGATGTCCGTCGATCCTTCCACCAGGCCGATGGTGCCGTCAGCGTTAACGCTGATACTGGCGCTGGACGCCAAACCGATATTCATCCAGTAGCCGCTGGCCACGCCGCGACCGCGGTTGGGGCCGGACAAATCGGATTTGTAGTGGTCGGTGTCCTTCGCGGCCTCCAGGGTTTCGATGTTGCCGATCACGCGGAACTGAGGACCATCGACCCGGCGACTGCCTTCTTTGCTGGCGTTCTTCAGGCGGAACTCCAGCGGGTCTATGCCACACTTGGCGGCCAGCTCGTCCACGACCTGCTCGCCGCCGAAAGCGGAGATCGGAGCGCCCGGAGCGCGATAGGCGAAGGATCGCGGCTTGTTGGTGACCACGTCGTATCCCTCAACCCGTTGATTGGCCAGGTCGTAGGGCGCGAACACGCACTGGGCGCCGGCGGTCACGGGCGAAGAGCCGGGGAATGCGCCGGCTTCGTAGATGAGTACCGCGTCGGCCGCCACCAGGGTGCCGTCCTGCTTGGCGCCCATCTTGATCTTGACCCACGCGCCGGCGGTGGGACCGGTGGCCTCGAAGGTCTCGGTGCGGCTCATCTGCATCTTGACGGGCCGGCCGCTTTTCTTGGAAAGGAGCGCGGCTACCGGCTCGAGGTACACCGGAATCTTGCCGCCGAACCCGCCGCCGATCTCCATGGGGACTACCTTGATCTGGGAAACCGGCAACTCCAGCACACCGGCCAGAGCGTCACGGGCTACGAAAGCTCCCTGGGTGCTGGTCCACACCGTCAGGTGTCCGTCCGCATTCCAAAAAGCGGAAGCGTTCTGCGGCTCGATGTAGCCTTGGTGGACGGTGCGGGTGTTGAACTCGCGCTCGATGACGAAGTCGGCCTCGGCGAACGCCGCTTCCACGTCGCCCTGCTCGTACACGAAGCGGTTCGAGACGTTGCTGTGCTTATCGGTATCTTCGCCGAGCTCGGTGGTGGTGAGGTCGTCGTGGAGTAGCTCGGCGTCGTCCTTCATGGCGTCCAGGACGTTGGTGCTGGCGCTCAGGACCTCGTATTCCACCTTGATCAAGCCGACTGCTTCCTCGGCGACGTGGGCCGAGTCGGCGGCTACCGCCGCGATGGGGTGGCCACGGAACAGAGCCTTCGCTCCGGCGAGGACGTTGTCGCTGGCGGCGCGGGCCGACAGCGGCGGGTTGTCCTTGGCGGCAATGGGCAGGTCGGCGCCGGTTACGACCGCGCGGACCCCGGGCAGGGCCTCGGCCGCCGCGGTGTCGATAGACTTGATACGGGCGTGAGCATGAGGGCTCCTCAGCACCTTGCCGAAAAGCATTCCGCTCATCTCAAAATCGGCGCCATATTTCGCGCGCCCGGTAACCTTGTCGGCTCCGTCGTGGCGGATGGGCCGCGTACCCACGACCTGGTAATTGGTGTTGGAGAGCACGATGTTAGTCATAAATTGCCTCTCTGCAGGTGATGCTTGGGGGCGATTTTAGCACAGGGGCGGCGTCCGCCCCAACCTGGGCTGATACAATCGCCCACCATGCTCGACTCCATGCTTACCTCCATCGTTGACTATCTCCGACAACGCACGGCTTTCCCGGGCTGGGCGGTGGAGTTGTTGGTCTTCTTTGCGGTTTTCACACTGGCGAGATTCGCCGCAGCGGTATGGAATGATACATCCTAGAAGGAGAGGCTTTGTGGGTCGGCTTTTGGGCAGCCTACGACAACTTGAGGGCTTATGCGGAAGATTCTGTAATCCCGGCGCTGATTTTCACGGTCATCACAGAGGTCATCATCATGGTGCTTGCTAGAAAACGTATGCGTATTGAACGCGAAGAAGGCCGGGTAGAGGGCCGTGAAGAGGGCCGCGAAGAAGGGCGAGCTGAGGTTAGGGCTGAACTTGAGCCTATAATCGAGGATTTGCAGGAACGTATCCGCCGACTGGAGAATGGCAACGCCGAGCAATCCCCGGACGCGCCGGCGTCCTAATACCGAGTGACGCGTGCCTTTTACGTCAGCGGCAACGGCGGCTGCCAGAGTTTTCCCGTGTCGTTGACGGTGATGGAGTCCACCCATTTCACCCAATCGTAGCCGCGCTTATGGGGTTCCACCATGCGGGCGGGGAAGCCGTGTCCGGCTGAGAGAGGGGCGCCATCAACTCGGCTGGCCAACAGCGCGCGCGCTGCTTCGTCCAGGGAGTAACGACGGAAGTAGCCGGTGCGCGAGCGGATCGTGATGCTGGCGGCGCCGGGTTTGGGTTGGGCCCGGGCCAGCAACTCAGTGACCGGAACGCCGGCCCATTCGCGGGTGGTGTGCCAACCACCGGTGCAATCCAGCGTGGCCGTGAGTTTGCGTTCCCAGCTTTGCAACTCGGCAAGGCCCATCTCAAAGGGGTTTGCCACGTGGCCGTCCACGCTGACGCGCCAACTGTCCGCGTCAACGTGAGGCGTCCGGTCGTTGAGCCACATGGTCACGGGAAAATCGGCGCCGTCTTCGGGATAAGAGCCGGTGTAGCGGCGGGTGGCCCCCGGCCCGGCCGCCAGCACGTTGGTCAACTCAGCAGTGCGCCACAGCATCAGGCCGGCCAACGCCAGCGCAACAACGCGCAGTGCGTGGCGGCGGTCGGCCAGGTAGCGGGTCCGGAGGCTGATCCGGTGGCGGAAGGTGTGCCAGAGCAGCAGGGGGATCAGCATCCAGGCCAGGTTCATGTGGATGGTAGTACCTGAAAATCCCATCCAGTCGTAAGGCCCCAGGTGGCTCCAGGCCAGCCCCAAGCCCACTACGATCAGCAGTCCGGCGAGCAGGGCAATGGAGCTGACCATCGTTCCGCGCGCGACATGCCAGTTGCGCCGGGTCCGCAGCGAACCAAGGATGTTGCGGGATTTCCAGAGGAACAGGGCCAGAATGGCGAAGCCGAAGATGCGATGCAGGTGCATCGCGCCGATCCATTCCGGATTGGAGTGGGTGAGGCCCAAATACCCGGTAAGCAATTCGGCGACGAACAGAACAATCAGAGCGATGTTGGCCCAGGGGAAGCGCATTGGATGGGATCGCTCCAAATCCGCCGCGCAAAGAAGATATGCGCGCCGCGACCGTTTTCAAAGGGATACGATGGGCAGCGCCTGACGGATGTGCCGCTGAACTATCCCCCTTCGCCGGCCCGCAGCACCCGTTGCACTTCCAACCGGTTGGTGACGAATGCCAGCCAGATCACCGTCACTACGCTCACCACGGCCAGAACGGCGTAGGCCAGGGCCAGCATCCGCCAGTCGGTTTCGAAGGTCAGCGGCGGAGTGGCGCGGACGCCACCCTCGGCCACTTCCAGCACCGGCAGCAGGGCTGCGCCGATCTGAGCTCCGGCCCACGTGCCCACCGCCACGCCGGCGACGACCACAACAGCGAGGTTGAACCACACCACGGCGTTGAGTTGCCCGCGACTGCTGCCCAGCGTGCGCAGCAGGGCGAACTCGGTCTGCCGCTCCCTGGTGTCCAGCCAGCAATACAGCGCGATGCCGGTGGCGCTGGCCAGGGCGAGGGCCAGGAACATGATCACCAACAGTCCGCCCCAACCGGCGTTGGCCAGCGGTTCTTTCCCGCGCAGGGCCGCCTCTTCCTCCGCCACCATTACCTCCCCACTGTTCACGCCCAGCTGGGATATCTGGCCCGTGGCGTCATCGGCGGCGGCCAAAGCGGTTTCCAGGTCTCCCGGCAATATTTCCCGGTCCAACCAAACCTCGCTGGCTCCTCCGAAAATCCGGCGGCTGTGGCGGTTGGCGTAGTCCACGAACTCGCCCAGATCAGCGATTACGAAGGGCTGTGACCTGGGATCGACGGTGGGGAAGAATTCGGCCACGCCGGTGATCACCAGGGGCAATGCGAAGGTGGACATTCCCAGGCTGATTTCATCGCCGACTTCTGCGCCCGTGGCGTCCAGGATTTCGGGGCTGACCACCGCCGGAAGCGGCGGCGAGTTTTCGCCGGGTCGGAGGCCGGGCACTCCAATGCCGCCGGGGGCCCAACTGAATACCACTGAACCCTGCGCCCCCGGCCGGGCCACGTTGCGGCTGGTCTCCAGCGAATACAACCCCGGTCGCACGTAGTCCTCGATGACGCTCCAACCCGCCGCGGAGGCCAAATCGGAGATCACCACGTCGCCCTGGGGCGTTTGGGCGGTGAGCCCATCCATGAACAACACACCGGGTCGGTCGGCGCTGGTACGCCCCACGATTTGCAGGTTGATCAGGGTGTAGGGAGGCACATCCAGGCGGGGCCGGTCTTCGTCCTCGGTGCGGCGACCGGTGCGTCCCAAGCGCAGAGCAATGTCTCCATCCAGCCGCTCCCATTGGTGACCGCTGACGTCGCCCATGCGGACGTCGTAATGCCGACCGGCGCCGTCCCGCAGCCTTGCTGCCACGGCGACCAGCCGGTCCTGAAGCCCGCCGGTACGCGCCCACAGCGATAGGCCGGTGATGTTCTCGGGCAACGGCAAGCCCTCCGGCGCGTTGGGGTTCGGTGCGATCAAGGCCATCAGTTCCGGCAGCGTATTGCCGTCGCCGAAATCCTCTCGCCACCAGGCCACGTCGGCCAGGCGGTCCGATTCAACGGCCAGCACCGATACCCGCTGGGAGCCGAATCCCTCGGTGAGCAGGCTGCCTTCGGTCCGCATCGCCTCGGCGCCTCCGGGCAGCATCTCGGACGCGCCGGTGAAGGCGCGGGCGATGCGCCCACCGTCGTGCTGTATGCGTATGTCAGCGCCAACGTCGTAGCGCACGCGATCGTCCGTGCTCTTGGTCAGCGTCGCCGAAAATGCGCTGCCCACCACGCCCAGAGCCGTTGCCAGCATGAGCAGGGCAACCAGGCTGCCCGGCGCGATGGGGTCCCGGGCGATGCGGCGCAGTCCCTGTACCAACCAGCCCGGACCCACCGGGCCTACCACCCGGGCCGACAGCCCCATCGCCAACGGGAATACACGCATCACCAGCAGTCCCAGCGCGACCAGTCCCAATGCCGGTCCCAGCAGCAGAGCGAAATCCACCTCCAGCTCCCGACCTCCCAGGCTGCGGGTCAGCACCGTGCCCCGGTTGGAAATCTGCCACCAAAGGAAGGCGATGACCGCTAGCGCCAGAAGATCCAGGTAGTAGCGGTGAACGAAGGGCGTACGGGCCGGTCTGGCTCCGGCCTGGCGGAACTCCACTATGCCCTTGCTGGCAGCGGCCAGGGTGGCCAGCGACAACACCACCACCGCCAGGACCGCGCCGGCCGCGCCCATGCCGAAAGCCTGCCAGGATAACGACACCGGCGCGCCCGCGGACTCGGCGTCGAACACCAGCCCGCCCAAACCTCGGGCCAATAGAGGCGACAGCAAGGCGCCGGCAACCAGCGCGGGACCGGCCAGCAGCAATCCCTCCACCAGGGTCAGTATGCCGATCTGCACCGTGGTCGCGCCACGGCTTTTCAGCATGGCGATTTCGCTGCCCCGCGCCCGTATGACCATGCCGGCCGTGATGGTCAGGTAATAGGCCAGGATGCCCGTGACCAGGAACACCATCAGGAACAGCGGGATGCGCGCCAGAAGCAGCTGCTCCTCATGGTCTTCCAGGATTCGCGCCAGGCCGGTGGACGTGCTGCCGTTGGGCAGGTGGTTGGCCACGTTGCGGCGGACCTGTCGGAGCGACTGTTGCAGCTCGTCAACCTTCTTGGCCGGGATGCCTTCCCGGTCGGTCTGCAGGAACCAGGCCGAACTGGTGTAGATGCCCGGATAACGGCGTCCCACCTGCTGGCGCAGGGCGTCTTCCGCCACGAACATGGGCACCAGGGTCCAGTCGTCGTCGTGATATGAAAGCAACTTTTGCCGGCGATACCAGTATTCCTCGTCCGGGTCGGTTGGCTCGACCACCCCTACCAGCACTACCTGAGTGGTGGCCTGTCCGTCGCCGCCGGTGGCGGGAACGATGCCGAAACCTTCGCCCAAGGGAATGTCGAGGAACTCAAAGCCAGTCGAATCCACGGCGACTTCAATGACTACGTCGTCGGTGTTGCCGGTACTGTCGTCATAGCCACCATCGGCGGGCAACTCCGGCCAACGGCCTTGCACCAGCGTGCCCTTTCCCTCCCGCAGCCCGGAGAGGTATTGCATGCGTCCTCGGGGGCGCACGTCGTTTGGCAAATCCAGGTTGGGCCGGCCGGTGAAATAGAAGGTGGCGGTCTCCACCTGGAAAGATAAAGCGCCAACGGCGTCGCCCAGGGGAGGCAGCACACGATGAGCGACGAACTGGTGGCTGGTCAAGTAACGGTCGCTGGACGGCGTGGCCGTGCGCGGGTCGTCCAGGTCGTTGAACACTCGGACCCAGATGTTCACGTTGCTGGGCTCGGCGTCGGCCAGGGCGCGGCGCAGGGCCGTCTCCGCCAGCAAGTCGTTGAACACCACCGCGCTGGACAGCAGCACCACCGCCAGCGTAACGCCCAGCAGCACCGTAAGCTCGATGCGGAAGGACGACATCAGCCGCCGCCGGGCGAGGACGTAGCCGAGATTTAGGATTGCGGTCATGGTTGGTTAGGCTATGGCGCGGGTTTCGCTCACGAAATCTTGCAGTGTCATCAACTCACCCCTCACCGATTGCGGATACCGAGTATGCAATAGGATTGGTACCACAAGGCGGACGTTTTCATCGCGCATCTGAGCAAATTGGTTTTCCGACATACCTTCTTGCAGAGTAAAAAGATGCTTCACTGGAATGCGGTCAGCCTCGTTGAGAATTTGCCGCCAACGTTCTCTGACGGTCGTTTTGGCAGCCAGCATCCTTAATCTGCTGACCGGATAGTCCGGGTCGTCATAAGCCTCTTGCGAAGGGAATATGAAGTCAGGGTGGTTGCCGGATTCGGTTGTCGGCTGGAATGCGTAGGCGGTATTTTCCTCATCAAGAATAGCGCGCAATTGCAATTCCAGCGACCGGCCCGCTCGTGATTTACGTCGTTGCAATATCGTTTGGGCTCTGGCGAGGAACTCGTCAATGGAGTTGAAGCCCTCCTCAATTACTCTGGATTCGACAGCATGCTCAACGCTCCGAAAAACAGCATATTCGCAATCCCTGCACCGTATCATACGTTCGTCCATTGGCAAGCCACGATGGGCCTGCAACGCCAATGCCCTGTCAAATATCTCTTGAGGCGTTGGGAATCGTTCAAGCCACCGCTCCGGCATTTGTTCAGGGGCTAGCCAGCAACGGACGTCTCCACGCCCAACCACGGCGTCGGCAAGGGTAACCATATCGGATATGTTTATTGTTGAAAGATGTTTTCTCGGTGATAAGCGAGAAACTTTTGATCAGGGCCAAATTTTTCAGGAAGATTAATCGGCTGTTGATCATATCGTGAGACGGACGTTGTGTAGAAATCGTCGTTGTCCACGGCCTGCCTACAGGATACGCGAACCGTCATATCGTCGTTAATGGTAATCAGGCCGGCGTCGAAAGCCCTCTCGTGCAACACAGACAGTAGCAGACCGTTTCTAGGGTTCACCCGGTTAGATTTATCAACGTGCCAAGGAATGATGTGGCCTGCTCTTAGCAAAGTGGGCAAGGACAATCCGGTGATGCAACATCGTCCGTTATAAGCGCTTAATACTGTTGCACGGAAGAAACTTTGACCGATGCGCGTCGTGGTCTGCGTGGCTCGGTCCTCTCCAACACGGTCCGCATCCGCTTCTCCCACGACTTCGTCATCAGGCTCTGCCGCATCCATCGCTTCACCAACGGCCCGCTGGGACTCCACCGCAAAACCTTCCCAATCGCTTTGCATTTCCTCCCACATTGCGCGGTCATTAGCTGATGCCCCTCTCAACCCGGCGCGGCCTGTGGATGTAATTGCCGGGTCTAGGCTCGCAATGTTGGTGAGCTTCATTGCTAACGCCGATGGAGACCGCCCGATGGCATTCGCAAACCGGACGATTTCCGGGTTCCGGTAATGCAATCTTCCAAAGGGCAAGCGGCAGTACAGCGCAAAAGCCACTAACAATTGCTGCCGTGTCCAGCCGGATGCCGCAGGCATAGTTAGGGATCTCCATACCAGAATGTGCAATGCTCGTAGTCATCCGGGTCTGCCCACCATGGAGCCTCGGTACCCCAGGTATCGAGACTGTATTCCCAAAGACAAATATATCTATCATCCAGCTCGGCATAGCCGTAAGGTTCGGTTCGTGGTGGCCCCCATCCGGCCGCGTTAGTGAGGATCAGCGTGTTGTCCGGGCCAACGTGCGTCAGAGCCGAATCATCATAGCGGTTGCGATGCACCGCAATGCGACTCCTCTCCAAGATTGCTTTCAAGCGGTTATCTGAGCCCTGCATAGAAACATCCGGTGTGGGGAACTCGCCGGGGTTGACGTTAGTGTTGGGGTAAAAGCAGCCAGTACGCGGGCCGGGAGCCACTTTGACCAGCGGCAGGCTTATGTCCAGTACACCCCTTTCGTCAAAACCGTACTTGGCGCGGTAGTAGGTTTGTTTAGCCCAGGTCAATTGACCCCACCGACGTATAACCGACCTGATTGCAACGGCATCATCGGCGTCTTCATCGTAAACGATGATCCAGCCACGGCTGACCAATTCATCAATCGAGGGTAAGTATTGAGTATAAGTAGCCATGACCTGCCTCGTGGTTTCGTAGTTCCTGCGGCATGGTAATGCCCATCCGACTAGTTACGCAACGGCCTCCTGTCACCAAAATTCCTGCCCAACACGGTCATCGCGCGCTGATTACTCCGCCTCCCGCAGCACTTCCGGCGGGCGCAGCCGGGCGGCCACCGCGCCAGCCAGGGTGATGGCTGCGGCGGCTCCGATGACCAGGCAGAGGAACGTGGCCGCCAGCCACGGCCCCTGGGCTACGAATACGATGGGCGGGGTGACCGGGCCGCCGGCCGCGTTGCCGGCCAGTTCACCCAGGGTCCAGCGGGCCAGCGCCCAGCCGGAAAGGCCGCCTACCACGATGCCCAACACCGCGATGATGGCGCGTTCCAGTGCCAGTCCTGCGAACCGCTGCCAACGGGGCAGTCCCAACGCGGCGCCCACCGACATGTCCACTCGCTGCTCACGGACGGCCACCGCAGCGTGGGCGCACAACGCAAGACCCACCGCCAGCGCCAACGCGGCCAGTCCGATGCCGGTGAGCGCGTCCCACGCGCCGCCGGCCAACGGGTTGCGGGTGGCCAGGTCCACGGCTCCGTCCCGGTCCCGCAGGAACGAAAGGCGGTAGCCCACGTCCAGTATGGCGGCGGCGGCGGCTTCCCGGTCAGCGTCCTCGGCCAAGCCGAACCACCATTCATCAGGCGTGATAGTCTGCGCGCCGGGCGCCTGGGCCAGCCACGCTCGCAACTCGTGGACTGACACCACCAGGAACGATCGTCGGGAGTCCATCGTCGGGTAGTGGTTCACCGTGCTGGTGACCTGGGCGGGCACGATGTATCCGTCAACGGTGAACCGCACGGGTTGCCCCGGCGTGAAGCCCGGCCCGGCCACCGCCGGCAGGGGCAGCGGCCCCGGCGGGATCACGATGCCCCGGGGCGAGCGTCCCAAGGGTTCTTCCCAGATGATGGACAGGCCATTGTCTCCCCGGCGCGCCGCCTGGGGATTGCGTTCAAGTCGGTCGGTCACGTTGCCACCCTGGGGGAGCGCCTCCCACGGGCCAACATCCTCAAATCCATCCACGACTTCCCCTGATGCCGGCAGGCCCGAACCATACGCGGTGACGTCATCGAAAGACAATCCTCCCGGCGGAGTACGGGCGAAGGAGTCTCCCGACAGGAACACCGCCACCACCCGCCACCGGTCGTCGGCCAAAGCGGTGATGCTCTCCTCGGGTAACGACGCGATCATTTCCTGCCAACCATCGTTTCCGGACCCGCCGCCGGTAAAGGGCGCCAGCGTCCCCAACTCCAGGTTGCGATAAAACCCGCGGTCATTGCCGATGCGCATCCAGAGACGGTAGGTAGGCAGCGGAACGGCTGAACCGACGTTTTCGCCGTCATCGCGCCGCACCCAGATGCCAACCCGATCCGTACCTTCGGGCAAGGCTATGCCGGCCTCCAGGGGCGCCAGGGTGCGGCGGAGCGGCGCCATCAATGTATCCAGCGGCGCCGGCTCGTCGTCGGCGAAGTCATCCCGCCACCAGGAGGTTTGGTGGATGGTGAGGGGATCTACGCCCAGCACGGCGCCGCGCTGGGTCGGGCCATCTACGAAGCCCACCGATTCCCGTATGACCGGGCTGACCGCTTCCACGCCGTCAACGGCGTTCAAGCTGGCTATGCGATCCTCAGCGGTGCGACCGATGAAGCTGGTGCCGCCGAGGGTTATGTCGCCGCCGATGCGGTGCCTGGCCTGATCCGCCTCGCTGAGGGCCAGGGTGGTCTGAAATGATCCGGCAAACACGCCCAGCGCCGCCGCCAGCGTGACCACCACCGTCAACGAGGCATAGGGCAGCGGGTGGCGCGCCATCCGACGCAGCGACAGCGCGACCCAGGCCGGAGCCGTCCGCTGCGCCGCCCAGGCGGTACCGGTCATGATCCACGGCAAAGCCCGCAGCAAGAGGAAGGCCAATGTGAGCAACGCCGCCGATGGCGCCAGCAACAGCGACGGGTCCAACGACGGCCCCCGGCCGGTCAGTTCGCCTTCCACGAATCCGCCGCGCTGCCGGATCTGCCAGATGAGGACGGCGAGCGCGATCACGGCCAGCACGTCGATATAGTAGCGTTGTATCCAGGGCGCGGATGGAGGACGGGCGCGGGCGCGCAGGAAATCCAGGATGCCCAAACGGGCCAGGCTGCCGCCGGCGACAGTCAACACGGCCAGGCTGAGCAGGCCGCCCACTGCCCCCATGGCGTACATCTGCCAGGACAGCGAGACCACCAACGGCGTTTCTCCCGCGCCGGCCCGGGATGCGGGATTGATGGTCTCAACCAGCACGCTGCCGATGGCCCATGCGATCAACGGCCCCACGAGGGTGGCGGCCAACACGACAAGGCCCTCGCCCACCGCCAGCAGGCCGCCCACCTGACCGACGCTGGCGCCCCGGCTGCGCAACATCGACGACTCGGAGGACCGGGCGCCGGCGAGCAGGCCCACCGCCAGAGCGAGGAAGTACAGTATGACCACCACCACCAGGGAAATGAACAGGAACAACGGGGCGCGGGCCAGCGTCAGTTCCCGCTGATAGGTCGCCAGCAGGCCGGTGTTGCGGCTGTTTTCCAACCCGGTGATGATGTAGGATCGGGGGAACCGGCTGTTGATGTCCGTTTCCAGGGCGGTCAGGTTGTCTCGGGTGTCCTGCACCGTGCCGGCGGTGATGACGTCGGGGTTGATGTACACAAACCAGCCATAATCGCCCACCAACGTAGGGTAATCCTTGCCGATGGCGTTGAAATAGGCGTTCTCCGTCACGTAGATCGGCGCAACGGGACGGCCTTCCCAGTCGCCCATGCGGAAATGGTCTGCGGAACCCATCCAATATTCCGCCCTGGGGTCGATGGCTTCAGCGATTCCCACGATGGTAACGGCGATGTACTGCGGGAGGGTCTCCTCGTCCGCCGGGAATACCACCAGCCAGGCTTCCTTGCCGACGCCCCAACCCATGAGCCGCGACGTGTCAATTCCCAATACCCCCTCAATTCGGGGGCAGCCTCCTTCCAGGTTAGAGCATCCGGCAGGGTCGCGGGTTATCGCGTCAGACGGCCAGCGGCCTTCTAGGAGGCGGGAATGCTCGGTAAATCCCGTCTGGAACAAGGGCCGGCCCAGCGGAACGTCGTTGATGCCGAAGGGCGCGCCCACCTGGGTAAAGGGCAGGGTGGGCAGCATCTTGGCGTAGCGGTTCTGGTCTCGCCGCAGGTAGCCAACCGTATCGTCGATGATGGCCTCGATGTCGGTGCGCAGCGCGGCATAGTCCTCCGGCCCCAACGGACGGTTGCGGACGACAATCTGGGTGTTGATCACGGTGGCCGACGTGACGGCCAGGGAGTGACGCAAGCCGGCCTCGGCCAAGGCCTGGGAGTACATGGCTCCCAGGGCCATAATGGTTACCGCCGCCAGCACTCCGAAGGCGGTCACCGCCAGCAGGCCCCATGCCGAGCGAATACGACGCGGCAAAAGCCAGAGCAGGAGGCCGAAACTGCGGATCATCGCGTACCCTGCTGCAGTAGGGGCGAATGATTATTCGCCCCTACGGTGGTACCCGACGACCCCTGCCAGTCCGTCATCATGCCCGTTCCGCCTCGATCAGTTGGCGCAGACGGGGCAACAACTCGTCGGCGGCGCGGTGGCATTCTTCCACGTGGGGGAAACCGCTCAGGATGAATTCGTCGATGCCCAGACGCCAGTAGGCCAGCAGTTCGTCGGCCACCTGGTCGGGAGTGCCCACCAGGGCGCTGCCGCAGTTGACCCGCACCTCCGACAGTCCGTTCCACAGGTGTCGGGCGAGGCGATGGTCTTCGGCCTCCCGCGCCTGGGCCTTCTGGCCCACCATGGGAGTGCCGGCGATAGCGGACTGACGTTGCGCCTTGACCTCCGGGGCGGCGTCGGCAATGAGGCTGCGGGCGGATGCCCACGCCTCCTCTTCGTCATCCCGAATAACCAGATGGGTGCGGAGACCCAACTTCACCGGACGGCCGGTGGCGTCGCTCTGCCCTCGCAGGTCGGCGATGCGCTGGGCAGTGTCTTCCACCGGTTCTATCCAGCCCAGATGCACGTCGGCCTGGCGGGCCGAGAGGCCGAGGGCGCGGGGCGATGCGCCGCCCAGGTAGAACCGCGGCGCGTCATCTCCAGGCGCCGGAGCGCAGTAGGCTCCCTCCAGCCGGTAGAAATCGCCGGCGTAGCTCACGGGCTGGGTTTGCTGCCACAGGGCGCGGCAGGCCTCGATAAACTCCTCGGCGCGCTCGTAGCGGGTGGCGTGGTCGCTGACCTCTCCAACGCGCTCGAAGTCGTTCTGAATGCCACCGGGCACGATATTGATGTCCAGCCGTCCTCCGGAAATTTCATGGAATGCGGCCGCCATCTGCGCGAACAGGCCCAGGGTGATGAAGCCCGGCCGGACTGCGACCAGAAATCGGATGCGCGACGTGACCGCCGCCAGGGCCGTTGCGGTGGTCCAGGTTTCGGCCAGGGGCGCGTCCTCGGCGAACAGACCGTTGGCGAACCGAGTGGGGATGAGCATGGAATAAAACCCGCAATCCTCAGCGGTTTGAGCCACCTTACGGAGATAGTCGAACGTCGGTGGGCGTTGCGCCCGCAGCGTGCCGGCGCGGTCGCCGTCGCCGTCAATGGGGATAAACCAGTCGAAGCGGGGTTCAGGGCGATGTCCGTTGCTAATGGTCATAAATCACCAGTCGCCTGTTTCCTCGGAATGGGGACGGGGAACATCCTACAATCAGTTAGCGAAAGTGGTCAATTTCCGGTAATCCCTGCATACCCGTCGGCAGTAATAAACGCAAAGGCGCAAAGGCGCAAAGGCGCAGAGACGCAAAGTTATGAATTTTATTGCCGGCGGCAGTGCAATCCTTCTACTCGTGCAGAAGTCGTTCTTTACAAATCGTTCACTACGCGGCGGACGCCATTGCCAACCATTCGCTCCCCAAAATTGATTACCAAGCCCAGCTTCAACCCCGTTAAGCGCAAGCAGGTTAGCGTCTGGGCAGCAAAGAAATCGTTATAACGGGCCGTCGCTTTGCACTCGACGATGACTTTGCCGTCAACGATCAGGTCAATTCGCAGGGGAGCAGACAGTTTCTTGCCCTTGTACGAGAGGGGAACCGTAACTTGTCGGTCAACGTTCAGACCGGACTCGGAAAGTTCCCATACCAGAGCCTCCTCATAAACCTGCTCCAGCAACCCGGGCCCGCCCAAAGTGCGATGTACCTCGATAGCGCACCGAATAATTTCGTGACTGATTTCGTTTTCCGTACTCATCGTCAGTCAGTCGGCCGGCATAAGCCTCGATGCGGAGAAGCAAGGTATCATAAGAAAGTTCATTACTTTGCGTCTTCGCGCCTCTGCGCCTTTGCGTTAATCTCAAATCTGCCGCCTACGGATTGTGATCAACTTTCATCGTCCCCGTCCAACTCTGGAGTCGGCAGCGGCGGGTTTGGGTTCTCCTCCATTTCCCTCTGGTACCACATGAACATCACGATGCCGGCGGCGATAATGCTCATCATGTCGCCCGGCACCCACAGCATCAGGCCGCCTAGAATTTGGTCAGACTGGTGCGAAAAGCCTTCCCAGGGACGAGGCAGTTCCTGGTAGGCGGAATAGATCAATCCTTCCTGGAAGACGATGGCCGCGCCCAGCAGGGTGTTGGGCAGCACGATGAGGCCCAGATACAGCACCCGCAGGCCGTAGTGAAGGCGCGAACGATGGGGTTTGGGGTCGATCACGATCCACCAGAAGAGGAACCCGCTGATGAGCATGGTCCCGTGCATCAGTTCGTGCACCCAATCGTTATGCACCGCCAGGTCGTGGGGACCCGGCGCTTGCCAGAAGTACAGCAGCGCGAGAAACGTTGCCACCGTGAATACGGGGTTGGTGATTTTGCCGTAAACCCACCGGGCGGCCGGCTGCCGAACGATCCGGCGTATCACATTCTGTCGCAACCAGGGCGGCATCCCCCGCAGGATGGGAGTTAATGGCGCTCCCAGCAAGATCAACAGCGGCCCCACCATGCGGACCAGCAAGTGCTGCACCTGGTGAACGGAGAAATAATGCTCTGCCAACGGCTCCATGGGGGATTGCAAGGCGAAGAAAAGCACCAGGATGCCGGCGAAGAAACTGGCTTTCTGCCAGATGTTGATGGGGTGCGTCTTGTTGGGCCAGTTGTTCAGCCCGTTGATGTAGAAGTACACCGCCGCCAGCAGGAACAGGCTGGGCACCGGATTGGTGATGAAACCCCAAGCCGTCGCCGGCGTCTGGCCCGGCGGTATTCCCTGGTGAGCCGACGCCACGCCGATTCCCAGGGCCAAGGCGGCCAGCCCGCCTATCGAAACGCCAACCGTCCAACGGCCCAGGCGAATTGCTGCCGCAACGTTCATACGGGCGTTTCCTCAGATCCGGCGTTTCGTGCCCTTTGCGCCTGGCGGACGCGCCACACCAGGTAACCGGCGCCGGCCATCAGGACCACCGACACGCCGAGAAAAACGAAGCCGGCTTCGAGATTGTTGGAAGGCTCCGGGATTTCGAAAACGAAACCGTCTGCGCCATAGGAGCCGCCCCCGGGCGGTTCGATCAGCACGATCGTCTCCCAGCGTCCCGGATCAAAGGTGAGGGTCGCAGCATAGAAGCCGGGGACATTGGGGCTGAGGGCGACATTTTCGCCGGTTTCGTCGCCGCCGCTCCAAGTGGTCAGGATAGTGACCGTGACATCGTCCGCCGGCGCTCCGGTGTCAGTTTCGGTCACGCGGATGAAGAACTGCGCGGATTGCAGCGACGGGAGCATCTGGGCATCGACCACAACGGTGTACGGGCCGGTTACGGATTCGGCGCGACGCGTTCCTTCGCCAACTATGTCCTGAGCCGCGACCGATGGCGACAAGAACAACGAAACGGTCAGAAGCGGGAGAAGCGCCAACGCTAGCAGCTTTGTTGTGGAGTGACCGGGCATTGGTGACCGAACCGTGGGGAAATAACGAAGGGGCGAATAATCATTCGCCCCTATATTGTACGACATTGGTTCCGCCGCAAGGCGTTACGGTTGGAAGGTCTTGCGCCAGATGCCCGGCGAGCCGGGGGCGTGGGTCATGACGTCCCGCATACGGCCGTTGTCGGGATGGGCTTCTCGCTGCTCCAGCCAGGCCGGGGTGGACGACACTTGTGGGTCTGCCAACTCGTACACCGTGGCGTAGGCCGGCTCGCCGCGCACGGCCTTCCAGCGCCGGCCGCGGATGCACCCGGGCACCTTCTCGTAGTTGGGAACGTACACGGTGGAGTACCAGTTGTTCCATTCGTCGTCATTGGCCGCCGGCACGTCCATGCGCCCGATCTGCAAAGCGGGCGACATATCCGCGTTGGCCAACACATCGGACAGTCCGGTGGGATGGATCATCGTGTACACATTGTTGATGAGGGTGGTTGCCACCGCCCTGGGGCCGACCTTCTGGCCCCACGGAGTGGGCGGGCGGTTCTTGAAGGCGTCAGTGTTGATCACGTCGGCGGATTCCAGTTCGTACATCGCCAGGTGCTTGGGACCGCTGCTGGTGGCCTCGTAGCGGGCGGCGTTGAGCACGCCGGGCACGGACAGCAACTCCTGCAGGTGCTCGGTGTTGTACCACTGATTGAATTCTTCCTCTACGTCGGCGGGGACTTCGCACCAGACCATCATCAAGCCGGTGCCGCGCTTCTTGCTGGGCATAGTGGGCCTCCTGAATTGGGAAACGTCGTGCGGGAAATTAGGGTGGCGCCTGGCAGTGTAGCACAGAGGCAGACAAGTTGCCGCCCACGAGAGCTAGTGATTCACAGCGGCAATGTAACGAAGATCAATATGCGAAGTTTTCACAGTCTTGTCTCGACGCACACATGCACCCGAACTTGGCAATGATCCGCCGGCGAACCCGAACGCGCTTTGCGGACGGACAGCGGTAGCCTGTACAATCATCGCCGTCATGACGTACTCCCTCCTTTCCGATCTCCGCGTCCTCGAAATCGGCAGTATGCTATCCGCTCCGTATTGCGGTAAATTGCTGGCCGATGCCGGCGCACGCGTGGTCAAGTTGGAACCCCCGGAGGTGGGCGAAGCCGCCCGTCGCTACGGTCCCTGGCCGGATGACATACCCCACCCGGAGCGGAGCGGCCTGTTTCTCTACCTCAACGCCAACAAGCAGGGCATAACCGTCAACCTGGAGACTCCCACCGGGCGCAGCATCATGCGCCGCCTGGTCGAAACATCCGACGTGGTGGTACACAACGTGCCGCCGTCGGATATGGAGCGGTTGGGGCTGGATTACGACGCCCTGGCGGCTGAGAACCCCAACCTGGTGATGGCAAGCATCAGTCCGTGGGGCTTGTCCGGCCTGTGGCGGGATTACAAGGCTTACGACATCAACCTTGCCGCGGCCGGCGGCATCTGCGAGGGATTGGGCGAAGCCGACCGGGAGCCGCTGACCTTCGGGACGCCGGAGGTGGGTTACTTCGCCGGCATGGCTGCCGCGTCGGCCATAGCGATGGCGCTGCTGGGTCGCGACACCCACGGCGGGCAGCACATCGACATAGCCGAGGCGGAGACCATGGCCGGCCTGTACAACGGCCCGGAGGCTCTGATGGCCGTGTACGAGTGGCGGGTAACCCGACGCACCGGTCACCATGCCCTGGATTTCCCCTATCCCAACTGCATCCTGCGCTGCAAGGACGGGCATATCTTTGTCGGTTCTCCCGAAGGCCGGCAGTGGGGCCGCCTGCTGCAGATAATGGGCAATCCGGAATGGTCGCAGGAGCAGCGTTTGCGCAACCGCACG